>CAWIWZ010000012.1:0-214454 GCA_963839885.1 uncultured Gammaproteobacteria bacterium
CCTGCTGATCGGCCCGACCGGCTGCGGCAAAACACTGCTCGCCGACTCTGCGGCGCGGACTCCTGATGTTCCGTTCGCTGTTGCTGATGCCACAACGCTCACCGAGGCCGGCTACGCCGGCGAAGACGTCGAGAACATCGAACTGCAGGCTGCTCCAAAGTGCGATTACGACGTCAAAGCGCAGCCCAAATGGGCATCGTCTACATCGACGAAATCCACAAAATCGCCCGCAAATCCGAAAATCTTTCCATCACGCGCGATGTTTCGGGTGAGGGCGTCCAGCAGGCGCTTTTGAAGATTTTCGAGGGTACCATCGCTCGGTTCCGCCCCAGGTGGCTGGAACACCCCCAGCAGGAATACATCCGCGTCGATACGAGCAATATTCTTTTCATCTGCGGCGGTGCGTTCGCGGGCCTCGAAAAGATCATCGAGCAGCAGCCGCGGCGGCATCGGGTTCGCGGCCGAAGTTCGGCGCGCCACTCCTAACGCCGCAGGGCTCGATCTCTTCAAGGACGTCGAGCCCGAGGACCTGATCAAGTTCGGGCTGATCCCCGAGTTCGTCGGCCGACTGCCGGTAGTCGCGACGCTCGAGGAGCTCGACGAGGACGCGCTGGTCACGATCCTGACGCAGCCGCGGAACGCCTTGTCCAAAAGCAGTAGTCGCGTCTCTTCGAGATGGAGGGCGTGGACCTCGAACTGCTGGATGACGGGTTGCGCGCGGTGGCCCGCAAAGCGATGGACCGCAAGACCGGTGCCTGGTGTCCGCGCATGATTTCGAGAACGGGCTGCCCCCGGTCATGTACGACCTGCCGTCGCTGAAGAACGTCGCAAAGGTCGTCCGTGGACGAAACCGTGATCATGGGCGAGAGCCAGCCACTACGGTCTTCTACCGCAGCGACGAATCGCAGCTCGCGCCCGCCGAAATCCGGCGGCGCCCGCGGGTTCCGACGGCCACTGAAGACTTACTCCCACCTGTGACCGGTTCCCCGAAAAAGGGGACGCATCCCTTTTCCGAAAGCGAGCAAAGGGCCGAGAAAAAAAAATCGAAAGGGGGGATGCGTGCCCCTTTTGCGACTTGTGCAGCACTCCGGCCGTCCCCATGACGAAGTCCTTCTGCAATCGAAAGGCGGCGGCGCGTCCATCGTGCCGAAAGGATGTCCAGGTGAGCGAAGAGAACCGCAGGAGACCGTACGACCCTCAGTCGACCCGGCGCGCCGGTTTTGCCGCTCCGCGATGTTGTGGTCTACCCGCACATGGTCATCCCGCTATTCGTCGGCCGCGACAAGTCCATCCTCGGCGGTCTGGATGAAGCCATGCGCCGCGACAAGCAGAATACCGCCGGCGGCACAGAAGCAGGCCGAGGGGGACGATCCGAAATCGCGCGACCTGTACACGGTCGGAACCGTCGCGACGATTCTGCAGCTCCTGAACCTGCTGGATGGCACGGTCAAGGTGCTGGTCGAAGGCGTCGCCCGCGAAACTGCGCCTTTAAAACATGGAAATCGACGGTTTCTTCACCGCCGACATGACGCCGGACGCCGGGACATCGAGCAGTACGAGGAGCGCGAAATCGACGTGCTGACGCGCTCGGTCGTGTCGACTTCGAGCAGAACGTGAAGCTCAACAAGAAGGTGCCGCCCGAGATCCTGACCTCGCTCGCCGGCATCGAGCAGCCGGGACGCCGGCCAATACGGTCGCCGCCCACATGGCGCTCAAGCTTTCCGAGAAGCAGAAGTGCTGGAGTCGCAGGACGTACGCGCCCGCCTCGAGCAGGTGATGTCGCTGATCGAAGGCGAAATGGAAATACTGCAGATCGAGAAGAAGATCCGCGGCCGCGTCAAGTCGCAGATGGAGAAGAGCCAACGCGAGTACTACCTGAAGGAACAGATGAAGGCGATCCAGAGGAGCTGGGCGATCTCGAGGACGCGCCAACGAAGTCGGTGATCTCGAAAAACGCATTGCCAAGGCCGGGATGCCGAAGGAAGCGCGTGAAAAGGCGACCGGCGAGCTCAACAAGCTGAAGCTGATGTCGCCGATGTCGGCCGAAGCGACCGTCGTCCGCAACTACGTCGACTGGCTGGTCAAGGTGCCGTGGAAAGCGCACGAAGGTGACGCACGACATCGCGGCCGCCCAAAAGGTCCTCGACGAGGACCATTTCGGGCTCGAAAAGGTCAAGGAACGCATCGTCGAATATCTCGCCGTCACGCAGCGCGTGAAGCGCCTGAAAGGGCCCATCCTGTGCCTGGTCGGGCCGCCGGGCGTCGGCAAGACCTCGCTCGGCCAGTCCATCGCTCGCGCGACGAACCGCAAGTTCGTGCGCATGAGTCTGGGCGGCGTGCGCGACGAAGCGGAAATCCGCGGCCACCGCCGCACTTACATCGGCTCGCTGCCGGGCAAGGTGTTGCAGAACATGGCGCGCACCGGTGTGCGCAACCCGCGATTCCTGTTCGACGAAGTCGACAAGATGTCGACGGACTTCCGCGGCGACCCGTCGTCGGCGCTGCTCGAAGTGCTCGATCCCGAGCAGAACACGTCGTTTTCCGATCACTACCTCGAGGTCGACTTCGACCTGTCAGAGGTCATGTTCGTCTGCACCGCGAATACGCTGAATATACCGGCGCCGCTGCTCGACCGGATGGAAGTGATCCGGCTGCCCGGCTACACCGAGGACGAAAAGCAGAACATCGGGCGCCGCTTCCTGCTGCCGAAGCAGATCCGCCAGAACGGCCTGAAACAAGGTGAACTCGAGATCTCCGATCCGGCGATCCTCGACATCATCCGTCACTACACGCGCGGATCCGGCGTGCGAAATCTCGAGCGCGAGACCGCGAAAATCTGCCGCAAGGCGGTCAAGCAGCTTTTGCTCGAGCCTGAAATCAAGAGCATTTCGGTGACGGACGAGAACCTGAACGACTTCCTCGGCGTGCGCCGCTTCCGTTTCGGCAAGGCGGAGGGGGCGAATCGCGTCGGCCTGGTCACGGGTCTCGCCTGGACCGAGGTCGGCGGCGAACTGCTGACGATCGAGGCGGCCGTCGTGCCCGGCAAGGGCAAGCTGCTCTATACCGGCCAGCTCGGCGAAGTGATGCAGGAGTCGATTCAGGCCGCGATGACAGTGGTGCGCAGCCGCGCCGACTCGCTCGGCCTCGAGACCGACTATCACCAGAAGATGGACGTGCACGTGCACGTGCCGGAAGGCGCGACCCCGAAAGACGGCCCGAGCGCCGGCAGCGGCATGTGCACCGCGCTCGTGTCCGCACTGACCAAGATCCCGGTGCGCGCGAGCGTCGCGATGACCGGTGAGATCACGCTCGGCGAAGTGCTTCCGATCGGCGGCCTGAAGGAGAAGCTGCTCGCGGCCCAGCGTGGCGGCATCGAGACGGTGCTGATCCCGAGCGAGAACGAGAAGGACCTCGTCGAGATTCCGGCGAACATCAAGGACAAGCTGGACATCCGCCCGGTCAAGTGGATCGAGGAAGTGCTCGAGATCGCACTCGAACGCAGCCCGCAGGCCGCGGTGAAGACCGCGGCCGCGCCGGCGCCGGTCGAGCCGCCGAAGGAACTGGAACGCCGCGTTACGCGCCGCACCGGCAAGCCGCCGCAGCCGCATTAAGAGCGGTTTCCGCGGCTTGGCACCGTAGGGTCGATGCCGTATAGTTCCGCGCCTCCCAGGGGGCCGGAATCCGGCCCGCAGGGGTGCTTAGCTCAGCTGGTAGAGCGTCGCCCTTACAAGGCGAATGTCGCAGGTTCGATCCCTGCAGCACCCACCAGTGACCTGGAGCGGTAGTTCAGTTGGTTAGAATACCGGCCTGTCACGCCGGGGGTCGCGGGTTCGAGTCCCGTCCGCTCCGCCAATCATTACGGCAAGGGTCGTCAGCAATGACGACCCTTTTTCGTTTCAGGTGCCTTCGAATCCGCCGAGCCGAGCGATGCGGCAAGCACTCGTTCGCTCAGCCGGAACTTTATTCGCTCACTTGTGCTGCCGCTTCGCTCGGCTCGGCTGGATCGGTGGCAGCCGGAGGCGCGGCAGCGTCGTGCTTGGCGAACCAGGCGAGGATGTAGGCGATGCGGGCGTTGAGGAGGCTTGGACGGGCGTCGAGGGAATGGGAAGCGCCGGGCACGCGAACGAGCAGCGTGTCGATGCCACGGATGCGAAGCGCCTGGTAGAACTGCTCGGATTCCCACATTGGCGTCCGGTAGTCCTCCTCGCCGGTCACGATCATGGTCGGCGTTGTGACGTTGCCGACGCGTGACAACGGCGAACGCTGCCAGTACGACTCGTAGTCATCCCACGGCATCTTGTCGAACCAGTACCTGTAGAAGAAGTTCGGCAGGTCCGAGGTCAGCACGAAACTCGCCCAGTTGATGACTGGCTTTTGTACGGCGGCCGCCTTGAAGCGCGATGTCGTGCCGACGATCCACGCGGTCAGCACGCCGCCGCCGCTGCCGCCGGTCACGAACAGCCGATTCTCGTCGATGCCGCCTTTGGCGATCGCGGCGTCCACGGCCGACATCAGGTCGTCGTAGTCGCGCCCCGGATAAGCGTGGTGGATCAGGTTGCCGAACTCCTCGCCGTAACTCGTGCTGCCGCGCGGATTCGAAAAGAGCACGGCGTAACCGGCGGCCGCGTAGAGCTGCAGCTCCGCCGCGAAGCGCGGTCCATAGTTCGCGAACGGGCCGCCGTGGATCTCGAGCACCAGCGGGTACTTCTTCGAGGCGTCGTAGCCGGGCGGGCGGATCAGCCAGCTCTGCACGCGCCGTCCGTCGACCGCGGAGGTGCTCCAGAGCTCCTCAACGCTGCCGAGCGTGCGGGCGCCGAGGAGTTCCGCATTCAGCGCAGTCAGGCGCCGCGTCTTGCCGCCGTCCAGCAGGCCGACGTCGGCGGGCGCGAGCGCATCGTTCGCGCTGTAGGCGATGCTGCCGTCACGCGCGACCGAGAAAGAGCCGCCGCCATAAGGCCGCGACCAGCCTTCGCCGCCGAGGTCGTCGATCAGCGGCGTGACGCGCCCATTCAGGTCGATGCTGGCGACGCGGGTCGTGCCCTGGTCGTCGTACTGGACGTAGATCGAGCGGCTGTCGCGGCTCCAGGCGGGATTCTCGACATCGCGATCCAGATCCGACGCGAGTTCACGAATATCACCGTCGTCGCGCCGCATCAGGTAGAGCCGGGCGCGCTGGTAGCCCTGAAAACGATCGTCGAAACCGGTGTAAGCGATGTAACGGCCGTCGGGCGAAGCCGCAGGTGACGCGTCCGGACCGAAACGCTTCGTCAGCGCGCGGATCGCGCCGCTTGCGACGTCGATCGCATGCACCTCGGTATCGCCCGGCATCAGGTCCGCGTCCGCGCGGCGGTTCGCGGACAGGAGCAGCTCGCGCCCGTCATGCGACCAGGCCACTTCGTCGTGGTCCCAGGCGCCGTGCGTGAGCTGACGCGCGGAGCCGCCGTCGGCCGGCACGACGAAAACCTGGCGGAATGCGTCCGGCAGGAAGCCTTCGCCGTCGGCGCGATACACCATGCGGTCGATCGCGGTCACGGGTTCCGCCCATTTGGCGCCCTTCGGCGCTTCGGGCAGCGTGACCTTCAGCGGCTCGCGCTTGGCCGGCACCCGCATGACAAAGGCCAGCGTGCGTCCGTCAGGCGACCAGGCGAGGCCCGAAGGCTCTTCCACCAGGTTGGTGATGCGGGTCGTGACGCCTTCCGCGATCCAGTGAACGAAGACCTGCGCGCCTCCTTCGCCGTCGGACGACACAAAGGCGAGTCGGGTCCCGTCCGGCGACCATCGCGGGATCGATTCATTGGCGGCGCCGCCGGCAAGCGGACGGTGATTGCTGCCGTCCTGGTCGACGATCCAGATCATGCCGCGCCGCGTGTCGGTGCGGATGTCGAAAGAGCGGCGGACATAGGCGGCCCGGGCGCCGTCCGGCGAGATCTGCGGGTCGCTCGCCCACTCGAGCGCGAACACGTCGATCGGCGCGAACGCAGGCTTCGGCGCCGTCGCGGCCTGCGCCGAAAAGCAGGCGACGAACGCAAGGCAAATCAGCGGCAGAACGCGTGTCGGCATGTCGGACTCCCTGGATACGAGGCGCGAACGCAATCATGCTACCCTAGCGCCCCGTTTTTTTGGACAAGTTGCGACGGTGCCGGAAAAACATGCTGCAGACCATTCACGACAAGCTGAAGGGCATATTTGCGATCACGATTCTGGTCGCGCTTGGCATCGTCTTCGTGTTCTGGGGAGTCGACGTCAGCGTCGGCAGCTTCTCGAAGGCGCGCGGCATCGAAGTGAATGGAGAGGAAATCGCCGTCGAGGAGGTGCTGCGCAACTACCAGGACGAGTTGTCGCGCTTCCAGGCGGCCTTCGGATCGACCGGAGTACCCGAGGACATGCGCACCTCACTGCAGGCCCGCGTGCTCGAACAGGCTGTGCGCAGCGAGCTCATCCGCCAGCGCACGCGCAAGCTGCATTACGAGGCCGGTCCCGAACAAGTGCTGGCGGCCATCCGGCGGATTCCGGCCTTTCAGGCGGGTGGCGAATTCTCGGCGGACGCCTACCACGCGGCATTGCGGTCCATCAACATGTCGCCGGCCCAGTTCGAAGCCGAGCAGCGCGACATTGTGATGGCGCAGCAGCTGGACCGCGGAATCGCCGCGTCGGCCTTCGTGCTGCCGTCGGAGTTCGAGCGCGTGGCTGCGCTACGCAACGAAACGCGCGAACTCGCGTGGGTTGTCGTGCCGGCGACCGAGTTCACGGCCGCGGTCGAATTCGACGAGGCCGCGGTCGCGGCTTACTACGAAGCCAACAAGCAGCGGTACATGACCGATGAGATGGCGACCGTCGATTTCATTGAACTCAGCATCGACCGCTTCGCAGCGGAAGCGGACGTCACCGAAGCCGAGATGCGCGAGTACTACGAGACCAACAAGAACCGTTACACGACGCCCGGCCGGCGCCACGCGCGTCATATCCTGATCGCGGCGGGCGACGACGAGGCGGCCGCGGAAGCCCGCGCAAAATCCGCATACGAGCGCGCCCGCGCCGGCGAAGATTTCGCAGCGCTCGCACGCGAGCTGTCGGAAGACTCGGGGTCGAAGGAATCGGGCGGCGATCTCGGGTTCGCGCAGCGCGGCGACTTCGTCGCAGCATTCGGCGATGCCTTGTGGAGCATGAATGTCGGCGAGATCCGCGGCCCGGTGAAGACCGAGTTCGGCTGGCACGTCATCAAGCTGGAGGCGATCGACCCGGAGATCACGAAAAGCTACGACGAGGTGCGGGCTGAACTGGAACCCGAACTGCGCCGCGCGAAAGTCGAAAAAGCCTTCGGCGATGCGCAGGAGCAGCTCGACACGATCGCGTTCGAAGCCGCCGGCAATTTCGAGTCCGTGGCCGCGCAGATGAAACTTCCGGTGCGCCGCATCGAGCGGTACACGCGATCGGGCAGTGCGGAATTCGGCACCTCGCCGGCGCTGACGGACGCCGTTTTCGCGCCGGACGTTCTCGCGGGACGGGAAGTGCGCACGGTCGAGTTCGAGCCTGGCAAGGTGGTCGCGATCGCGGTCGTCGCGCATTCGCCCTCACGTCCGCGCACGCTGGAGGAAATCCGTCCGCAGATTGTCGCGGCGGCGCGGCTCGAAAAGGCGCAGCAACTCGCGGCTGCGCGCGCCAAGGCGGTGGCGGATGAGTTGTCGGCAGGCGCCGCCTGGGATTCGGCAACGAAGGCATGGCAACAGCCGGCGCCTGCCGTGACGTATCGGCCGCGAGTCGCCCGCAGGGACGACGCGCAGTTGCCGGGCGAACTCAGGACCGCCGCTTTCAAGGCCCCGACACCGGAGGGCAAGCCGCGCTTCGGAACGGCGAAGCTCGGCAACGGCGACTCGGCTGTCTGGACCGTCATCGCGGTCCGAAGCGGTTCCCTGACCGCCTTGTCGCAGGATGAACGCCAGCGCGAGCTCGACCAGGCGCGCGAGCGCGCCGCGCTCTCGGACGCGACCGCCTATTTCGCGGCAATGCGCGCAAACGCCGACGTCGACGTCAACCCGCAGCTCTTCCAGTAATCGTCGAACCCCCCTGCGCCTGACGGTCCCGGCGGGGGCATCCCTCACTCGCTCAGAAGAGAAGAATCGGAAAATTCGCTCGCTCGGGACCCACGCCGGGCCCGTCGAGCGCAGCAACGGCTGACGCTATTCCGGGAAGCTCATTCCGACGTGGCTATAACCTGAGTCCACGTAGATCGTCTCGCCGGTGATGCCGGCAGCAAGATCCGAACAGAGAAACGCCGCCGCGTTGCCGACGTCGTCGATCGTGACGTTGCGCTTGAGCGGCGCGACCTGCTCGACATGGTGCAGCATCTTGCGAAAGCCCGGAATGCCGGCCGCCGCGAGCGTCTTGATCGGTCCGGCGGAAATCGCGTTGACGCGGATGCCTTTCGCGCCGAGATCGGCGGCCAGGAAACGGACGTTCGCCTCGAGGCTCGCCTTGGCGAGTCCCATGACGTTGTAGGAGGGAATCGAGCGCACGGCGCCGAGATACGACAGCGTGACGATCGCACCATTCCGCCCTGCCATCAGCGGCATCGCGGCGCGCGCGAGCGCGGTCAGGCTGTAACTCGACACGTCGTGCGCCTGGCTGAAGGCCGCGCGGGTCGTCGCTTCGACAAAGGTGCCGGTCAGCGCCTCCCGCGGCGCGAATGCGACCGAGTGCACGAGGCCGTCGAGCGCGTCCCATTCGGAGCGCAGCCGCGCGAAAGCGGCGTCGATCTCGGCGTCGACGGCCACGTCCATCGGCATGACGAGCGTCGAACCGAGTTCGGCCGCCAGTTCGGCGACGCGGTCCTTGATGCGCTCGTTCTGGTACGTGAATGCCAGTTCGGCGCCTTCGCGCTTCATCGCCTGCGATATGCCCCAGGCGATCGAACGATCGGTCGCAAGCCCGACGATCAGGACCTTCTTGCCTGCCAGGAACCCCATACCTTCCCCTCCGCCGAATTCAGCCGCCGACGTGGATCGTCAGCAATTGTCCCGCGCGCAGCATCGTGCTGCGGCCCATGTTGTTCCAGGTCTGCAACTGGCGCACGGTCACCGCGAAACGACGTGCGATGCCCGACAGCGTATCGCCATTCCTGACCTTGTAATCGACCTTGCGGGCGGCGGTCGCCTGCTGGGTTTCCGGCTGGCCGCGGGATCCCGAAACCTGCAGGCGCTGGCCGGGCTGCAGCATGGCATTCGCCGACAGGCCGTTCAGCCGCGCGAGCTGTGCGACGGTCATGCCGTGGCGACGCGAGATGCTCCACAGCGAATCGCCGTTGCGCACGCGGTAGGTGCGCCGTTCGAGATCGGACCCGAGCCCTGCGCGAAGCTGCGACACTTCGCCTGCCGGGACCAACAGCAGGTCGCCCGGCTGCACGCTGGCGCGCCTGCCTGCGTTGACGCGCTCGATGAACGATTCCGGGACCTTGTACAGCCCCGCGATCGAGGCGACCGACTCGCCGGCTGCGACCGGGTGCTCGGCGAGCCGGGCGCGCGCGTTCGCGTCCATCGTCATGAGCTGTGCCGCGAATCCGTCGGCGACCATTTCCGGCACCAGCACACGATGCGGGCCGTCCGGATCGGTGATCCAGCGATTCCACGACGGATTCAGCGCGTGCAGCTCCTCGGTATCGACGCCCGCCAGTTCCGACATGAGTCTGAGGTCCACAGGTCCCTCGGTCGGGATGACGCGGAAGTAGGGCGCGTCCGGGATCGGCGGCAGGAAGATGCCGTAAGCCTCGGGGTTGCGCACGATGCGCGCGAGCGCGATCAGCTTCGGCACGTAGGCGCGCGTTTCCGCCGGCAGCGACAGTGAGAAATAATCGGTCTTGCGACGCAGCGCCAGATTGCGGTTGATCGCGCGCTGGATGTTGCCGGAACCGTAGTTGTACGCGGCGATCGCGAGATACCAGTCGCCGTTGAATCGCTGGCTCAGATGCTGCAGGTACTCGAGCGCGCCGCGCGTCGATTCCATCACGTCGCGGCGCTGGTCCTGCCAGTAGTTGCGCTTCATGCCATAGCGCTCGCCGGTCGGCGCGATGAACTGCCAGAGACCGGACGCGTGAGCGCTCGAATAGGCGAAGGGATTGAAGGCGCTCTCGACCACCGGCAGGAGCGCCAGGTCCCCCGGCATGCCGCGGGCTTCGACCTCGTTGACGATGTGGTGGAGGTAGCGCTGCGCGCGGCCGAATACGCGAGCCAGGTAATCGGGATTGCGCTGCAGCCACTGGATCTCACGCTCGATCCGCACATGTTCCGTGTCCGGCAGCGACAGCTTGTTGCGGATGCGGAGCAGCACGTCGCCGTAGAGCACCGGCGCTACCGGCAGCTCATTGACCCTTGGCACCTCGAGCGCGGGTTCGGGCGCCGGCGGCGCCGAAGCCTCGTCCGGGAAGGCTTCCGCCGCGGAATCGTTGACGATGGTCTCGTCGGGCAGGGAACTCGCGGGCGCCTTCGGCGGGGAGCCCGCACAGCCGACGATGCCCGCCAGCAACGCAAGGGTGACAAGCCAGCGGGCCGGCAGCATTCGCGGTGGGTTCATCAAAACGTGTCCTTCCAGTTCCGGACTTCGGCGAACACCGCCACCGGCGTCGGCAGCGACCTGCCGGCCCGGCGTTCGGCCGATAATTTGACATTTTCATGCCGGCTGCGGAGAAAAGGATTGACGCGCTTCTCAAGCCCGATGGTTGAAGGGAGGGTTGGACGGCCCGCGGCCCGCATTTCGGTGGCTTTCCGGACATAGTCCGCGATGTCGGCATTGCCGGCTTCCACGGCGCTCGCGAAGCGCAAGTTGGCCAGCGTGTACTCGTGCCCGCAGAACACACGGGTCGGTTCCGGGAGGCTGGCAAAAGCGTCCAGAGAGGCCAGCATCTGCTCGGCCGTGCCTTCGAACAGCCGGCCACAGCCGGCGCTGAAGAGCGTGTCTCCGCAAAACAGCGCGCCATGACCGTAAAAAGCGATGTGCCCGGCGGTGTGGCCCGGCACGTCGATTACCTCGAATTCGAGCCCAAGCGCCGGCAGCCGCGCGCGATCGCCGCCACCGAGGCGCGTGCAAGGCACCGGGAGGCGTTCGCGCCCGGGGCCGAATACGGCGGCACCCGTCGCCTCGACGAGCCGCGCGGCGCCACCGACGTGGTCCGCGTGATGATGGGTCGCGAGAACGGCGTGCAGACGAAGGTCCTCCGATGCGAGCCGCTCGAGAACGGGGCCGGCGTCGCCGGGGTCGACGACCGCGACCGCGCGTCGATCGGTCGCGCCGCGTATCAGCCATATGTAATTGTCCTGGAAGGCCGGGATCGGCGAGACATCGAGCATGCGCGAGTTTGCGGCAATTCGGCCGGCGCGGCCAACTGGCCGCGACCGCGGGACGCCTTGTATGCTCTCGCCATGACCGCTGCCGCACCGACTCTCGATGCCTGGTTTACCGGCCCGCTCGGCACGATGCTGCTCGAGCAGGAGCGTGCGGCGGTTGCCCGGTCGCTCGAATGCGCATTTGGCCTGCACTGCCTGCAAGTCGGATCCTGGGGTGCGCCGGAAACGTTTCTCGCACTGGCGCGGACACGCCGGACCGCGCTCGTCGCGACGGCGGGCACCGTCGGTGCGGCTCTGATCACCGAACCGTCCGCGCTCGCCCTCCAGTCAGACAGCGTCGACGTGATCTTGTTGCCTCACACGCTCGAGTTCGCATGCGATCCGCACGAGGTATTGCGCGAGGTCGCACGCGTCCTGACCGGCGAAGGGGAACTCCTGGTGCTCGGCTTCGAGCCGCTCGGCGGCTGGTCGCTCAGGAACGCATTTACGCGCGGCGGCTTTCCGCCGGGCATCGACCGGACGATATCCGCACAGCGCCTCGCGGACTGGCTGAAACTCACCGGCTTCGAGGTCGGCGAGACCGAGCGGTTCCTGTACATGCCGCCGCTCGCGAGCTTGCAGAGCGGCCGCGCCGCGGGTTTCTTCGAGCGCATCGGCCGGCGCGCCTGGCCTGCGGCTATCGGGCGCGTATCTGTTGCGCGCGCGCAAGCGCGTCTATTCGATGACGCCGGTCCGATTGCGCAGTCGCCTGCGCACGGCGGTGATCGGGGGCATGGCGGAACCCGCCGCGCGGCGCGCGTCTTGAACCGGGTCGAGATCTATACCGACGGCGCCTGCCGCGGCAATCCGGGCGTGGGCGGCTGGGGCGCGCTGCTGCGCACCGGCACTCGCGAGCGCGAACTGTACGGCGGCGAGGCCGCGACGACGAACAACCGCATGGAGCTGACCGCGGCGATCCGTGCGCTCGAGGCGCTGAAACGGCGCTGCAAGGTCGCGCTCTATACCGATTCGCAATATGTCCGTCTCGGCATCACGACCTGGCTGCCCGACTGGAAGCGCCGCGGCTGGCGCACGGCGGATCGCAAGCCGGTCAAGAACCAGGATCTGTGGGAAACGCTCGATGCGCTGGCCGCGAAGCACGACATCGAGTGGCACTGGGTGCGCGGCCATGACGGCCATGCGGACAACGAGCGCGCGGACGCGCTCGCCAACCGCGGCATCGACGAAATGCGCTAACTGGTATCCTTTCGGCACCGTGCGTCAAGTCGTCCTCGACACCGAAACCACCGGCCTCGAAGTCTCCGACGGGCACCGGATCATCGAGATCGGCTGCGTCGAACTCGTGCACCGGCGCCTGAGCGGCCGCACCTGGCAGCGTTATCTGCGGCCCGAGCGCGAGGTCGAGCCGGGAGCGCTCGCGGTGCACGGCATCACCAACGAATTCCTGGCGGCGCAGCCGCGTTTCGCCGACGTCGCCGCCGAATTCCTCGAGTTCGTCGACGGCGCCGAGCTCATCATCCACAACGCGCCGTTCGACGTCGGCTTCCTGGATGAGGAGCTGAAGCGGGCGGGGCTCGACAAGAGCGTCGCCGCGGCCTGCCGCGTGCTCGACACGCTGACAATGTCGCGCAAGCTGCACCCGGGGCAGCGCAACAGCCTGGATGCGCTCTGCAAGCGCTATGGCGTCGACAATTCCAATCGCGAGCTGCATGGCGCGCTGCTGGATGCGCGCATCCTGGTCGATGTCTATCTCGCGATGAGCGGCGGTCAGGCCGCGCTGAGTCTGGACGCCGAGCCGGTCCTCTCCGATGCCGCCACCGCGAGCGCGGCGCAGCTCGCACGGCGGGGCACGGTCCACGTTCCGGTCATCCGCGCGAACGCAATGGAGCTCGCCGCTCACGAACGTGCGCTCGAGGCGATCGAACGCGCCTCGAATGGCCCGGCCCTGTTCCGCGACGCGGAGCGCGCGGCCGGCGACTGAGCCGAGTCGAATGTCCCCTCCGAGGAAACCGATGGCCCGAAAGCACGCGATTCCTGGTCTACCAGACTGCCGGATCGGCATCATCGGGCTCGGCTACGTGGGCCTGCCGCTCGCCGTCGAGTTCGGCAAGCACTATGAGACGACCGGTTTCGACGTGCACGAAGAGCGCATCGCTGAACTGAAGCGCGGACGCGACCACACGCTCGAGGCCGAGCCGCGGGAGTTGCGCGCCGCGAAGCACCTTCGGTTCACGACCGACCTCAGGGACCTGAAGCGCTGCCAGGTCTTCATCGTGACGGTGCCAACGCCGATCGACGCGCACAAGCAGCCGGACCTGATGCCGCTCGAGCGCGCGAGCGAATCGGTCGGCAAGGTCCTCAAACGCGGCGATGTCGTGATCTACGAATCCACGGTCTATCCCGGCTGCACCGAGGAGATCTGCGTCCCGATCCTCGAGCGCATGTCGGGCCTGAAGTTCAATCGCGATTTCTTCGCCGGATACAGCCCGGAGCGCATCAACCCGGGCGACCGGCAACACCGTCTGCCGACCATCCGCAAGGTGACCTCCGGCTCGACGCCGGCGGTCGCCCGGTTCGTCGACAAGCTCTATGCCTCGATCATCGCTGCCGGCACGCATGCGGCATCCAGCATCCGCGTGGCCGAGGCCGCCAAGGTGATCGAGAACACCCAGCGCGACGTCAACATCGCGCTGATCAACGAACTGGCGATGATCTTCAACCGGCTCGGTATCGACACCCAGGAGGTGCTGGAAGCTGCCGGCAGCAAATGGAATTTCCTGCCATTCCGGCCGGGACTGGTCGGCGGCCATTGCATTGGCGTCGACCCGTACTACCTGACCCACAAGGCCCAGCAGATCGGTTACCACCCCGAGATGATCCTGGCGGGACGGCGCATCAACGACAACATGGCCCTCTACGTCGCAAGCGAAGTGGTGCGGCTCATGACGGCAAAGCGCATCCACGTGAAGTCATCGCGCGTGCTCGTCATGGGCCTTGCATTCAAGGAGAACTGCCCTGATCTGCGCAACTCCAAAGTCGCCGACGTCGTCAGCGAATTGCAGAAATACGGCGCCACCGTCGACGTGTGGGATCCCTGGGTCAGCGCCAGACAGGCGCGGCAGGAGTACGGCATCAGGACTGTCGCGAAGCCGGAGCGCGGCAAATACGACGCCATCGTGATCGCGGTCGCGCACCGCGAATTCCTCGCGATGAAGCCCGCGGACCTGCGGCGCCTGGCCAGGCGCAAACACGTGATCTACGACATCAAATACGTATTCAAGCGCGGCGAGACGGACGGGCGGCTCTGATGCGCGTTCTCGTCACCGGTGCGGCGGGATTCATCGGCTATCACGTCGCGGAACGCCTGCTCGCGCGCGGCGACGAGATTATCGGCCTCGACAATCTCAATCCATACTACGATCCGGCGCTCAAGCAGGCGCGACTCGCGCGGCTGCGAGTGCACGAACGGTTCAGTTTCGAGCGCCTCGATCTCGCCGATCGCGCCGGCATGGAGACCCTGTTCGCGCGAGGCCGGTTCGAGCGTGTCGTGCATCTCGCCGCGCAGGCCGGCGTGCGCTACTCGATCGAGAATCCGCATGCCTATGCCGAGAGCAATCTTACCGGCATGCTGCACGTGCTGGAAGGCTGCCGGCGCAACGCGGTGCAGCATCTCGTCTATGCGTCGACGAGCTCGGTCTACGGCGCCAACACCCGGATGCCGTTCTCGGTGCACCAGAACGTCGATCACCCGCTGTCGTTCTATGCCGCGACCAAGAAGGCCAACGAATTGATGGCGCATTGCTATGCGTCGCTTTACGGCTTGCCGGTCACGGGTCTGCGCTTCTTCACGGTGTACGGGCCCTGGGGCAGGCCGGACATGGCGCTCTTCCTGTTTGCGCGCAACATTCTCGCGGGCAAGCCGATCGACGTCTTCAATTACGGCAAGCACCGCCGGGACTTCACCTACGTCGACGACATCGCAGGCGGCGTCGCCGCCGCGCTCGATCACGTCGCCACGCCGAATCCGGACTGGGACGGCGATGCACCCGATCCCGCGACGGGTGCCGCCCCCTACCGTCTTTACAACATCGGCAACAACCGGCCGGTCGAGTTGATGGATTACATCGAGGTGCTCGAACGCTGTCTCGGGACGCAAGGCCGAGAAGAATCTGCTGCCGCTGCAGGCGGGCGACGTACCGGATACCTGGGCCGATGCCGAGGAGCTGGTGCGGGACGTCGGCTACCGACCTGCGACGCCGGTGGAAGAGGGCGTGAAACGCTTCGTCGCCTGGTATCTCGACTATTACAAGGACGGCGGACCGGCCGACCCGAAGGTCACTAATCTTGGCTGACGAGCTGACGACCCACGCCCAACGACTTGCCGGCGTGCCGGTGCGGCATCTGTTCGCGACCGATCCGACGAGGTTCCAGCGGTTCTCGCGCGAACTGGAAGGCCTGCTGTTCGATTTCAGCCGCCAGCGAATCGACGCCGATGCGATGGCGGCGCTCGCGGCGGCGGCCGACCACGCAGGGCTGCGTGCGCGCATTGACGCGATGTTCGATGGCGCAATCGTCAATGAGAGCGAGCGGCGCGCTGCGCTGCACACGTTGCTGCGGCGCCCGGCCGGCGCGCGGCTGGCACCCGACCTCGAATCCCTGCATGCGGACGTGCTGGCGGTCCGGCGGCAGTGCGCAGCTTTCGTCCGCGACGTGCACGAGGGCAAGCGGACCGGCAGCGGCGGCGAGCGCTTCACCGATGTCGTCAACATCGGCATCGGCGGCAGCGATCTCGGACCCGCGATGGCGGTCGCTGCGCTCAAGCCCTTCCATTCCGGCCATGTGCGCTGCCACTTCGTCTCGAACGTCGACGGCACGCAGTTTGCGGACCTTGCGGCCGAACTGCCGCCTGCACGAACGCTCGTCATTGTCTGCTCGAAGACGTTTACGACGCAGGAGACGATCGCGAATGCGATGCGCGTGCGCGAGCTGGCTGGTCGCGAAATGCGGCGAGGCGGCGGTCGCGCGGCAGTTCGCGGCGGTCTCGGTCAATGCGAAAGCGATGGACGAATTCGGCATCGCTGGCGATGCGCGTTTCGCGATGTGGGACTGGGTCGGCGGACGATACTCGATGTGGTCCGCCGTCGGGCTTGCGATCGAACTCGCGATCGGCACGCGGAATTTCGAGGCGATGCTCGCCGGCGCCCACGCGATGGACGAGCACTTTCGCCGTGCGGCCTGGATCGACAACCTGCCGGTCCTGCTCGGACTGCTCGCAGTCTGGAACCGGAATGCACTCGGCTGCACGAGCCATGCCGTGCTGCCTTATACGCAACGCCTCGCGCGCCTGCCGGCATACCTGCAGCAACTTGAGATGGAAAGCCTGGGCAAGCACGTGACGCGCGACGGCAAAGCCGCCAGGAGCGACACGGGCGCCGTCATCTGGGGCGAGGCGGGGTCCAATGGCCAGCACTCGTTCTTCCAGTTGCTGCACCAGGGAACGGCTTCCGTCAGCCTCGATTTCCTGCTGCCGGCGTGCGGCGCTGCCGATCGGCAGGCCGATGAACTGGTGATCGCGAATTGCCTTGCCCAGGCGCAGGCATTGATGGCAGGTCATGAATCCGCGGAGCCGCATCGCCGGCACGCCGGCAGCCGGCCGTTGTCGCTGCTCGCATTTCCGCGCCTCGATCCGGCGATGCTTGGCCGTCTCGTCGCGCTTTACGAGCACAAGGTCTTCGTCGAATCCGTGCTGTGGAACGTGAATCCCTTCGACCAATGGGGTGTCGAACTCGGCAAGCGGCTCTGCAACGAACTGCTGCCGCTCGGCGAGCGCGATCCCGCCGGCCGAACTTTCCGGCATTGCCGGCTGGATCGCCCGGCACCGTTGAAACCGATATTCTGTTGCATCGCCCTTTGCGCGCCCCCTACAATGCAGGCGAATTTTCTATTCGGAACGGGCGCTTACGTCACTTTCCTAACTCAATGATGAATAACGCGCCCATCCGGATCGCGATGCCTGTCCTGGCCCTTCTGGCTGCATTCACCGCATCCGGTGATCCCTGGGTGGCGCCGGGCGACGCCCGCCTGCGACACGATCTGCAACTGCTGTCGGACGCGGGCATCGTGCGAGCGCCGCTGACGGCGTGGCCCGTTTCCTGGGCCGAGGTCGCGCGCGACATCGAATCCGCGACCGACGATGCCGGGCGTCCGGCCTATCTGGACGCGGCACTCGCGCGAGTGCGGGCCGCAGCGGGCGCCGCTACCCGCAGCGGTTCATACGAATGGAACGTGCGCGCCGCCGGCTCGGAGAAACCGATGACGTTGCGCCGATTCGGCGACACGCCGCGCGAAGAAGGCGAAATGTCCGGCGGGCTGCAGTACACGGGCAAGCGATTCGCTTATCGGCTGCAGGCGACCGCCGCCGCCGATCCTTCCGACGACAAGGACTTCCGAGCGGACGGCAGTTATGTCGCCGCGGTGCTCGGCAACTGGATGCTGCACGCGGGCTATGTCGATCGCTGGTGGGGACCGGGATGGGAAGGCAGCCTGATCCTCGGCACGAATGCGCGGCCACTGCCATCCATCACAATCGAGCGGAATTTTTCCGATCCGATCGATCATCCGTGGTTCGAGTGGATCGGCCAGTGGCGGGTCGTCGCGACGATGGGACAGTTCGAAGGCGATCGCGAGGACGCGCCGGACGCGCAGTTTTTGGGCATGCGCGTAACATGGAAGCCGCATCCGCGGCTCGAAGTCGGACTGTCGCGCAGCGCCCAGTGGTGCGGCGAAGGCCGCCCCTGCGATGCCAGTACTTTCTGGGATCTGCTGATCGGCAACGATAACGATCAGCCGCTCGACGAACAGCCGGGCAATCAGATGGCGGGCTACGATGCGCGGTGGTCGCTGCCGTGGGCGCCGATCGCGCTCTATGCACAGGCGATCGGCGAAGACGAAGCGAGCGCCATGCCGAGCAAGTTTCTCGGGCTCGCCGGCATGGAAGTCTGGGGCGGTATCGGCGACCGATCCTGGCGCGCGCACGTCGAGTACGCCGACACGACCTGCTCGTTCAACGAAAGCGAGCCGCAATTCGGCTGCGCCTATCGCAACGTCATCTATACCGACGGATACCAGTATCGCGACCGCGTGCTGGGGCATGCGATTGACGGCGACAGCCAGCAGATCGCTGCCGGCTTCATGCTGATCGATGCCGACGGCAGCAGCTGGGAACTGGCCGGCCAGAGCGCGAAGATCAATCGCGAGAGCGCCAATGCCGTGCATTCCGTGATGACAGGCGCCGGCGAGATCCACTCAGCCGACCTGTATCATCGGCGTGCGCTATGGGGCGGCGAGCTTGCCATCGCGGTCGGCTACGAACGGCGCGAAACGGAAACGCCGGCGCTCGAAAACGATGATGTGCGGGGCTTCGCGCAATGGACATGGGAGTTCGAGTGAAGAACAACGCTGACCCGTTGCGGATCCGGAGCGGCTTCGCCGCGTTCGTCGGAGTCTTGTTCATCGCATCGGCGCAGGCGCAATTGCCCCCGCCGACGCCATTGCCGCTGCCGACGCCGGGCCAGACGCCGGTTCAGACGCCGACCGTAGATCAGCTCCGGATGTTGCAGCAGCTTCCGGAATCGGAGCGGCAGGAACTCATGCGCGCGCTCGGCATCACCGAGTTCGACCTTCAGCAACAGGCCACCGGCGACCTGCGTCTCCAGCAGGCCGCGCCAGTACCGTTGTCCGCGCCTGGGGCGGACGAGCGGACAGGGCCGCCGATACTCGAAGCCGGCAGCACCGTCATCGTCAAACTTCGACTGCCGCGCGCCCAGGGCGCGGATCTCGGATGCGGCACGACGCACGCGGCCGCAGGCGGCGCAGTCGGATTCCGGCTCGTCGCAGGCGATCGACGACGAGCAGCGCGAACTCCAGGAACTGGCGCGACTCGAGTCGAACGGATTGGTGGATCCGGAAGTCGAACGTCTGTTCCAGCAGCGCGTGCAACGGAATTCGCAACTCGGCCTGCTGCTGGGAGCCGCCACGTATGTTCTCGATCGCGAGGGCCGCATCCGGTTTCCGGGCGTCGCCACGATTCCGCTTGCCGGATTGACGGAAACGCAGTCGGCGCGCCGCATCGAGGCCGAGTCGAGCCTGCGGCCGCTGGTTGCCGAAGTGATACTGCTGCCACTCGAGCGGTTCGGCGTCGACGCGCTCGAGCCGTTCGGCTACAAACTGTTTCAGGATCTTGCGCTGACGTTTTTCCCGGCTACGGATGTGCCCGTCCCGCCCGAATACACGATCGGACCGGGTGACGAGGTGCGTGTCCAGCTTTTCGGCAAGCAGAACGCGCTTTACAACCTGGTCGTCACCCGCGAAGGACACGTCAACTTTCCCGAAATCGGCCCGGTTGTCGTCGCCGGGCTCAGCTTCGAAGAAGTGCGCGACCTCATCCGGGAGCGCGTCTACCGAGCAGATGATCGGCGTGACAGCCAGCGTGACGATGGGCGAGCTGCGCTCCATCCGCGTGTTCGTCCTCGGGGACGTCGAGCGTCCCGGCTCGTACGTCGTGACCGGTCTGTCTACGACGACGAATGCGCTTTTCGTCAGCGGCGGCGTGGCCGAGTCCGGATCGCTGCGGCGTGTGCAGCTCAAGCGAGGCGGGCGCACGGTCCAGACGCTCGACGTGTACGACATGCTGCTCCGCGGGGATAGCAGCCGAGACGCCAGGCTTCAGTCCAACGACGTACTGTTCGTGCCGCCGCGCGGTCCGACCGTGGCGATTGCCGGCGAAGTTCAGAGACCCGCGATCTACGAGCTCGCCGGTGAACGGACGATCGAGCAGGTGATCGAGCTGGCGGGCGGATTGACGCCGACGGCGTATTCGTCGTCTGCGCGGATCGAGCGCGTCGATCTGACAGGCGGCCGGACTGTCCGCAGCTTCGACCTGAACGCGCCGACCGGCCGCCAGTCGGCCGTGCAGAACGGCGACCGCGTGACGATCAATCCGCTGCCGGAGGACGTGCTGACGGATCACGTCATGCTCGCGGGCCACGTGCAGCGGCCAGGGCCCTACGAGTGGCGGCCGGGCATGCGCCTGACTCGACCTGATCCCGTCAGTCAATGACCTCAAGGCGGATGCGGATCGCCATTACATCCTGATTCAGAGACAGTCCGATGTCACCGGGCCCATCCAGGTATTTTCGGCCGATCTCAGCGCCGCTCTCGCCAATCCGGGCGGTCCGGACGACACGCTCCTCCAGAACCTGGACAGGGCATCCGTGTTCGATTCCGGGCGCGGCCGGGTGGCCGTCATCGGCCCCGTGCTTCGACAGCTTCGGCAGCAGGCGGTATTCGGCGATCCCGCGCGAGAAGTCGACATCGGCGGCATGGTTCATGCGCCCGGCACCTATCCGCTCGAAGAGGGCATGCGTGTCAGCGACCTGATCCGGGCGGGCGGCACCCTGACCGACTCCGCGTATGGCTTGACCGCCGATATCGCGAGATACCACGTCGAGAACGGCGCACGCCGCATCGTCGAGATGAAGGAAGTCGATCTCGCGGCAGTGCTCGCGGGGGACCCGGCCGCGGACTTCCCGCTCGCGCCATTCGATCAACTGAATATCCGGCAGGTGCCGGAATGGCGTGGCAGGGGCTCGGTCAGCCTGCAAGGCGAGGTGCGGTTCCCGGGCCGGTATCCGATCGAGGCCGGCGAGACTCTATCCAGCGTGATTGCGCGGGCCGGCGGCCTGACGGACCTGGCCTTTGCCAACGGCAGCGTCTTCCTGCGCGAGGATCTCAAGGAACGGGAGCGCGAGCAGATCGATCGTCTGGTCGCACGGCTGGAATCCGACATCGCGATCATGATGCTCCAGACAGGCCGCGCGGCAGCCGTCCAGGGCGTCCGCGGGCCCGACCAGTCGGTCTCGGTCGGTCAGTCCATTCTCGGGCAGCTCAAGCGCGCGGAGCCGCTCGGCAGGCTCGTGATCGACCTGCCCGGGCTGCTGGCCGGAAAGAAGGAAGTCGACGTGATCCTGCGGGACGGCGACCGGTTGCACGTGCCGCCACTCAAGCAGGAAGTTATGGTTCTCGGCGAAATCCAGTATGCGACGTCGCATCTGCTCAAGCCGGGGCTGACGCGCGACGATTACGTCGCGGCGAGCGGTGGCCTGACGGTCAATGCCGACGACGACAGAATCTATGTCGTGCGGGCAAACGGCGCCGTGGTCGGTAGCGACGGCAACAAATGGTTCAGGCGGGGTGCGAGCATCGAGATGCAGCCAGGCGATGCCATCGTCGTGCCGCTCGACGTGGACCGCGTGCCGGCGCTGGCGTTCTGGCAGAGCTCGACGTCGATCCTCTACAACCTGGCGGTCGCAGTCGCTGCGATCGGATCGCTGTGACCCCTCACGAAGAGAAGGCGACAAACCGGGACTATGCGTTCCGTGTCTATGCGGTCGACGATGCGGACGAGGTCCGGCTGAAGGATCTTTGGCAGATCGATCTGGCGCGGCAAGTGGCTGATTGGCGTGTCGGCGTTGGGTGCCGCCATTCTTGCCGGTCTCGCCACCTACATGATCACGCCCGTTTATCGGGCCTCGGTACTCGTGGCTCCAACGACGGAGACGATGGGCGGTACGTGGCCTGGCCTCGCTTGCCAGCCAGTTTGCCGGTGTCGCGGCGCTGACGGGTGTCAATCTGACGGGCAGTGGCAGGACGGCGGAAGCCGTCGCCACGCTGCGATCCCGGGCCTTCACCGAGAAATTCATCCGCGAGCGAAATCTGCTGCCGATCCTGTACGCGGATCGATGGGACGAAAGCGCGCGGGGTTGGCGAGATGGGAAGGCCGAGGCACCCACGATGTGGGCGGCCTACGAATTGTTCAGCTCGCTTCGCAGCATCGACGAAGACGTCGAGACGGGCCTGTACACGCTGGACGTGAACTGGACCGATCCGGGTCTCGCCGCCGAATGGGCGAACGGACTCATCCACGACGTCAATGCCGTGCTGCGGACGAGGGCGATCCGGGAATCCCGGCAGAATCTCGATTTCCTGCGCACCGAGCTGCAGACGAACAGCCAGGTTCAGCTGCAGACGATGATTTATGGACTGATCGAGGCCGAGATGAAGAATGCAATGCTCGCGAACGTGAAGCAGGAGTATGCCTTCAAGATCATCGATCCTGCCAAGGTGCCCGAGAGGACACATTGGCCGAAACGGCTGTTGCTCGCGTTGCTCGGTTTCAGCGTAGGACTGGTGATCGGCACTTTTGCTGCCGTCTTCCGGTCATCGGCGACGAGGAGTTGAATCGGCGCCACGATCAGCGCAGCCGATCACGACGTCCACAGCCTGGGAACGGCCGTTACGAAGCGTGCGCCCCACTCCTTGACGCATGAAAGTTGCCTCATGATCTCGTCCTTCAGGTTCCAGGCCAGTATCAGAACGTAATCCGGTCTTGCAGCCCGCAAGACGGATTCATCGACGATCGGAATGCGGCTGCCCGGCATGAATTTACCTTGCTTGGCGGGATTCTGATCGACGACGAATTCAATCAGGTCGCCACGAACTCCGGCGAAGTTCATCAGCGTGTTGCCCTTTGCAGCGGCACCGTAAGCTGCCACCGACTTGCCCTGCTGCCTGGCTTCCAGCAAGAAGGCGAGAAAGTCATCTCTCACCTTCTCCGCCTTCGCCTGAAAGCCCTCGTAAAACATCTGTGCTGCCGATTCCCGCCAGCGACTCCTGCGCGAGGAGATCCGTCACGCGGTCAGTGCGCGGGTGTCGAATCGCATTGGCACGCTGCGCGAATACGCGCAGGCTGCCGCCGTGCGTCGGCAGTTCCTCGACGTCGAATACACGAAGTCCATTGGCGGTAAAGATCCGCACCACGGCCGTCAACGACAGATACGAAAAATGCTCGTGGTAGATCGTGTCGAACTGCGTCTCACTCACCAGCCGCAACAGATGGGGAAACTCAAACGTGGCTACTCCTTCGGGCTTGAGCAGCAGCGCAAATCCGGCGACGAAGTCATTGATGTCGGGCACATGAGCAAGCACATTGTTGGCGGCCGTCAAATCCGCCTGTCTGCCCTGTTCGACGAGGGAACGGGCCAGTCTTTCGCCAAAAAATGCCTCGACGATTTCGATTCCCTTGTCGCGCGCCGCCGCAGCCGTGCTGGCTGTCGGCTCCACGCCAATACACGGAATGCCGCGGGAACGAACGAATTGGAGCAGATAGCCGTCGTTTGCGGCGATTTCCGCCACGTAACTGGCAGTGGTCAGCCCAAATCGGGTAACCATGTCTGCAACGTAGCGCTCGGCGTGCTCCAGCCAGCTCTTCGAGTAACTGCTGAAGTACGCGTAATCAGCGTTAAACAAGTCGCCCGCGCTCGCAAAATCCTCGGTCTGTGCGAGCCAGCAGTCCTCGCAGACGAGCACTCGCAGCGGATAGGACTTTTCCGGCGCGTACCGCTGCTCGGCGGTCAAATAGGCATTGGAGGGCGGCGCACTGCCCAGATCGATCAATTTGCAGATTGAGCGCCGCGCCGCAATGGCGGCACTTCATACCGCCACGCCCGCAAATGCGTCCCTCAGCATCGGATGCGCTCGGTCCCTGGCGGATTGCTCCGTGATCCGCGTGGGCCAGGCGATGCCCAGCCTGGGATCCGTTGCATTGAGTGCTCCTTCAGCCGCAGCGACATGGGCGCTGGTATGGAAGTAAAGCAGTTGACAGTCATCAGCCAGCGTCTGGAAGCCGTGCGCGAAGCCCTCCGGTACCACCAGCGTCTTGCCGTTGTCGGCGCTCAATATTTCCGCGTGCCATGCCAGAAAAGTCGATGATGCCTTGCGCACATCGACTGCCACGTCGAATATTTCGCCTTTCAGACAACTCACGAACTTCATCTCTGCATGCGGCGGGTATTGAAAGTGCATGCCCCGGACGGTTCCGGCTTTTGCGGTGACGGTGCGATTGATCTGGGCGATCGACCTGCCACGCAGGATGTCGGCCAACTCGTCCCGGCAGAACATCCGCTCCAGATGGCCGCGATGATCGCCGAGTGGGTCGCGCTGAAGAATCTGCAACCCGGCAATCGGCGTTGCCTGGAAGGAGAATCGCCCGCTCATACGGCAAGTCTTGCGTCTCGTGATTGTGCTTCGTAGCGAAGCGATCTGCTCCAGACTGACAGCAGCCATATCTGCGCCGGACTTCCAGGCGCGATGCCATGCGAGTGTCTTATCCAGCGCGGTTTCGATATTCCAGCGCGGCCGCCAACCGAGGCGAGCCTTGGACTTCGTGATATCGAGTTTGATCCAATGCGCCTCATGCGGCCGTGGAGTCTCGTCCAGCCGCCACGTTGCACCGCTGACGCTATCGCACAGGCGTTCGACGATCCACTGCACCGATCGGGCATCGGATTCTTCTGGACCAAAATTCCACGGTTCGGCGAAGGATTCGCCCCTGGATATCAACGATTCGGCCAGCGCCAGATAACCCGATAGCGGCTCGAGCACGTGCTGCCATGGCCGCGTGGCCTCGGGCGAGCGGACTGTCAGCGTCCGATCGGCATCGATTGCCCGCAGGAAGTCGGGGACCAGACGATCGTTCGCCCAGTCGCCGCCGCCGATCACGTTGCCTGCGCGCGCGCTGGCCAGTTGCACGCCTCGCTGTGCGAGGTAGGAACGACGGTACGCCGCGGTAACCAGTTCCGAGCAGGCCTTGCTGCTCGAATAAGGGTCATGGCCACCCATCGGTTCATCTTCGCGGTACGGAGGGCCGGATTCCCGGTTTTCGTAACACTTGTCCGTCGTGACGTTGATCACCGCCCTGACCGTCGGCGTATCGCGCACGGCCTCCAGCAGATTCACCACGCCGATCACATTGACGGAGTAGGTCTCGACCGGCGCCTGATAGGAGTATCGAACCAGTGGCTGCGCTGCCAGGTGCAGGACGATCTCGGGTTGGGCCCGGCGCATGGCGCCGCGCAGCGCATCGCCGTCGCGCACGTCCGACAGAGTGTTCGTAGCCAGTCGACTTTCGAGACTGCAGATGTCGAAGAAATTCGGCGCCGCAGGCGGCGCGAGCGCATATCCGTGTACCTCGGCTCCCATGTCCGTGAGCCAAAGGGACAACCATCCGCCCTTGAAACCCGTGTGGCCGGTGACGAAAACCCGCTTCCCGCGCCAGAATCGCCGATTCACGACCACGTCTTCCAGGGCGCACGACCGGACTGCCACAACTCCTCGAGATGCAACTTGTCACGAAGAGTATCCATCGGTTGCCAGAAGCCCTCGTGCTTCCACGCCACGAGCTCATCGCGCGCGGCGAGCTGCGTCAGCACCGATGATTCCCAACTCGTGCTGTCACCTTCAATCAACCCGAGGCAGCGGGGCGACAGCACGAAAAAGCCGCCGCTGATGTGGCCGCCGTCTCCTCGAGGCTTTTCCAGGAAGGCCTCCACGCGCTCACCGGACATCACCAGCGCTCCATATCGACCCGGGGGCAACACCGCAGTGACCGTTGCCCACTTGCCATGCCGTTTGTGAAATGCGATCTGCTCGGAGATGTCGATATCCGAGAGACCGTCGCCGTAAGTGAAGCAGAATGCGTCTTCGTTCCTGACGTAATCCGCCACGCGCCCGAGGCGGCCGCCTGTTTGCGTCCCGTCGCCTGTATCGACGAGCGTCACCTTCCATGGCTCGGCCTTTCGCTGGTGAACCTGCATCTGGTTCTTCGACATGTCGAACGTGACATCCGACATGTGGAGGAAATAGTTCGCGAAGTATTCCTTGATGACGTAGCCCCTGTAGCCGCAGCAGATGACGAACTCGTCGACACCGTGCGCGGAGTAGAGCTTCATGATGTGCCACAGGATCGGCTTGCCGCCGATCTCGATCATGGGCTTTGGGCGAAGATGCGACTCTTCGCTGATTCGCGTTCCAAGTCCGCCCGCGAGAATGACTGCCTTCATTGTGGAATGGTACCAGTAGTGTCCGCCAGAATACGCGTCTCAAACAGGTCGTCCAAGACGGCGTCGCAACCAGCCTCGTATGGTGCGCGCCGGTTGAACCTGAAGCCTTGCCAGGAATGCGATACCGCGACTCTTTCGAAGGTAGCGCGCGCTGATAGCGGTCAATATCAGTTTTTTTCGCCAGTTCTTCCGCGACGAGTTACCCAGGCGGGAGAAGCATGAATCGAGATCCGTGGCGAAGTATTCGACAAGACTGCTGTCATCCATTCCCGAATTGGACGGGGTGCCCAGGATCCTCTCACTGCGATTGCTCGATCTTGTGCCGAAAAACCGGCGCGAATACGTCGCTGAAAACTCGTATTTCAGCCTTCCGAAAAATAGCGCATGGCTCAGCAGGACTTTGTCGCATGCCTGGATCGGCTCGATCGCGAATCCGTCCAGTAGCTTTCGCCGGAACACCCCGTAGACGATGGTGCATTCGGAGAGTGCGCAGGCAGCCTGTGCATAGCGAAGGAAACGGTTGCGGGAAAAATGATAGATATATTTGTCGTCTGCCGCGCATCGACTCAACCGGCGCAGACTGCTCGTCAATTGCCAGGCGGGCGCCGAAGGCGAGGCTCGCTTCGGGATCACGCTCAAGGGCCGCAGTCATCGCCGACAGGAAATTGTCGGAAATGACGTCATGCGCGCCGCACCACATGAAGTATTCCGACGAGGAGGCGTCAAGGCAAAAGTTGAAATTCCTGGCCGCGCCGATATTTTGCGGCTGGCGCACATACACGAACCGGTCGTCGTGTGCTGCGAACGATTCGCACAATTCGCGGCTGCCATCGTCGGACGCGTTGTCGGAAATCAGGACTTTGAAATCGGCGTGGTCTTGACGGGCGAGGGCCTTTAAGCGTTTCCTCGATATACCGGTGCTCGTTATATACCGGCAGGCCAACGACGAGTTTCGCTGAGATCTTCCGAATGTCCCGCCCTGGAGCGACGGGACCGGACGCGGTCAACCTCGTCAAGTGACCATCGCTCATCATCGCGAGTCCGACGCGGGCGGAATCCAAAAAAAGTCTCGGATCTGATCGGAAGGCTTGTACACGCACCTGTGGCGCTGTCAGCAATGCGGCCAAGGAAGACAAGGCCTGATGCCGACAACAAGGCGGCCAATTCTCCAATCTTGCCTAAATCATCCGGGATGGCCCAACGGCACGCCGCGGCGACGGCAGCCGCAGACGCCAAGCGGTACCGCAATATCCGTGATGTACCAGCGCCATTTTTCGCCGACCAGCAGCCGGCGATGCATGAAGTGAGCGGTGACGGTCAAATAGGCCACGTTGAGCGCCAACCATGCCCATGCAGCACCCATGGCGCCATAGCGGGGCACCAACCAGAAAAGAAAGGGGACCAGAACTGCAACGGCAATGGCATTGGTTCGAATGGCCAACGCGGTCCACCCATGGGCCAGTTGCAGTTGATGTGGGATCCACATCAGCCCGTTGAGCAACGTACCCAGCGCCAGCAAGCTCAGGAGTGGCGCAGTTTCGTCGGAAACGATCCTGTTCCCCGTCCACAACATCAGAATCGGATGTGAAAAGGCGATCAGGACGAGCGCCGCCGATCCCATCAGAACCGTGACCAGCTGCGCCACATGGTGGTATAGGGCGCGCAGCGCGGGTTCGCCATCCTCCCGCGTCGCCAGCTCGGTGAACCGTGGATAAATGGCCGCGGTGATGGGTCCGGGTATCAAGCGCAAGGCCGTGGCGATCATTGCCGCGAGCAAGTAGTAGCCGAGAGCCTCCAGCGTCAGCAGGCGTGAAAGCAGGATCTTGTCGACCTGTGTCAACAGCAGCGCCAGAAGTGAAATGACCAGCATGCCGCCTGCGAAGCGCCAGATGTGCGAGAGCGCAGGCCAGGAGAACCTCGCCGGGCGGGAGGATTCGGGCAGGATCCGGTACACGAGCGTGGAGAAGACCGCGATCGACAGCAGCGAGACCAGGCCTTGCCAGACGAAAAAGACCTCGATGGTCGGAGCAATCCAGGCCAATACGCCGACCACACCAAGGCCGCGCAGTGTGGCCAGCACTGCGCCGACAGCGTTCTGGACCACCTGCTGTTGCAGCCCGGCCATGCATTGAACGTAGATATTCTCGATGAACCGGCAGGCGACGACAATGCCCATCCAGTGATCGCCTCAGCCACGGCGTCGGTCGGCAATTGCCTGGCGTTCAGCCAATCGGCCGCCAGCCAGTCGGAGGCGAGCATAGATGCCGGCCGCAATGATCGATGCCGTCGCCAGCCCGACAATCACGATGCTTCGCAGCAAGTCGCGAACGAACTCGACGTCGTGTCGGCCCGCGGTGAAGCGCGCCATTTCCCGACCCAATGCGGGTTTCGTGCCCATGTCGAGCAGAGCCAGCCACGCCTGCAACATCGCGAATAGGCCGACGAGTGCGAACGACTCCATCCCCAGGTAACGGATGTAGACCGGGACAAAAGCGATGCCCATCAGGGCCCGCCAGCCCTGGCCGAGGTAATTGGCGACGACGTTTTTCTTCAACGACACTGAAACGCCGGGCCTGTCTGTGGAGTCACGCAAAGGCCTGGGGTCCGGCCGCATGGGCTGCGGGCCTGGGATGGTCACTTGATGCGGCGCAAATAGCCGTCGGGGGCGACCGTGATCTGGATCTTCGCTTCGATGTCGTGGTCGATCTCGAATCGGTCGTCGCGACGCAGGAATTCGTGGACAGCCGTCTTCGGGTTGTTGCCGACGTCCCATGCACGATCGGGATACAGTCCGGGCGGAAGGTCCTCGACAACGGTATCGAATACGACACAATAGCTGCCGACGCTGACCAGCGGCGCGTATGCCCCCAGTTCCGCCAGCACATGGTCGTGCGTGTGGTTGGAATCCAGCACGACCAGTACTCGCTTGCCCGCTGCCTGCGCCGCCACTTGCTGCACGATCGCCGGATCAGTGCTCGAGCCTTGCAACAATCCGATGCGCCTGAACATGGGATGCGCCTCAATAGCCTGGCGATTGTGCGGGCGGATATCGATGTCGATTCCGAGCACTCTCCCGTGTCCCAACAGCTCACACAATGAGGCGTAGTACACCAGCGAGCCGCCATGGGCGATTCCCGTCTCCACGATCAGGTCCGGGCGTACCGCCCACAGGATCTCCTGCATCGCAATCATGTCCTGCGGGTACTGGATGATCGGGCGGCCCATCCAGGAGAAATTGTACGAATACCGCGCGTCGATCGATTCGCGCAGGAAATCCCTGGTTCGGGCCTTGAGCGTCGAATTATCGCGGAGCGCGCGTACGCGCCGGGCGACATCCTCATCGAAATTGCTCATCGTTGATCCACGGTGATGTAATTGAGGTGGTCGCCGCCGGCCGCGACGATTTCACCGTGATAGTTCGAATTCATGACGAAGACGATGTCGCCGGCGCCAAGCCTCTGCAGCCCATCCATCGGGGATAACACCTCGAGTCCGGTACCCGCCAGATGCATCCTTTGCTTGGCCGGGTTGATATCGATGGCGAAGTCGAGCGAGATGCCGCGCTGTTCTGCATGGTGCGCAAACATCATCCCTTTCGCCGCGGCTCCCCAAACCACCTTGCGGAAAGCATTGTGCGTCGGCAGCAGAGCGCCGTCGATCAGGTCGAACAGGTCGCCGGGAATCGAAACCGGACGCGCGACCGTACCAATACCGGGATCCCGGAGGGTCGCAAGATCGGCGATGACAAACAGATACTGGTCACCAAATAACCGGCCCGATTCGATCACGTTGCCGAACATCCGATCGAAATCGCCAAGCCGGAAATAGTTTACGTGTTCGTAGAAAAAATCGAACCAGGTCCTGTGATCCAGGATCCAGTCGAGACAGGGGACTTCAATATAAACCTTTCCGGAGCCGCCGTTGGCCTCAGCCACGTTTTGAAGGAAAGCGACGGGGTTGGCGATGTGTTCGAGCGTATGGCGCATGACGATGGCATCGGCGCGAATGTCCGTGCCGGGTTCAAAGCGCGCGCGCACGATGTGTTCGGCATCGCCTTCATAAGCGGGGTCGATGCCGATCGCATCGTGGCCCCGCTGCCTGAGCAGTTCGAGGAACGCCCCCTTGCCGCATCCCACCTCCATGATCCTGGCATCGGTAAAGTGGCGGTCCACCAGCGCGAGCACCGCGTCGAGGTGACTTCTGAATGCGTGCGAATGACCTTGTTCGTTCTGGTAGGACTCGTCGTAGGAAAGCAGATCCGGGTCAAAGCTCGCGTTGTAGACGAGGCCGGTACGGCCGTTCTGCACCAGCAACAGGTCGCCGCGCGGACATTGCGTGGCTGCCTCCGCCGTCGCGAACATCTTGTTCTGGTAGACCGGCAAGCCGGCAAGCCGCAACAGCTCCTGCTCGGTCATCGCGCAATCCTGGACAATTCATCGAGCTTGCGCCGGTTTCCCCAGAACGCGAATGGCTCGTAGTCGGGATAGGGGAAGACCCCGGTCTTCAATTCGATGACCGCATTCCAGTCGCGCAGCCATGCGTGTACGACGTCCACCACGCGTGTCGGCTGGCCGCTGCACAGGTTGGTAACGCCGTCATCCTTGCCGCGCCTGGCTGCCCGAACGATGTCGCGTGCTGCTTCTTCCATGGGCATGAAATCGCGGATCTGATCACCCGGCGACATGGCGAAACTCGAATCGCCCCTCGCCACCGCGGCCCGAAGCTGCGAATAGAGCGACGTCGCCGCCTGGCCGGGGCCGTAGAGATAGAATAGCCGCAGCCAGCTCAGCCCAAAATCGAACTGCGCCTGGAGTTGCTGCAGGCTGCAGCGGAGCTGATCCTTCGCTTTGCCGTACAGCGTGTTCGGTCGCGCCGGCAGATTCTCGTGCAGTTCCCCGGACTGCAGCCCGTATTCGAAACACGTGCCCGTGACGACCAAATGCTTCAGGCCGGAGCGTATGCAGGATTCGAGAAAGGATTGTTGTAGCGGCAGCTCGCTGTCGAGGTGGCGCTGCGACTGGTAGTGCGGCAAGCCGCCCCAGGCGAGGTGGATCAACGAGTCCGGCCTGCCGATGCGGGCAAACGCATCGGTACTGACGTCGGCGAGATCCAGAGACACCACCTCGATATCCTGCGCGCCTGCACGGAGCGTCGAGCCTGGGCGTAGCACCACGATCACTTCGACGCCGGTCGGCTGCAAGGCACCGAGCACATGATGGCCCACAAAGCCGCCTGCACCGGTAACGGCGATCTTCATACCGGCGTAGTTGCCATTCGCACCGGTAATCCGCGGATAAGCGGGTGATCACAACCGCGGTTCACGGCGGAGACTTCAGGAGGAACCGGCCCGATACGGTCAACAAATCCTCCTTGCTGTAGCGAGCAAATTTGGGATCAATCGGTATTCCGTTCAATACGCTTTCATCCGTCAATATGCGCACATTGTCGAGGATCGTGAAGCCCTCGAATATCTTCTCAAAATCGCCATGCCGGAGGCGGTTGTGGTAATGGCGCCGTGGGTTCCAGAATCGCCATTGCCGGTCACTGTAACGGTAGAAATTACATCTCGTAATGGATTTGTCGGCTGTCGCATAGTGATCGTAATAGCCGATTCCGAAGCCGATTAACGCTTCATCCGTTGCGATGCGCTTGATTTCGGCCAGGATCTCGCGGATGTCATCAGGCGGGATGTGCTCCAGACAGGACATCGAATAGAAATAGTCGATACTCCCGGGCGCCAGGCCTGTGGCCTTCGCATCGCCTGGTGCGACGTAGTGGATGCGGTAGAGTCGCTCCAGGTCATCCATCGTCCTCAGCTCGGTCCAGTTTCCGTCCAGTCCCAGTCGCCGGTACAGGCGAATGACGTGGTTGATGCGCTCGACAGTGGCGAGCCGGTTGATGTCGTATGCGTAGACTCTGGCGCCTGCAGCACTCAACATGAGGGCCGCAGTGAGGCTTCCGCCTGCGCCGAATTCAAGCGCAGTTCCGGGACGACCAAGCTTGAGGTAATTGTCTACGTGGTAGCGATGACTCGTCATGTTGGCATCTGAGAGGCGGCGGAAATAACGACCTGTGATGTGCCGCTGCGCCAGGGTGTGAATAGCATCGCCTCCTGGGATGATGTCCATCAGATAAAAGGCGAGACACTTCAAACGCCAATTCATTGGGCCAATCGCCGTGCAAACGGAACTGCGCTCAAATATAGCGCAAGTTTCAAGTGATATATTGGCCCGCGACCCGAGGTAATTCCTGAGCAGTCGATGCAACGTCCTCCTGACACGCTCTCGTTGATTTCGTGGGCACGTCGAAAGGCCGTTTCGTACGGCCCACGTGCGGTTCATGCGGCCCTTTCAATGGTGGGGCACTCGAATTTCGTCCCATTCATCGTGCTGACGCGTTCCCGCAGCGGCTCGAATCTACTGCTCTCCTACCTGAACTCTCATCCGAATGTTCTCGTGGACGGAGAAATATTCGGGAGATTGCGTGGTCGTGACCCGATCAAGAGACTGAAAAAAAAGGCGTTCGGGAGGCAACCACGACGCGTCAAGGCGAAAGGATTCAAGATCTTTTATTACCATCCACTCGACCAGACCTCGGAAATCCTTTGGAACGAGCTTGTGGCAATGAAATCGCTCCGGGTTATTCATCTGAAACGCAGCAATGTGCTCCGGACCCTGTTGTCGCGCAAAGTCGCGGAATCGGACAAAGTCTGGTTGGCTACCGCCGCAAATGCGACGCCCGCGACGCCAAGAGCGAAGGTGACATTTACCGTTTCCGAGCTCGAAAGCGGATTTGTTCAGACAAAGGATTGGGAAAATGTCGCTGCGAAGCGATTCCAGAATCACTCCGGTCTGGTCGTGACATACGAAGACCTCGTCGGTCATCCCGTCGAAACGTTTCGCAAGCTCCTGACGTTTCTGGGTCTCGACTATTACGAGCCGCGGACAAACCTGCAAAAACTGAACCCGGGACGCCTGCCTGATCTGATCGAGAACTATCAGGAACTGCGAAAGGCGTTCGCGGATACGCCCTGGTGCGAATACTTTGAAAATTAAGAACGGCGACGCCCTCACTAGTAGCCGAGCTTGAAGATCCTTGCACCGAAACCGTTCACGGTCAGATCCATCGCAGGGCCGCGATCGCCTGCGCGTGCGTTGATGGCCTGCCGTGACGAGTCCAGGGGAATTCCCTGCGCATCAAAGCGCTGCTCGTTGACTTGGGTGATGCCGAGGTTTGGATCGAAGAGGATGCGCACCACCGCACGATCGGGGCGGCTATGCATGACCACGAGGTAGTCCGGCTTGCGCGCGTTCGTCTTGGTGGCGTAATACGCCAGCACGCCTTCCGTCCCGCGCGCGGCGGAACCCGGACCACGTGTCGCGCTTTGCACCGTTACGCCAGATTTGCATCCCGGCAGGTTACTGAAAACGCGAGACATCAGCGGTTCGAGATTGTCCAGTCTCTTGCGCAAGGCCTTGTCGTAGAGCGAGAAATAGTGGGAGTACAGCACGGCGCCATCGGCGCCCGACATCCACACGGACGTGAACATATACAGCAACTCGTTCCATGTGGGGGACCGGCGAGGCCTGCGCTCCTGGGTGGCCTTGCATGCCGGGCCGTCGCAATCGTCACGCGAGCCAAAGGCCTGCAGGGATGCATAGACGGGACGGCCGGCGAGTTGCGGCAGGCGAGACGCCGCGGCAACCGAATCGTAATAGTCGTTGAGGTTCGCGAACTCGTTGTCTGTGAGATTCTCCCGCTGGGCCTTGTCGGCGGAAAATCCGAGTTTGGCTCCCATGGAGTTGCCACCCTTCCGGCCGACGGCCCCATAAGCGCGGTACACCGGGTACCGGTTGACGAGCATGACATCGAATGAGCGTGGCGAAGCGTTCAGGTAGGCGTGCAGCAGCGGCTTGTCTTCCGCGATGGCCGACGAGGCGATCGATATCGCAGCGGTGTTCCTCCCCTGCGCAGCGTGTTTCTTGATGACACCCGTCATTTCCTGCAGCGTCCGTGCGGGAATTGCATTCAGTTCCGGTTCGTCGAACACATAAAATCCGGCAAGGGCAGGCTCCCGGCTCCAGCGCTTGACGAATTCGCGCAGTACCACTGCCGTCTCCGGGTTGGAGGCCCAATACCGTGCAAGCTCCGGGGGAGGTTGCAGCAGCACCTTGACATTGCCGAGCCTGTTTGCGGTGGCGAGATAGCTTGCGATGTCGGCGCTGCGCTCCTCCATGCGCTGGCGAGTTGCCTGCAACCCCTCGTCGGCGCTTTCTCCTTCCCTTTGCCCTTCCCTTTGCGCGGAGATGTCGCTGTAGAGCACGATGAGCGCATCCTGGTCCCTGGCTCCCCAGGCAAGCGCAGCCGTCTGTTCTGCCCGAAAGCCTTGCTGTCGCCGATACCAGGCCGCGGTATGGTCGAAGTAGCCGACGACCATGGGCTTGCCGCTCCGGGAACAGCTCGCCGGGCCGTCCGACTGTTCGTCGGCTACCGCGAGGCCGGCCGGCACGATACCGAGGATCGCGATCTGGACAAACGGGACGAGACGGCGGCGAAGACCGTCGCCGATTTTGAAAGCGGCCGTGCTCGCGCGGTTCATTGCAAGACTCGCTGCATTCTTGATAGCCATCGCTCGGTTGCTCCTCCTACCAAACCAGCCATCATTTCCGCCTCAACCTGGAAATGCTCGGCCGCGTACCGCTCCACCGCCAACGGAATCGGAATGCCGCGAGCTGATGAGTTGACCTGCTCTTTCAGGAGGCCGCGCTGCAGCGCCGGAAACGGGTCGAGTCCCATGAAAGCGCAAAGACGGTCGAAGAACGCGGCCGGGTCGGAGTGAATGTCCTCATAGAATGCGATGAGCAATTGTTCACGCGGAAAGTACTCGAGCCAGCGGGCGAGGTTCGAGCCGAAGTCCGCCCGGCTGTGGCCGGTCGGAACCGGGCAGTAGGCGATCAGCTCTTCATCGGAGAGATCCGACGGATCCTTTCCCTGCCCGCGCACTTTCTTGCAGAGGTCGGACCACGCCCAATCCACCGGATCGCGCAGCAACAGGAAAGCACGAGCGTGCGGCAGCGCCCTGGCGAGCCCGGCGATGCCCTGGGCCGACAGCATGAAGTAGGCAGGCGTTATCTCTCCGCACCGAAGATTCGCCCTTGCTCCTTCGCGAAAAAGCCCCTCATACCAATGCAACGATGCGTCGCCCAGGAAGTAGCGTGCTGTCCAGCGGATTCCCGGCGCATGAACGGCTTTCATGGGAAACCACCGTCGCAAGGCTGCATTGGCTCCGGGTATCGTGCCGGCGGCCAGGCGACGAAGCCCGTACCGCCAGCCTTTCTTGAACCGGAAGCGCCTGCTCTGGATTTGGAATCCGGAGTCGGTTTCGGGATCGAGGCTGTCAAAAAAATGAATCTCCTTCCATGGCATCCAGACCTGCGGATGCTGCCTCAGCATCTTGAATACCCAGCTCGTCCCGCAGCGCGGCGCGCCGATTCCGACAAAATGCGGAGCCGACAGGGTGGGAACGATCACTCCTGGTGGATTCGCGCTCATGTATTGATTCTCACAATCCCAGCATGGTTCCGTAACTCTCGAGCGCCACGTCGACGCTGAAGGCCTCGGCCCGGTGTCTGGCGGTCGAGCGCGCTGGCCTGTCGAACTCCGCTTCGATCGCATGGGCGAGCAGGGCCGGATCGCCTGCCGCGATCAGCGTTCCGTGACGTCCTCCCTCCAGGATCTCCCGCGGCCCGTGGGGGCAGTCCGTGCCCACGACTGCCGTCCCGCAAGCCATCGCTTCGACCAGGACATTGCCAAACCCTTCCCACCGGGAGGAAAGCACGAAAACGGCCGCCCGCCTCATGTACTGGAACGGATTATCGACGAATCCGAGCAATGCAAAGTCTGCTTCCACGCCAAGATCCCTGGCCAGGGCCTGCAGGTTTCCCCGCTCGGATCCTTCGCCGAGGATCACGAGGCGCGCCGGTCGCCGCTCGCGCACCAGGGCGAAGGCCCTGACCAGCGTCGCGAAATCCTTGGCTGCGGTCAATCGACCGGCAGCCATCACGACCGGCGGCTGCGCCGGCGCGAACCAGGGATGGTTGAGCGCCTTATCCGCCAGCTCGGCCAGCCGTGGAGTCACGACCGGATTGTAGATACGCGTGATCCGCGAGCGGTCGATGCCGATAAGCAAGGCCAGGTCGTCCGCAACGCCTTCCGAAACGGCCACGATCGCGTCGGCCTTCCGATAGGCTCGCCGCATGAAGATCGGTAGCAGCCGTGCCCGACGTTGCACGGCGTTCGCTGCCGACAGGCTCGCAATCGTATGTTCCGACAGTACGATCCTGGTTTTCGCCATTGCCAGTGAGCGTGCCCAGACGGCGACGACATTCGCATGTGGCAAAGCCGACAGCATGACGTCTGGCGCCGCGCGGCGCAGGTAACGCACGAGCCCGCCCAGGGCCATCAGCACACGGCCTGCCTTCAGATCCACGATTCTGATGCCGTCCATTGCAGGGGGCACGTTGGGGCCTTCGTTCTGCGCCACGACGAGGTCGACGTGGATGCCTCGCGCGGCGAAGCCCCGCGCGAGTATCACCATCACGCGTTCCGCGCCGCCGCCGCGGAACGACGGCATGAACAGGGCGAGTTTTTTTGCTGCTCGATCATTCCGGGGCGCCCTGGCCGCCGCCGTCCGGCTGGCCATGACGGGCAAAGAACCACGGTGGAAGCACCCCGGGCTTGCGTCGCGCCAACGGATGACCGCCTTCTCCACAACGCTGGATGGCAACGGCAGGACCAACCAGCGGCCGATCGCCATGGCCGTCAGCTGCCACCACGTGTTCCTGGAACGCGCGTCCTGGTAGGAAGTGTTCCGGTCAAACTGGCTTTGCGGCGCGCCGGTCTGCGAATGCCGAAATTTTGCAGGAGAAATTGGACTGTCCCTTCATAGTCCGTCACTAGCATTTCGTAGCGGACGACCGCGATCTTGTTTTGCGCAATGATCTTCTCGTAGACCGCAGTCACCACCGATTCCCGGAACCAGGTCCAAGGCGACTTCGGATTGCCGAATCCGTGCACATTCGAGGCAACGACATCCCGGTAATTCCTCACCACGGCAATGAATATCGCGTCCGGAAACGCAGCCGCAAGGAACCTGGCGTGCAAAGTATGTGCCGGCGTCTTCTCGAGCCAATGTGTCGCGCCGTGTTGCCTGGCTCCGGACTCCATGATCGAGCGGAAGTAACCTGCCGCACCCACGCTGGCGATTTCGGGTCCCTGACTTAATCCGGTCAACGCAAAGAAGTCCGAACATTCAAACAGACGTTTGACTTGCTGCAGATCGGCATCCGTTCGCCCGTGATTGCAATAGCGGACCAGATGAGAGAAGAACGCGCTCTCGTGGACACCCCGATGGATCTCATGCGAAGGCGCGTAGATCTCCGGCAGCGAAGCCAGGATGTTGGCTATCCAGGTCGTCCCGGAACGGTGTCGTCCAAGGATGAAGACAGGGGTTGCAGCCATGCTCTGTGTTGGCGTGTGGCGCTCAGATTCGCCGCGCGCCGGCCTCAGGCATCATTCGTCCGGCCGGGCTCCAGCAAGCCCGGCCGTCGCCGCGCAGTGGCAGTACAATATCGTCGGCATGCCGCGCGAAACAATCTGCCGCCGATTCGTGGAACATGCAGGAGGGCCGTCAACGACCGAATTGGCGCGTACGCGTCCGGATCGATGTCATGGATGAACTCCAGGTAGTGGCGAAACTGCGGCCCCTTGCCCTCGGCCCGAAAAGTCTCCTCCAGCATGACCGTGGCGAAGAGAATCCAGCCGTTACGGGAACAGAGAGCGCCGATTCTTTAGGAAGAATCTGGCGCTCGCCTGGGTGATTCGGCCTTGCGCTCAGACGGTCCAACCCGCCAATGTGCAGGATCGCCGTTGGCTGTGTGTCCGTAGCCACGGGAAAACGCCGGTGAAAGTTGATCAGGAGATCCCAGTCCTGATGTTTTTGCAGTTCCTCATCGAACATCACCTGACTGATCCGCTCTGGCTCGCAAACGAATGTCGAGGTCCTGAAACCTCCTCCCCGAGAAACAGATATTCCAACGGGTCTCCTGCAGCGGCGCGCAATGCACCTCTATCTGCTTCCGGCCGTCATGCTGGTAGAATGACCCGAAGACCAGTCCTGCCCTCGAGTCCTTCAACAACCGGACATTTCGTTCCAGGTGCAGTGACGTCCATTCGTCGTCCGAATCGAGGAATGCCAGCAGGTCTCCGCGAGCCGCCATGATTCCGGCATTGCGGGCGGCGGCGGCTCCTCGATGGTGGTCGAGCCGAATGAGCCTTATGCGGGAGTCCTCGGCGGCCAGGGTCTCGACGACCTCGCAGGTATCGTCGCTCGAGCAGTCGTCGACCACCAGGACCTCCAGCGGCTCCAGTGTCTGATCAATGGAACTGCTGATGGCGCTGCCAATTACTGAACGTCGGTCATGACTCGGTATGATGACGCTGACACTAGCGCGGTCCATTGCCGTCCTTACCTCACATGATCGATCCACGCGATTCTGCGCCTGACATTGTAGCGGTGTCTGCACGCGCCATCGCCGCCAGCGCGCTGACTGCCTACAGGCGCTGAGATGGCGGGTCATCCATTGCTCGTGATGCGCGGAGCACAGGCCGTGCCCGCCGCCGGGCGCAGCCTGTCAAGCGCGTATGAAAGCCTGGTGCTGTTTTATCTGGCTTCGCTTCTATATCTCTATCCTTACGGAATTCCATTAGGTGCTGAAGCAAGCATCAGGGTAACGGATCTGCCCGGATTGCTCTGTCTGCTGATGGGTGTTGCAGCGCTCGCATTGAAGCAACGCATGCGTGTGGATCTGATCTTTCTGGGAATCGTCGGACCATTTATCCTGCTCGAGCTCGCGACCCCCATCATCGGAGCGCTCGCCTTCCGCAAGCCAATGGATGCCGTCTCCAGCCTGCGGATGGCTGTCCTTTGGCTGCCCATGATCTTCGTCACAGTGCTCGCAGTGCCGACGGCGGAGCCGCGGTTCGAGCGCAGCTTTCGAGCACTGCTTGCGATCAGTCTCTGGCTCAACGTGATCTATGCGCTCGTGCAGATTGCCGTCGACTTCGGCTTCGCTCCCGGCTGGCTGGCGTTCACGAAGTTTCTCGAGCCGTGGGCGGTCAGCCCGAGTTTCGACGTTGTGCAGGGCCTGCGGCCTGCCGGATTTTTCGTGAACACGACGGCGTTGTCCGGTTTCGGGATCGTGTGCCTGTGCTACTTTTACGCTTGCTACGTGTCGGAGCGGGCGCCAGCCGATCTGCGCTATACACTGGGCTCGCTCTTCCTGGTGCTGCTGACGACGTCCCGCGTCGGGTTCGCCGCGGCCGCGCTGATCGTGGCTGTCGGGTGGCTTGCACTGACCGCGGGGCGCAAGTTCGTCGTGCTGGCCATCCTCGTCGCCGGCGCGGCGGGGTTCCTGCTCGCGGTGGAAAGCACGATCGGGCTCGAGCAGGCGTTCTACCGGTTTACCCGCCTCGTGGAAAGCGGACTCCTGGCCGACGTCTCGTTCGGGCGCCGCGTGAACGAGACGTGGCCGGCGGCGCTCGCGGTCGCGAGCGACTACCCGCTGGGCACGTTGATCTCCGCTCCCAGAATCGCCGCCTTGATCGATTCGGGATACTTGAACTACTACATGCAGGGGCGATGGGTGTTCATCGCCAGCATTGCCCTGATGCTCGTGGGTCAATTGATGGTCGGCCTGCGATGCCTGCGACGGCCACAATGGGGCCCGGGCGGCTTGATGATCCTGTTCCTGTCCCTTTATCTGACCCTCGGGATGGTCATCACAAATCCGATGCGATCGCCCCTCATCATCGCATTCCTCGTGTTCGCCTTCTGGAAGCTCAAGACCGAGCAGAACAGCCGCTGGGTGAGCGCGACTCCAGGCGACGGGAGGACGCCTTGAGCCCGGAGCGCGTGCGTGTCGTGTTCCTCGTGTCCACCCTTCGCCGTACAGGACCGACTTCTCAATTGCTCAATATCGTGCGATATCTCGATCGCCAGCAGTTCGATCCGGTTGTCGTCACCCTGTCGCCGGAACCGGCCGGGTCGATGCTCGACTCGTTCACCGCGATCGGGACGACGGTCAAGTCACTGTCGATGTCCCGGCTCAAGGCGTTCTTTCTTCGCCGCTGGCGTCGTGAGATCGAGCGCTTGCTGGGCGCGGAGCTGGACGGTCGCAGCGTCATTCATTCGCAAGGCATTCGCGGCGACATCATCTCCTCAAAGCAGTTGGCCGGACTGCCTCGCGTAGCGACCGCCAGGAACTATCCCTATGATGACTACGTGATGAAGTTCGGACCGCTGCTGGGCCGATGGATGGCATGGGCCCATCTGCGGGCGTTCCGGGCCTTGCCGCTCGCGGTCGCCTGTTCGTCCACACTGTCGGAGATGCTGCGGCAACATGGACTTGCAACGACAGTCATCCGCAACGGTGTGGATACGTCGAAATTCTGCGCAGCCTCGGCGGAGGAGCGAGTGCGGTTGCGCACAGAACTCGGTCTGACCGTGGGTGCCCGTGTCGGCGTATGCGTGGGTGCCCTGGCTGCGCGCAAGGATTCTTTGAGCATTGTTCAAGCCGCCAGGGCGATCGACGATCCGGACCTCATCATGGTATTCGTCGGGAAGCGGAAGCCTCGAAGCTGGATGTCGTCGTGCGGCCCAGGGAGACGCGCGCATCCGGTTTGTCGGCCAGGTTTCCGACGTAGGTCGGTTATTGCGGGCGGCGGATTTTTTCGTGTCGGCTTCGCGCGCCGAAGGGCTGCCGAACGCCGTGTTGGAAGCGATCGCATGCGGTCTGCATGTCGTCTTGTCGGACATTGGCGCGCACCGGGAGCTGCTGGAGCTCGCGCCATCCGCGGGGGAACTGTTCGGAACGGGTGACAACCAGGCACTGATCGCCGCGATGCGACGCGCGGTTTCGCGGACCACCGATGTCGCTGGCCTCGCGCCTGCAGGAATTGCAGAGCTATTCGGCGCGGAACGGATGTCGCAGCGCTATCAGGAGCTTTACTTGCGCCTGACCCGCGAGGCCGCTCGCTCGTGAACGAAAGTCGGCAAGCCAGGCCGTGCCCGATGTGTGGCGCGCCGGAGACTGAACCTCATTTGGTGGTCTTCAGGGGCGGGAGCAGATTTGAGATCGTAAGGTGTGTCGCGTGCCGCTTTGTGTTCGTGGCCAATCCAGACGCGCAAACGTTTCACCCCATACAGGATGCACCGGCGAGGGTGCCTGAGAAGGCGCGCCATCGGCAAATCAAGCGAGTATGTGATCGGGTCCTTGGAAATCGAGCTCGTCCCGGTAACGCGTATTGCATCATCGAAGTGGGTGCTGGCTGGGGCGGTCTGGCACAGGTCTTCTCGCGCGACGATCGATATCGATACGTCGGCTACGAGCCGAGCGCAGCTCGCGCTGAATTCTGCCGCTCACGAGGATTTGACGTGCGCGAAGGACTCTTCGGCGGAAGCGAGTCGGCAGGCACAGCCGATGCCGTCATTTTCGACAACGTACTCGAGCACGTGCAGGACCCGCGGACGCTCGTGCGTGAGGCCGTGGCGTCCCTGCGCGAAGGAGGAGTGCTGATCGTGATCGTCCCCAACCTGAATGATATTCGCCGCTTCCATCGTCATTGGCGGGAACGACATCATTGGCAGCCGCATTGCCACATCAATTACTTCTCTTCGGGCGATCTCGACCGGCTGTTCGGGCGCCATGGCATGAAATTCAGGTACTTCGGGCTCGAAGCGGCCGGGCGGACAGGTGACGACATCGGCCTGCTGCCGCGGGTTCTGGCGGACATGGTCGGGTTGCACCTCTTCGGCCTGAACTGCTATGGCGTCAAGTCGAGCTCCGCGTAAGCCGACCTGCCATGTCGTACAACAGGATTGAGCGACGCCTCGCCGCGCTTCTCGATGCCGCACCGGGACTGCGCGCCTTCGCCAAAGCCGGCTATCAACGGTTCAACTACCTGCTGCACGGCGGGCGCGGGCAGGCGACGCGACTGCATCCGCAGGCGAGAATCGAAAGGATCGCCAGCGGCGGAGGCGCGCGGGACGAATCGAGCGGCGCGGACGAATGTTTCTTCGGCTATTTCGGCCTGCAGCCGTGGAGCCGCGACGGGCATCGCTACCTGTTCCACCGGTGGCGGCCGCCGCACGGGCGGATGGTCGAAATCTGCGTGCACGATCGTCACAGCAAAGGCCGCGAAAGTGCTGGGTGAAAGTCGCGCGTGGAATTTTCAGCAAGGCTCCATGGCGCAGTGGCTGTACTTCGAAGGTGAGGAAACGGTCGTCTTCAACGACGCAGTGAATCGGCGGCTGGTGTGCAGAATCGTTACGCTTGGTGGACGGGAGAGGGCGCTGGACTGGCCGATCCAGGCGCTGCACCCTTCGGGAAACGAGGCGCTTTCGCTCAACTACCGGCGCCTGGCGCGTATCCGGCCGGAATACGGCTACGAAGTGGCGGTGGACAACTTTGCTCCGGACCAGCCGCTCGATCGTGACGGCCTCTGGCGTGTCGACCTCCGCTCGGGCGATTCACAGCTCATCGTCTCGCTGCGGCAGCTCGCTGAAATTGCGCCACGCATTGAAATGGTGGGTGCGGATCACAAGGTCAATCACGCCGTGTACTCACCCGGCGGCGAGCGATTCGTGTTCATGCACCGGTGGCTTGGATCGCGCGGAAAGTTCTCGCGTCTCTATTGCGTCAACTCGGACGGTACTGGCCTGCGTCTGCTTCTCGACCATCGCATGGTGTCGCACTATGCCTGGCGAGACGAGAACACGGTGCTCGTCTGGGCGCGGACTCCCGAGGAGGGTGATCGATATTACCTCCTTGACGTCTCGACCGATGCCCGGAGCGTGTGTTGCGCGGGCACACTGGATCGGTTCGGCGACGGCCACCCGTCCTTTTCTCCTGACGGACAGTGGATCGTCACGGATACGTATCCGGACCGCGGCCGGATGCGCCGGCTATTGTTGTGCCGTCCCGCGGCAGGACAGGTTTGCGAGGTCGGGGCATTTCACTCGCCGTGGCGGTATGACGGGCCGACGCGCTGTGACCTGCACCCGCGATGGAGCGCGGATGGACTGAGGATTTCAATCGACTCCTCACATGAAGGGATCAGAGGGACATACGTGATCGACGTGGACGAATCGTCGCGGCGGCTTCGTCTGAGCCGGGCGCATGAATGTCGCAGTCGGCTTCGTCATGTCCGTCTATCAGGGAGACGATCCGGAACTATTCGATCGAGCGCTGACGTCGATCGAACGGCAGGATTACAAGGATGGGCCGGTCAGCGACATCTACCTCTGTATCGACGGCCCTGTCTCTCGGAACATTTTGTCCGTCGTAACCCCAGACACGGGATCCACAAGACGGTACGAAACGAATCCAAACTCGGCCTGGCGCGGTCACTGAACAGGCTGCTCGACTCTCTGGAGGATGAGGACTTCGTATTCCGCATGGACAGCGACGATTATTCTCACACGGACCGGATATCGAGGCAGGTGGAAGCGACCTGCGCCGCAGGCCCGAAGTGGACATCCTCGGGGGGAGCATCAACGAGAGTCGATCAGGAATGGATACCATGCTGAAGACCGATCCACTACCCCGTAAGACCGGGACGAGATCCTGAAATGCATCGCGCGGCGCAGTCCGGTTGCGCATCCCACCGTTTGTTTTCGACGCAGCGCGATCGAGCGATTCCGGCATTATCCGGACGTTCCTGTCGATCAGGACTGGGCGCTATGGTTCAAGTGCCTGGATCTGGGACTCAACATTTCCAACGTGCGCGCTCGTCGTGGTCGATATGACTGTCATCCGAGGACTTCTTCCGCAGACGAGGGCCAGGGCGGGCATGGGACGAGTTTCGTGTCGTCGTGCAGGGCATCCGTAGCACGCATGGCCTGACGTGGCGATACATGTACCCGGCTATTGCGGCTGATCTTCCGAGTCATGCCGCACGGCGTAGTCAAGAGGGTATATCGGAGCCGCCTACGTTGACTCGGCGGCCACTCGGATGAGTTCGTCTGGTTCCGGAGAGAAACCAAATGCGCCCATGATCCGCGTGGGCAATTCCGATAGCGGAAATTCTTGCCGTGGCACAGTGTCGGCGGAAGTCGCCGTGTCAAGAAAATAGCCGACGCCGTTGTGCCGGCCGTTCTTGAGAGCCACGAACGCGACATCCTTGTCGAAGTCGGCGTAGCGTTCTCCATCGACCCAGATTGGAAATTGCGGCCCGATGTCTCGCGAATAGGTCAACATCACGAACAGTTCCGAGCCGCGGTTGTCGATTTCGAAGAGTGGCGTGCCATCGTCCGCAACGGCACGACGAAGTCGTCGTTCGGCTTCTGCTGCCTGATCGATGGATGCGCAAACGATCAGGAAATCGCGCGACATGCGCGGCTCCACGCTCTGGAATGACACGCGCAATCTGGAAAGAAACTTCTCGTGTTCACGGAGGCGCCAGTAGTAGGTCACGCTATCGTGCGGATCCTGGTGCAGGCCGGTGGCGATCATGATCCGTGCGCCGGGGAACGCGCGCCTGACTTGTCCTAGTATGCGGTCATAGATTTCGTACACCTCCCTGACGGGATCGACATTTCGCGGGACGTACCAGTCAGGATTTCGCTGCGGCCCGGTGTAACAGTCGGACGAGAACAGATAGTGGTGCTGAATATGGGCGCCCGAGTTGAGGAACAGGCTGGCGAAATCAGGCGTCGTGCGCTCGACCTCATTGACGAACACGTCCGCGAGCAGCAGGTCGAGAAGCATGGCTCTGCGCCACGGCCTCCTTCGGCTCGACGCCACGAGGCGTGCATACTCGAGATAATTGGAAGCCCTGGCGAAGGTGGCAAAGCCTTCGAGCATTTGCCGGATCGATCTCGTGGTCACGCGGGCCTGCGCATTCTCGTTGATCGCCTGTGCGATTCCTTCGTGCAATGCCCCCAGGCGCCGCGTGGCGGTTGGCTTCGTCGCCGTCCACGGGTCGGGCACGAAAAACGCCGCGTCGCGAAGCCTGTTCTTGGCGTTCATCGGGCTGATTGCTCCGATGCGCAACCCCCGGTCCTCCAGTTCCTCCCAGATTTGTGGCAGGTCGTGGTTGACGATGTCACCGAGACGAAAGACGCCATGGTCGGCTAATCGCTTCCCTGTGTGAGCGGTTACCCACTGGATCCAGGGTTCGAGCTCTTCGTATCGTTGTTCGGATACGGTCTCGGCGATCCCGTTCTCCCCGATGAGGCGGCCAAGGTTTGGCAACAGGCCACGGTCGCAATAGGCCGAGACGTAATCGAAATTGATCTCGTTGAACTCGAGCAGAAATAGCTGTTGGGACATGGAATGGTTGATTACCTGTCGCTGCCAACCGACAATACCCTGTGCATTCGTGTCTTAGTGACCATGAAATATGCTGAAATAGTCCGCTAAAATAGACTTACTATCTTGCACGCCATTTCCGCCTCCGTCATTGGATTTGTCATCACGACCGCCTTGTTGCTCGTGCTGCGTCCGCTCGCCTTGCGCATTAGCCTCGTAGACGAGCCGGGCGGGCGAAAGGCCCACTACGGACAGGTGCCGATCGTGGGCGGGATCGCCATGCTCGGCGGGCTGCTGACCGCAGCCATCATGGGCGGTGAGCTTGGCCAATACGGCATCGTCGTGATCGTGGCGTCGGTATTTGTCGTCTTTGTCGGCGTACTCGATGATTTGTTCGAGCTGGCGGCGTCTTACCGGCTGTTCGCTCACGCCGCCGCCGCGATTGCGCTGACATTCGGCACAGGCTACATCGTCTCCGATCTCGGCAACCTGGTGGGGCTCGGCGCGGCTTCCCTCGGCTGGCTCGCAGTTGCCTTTCACCATCATCTCGTGCATCGCGCTGATCAACGCGTTCAACATGCTGGACGGGCTCGATGGCCTCGCCGGCGGTTGCGCGATGATCGCGCTTGCCGGATTCCTGGCGCTCTCGGTCCTGCACGGCGCCTCGACTTCGGCCATTCTCGCAGCGAGCCTGTTCGGCGCCTGCGTCGGATTTCTGATGTTCAATCTGCCGACCAGATTCAATCGTCGCATGCGCACTTTCATGGGCGATAGCGGCAGCACCTTGCTGGGCTTCCTGCTGGCCTGCATCGCGCTGATTCTGGTGCAGCCCGGAAGAGCTGACATCCCGCCGGTCGTCATCCTGTGGTTGTTGCCGATCCCGATTTTCGAACTCTTCGCAACCACGATCCGTCGACTGGTGCGCGGCCTGCCCGCGATGGCGGCCGACACCGGCCATGCACATCACCGACTTCTTCACGCCGGGTTTTCGGTGCGACTCATCTTCGTGCTGTATGTCTTGATCTCGACGGGTGCCGCGTGGTTCGGCATCGCTGCCTATCGAGGGCGGCATGAGCGAACCGATCCTGTTCGGCTTGTTCGTCGCCTGCTTCCTCGTCTGGCTCTTTTTTATCCGGCTTGCGCCTTCGATTGGCGCGGTGCTGCCCCTGCCGCTGCGCCGCAACGCGGAAAAGCTTCCCCAGTAGTCGTCGGGCTTCCCAATCAGCGTTCAAGTTGCTGTTTCTACGTTGATTTTCTGCTGCGTCGCGGGAGGTCACGATCGACTTCACGCTTTCTGCCGGTCGCCTTTACCATTGCCATCGCGATCCGTTAGGCTGCCGCTCACTTTTCTAAATAGAATCAGGCGTCTAACGTGCGCGTCACGATCTTCGGCTCCGGTTATGTCGGCCTCGTCACCGGCGCCTGTCTGGCCGACGTCGGCAACGATGTCGTCTGCGTCGACATCGATTCGGCCAAAGTCGCGCGTCTCAACGGCGGCGAAGTGCCGATTCACGAGCCCGGGCTCGACGAACTCATCAAGCGCAATCGCAAGAAGGGCCGGCTCAGCTTTACGACCGATGTGAAGGCCGCTGTTTCACACGGCCTGTTTCAGATGATCGCAGTCGGTACACCTGCGGACGACGACGGATCGGCCGACCTTCGCAATGTCGTCGCCGTGGCGCGCACGATCGGCGAACATATCAGCGAGTACAAGATCGTGATGACCAAGTCGACGGTGCCGGTCGGCACGTCTGACAAAGTCAAGGCGACCATCAAATCGACTCTCACCGCGCGCGGTGCGTCGGTCGATTTCGACGTGGTGTCGAATCCCGAATTCCTGAAGGAAGGCGCCGCGATCGCGGATTTCATGAAACCCGATCGAATCGTCGTCGGTACCGACAATCCGCGTACCGCGGAATTGATGAAGGCCCTTTACGACCCGTTCACCCGCAGTCACCAGCGCATGATCATCATGGACCTGCGTTCCGCCGAACTGACCAAATACGCCGCCAATGCGATGCTCGCGACCAAGATCAGTTTCATGAACGAACTTGCGAATATCGCAGGGCGGCTCGGTGCCGACATTGAAATGGTCCGAAACGGCATCGGCTCGGATCCGCGCATCGGCTATTCCTTCATTTACCCCGGTGCCGGTTATGGCGGATCCTGCTTTCCGAAGGACGTCAAGGCGCTGGAACGCTCGGCGCGAGAAGTCGGTCACGAGGCGCGCCTGCTGACCGCGGTGGAAGCGGTCAATGAAAGTCAGAAGCGCGTGCTGTTCGACAAGATCTCGCGATTCTTCGATGGTCAGCTCACGGGCCGTACGATTGCCGTCTGGGGGCTCGCATTCAAACCGAATACCGACGATCTGCGCGAAGCGCCGAGCCGCACGCTGATCGAAGCGCTGTGGTCCGCCGGCGCAAAAGTCAGGGCGTACGACCCTGTGGCGGCGAGCGAGGCGCGTCGCATCTACGGCTCGCGGGCCGACCTGGAGCTCTGTGCCAACAGCATCTCGGCGCTGCAAGGGGCGGATGCCCTCGCCATCTGCACGGAATGGCAGGAGTTTCGCAGTCCGGATTTTGAGAGCTTCAAGTCCGCGTTGAAGCAACCCGTCATCTTCGACGGCCGCAATCTGTACGATCCGGCGTTGATGTCGCAGCAGGGGATTCGTTATTTTGCAATCGGCCGGGGCGAAAGCCTGTCGGTTGCCGGTCAGGGAGCCTGAATGGACGTTTTGGTGCATCGGATGACGCAACTCGAACGCCTCGAAGCGGAGAGCATTTTCATCATCCGCGAAGTGGCGGCCGAGTTCGACAACCCGGTCATGCTGTACTCGATCGGTAAGGACAGCTCGGTGCTCCTGCACCTCGCCCGCAAGGCCTTCCACCCCGGCCGGCTGCCGTTTCCGCTGATGCACATCGACACGACCTGGAAGTTCCGCGAAATGATCGAGTTCCGCGACCGCATGGCGCGAGACTACGGATTCAAGCTGATCGTGCACACGAACCAGGAAGGGGTGGCCACGGGCGTCAAGCCATTCTCGCACGGCTCAAAGTACACCGACATCATGAAGACGGAGGCGCTCAAGGCCGCCCTGTCGATGCACCGCTTCGACGCCGCCTTCGGCGGCGCGCGCCGCGACGAGGAGAAGTCGCGCGCGAAGGAGCGCGTGTTCTCGTTCCGCGATTCGCACCATCGCTGGGATCCGAAAAACCAGCGGCCGGAGCTGTGGAACCTGTTCAACGGACGCATCCGCCAGGGCGAGAGCATCCGCGTGTTCCCGCTTTCCAACTGGACCGAGCTCGACATCTGGCTGTACATCCACATCGAAAGCATTCCGGTGGTGCCGCTCTATTTCGCGAAGCCGCGTCCGATCGTGGACCGCGACGGCATGCTGATCATGGTGGACGACGACCGGCTGCCGCTGAAGGACGGCGAGAAACCGCGGATGGAGACGGTGCGCTTCCGCAGCCTCGGCTGCTATCCGCTATCGGGGGCCGTGCGGTCGAACTCCGCCGACCTGACGAGCGTGATCGAGGAGATGCTGATCACGCGCACCTCCGAGCGCCAGACCCGCGCGATCGACTTCGACCAGGCGGCTGCGATGGAAATGCGAAAGCGCGAAGGATATTTCTGATGGCTGCCGTGAAACTCGCGGACTTCCTGATGCGGCATGAGGCCAAGGAACTGCTGCGGTTCATCACCTGCGGCAGTGTCGATGACGGCAAGAGCACGCTGATCGGGCGGCTTCTGCACGATTCGCTGCAGATTCTCGAGGACCAGCTCGCGGCCATCACGTCCGACAGCCGCAAATGGGGAACCACGGGCGCTGAAGTGGATCTCGCGCTGCTGGTCGACGGCTTGCAGGCGGAACGCGAGCAGGGCATCACGATCGACGTCGCGTACCGCTACTTCGACACCGAGCGACGCAAGTACATCATTGCGGACTGCCCGGGCCACGAGCAGTACACGCGCAACATGGCGACCGGCGCCTCGACCGCGGATGTCGCCGTGATCCTCGTCGATGCCGCCCGCGGCGTGCAGGTGCAGACGCGGCGACATGCCTACATCGTTTCGCTGCTGGGCATCCGCCGCATCATCGTGGCGGTCAACAAGATGGACCTGATCGACTTCGACGAGAAGCGCTTTCACGGGATCGTCCAGGATTGCCGCGCGATTCCGGGCATTCGCGACGCGGATGCCGTAATCGTGCCGGTCTCCGCGTTGAAGGGCGACAACGTCGTCAAGCGCGGCGACAGCATGCCCTGGTACACAGGGCCGACGATCCTCGAGCATCTCGATACGATCGATATCAGCCGCACCGATCGCGGCGAGCACCTGCGCCTGCCGGTGCAATACGTGAACCGGCCGGATGCGTCGTTTCGCGGTTATTCCGGCACCATCGCCTCAGGCGAGCTCGCGGTCGGCGATTCGATCATGGCCGTGCCATCGCGACGACTCAGCAAGGTCCGGGAGATCGTGACATTCGACGGCAAGCTGGACCGCGCCCATGCCGGCCAAGCCATCACCGTGACGCTCGAGGACGAGATCGACATCAGCCGTGGCGATGTGCTGGTGCATCCGGATCGCTCGCCTTCGGTCGGGCGCATCTTCGATGCGCACATCATCTGGATGAGCGATGCGCCGCTGCTGCCCGGCAAGCAATACGAATTCAAGCTGTCGCAGCGCTATCTGCGCGGCACGGTGGAGGCAATTCACCACCGCGTGGACGTCAACGATCATTCCGAGCATCCGGCCGCGGAGTTGCGACTGAACGAGGTCGGCTTGTGCCGCATCGTGCTGGCGGAGGAGACGGCCTTCGACGCCTATACTTCCTGCCGCGGCACCGGTTCGCTGATCGTGGTCGATCGCCTGACCCATGCGACCTCTGGCGCCGGCATGATCCTGCGAAACGCCGCCCCGCATGGCGCGCATGGCGACGTCTCGGTGTTCTGGCAGCCGACGCGCGTGCAGCACGAACAGCGTGCCAACCAGAAGGCGCAGCGTCCCTGCATCCTGTGGTTCACGGGACTGTCAGGCGCGGGCAAGAGCACGATCGCGAATGCGGTCGAGCAGGCGCTCTACCTCAGAGGCCACCACAGCTACCTGCTGGACGGCGACAACATCCGGCATGGTCTCAACAAGGATCTCGATTTCACCGATGCGGGTCGTGTCGAAAACATCCGGCGCATCGGCGAGGTCGCGAAGCTCTTCGTGGATGCGGGCCTGATCGTCGTCACGGCCTTCATCTCGCCGTTCCGCAGCGACCGCCGCCTGGTCAGGGACCTGGTGGAGGCGGGGCAGTTCGTCGAAGTCTTCGTCAGCACGCCGCTCGAGATCTGCGAAGGGCGCGATCCGAAAGGCCTGTACGCGAAGGCGCGCGAAGGCGTCATCAAGAATTTCACCGGCGTCACGTCGCCGTACGAGGCCCCGGAGAATGCGGAGATCGAGATCGACAGTTCGAAGATCTCGGTCGCGGAATGCGTGGATCACGTGATCCGCTACCTCGAGTCGCAGGGGCGACTGAAGAACTAGGGCTCCCGATGCTGATACCAGTCATCCTTTCCGGCGGCGCAGGCACCAGGCTCTGGCCGCTGTCGCGCGAGTTGTATCCCAAGCAATTCCTGCCGCTGGTAGGCGAACGCACGATGATCCAGGACACCGCATTGCGGGCCGCCGGGCTGGCGGGTGCCGCGGAGCCGATCGTCGTCTGCAACGAGGCACATCGCTTTCTGGTTGCGGAGCAGTTGCGCCGCGTCGGCATCACGCCTCAGGCGATCCTACTCGAGCCGGTCGGACGCAATACCGCGCCGGCGGTGGCGATCGCCGCACTCACGGCCCTTTCGCACGCGAAGCCAGGGGACGCCGCGCCGATGTTGCTCGTGCTCCCCGCCGATCATGTGCTGATCGACATTCCGGCATTCGCCCGTGCGGTCGAAACGGCCTTGCCTGCCGCGCGCGAGGGCCGCTTCGTGACTTTCGGCGTCGTGCCCACGCAGCCGGAGACCGGTTACGGCTACATCCGTCAGGGCGCAGGCAGCGGCGCGGTGCGCCCGGTTGCGGCCTTCGTCGAAAAGCCGGACGCCGCGCGCGCGGCGGAGTTCGTCGCCTCCGGCGGATACCTGTGGAACAGCGGAATGTTCCTGCTGCCGGCGCAGGGATTCCTCGAGGAACTCGGACGCCTGCAGCCCGAGATGCTGGCCAGCTGCCGCAAGGCGCATGCTGCCGCAGTCCGTGATCTGGATTTCATTCGCCTCGAACGCGCCGCCTTCGAGTCCTGCCGTGCCGATTCGATCGACTATGCAGTCATGGAAAAGACGGACCGCGCCTCGGTCGTGCCACTCGCAGCCGGCTGGAGCGACGTCGGATCCTGGACGTCGTTGCAGGATGCCCTGCCGTCGGACGGGGACGGCAACGTGCTGCGCGGGGACGTCGTCGCCGAGGCGTCGAGAGATTGCCTGCTGTATTCGACCGAGCGGCTGGTCGCGACGGTCGGCCTCGAAGGCCACGTCGTGATCGAGACCAAGGACGCCGTGATGGTCGCGCCGAAGAATCGCGTGCAGGACGTCAAGCGCCTGGTCGAGCGCATGAAGCAGGACGGGCGGAGCGAACCCGGCCTGCATCGGGAGGTGTTCCGTCCCTGGGGCAGCTACGACAGCGTCGATTCGGGTCCGCGCTTCCAGGTGAAGCGACTGACGGTCAAGCCCGGTGCGGTCCTGTCGCTGCAGAAGCACCAGCACCGTGCGGAGCACTGGGTCGTGGTCAAGGGCACGGCACGCATCACGCGCGGCGAGGATGTGTTCCTGCTGCACGAGAATGAATCGACTTTCATCCCGGTCGGCACCGTGCATCGCATCGAGAATCCCGGTGCCGAGCCGCTGCAGATCATCGAAGTCCAGTCCGGCGGCTACCTCGGCGAAGACGACATCGTGCGCCTCGACGACCATTACGGCCGCAAGGGGCGGACGGACTGAGCATGGCGGCGACATCCCGCCTGACGGTGCCGCTCCTGGACCTCAAGCCACAGTACCAGGCACTGAAAGCGGAGCTCGACGAGGCGATGCTGAAGGTCGCCGCTTCGCAGATGTTCATCCTGGGCCCCGCGGTGCGCGAACTGGAAGAGCGTCTGGCCGAATATTCGGGCGCGAAACACGGTATTGGACTGTCGTCCGGCACGGATGCGCTGCTGATCGCGCTGATGGCCTACGACATTGGCATCGGCGATGAAGTCATCACCAGCCCTTACACGTTTTTCGCGACAGGGGGGACCATCGCCCGCGTCGGCGCGCGGCCGCTGTTTCTGGACATCGATCCGGTGACCTACAACCTATGCGTGGATCGGGTGAGCGAATTCCTGCGCGAGGGCTGCGAGCGCCGGAGCGGGGGGCTCTATAACCGCGAGAGCGGGGGCAGGGTGCGGGCCCTGATGCCGGTACATTTATATGGGCAATGCGCGGACATGGACCCGCTGATGGCCCTGGGCCACGAATTCGGCCTGCCGGTCATCGAAGATGCGGCGCAGGCGATCGGCGCGGAATACAAGGGCGGCCGCCGCGCCGGGGGCATTGGCGAAATCGGCTGCCTGTCGTTCTTTCCGACCAAGAACCTCGGTGCCTTCGGCGACGCCGGCATGTGCGTCACGAACGATGACGCGCTTGCGGCGAAGCTCAGGATGCTGCGCGTGCACGGGATGGAGCCGAAGTACTTCCACGCGATGATCGGCGGCAATTTCCGCATCGACGAACTGCAGGCGGCGGTGCTTTTGGTCAAGTTCCGCCACCTCGAGGCCTGGCATGCGGGCCGGCGACGGAACGCGGCGTACTATGACGCGGCGTTTCGCGCGAGCCCGGCGACCGCCGGTGTCGTGACGCCGACCGCCTGTCCGGGCTACCGGCACATCTACAACCAGTATGTGATCCGCGTTCCGGATCGGGACCGGTTGCGCGCTTACCTTGCGGAACAGGGCGTGGGAACGGAGGTGTACTACCCGGTCCCGCTGCACATGCAGCAGTGCTTCGCGTACCTCGGGTATCAGCCGGAAGACTGCCCCGAATCGGCGAGGGCCGCGCGGGAGACCCTGGCACTGCCGATCTATCCGGAACTCAGCGAGTTACAGTTGCGCCAGGTCGCCGAGTCGGTTTCCGCTTTTTTCTGCAAAGGATGAGCGACATGGACCTGTCGGGCTGCTTCAAGGCCTATGACGTGCGCGGGCGCGTGCCCGGGGAACTCAATCCGGAGTCCGTCTACCGGATCGGCCGCGCTTACGCGGACTGGCTGCGGCCGCGCCGCGTCGCGGTCGGCCTCGACATCCGTCATTCGAGCAGTGAACTCGCCGATGCGCTGATGAGAGGGCTGACCGATTCCGGAGTCGATGTCGTCTACATCGGCTTGTGCGGTACCGAATGTGTCTATTTCGCGACGTTCTCGCTCGGACTCGATGGCGGAATCATGGTCACGGCGAGCCACAATCCGCCGGATTACAACGGGCTCAAGTTCGTGCGCGAGCAGTCGCGGCCGATCAGCGGGGATACCGGGTTGCAGGAAATCCGTCGTCTCGCCGAGGCCGGCACCTTCAGCAACGCGGCCGTGCGCGGCACTGTCGCGGTCCACGACATCCTGCCCGCGTGGCGCAATCACGTACTGGGCTACGTGGATGTCGCCAAGTTGAAGCCCCTGTCGATTGTCTGCAACGCCGGCAATGGCGGCGCGGGTGTCGTGCTCGACCTGCTCGAGGAGAAACTGCCGTTCCGTTTCACAAAGATCCATCACGAGCCCGACGGTGACTTCCCGAATGGCGTGCCGAATCCGATGATCGAGGAGAACCGCAAGATCACGGGCAGTTCGGTCCGTCTCGCGAAGGCCGACATGGGCATCGCCTGGGACGGCGACTTCGACCGCTGCTTCTTCTTCGACGAGGAAGGCCGGTTCATCGAAGGCTATTACATCGTGGGCCTTCTTGCCTCGACCTTCCTCGAGCATCACCGCGGCGCGCGCATCGTGCACGATCCGCGGCTCACCTGGAACACGCAGAGCATCGTGCGCGACCACGGCGGCGTGCCGGTGCAGTGCAAGTCCGGCCACGCTTTCATGAAACATTGCATGCGGGAGGCGGATGCGATCTATGGCGGCGAGATGAGCGCGCACCATTACTTCCGCGACTTCTCGTATTGCGACAGCGGCACCATCCCCTGGCTCGTGTTGGCGCAGATCCTGTCGCGGACCGGCAAGCCGCTGTCCTCGCTCGTCAACGAGCGCATCAAGCAGTTTCCGTCGAGCGGAGAAATCAACCGCAAGATCGGCGACGTCGCCGGCGCGATCGCTGCGGTCCGCGCGCGCTACGTGCCGGGTTCGGTCAAGGTGGAGGAGGTGGACGGCCTGTCCGTCGAGCATCCGCGTTGGCGCTTCAACCTGCGCACGTCGAACACCGAACCCCTGATCCGGCTCAACGTAGAAACGCGCGGCGATCTCGCCATGATGAAAGAGAAGACCGCGGAAATTCTCGAGATGCTGGACGCCCACGCCTGAAAAAGGGGACGCAACCCTTTAACATAATCCTCAAAAGGGACGCAATCCTTTAACGTCTAGTGAAAGGATTTAGAGGGGTGCGTCCCACTTTAGACACGAAACGAATTTTTATTTAATTCAAGTGGTGGGCGGTACTGGGATTGAACCAGTGACCCTGCCGTGTGAAAGCAGTTTCGGCGTCTATGCATGGCGTTACACGAAACGCCGAAAAACATAGGTAAATCGTCTAACAGACTCCGGCTGATCGCGTACGAATTCCGGTCCGAGATCTCCGAGCGCGTAAGCGCAACACGCAAATAGTTGTCAGACACTGTCGCCATGGTGCGACAGACTCCACGTTTTTCCGACGTCGGTTCTGTGACAAGGTCGCGCCTCGATCGCGTAGCAGCGCAGTTCCGACGCAATATCGGCGCGCATTGCTGCGTGGGGGCACTTTTAACTCGTGTCAGTCAGACGGCTCGCGTGCCGCCGGATAGGCATTCTTTTGACGTTTGGCATTCCAGGGAGGGTCAATGTAATGGACTACATGAAGATGCGGATCGATTGCGGAATGGGCCGGAAGGGCCTGATTGTCGGTGCGATCGCCGGGTTTCTGGCTTCTATTCCGGCTGCGCTGGCCCAATCATCGGAGTTCAACCCGACCTACCCACGAATCGCCGGGAGGCCGCATGGAACCTTTACTCAACAGCTCCGCGGTGGACGCTGATTCGCGACACATTGCCAAGCATCATGTCGCGATCCTGGCAACGCATCGCACGTGGAAGGGCGGCGGATTCGACATGGCGACCCTGCCGGCTCACATCAAGTCCTACAATCCCAAGGTCAAGCTGTTCAAGTACATGAACGCCAACCAGCTGGATGCCGATTCGAGTGCACACCGACGACTGGATTCGCAAGAAGCTCTACTCCGAGCATGGTGGCGGTGGAAGACGGCGATTGGTGGAAGCGGACTACCTCCGGAAGCCACATCAAGGGATTCAGCGCAGGCAAGTATCAGATCAACGTCACTTTGCAGACGACGCCTGACAAGAGCGGTCTGCAATGGCCGCAATGGTTCGTCCGGTACTGGAATGCCGCGCCGACTGATTCCGGAGAGCTGGGTCGCTCCTGCGGGTTACACCAAGGGTCGAGGCTTGAAGGAAGGAGACTGGGATGGCGTCTTCCTGGACGGCCAGTACATCTCTACGGGAGTGTACGCGCCTTCCAACGCCGACTATAACAACGATCGGCTCAATGATCCTCCAACGGATCTCAGGACGCGCAACTGGGTTGCAGAAGGCCACACTGCCGTCGTCAACGAGTGGAGAAAGGTCCAGCCGTCGAGGTTCGTCACTCGGACAGTATGCGCACCTGACAAGTCCGGGACGAACCGGATCCTTCGCTCCTTGACGGGCGTACACGATGGCGGCCTGCTTCAGGATATTACGAGGAAGGACGGTCAGAAGGGCGGCTGGCCGGTGATGATGAAAGCGTACCGACGTGGTCTGAGCCTGGCGGGCGGTCCTAAGATCGTCATCTTTCACAACAAGATCAAAGATCTGCTGGACGACAATCCGGACATGAGTGTGTACCAGGCAAACCGTTACGGGCTGACATCGGCGCTCATGGACAATGGCTACTACGCCGTCATGGCGCCAGGACAGTTGCGTCCGGAGTTCGACGAGTTTTTTGGCGGGAAGATTCACTCCGCCTCAAAGCTTGGATACCTTGGCTACCCGAAAAATCCGCCGCAGACGAGCGCCTGGTCGCAGGGCGTGTATCGCCGCGAATTCGACAAGGGACTGGTGCTCGTCAATCCAAAGGGAAATGGAACGAGGACCGTCAATGTGGGCTCCGGCTGGCGGCGCATCGACGGCGGCCAGGATCGCACCGTCAACAACGGGCAAAGCGCGTCGTCGGTCACGCTCAAGGAACAGGACGGAATCATCCTGCTACGTGCCGGCAGCTAGCAGCGAGTGCCACATTAATCCTCCGTACGGAGACGATCCGTACGGAGGATTCAGAGAAAGCGCGAAAGTGCAGTAAACGGCTGGTTTCAAGTGGTGGGCGGTACTGGGATTGAACCAGTGACCCCTGCCGTGTGAAAGCAGTGCTCTACCGCTGAGCTAACCGCCCGCCAGGGCGCGATTTTACGGGTCCATGCCCCGCGCGGCAACGCGATACAATCGCGCGCCTCATGACTGTCCGAACCCGATTCGCCCCCAGCCCGACCGGCCTGCTGCACATTGGCGGCGTCCGCACGGCGCTTTTCTGCTGGCTCTATGCGCGCCGGCACGGCGGCGTCTTCATCCTGCGCGTCGAGGACACGGACCGCGAGCGTTCGACGCCCGAGGCGGTCCAGGTGATCCTGGACGGCATGGCGTGGCTCGGCCTCAATGCCGATGAGGGGCCGTTCTACCAGTCCGAGCGCTATCCGCGGTATCGCGAGGTCATCCGGCAGTGGCTCGCGGAGGGCAAGGCCTACCACTGCTACTGCTCGAAGGATGAGCTCGAGCAAATGCGAAACGCGCAGCTCGCCCGCAAGGAGAAGCCCCGCTATGACGGTCGCTGCCGCGATGGCCGCGACCCGATCGCCGGCGTGACGCCCGTCGTGCGCTTCCGCAATCCCCAGGACGGCGCCGTCATCGTCGACGACGCCGTGCACGGAAAAGTCGTGTTCCAGAACGAGGAACTCGACGACCTGATCATCGAGCGCTCGGACGGCAATCCGACCTACAACTTTTGCGTGGTCGTCGACGACTACGACATGAAGGTCACGCACGTGATCCGCGGCGACGATCACCTGAACAACACGCCGCGCCAGATGAACATGCTGCGCGCGATGGGCGTCGAGCCGCCCGTCTATGCGCACCTGCCGATGATCCTCGGCCCGGACGGCACCAAGCTGTCGAAGCGCCATGGCGCGGTCTCGGTGCTGCATTACCGGGAGGAGGGCTATCTGCCCGAGGCGCTGCTCAATTACCTCGCGCGGCTCGGCTGGTCGCACGGCGACCAGGAAATCTTCACGCTGGACGAGATGCGGGATCTGTTCGACATCGCGGACGTCAACAAATCGGCTTCCGCGATCAATCCCGACAAGCTCGCCTGGATCAACCAGCAGCACCTGATGAAGACTGCCGCGCGGCGCAGATCGTCGCAGGAACTGCGTTGGCAGCTCGAGCGGCTGGGCGTGCACGTCGGAAGCCGGTCCGTCAGCTCGAAGCCATCATCGAATCGCAGCGCGAGCGCTCAAAAACGCTCAAGGAAATGGCCGTCGCGAGCCGGTTCTTTTTCGAGGCGCCCGCAACTTACGACGACAAGGCGGCGCGCAAGAATCTGACCGCGGAGGCCATTGCCAGTCCTGGAACAGGCGCTGTCCCGCGCTTTCAGCGCTGGTGAGTGGCAGGCGCTGGAGATCCACGAGGTGATCCAAGCGCAAGCGGAGGCCAAGCGGACGCGGGCTTGGGCAAGGTGGCGCAGCCCTTGCGGGTGGCGGTTTCAGGGGGCGGCGTATCGCCGCCGATCGACCAAACGCTCGCAATTCTCGGTCGCGACGAGACGATCGCGCGTCCGCAAGGCAATCTCCTTCGCCGGGCGTTGACACCCCTCCAGTGGCCGCGTAGCCTCCACGCGGCCAGCCGCGTAGGCTGGCGCACGGACTCATCGCAACCAGCGCCTCCGGGATCCTCCGCCAATGCATGCAAGCTGTCGTCGCCGCAATTCCGGTGCGGACGCCAGCCGCATCGCGTCGTTCGTTTCGATGCTCGTGTTTGCGCCGGGCGTGTTCGGCGCAGAGCCCGCGATTACCGCCGTTTCCCGCGATCTGGTCCCGGCGTACAACTGGGGTTACAAGTCAGGCGTCAAGCAGGAGCACGGCTCTTATAAGAATGGAAGGAGCCTGCATGCGATCGTACGGCGCGCAGGTAGCAGCGGTGACCAGGGGTATCCAGATCATCTCGTCTGGTTCGACGAACGCACCGGGCAGGCGTCGGCGGTCGAGCGCGCCGTCGCCTACCCGGCACTTGGCCTGAATCCGGCAACCAGTGCGGTCTTTGCCTCGGACGCCCTCGAAGGCGAACAGGGCCAGTTCTGGTGGGTAATGGGTGGCCGGGCGAATAAGCAGCCATTCGACATGGTCCGCTCGCTCGAGCCTTTCAACCCCTTCAACTATGAAGTGGTCTTGAACAATTTTGTCACTGAGCCGCACTCGACGACTCCGTCCCTTGCCGTCGTGGGCGAGACCGGCATGCTGGCGTACCGGTGGCGGGGCAGCAGTGCCAAGACCGGTGAGGTGCGGTTTCAGGATTATCTGCTTTCGGACCAAGTCTGCCCACGTTGCGATCCGAGAAGGCGCTGGGTCGGGGGAGTTTCGTCGCCGGTCTCGGCGACGTCACGATCGAGCAACTCTGGTCGCGATGGGATCCTAGATATCGGGCGTATGCAGTGACCTGGCAGTGGTTTGCGCACGACGCGGGAACGACAAGTGGCATCGCGCTTGGGTCAAATCCGTTCATCTACACCGACGACTTTGGTGCAAGCTGGCGGTCCGCGGATGGCGCGCCGGTAACCCTGCCACTCACGTATACGTCTGCCGCGGCCTCGCCAATCATCACGCCTCACGATCACTTCAGCTTGGGCGAAAACACCGGCTGGCTCCCACGGGATATCGGTTTTACCCCCGGCGGGGCACCCTGGATCACGATGCCCTCCGGCGCGGTTGACGGCAACACCGATGGCTGGCAGATGACGCTGTTTCGGTGGGACGGTTCAACCTGGCAAGCCCAGCCTCTGAGCAACGACATGGAGGGCGACGCGGACGCGATGGCGTGCGGCCCGGTCCGTGACTATCTCGGTGCGCATATTCGGAACTCGGTACCCCGGGAACCCTTCAGGTCAAGGTGAGCCGCGACGATGGCCAGACCTGGAGCACGCCGGTTGCCGTGGATAACGTCGGGTTGGCGAGCACCGGAGCGCTGCAACGGATTCACTGGGTCTCGTTTACCCAGCCCGCCGATCGCTACCTGGACAACACCGCACGATTCTTCGTCGGCTACTACCGCGTCGGCGAGCCTGAAGGAAAGGCCTACAAGAACCGGCTGCGCTGGGTCCGCGTCCAGGTTGGACCGCGGGCCGACTTCAATGGCGACGAGATTGTCGATGACAGCGACCTCATCGATTTCGAAGCGGCACATGCCGCTTCGACTGGCGCGCCGATTTCAACGATGACGGCGTCGTTGACGAACTGGATCGGAGTGCGTTTGCGGCTTCCATGGCCGGCAACGATCCTGGGTCTACCAGACGATCCCGGTGATCCTGGCGAGGGCGGCCCCTCGTTCCAGCAGGCTGCTGATGGATTGGTCAGTATCGAGGCGGAGCACTTCGCGGCCCAACCGGCGGGCTGGAGCCTGGTCGCACGGTCAGCGTGTCGAATTCGGAGTTGATCAAGGCGGTCGCAGCGCCGCGACACCCAATACCGATCGCGAGCGTTACGCCGAGTATCGTGTCCGGTTTTCAATGACCGGGTCGTACAATGTGTGGGTCAGGATGCGTGGGTTCAGCAGCTCGCAGTATCGGCTGCGGTTCGGGTGAATGATGATAGCCCGATCGTGCGCGGGACGACCCAGGACGGGATCTGGCGATGGAAGCGTTTTAGCGCGCCCGCCAACGTCGCGACGGCTGGAACGCACGCCTTGAAGGTCTTTCGCAAGGATGCGGAGGTCGAATTCGACAAGATTATCCTGACACCGGGTAACCTAACGCCGACGGGGCTGGGTCCGAGTGAAAGCCCGCGGAATGAACACGCGTGTCAGGCCTAGTCCGCACATTCCGGTCAGCATGATTTCGCAAGACATTGACACTCAAGGGCGTACTCCGGAGAATCCGTCCCTTCTGAAAAAGGGGCCATAGCTCAGCTGGGAGAGCGCTTGCATGGCATGCAAGAGGTCGACGGTTCGATCCCGTCTGGCTCCACCATCGTTTTAGAGTCCCCATCGTCTAGAGGCCTAGGACACTGCCCTTTACGGCGGCGACCGGGGTTCGAATCCCCGTGGGGACGCCACTTTCTGATTCCAGCACGATAAAGTACGAGAATATTCCACCCTGGCCACAGCAAAGGCCTTCCGATGGCCTCGCAGCGCCCACAGGGCAAATAGGTGGAGGGAAAAGCCTGATCGCGGCTTTCAGACCCCTTGTGTCAGCTCAGGCCGTACGGCGACGCCTCAGCAGCAACAGGCCGATGAGCAACTCAAGCGCGCCCGTCGGCGCCGCCGCCTCCGCCTCGACGAGGGTTCGGAACGCGTCGTTGTAGTAAATGTCGCCGACGCGTCGCCGACCGTCAGGGTTGTCACTGACGTGGCGGAGAATGCCGTCGACGTGGTGTGGCGGACACACACGGTCTGGCCGTTGCTGATCGTGCCGGGATCGCTCGTAAAAGTCCCGTTGCAGCCAACGGAGTACCTGCCGTTTGCGGCGTCGATCTCAACGTCGATGTCGATACCCGTGATGGTGATGGTATTTGACGTTGCCTGTATGTCGGTATTCAGACCAGTTTGACTGGTGAAGCTGAAGGGGTCGGGCATGACGTCGCAGTCGCGGCGCGTGAAGGTGGCGCTCGCCGGCGTCGCCTGGCCCACCACGGCGATTTCAAGAGTGTGTTCTGCACAATCGGTAATGCCCGACGCAATCGTCAATAGATACTCGTTGTTCAACAACTGAGAGATCGTTTCATACGCTTCCGCGATCTCCGCGTCATTCGGCGCCGGTAGGAAAACGCCACCGGTCAGCTCTGCAAGATTGGTCAACCGTTCGATGCGATTTGGTCCGTTGAAAGAGCCCACGCCGATCGTGAAGATCGGAATACTGTTGTCGTTGGCGTGCGTGATCACTTCGAGCTCGGTGGCGACGGAGCTGTTCTCCGCGGCGTCGCTGACGAGGATGATCGCTTTCGGGCCGGCCGGGAGCGGGTTCGGCGGCGTTGACAAAATGTTCAATGGCAAGTTGCGAGGGCATCGTAAATAGGTGGTGCCGCTGCCCGGATAGTCTTCCATTACCGCGGCTTCGAGTGCAGCGCTATTGACTCCGTGGTCAATTGCGATGAACGGTTGGACGATTGAGACCCCAAGCTCGCCGTTGAATTTGAGGATTGCCGCTTGGTCACCGTCATTCATCGCGTCGATGAAGGTTATTACTGCATCCTGCAAGGCAGGGAGCGCGACTGTTCGTGACGCTCACGCTGAAATCCATCGACGAAGATGACTGAGACTTTCTGGTTCGGGTCCTGGGAGGGCGGCAGCGTCAGGTCCGACGGTTGAATGACGACGGGCACGCCGTCCAGTGTGACCGCGAAGTCGGCGGCCGTAAGCCCCGCCACGAGGTCGCCGTTTGCATCGGTCACGGTGACGAACGCCTGGATCGGGTCGCTGATCGGTTGTGCCTCGACCCGCAGTTCCACTTCTGCCCACGCCGGTACGGCAACGAACACTGTAGCCAGTAACAACCAAAGCGCGGAGAGTCGAGAGCGTGGCATTGAAAGATCCCCCGGTTCCAATTATGAAGGCATTTTATCGGGTGCCGGCGCCTCCGGGCCAACTGGCAGGAAGCGTTTGCAGCCAAACTGTGAGGCGGGTCTCAAGTGCTATTCGAGCCAGAGGCGGGTCAGAGTAGTACTCGCGGCCGACTAGATCCGGGATTGCCATCGCCGAAAACGATGACGCCTGCGATGCGTGACATGTCCAGTTTCGCGCCCTGCCGGTGATGCGGCGATTTCAGCGAGCGGAAACGACAGCACGCGGCGCTCGGAGGCGGCAATCGTAAACTTTCGATTGAAGCGATCGGCGGCGCGGTTGTTGTCGTGCGCCCGATCGTGCACGCGCAGGGTCAGCGTGAGACGGTGCGCGTCAGGATTGGTCATGTCGAGCATCAACCGCGAATAGCCCCGCCAATCTGGCTGCGGTTCATCGAGTGTAATGCGCGGAAACCGCCCGCCAACGATGCGGATCTTCAGGCTCAGCGAATCGTCGCTCCGGCGCCATTGGGACGGCAGCATGGCCGGCATCAATTCAATGCCGCTTGTATTGATGAAATAGCGTTCCGCTGGCACGTCATGGCCGAGCAGCGTCGGAAACTCGTTCGCGCGAATCGCATAGGCATTCGCAGCCTCGGCGATGGGCCAGAGCACCGGAACAATGGCGGCGACTCCGATCCAGACGAACGATTTGCTGCGCGATTCCCAGGCTGCGACCAGCGCAAGGCCAGCAATGGCACCTAATGCATCATTCATCAGGTCGCGAGTTTCGGCGCCGCGGCCAAATGCCGGCTGGATCAGCTCGATGAAGCCGCCAATCGCGAGCGCCAGCAAGAACGCAGCTGCGTAACGCTGCCAGCGAGCCAGGACAGGATACCTGGCGCAGCCACTGGAACCAGATTGCCGCCAGCGCGCCGAATACCGGCGCATGAGCGGCATTGTTCAGTTCCGCGAAGATCAGCGGGTACGTCGGAAACTTCGCTACCAGCGCAAGCGCCGACAATGCGACAACTAATGCGCCAAAAAGTACCGCCTGGCGGCCTTCAGTCATCGCTATTGGAGATGCTCGACGAGGCGTACGTACGCTTTCATCGCGACTTCGCGTTTCATGCCCTTGCGGGCTTCCCAGGCGTCGTACTTCGCGCGCGCCTTGAAGTCGAACGGGCCGGGCTTGTCGCCGGTCACGTCGCCTTCCGTCGCCTGCTTGTAGAAGGAATAGAGCTCGAGCAGCGTGTCATTGTCAGGGCGTTCGGAAAGTTGCTGAACTTCGGCCTGGGCCGCCTTGAACTGATCCTCGAGCGTGGCCATACCGAGTCTCCTGCCAGATGCGCGGCAACGTGAACCAAAGTTCCGGCAGCGTCAATACCGGACTCACAGGTCAAAAAAAGGGGGCGGGTGGCCCGCCCCCAGTCCCTAGCGGTTCCATCCCCTTGGTCTTGTTACTGCTTCCTCCCCTTCGTCCTGATCGTATCACGACGGCAGCCGAGCTGTGCCGCCGCACGACCGAATGCAGTGAAACGAACGACGCGCATTGCCGCAATCCTCGTGCGGGTCACGCACCCGCATCACGAGGATGGTTTGCACGATGCTGAAGCTGGTTCGGTAACCCGGCGGTCGTCCTGTAACAGGAGACCCGTGGTTTTGCGGCCCCGCCTCGCAGCGGGTGTGCCATTTCGCCAGACGATGTCTGGTCGGGAACGAACATAGCATCCCGGCAGGCGCCCAAGAAACTGGATGTCACATAAGTGGTTGAAAGAGCTTCGTTTTATGTCGCATGTCGCATAATTCAACCGAACGGGCTGGTCTCGGCTAGATTTGCCGAATCGTGAAAATCCATCTATTTGCCCGCCTGCGCGGCATCGCGTTGGTGGCGGCGGGCATTGGGCTCATCGCGGCTTCCATCGCCTGGGATTATTTCCGGGGCGCGGAATCCATCGGATTCGGTCGCAAGCAGCTCGCCGGATGCATTGCGGGCGCCGTATTGCTCGCTGCGGGAATCTGGTCAGGGTGGATCCGACGTCGCGATGCGCCATGGCATTTTTCAATTGGTCGCCTCGCGTGGCGCAAGCATCGCTGGATTCTCGCGTTGGCGACTTGCGATGGTCGCGACCGGTCTCGTCCTGTGGCTTTCGCATGAGAATCTGATGGCCGCGGCGGCCTGGCTGTTCTGGTGTTACGTCGCGGCGCTCTGTCTCCTGTTGCCATGGCGATTCGGGTGGCAGCTGTTTCTCGCGGTCGCTCTGCTCAATGTGCTGTTGGCCGTCATCACCACGATGAAGGTCGGACTCACCGGTCTGCCATTGACGATGCTGGACATCCGGATCGCGCTGGCCAATCCGGCCGGTCTCTGGGAGGCGATGAGTTATCCAGCCTGGACGCGCTATGTCGCCGAGGCGGGCATCGCGTTGGTCGTGATTTATCTGCTGTATGAAGCCTGGGCCGCCGCGCGACAGGGGATAGTCTCGGGAGATCGGCGCCAGGTCGCCAGGCGGGCGGCTGCGCAGCGCGATCGGCATCGCCTGCGTCGCCATTCTGGCAGCCGTCTATTTCCAGCGGCTGTTTCACGATCTCCGCGGCTACAGCAATACCTGGGACACCACGGGTATCGCCGCGATGGCGGCGGAGGTCGGTGTGTTGCCGTATCTTGCCTATTCGGAGCACATCGAGTCGACGCGGACCGGCGATTTTTTCCGCGCATCGATCGATGCGGATCCGCCGTCGATGGCGGAAGTCCGGGACGCCGTCCGCGGCACTTCGAATTTGGCTCCGGCCCGCCCGTGATGCCGAACATCGTCATTGTTCTCGCGGAGTCGACATTCGATCCGAATGCCGCCTTTCGCCTCGACCGCAAGGTGCAATCCAGCCTGTTCGAGTCCAATGACAGCACCGTTGCGGTCGGGCCATTTCACGTCAATGTGATCGGCGGCGGCACGTGGGTGACGGAATTCGAGACGATCACCGGGCTCGACTCCCGGCTGTTTGGTTATTCCGGTTACTACTCGCACTCATCGTTGTCGCCGTACGTCGAGCAGGACCTATTCACGTACCTGGAATCCCGGGGTTACCACAGCTCGGCCTTCTTCCCGAACGAAGGCGAGTTCTACAACTATCGGAATGCCTACGAGTCCTATGGCGCCGACAGGATCTTCGACAGCGAAGACCAGGGTCACACGGACGGCTGGGCAGGCACGGATACCCAGGTGATCGACGATTTCATGCGGATCATGGGACCGGAGCCGGACGGGCCATTCCTGTCCTATGTCCTGTTGATCGAGAATCACGGTCCGCATGACTGCCGCGTCTCGAATTTGAACGACATACCGGTTCGGTTGACGGAGACGACGGAGCTTGAGCCGAATTGCATGTTGCAGGAATATCTCCGGCGCCTGGCATCGACCGAAACGGCGTTCGCTTCGTTGATCAGCTATCTGCGCGGGATCGAGGCGCGCGAGGGCCGCCCGTTCCTGCTGGCGATATTCGGCGATCATCAGCCGTATTCCTTCACCGGAAACGAATGGATGACAGTTCGACTTTGCCGCGGTGCGGACCGCGGCCCCCGTGAATCAGACGTTCTATCAGCTGGTATCGAGCGCACCACGCCGCATCAAGTGCTGCCTGGGTGAGATTCCGGCGACCTTGCTGCCCACGCTGATCAGTGCGTATGCGGCGCAGAACGCCGACGACGTTTATCTTGGAGTCAACCTGTGGCTGTTCGAGCGCTGCGGGCCAGATGCCGTGGGAGGCGGGCCACTGGCGGGATTGTTCAGCAGCAACGCTGCATCACCTGCTGGCGATGCGACAGCTGTTTCAAGCCGGCAGCAATCGGGTACCTGCCCATCAGCCTATGCCTCGGCCGTCGAGCGCCTACAGTAAATCAGGGGTATTCGTGGCGCCCGACCGGAACACGCGCTGAATCGGGCGTCATGCATGCCCGCGGTCTTCCTCGCGTGATCCAGTTCTCGGATCGACAGATCCACACTGACTAGACTGCAGGTCGTAAGGGCAAACCCATCGAAAGGTGGGGACGCAAAGCTTCCGGGCTAACGACTCTCGACGAGTCCAGGCCAGCGGAGTTGCCGGCAATAGAGCGCGCGTAGGACATCTCGATCCTGCACGACGCCAGATTGTCGTCATCGACCGAGAGACGGCGGCTGACACGATCCCACCTGCCCGATACGGTGCGCCAGTTTTTGCGGGGCAATCAGGGTGGGCACACCATTGAACTATCGACTGGCGATCATGATCGTCGCGCTCCTGCTGAGCGCGTGCTTCAAGGACAAACGTGGACGAGGAGCCGGATCGCCGGCGATGTCCACGATCAACCAGAAACCGACGGTCTCGGGCATTCCGCCGACCAGCATCCGCGCCGGGCTCGCCTATCGAATTCACGCCGATCGCGAGCGACCCGGATGGCGATGGCCTGACATTTCGCATCGCCAACAAGCCGGCCTGGGCGCACTTCGACAATGCGACGGGTCGGCTCTCTGGAACGCCGCAGGAGGCGGACGTCGGCATCTTCACCGAAATCAAGATTACGGTTACGGATGGCAAGCATTCTGCGGGGCTCCCGAGATTCGCAATCAGCGTCGACCAGATATCGACGGGCTCCGTGACCCTGTCGTGGTATCCGCCAACGCAGAACGCCGATGGCAGCCCGCTGACCGATCTGGCCGGGTATCGCGTCTATTACGGACACAGTGCCGATTCCTTGCACCAGGTGATCACGCTCGATAACGAGGTCTGACCACATTGGTCGTTGAGGATCTTTCGCCTGCCACCTGGCACTTCTCGATGACCTCGTACAATTCGAGCGGCGCCGAGAGCGTTCGCTCGCAGACAGTCAGCAAGACAGTCAGCTGACCTGAGCACCGGCCGACGTCGCTCCGGGGGCGGTCCCTGGCCTATAATCTTTGGTTCGACTCTCGCTCGGTGCGACGCCCGTCAATTGACATAAGCGTGCCGCGGGACGCGGTTCACGCAATTGCGCTTCGCGAACGGGGAAAATGCGCATTCGCCAGGTTTGGCAAGCACCAGAAAGGGAGTTCTACCGGGGCCGGCCGGCGAATAGCCAGCAATGAACGAACCGATCATCTACAAGCGCAGCGTCCTGATCGGGCAGCTGGTGCTGCTGCAATTCCTGCTGCCGCCGCTGATCGCGATCGGGACGCTTGTCTTCCTTGCCGTATTGTACGGCGTCCCATTCGACCGCGAATTCCAGGTCCTGTCCGTTTTCGTTGCCATCCTCGCGCCGATGGTCATCCAGCGTCCGCAGGCGGGAGTCGCTTCCGATCCTGCCGCGCTGGGGGTCGATCGCCATCGGCCTGATCATCCGCTGGCTGGTGCTGCTGGCGTTGCTGTTCGCCATCGGCTACGCAACGAAGACGTCGGAGGAGTTTTCTCGTTTCGTGATCCTGACCTGGGCCATGGTCACGCCGGTGCCGCTGATATTCCTGAGCGTCGCGCTGCACGAGTACATGCGGCGACTGATGCACGCGCCGAGCAATGCGCGCGTGGCGGTCGTCGCAGGCTATAGCGATGTCAGCGTCACGCTCGTCAAGCGCATCCGCGAGGCGCCCGAACTCGGGATACGGGTGGACGGGTTCTTCGACGATCGCAGCGCCGAAAGGCTGGGGCTGCCGGCCGGAAAGGAACTCCTCGGCGGGCTCTCGCAGCTCGCGGCTCATGTCAATTCGCAAAACATCGACGTCATCTTCATTGCACTGCCGATGCGTCAGGTGCAGCGCGTCGTGGACCTGCTGGAGGAGCTTGCGCGATACGACGGCCTCGATCTATTTCGTGCCGGATATATTCGTCATGGACCTGATCCAGTCGCGCACGGCCGACATCTCCGGCGTGCCAGTCGTCGCGATGTGCGAGACGCCGTTCCATGGCACCCGCGGGCTCATCAAGCGCACGATGGACGTCGCGATCAGCATCATCGCGCTGTTGGCGTTGTCGCCGTTCCTGCTGCTGGTTGCGCTGCGCATCAAGCTCGGCTCCCGTGGCCCGATCATCTTCAAGCAACGCCGCTACGGACTCGATGGCCAGATCATCTGGGTCTACAAGTTTCGAACGATGACCGTGACTGAAGATGGCGGCGAGATCCAGCAAGCCACGCCGGATGATGCGCGCATCACGCGATTCGGCCGGTTTCTGCGGCGTTTTTCGATCGACGAACTGCCGCAGCTGATCAATGTGCTGCAGGGCAGCATGAGCCTGGTCGGGCCGAGACCGCATGCCGTGGCGCATAATGAGATGTATCGGCGGCTGATCAAGGGCTACATGGTGCGACACAAGGTTCTGCCGGGCATCACGGGGCTTGCCCAGGTCAATGGCTGCCGCGGCGAGACCAGCCGGCTGGAGGAAATGAAGGCGCGGATCGAATACGACCTCGATTACCTGCGTCACTGGTCGCCATCGCTCGATGTGCGCATCTTGCTTCAAACGCTCGTTCAGGTATTGCACGACCGAAAGGCCTATTGATGCGACTGCGCAAGCGGGCTTTTCGCGTCTATGCGCGGCTGCGCCGCAGTCTGCTCGGCATCCCGCAACCCGGCTCCGTCGATTTCGGCGATCTGCGCCGCGTCGAGCCGATCGGTCGCCACTTCGGACTCGATCGCCCGGTGTCCGGCGACGAACGCGGCCTCCCGGTCGACCGGCATTACATCGAGCGTTTTCTCGAGGTCAGCGCCGCCGACATCCGTGGCCGGGTTCTGGAGATCGGCGATGACGCCTATACCCGCCGATTCGGCGGCCAGAAAGTCGTCCAGCGTGACGTCCTGAATATCACGGCCGACAATCCTGCGGCGACGATCGTCGCCGACCTGGCGGCCGCGCCGCAGATCGCCGACGCGAGTTTCGATTGCGTGATCCTGACGCAAACCCTGCACCTGATCTACGATGCACGCAGCGCAGTCCGGACGCTGCACCGGATCCTGAGGCCGGAGGGCGTCTTGTTGATGACGGTGCCAGGCATCACGCTGGTGCCAACCACGAGCGTGTGGGGGCATACCTGGTATTGGGCGTTCACCGAGCTGGCCGTCAGGCGCATGCTGGCTGAGTTTTTCGACCCGTCGCGCGTAGAAGTCGGCAGCGGTGGCAACGTGCTCACCGCGACGGCTTTCCTGCACGGCCTGGCGGCGCAGGAACTGACGCCTGATGAACTCGCGGCGGCGGATCCGGAGTACCCGGTGATCCTGACCGCTCGCGCCTGGAAGAAGGGTGTCTTGTGATCCCGCCGGCAATGAAAATCGGGCAGATGACCGGGCGGATGCAGCGGCGAATCGACCGTGTGGTTGCCTATGGGAGCCGTCGCCTGCGGCGTGAGCAGGAAGCCCACGGTCTCGTGCTGATGTATCACCGTATCGCGCGCGTCGAAACCGATCCCTGGGATCTTTGCGTGCGACCGGAACACTTCGAATCGCAAATCGGCATGCTGTGTGAACAGGTCGATCTGGTGCCACTGACGGAATTGCGCAGTCAGTTGCGCAAGGGCCGGGAATCGCGCCCCGTGGTCGCCATCACATTCGATGACGGCTACGTGGACAATCTCACGGTGGCCAAGCCCGTTCTCGATCGTTTCGACGCGCCTGCGACGGTCTTCATCGCGACCGGCCAGATCGGCAGGCGCTCCGAGTTCTGGTGGGACCGGCTGGCGAAGCTCGTCCTGCCCGAGCGGGCCTTGCCGTCGGACCTCGAACTGGGCACCGCAAACGAACGGTTTCGTGCATCACGACGTGCAACTCGCGGCCGGCGGCATTCGCGGGCGGCGGGCGCGCCGGCAATTGCACGATCTGCTCTGGGCGTGGTGCGGCAGCCGGCCCGATTCGGAACGCGATGCGGCCGTGACCGCGGTCGAGCAGTGGGCCGGCGTTCATCCAGAGCCGGATCCCGCCTCATGGCCGATGTCACCCGATCAGCTGCGTGAGCTCACCGCTGACGGCCTCGTGGACATCGGCGCTCACTCGGTGACGCACCCGATGCTGGGCCGGCTGTCAAACGCCGACAAGTCGATCGAGATCGGGCAAAGCCGGGCGGATTGTCAGCGACTGACGGGCCGGGCACCGGCCGCATTTGCGTATCCGCACGGCGACGCGGACGCCGAAAGCATCGCGCTGGTTCGCGACGCGGGATTCGAGGTCGCCTGCACCTCGCAACCGGACCTGGTATGGCATGCAGGCGACGCACACGCGACACCGCGCGTCCATGTCGGTGATGAAAACGGGGCGGCGCTGCTGCGTCGATTGCGCTGGTACTGGCTTGCGTAGCGCGCAGGACGCGGCGCTGGACGCGGCGATCCGCGCGTACTGGAACGAGCGCATTCATGATGTCGAATTGTCGGACGACGCGCCGGGTTCGAGCTGCGTTCTACGCGGCGCTGGACGCCTACCGATTGCGCAAGAGCAGCTACCTGCTGGATGCCGTCGCCTTCGATCGCTGGGCCGGGCGTGACGTGCTGGAAATCGGCTGCGGCGCCGGGCTCGATCTCGTGCGCTTCGCGCGCGGCGGCGCCCGCGCGACAGGCATCGACATCGCACCCAGGGCGCTTGAACTGGCGCGCAGATATTGTGTCGTGGCCGGCGTAAAGGCGACGCTGTTTGAAGCCGACGGCAGTCGCTTGCCGTTCGGCGATGGTCGATTCGACCTGGTGTACTGTCACGGCGTGCTGCCATTCGCGCGCGACCCGGCCGCAATCGTCGCTGAGGGCTGCCGCGTGTTGCGGGTGGGCGGCACCGCCATTTTCATGGTTTACAATCGCCGCTCGTGGATGTCCCTGGCATCCCGGCTGGCGGGCATCCGGCTCGGCCATGGAGATGCGCCGGGTTTCCGGCTCTACGACCGCGATCAGTTCGCAGGACTTCTCGCCGCGTTTCCCCAAAGCGTGATCACGGTCGAGAGACTTTCTCCGGCGACAGGCGGCCGGCACGGCATAATTGGCAGGATTTTCAACCGGGGACTGTCGGCCCTGGGGCGCGCGCTGCCGGACCGCTGGCTGCGCGGCTATGGGTGGCACCTGGTCGCGCATTGCAGGAAAATGGCTTGAACGATCGCAATGACGGCTCCATCGGCCTCGGCCGGCTTCAGCAGGATTCGTCTGCTTCGGCCGCGGTCGCCTACCGCGAACTGGTTGTCGGATCGCCATCGTGGCTTGCGCTGCTGCGCCATGAGCTGGTCGTCGCCTGGGGCGGCGCGCTGCCCGGCGCCGTGGGCGTCGCGTTTCGTCGATTGACCTGGCGGGGCGGACTGTTTCATCGAGCGGGCCGCGGCGCGCTGTGGGGACGCAATGTGACCTTGTGGCACTCACGAAAGATGTGGATCGGGGATGGTGTCGCCGTGGACGACGGCAGTCAGCTCGACGCCCGCGGCTGCGCGCCGGGCGAGTTTCTTCTCGGCGACGGCGTGCTGATCAGCCGCGGCTGCATCATCTCCGGCAAGGATGGGCGACTTTCGATCGGCCCGCGCGCATCGATCGGTGCGGGCTGCGTCATGTACGCCTCGACGCGGCTCGAAATCGGCGCCGACACGATGCTCGCGGCGCAGTGTTACGTCGGCGGCGGCCGCTACACGGTCCATGGCCGCACGGACGTGGCGATTGCGGAACAGCCTGAGCCGAGGCGGGGCGTCGTCATCGGCGACGACTGCTGGCTGGGAGCCGGCGTGATCGTCATTGACGGCGTGACCATCGGCCGCGGCAGCGTCGTGGCCGCCGGTTCTGTCGTGACGCATGATGTCGAGGCCTATTCGGTTGTCGCCGGCGCCCCGGCGCGCCGCATCGGCTCCCGGATTTCGCGCACCGCAATGGAGGAATCCGCTTGACCACCGCCAGACAGCCGCCCGCCACCAGTGACGTCGTCAAGTCCGTGCATGCCTACTGGAACCTGCACACGCTGGGCCTCCAGTACGTCAGCGATCCAGGCCTGGAACCCGGTTCACCGGAATTCTTCGCGCACATCCGGCCGTGGATGAATCCCTACAAGTTCCCCTGGATCATGCAGCGCATCGAGCGGGAGTCCCGGCTGCTGCGCGGCAAGCGATTGCTGGAGATCGGCTGCGGCATGGGCTTCGACAGCCTCGAGTTCCTGAAGCGCGGCGTCCGCGTCACGGCGATCGACCTGACCGAGAATGCGGTTTCCATGACCAAGCGCCATTTCGAGGTCGAAGGCGTGACGGCGGAGGACGTCAGGGTCGGCAACGCGCTCGCACTCGATTTTCCGGATGCCAGCTTCGATGCCGTCTGGTCGAATGGCGTGCTGCACGCGACCGGCGACACCCGCACGCGCGATCCAGGAGGTGCGACGCGTGCTGAAGCCGGGCGGCCGCGCGATCATCTCGCACTTTTACCGGCGCCCGTCCTGGATGTGGACCGTGCACCGCCTGGGCCGCGAGCCCATCGAGGCGCACGAAGAGGACCCGCCGGTCAACGAGTTCTACACGGAAGGACGAGATTCTCGACATGTTCCGCGGTTTCGAAGTGGTCGAAACCGCGCGCGAGCACCATCGCGCGCTGCCGGTCGCCAAGCGCGGCCTGAAGGCGGCGCTGTATCGCGGCGTGTTCAGCGCCGCTTTACAACCTGCTGCCCGAATCGCTCGCGCTGCGCTGCGCCTACAAGTGTCGGTCACCGCGATCAAGGCCTGAGGCCGCCGTGCGCATCGCGGTCATGCTGCGCACGCTGGACGAAAAAGGCGGGATCGGCGTCTACAGCCGCAATCTGATCGAGACTCTGCTCGAGCTCGATGCCGTCAACGAATACCTGCTGCTGTATCGCGATCCGGCCCAGCTCGGTCGTTACGCGGACCGGCCACGTGTGAGCGAGCACCTGCCGGGATCGCGCGGCAATGCGTGTGGGACCAGGTCGACCGTGCCGCTGGCGTGCCGGCAGACTCGGCGCCGACGTTCATCCTGCATCCGAAGTTCACGGTCCCGCTGCTTGCCGGCGTGCCGGCGTGATGGTGCTGCACGGCGCGGACTGGTTCCTGCCCGGCGCGGCGCAGTTCTACAGCCGCCTCGACCGCGCCTATATGCGTGTTTTCATGCCGCTCTATCTGCGCAAGGCCGCGGTCGCCATCTCGGTCTCGCAGCTCACGACCGACGACTTCGGCGAATTTTCCGATCTGCCCGAGGGCAAGGTTCGCACTGTCTATTTCGGGCCCGCCCGGCATTTCCGGCGCGTGACCGATCCGACGGTCCTGGCTGCCGTGCGGCAGCAAATACGGCTTGCCGGAACGCTACCTGCTGACGCTGTCCAAGGCAGGCGGCGGCGATCGCAAGAACATCCGCGGCATCTTCGATGCCTTTGCGAGTCTCACGGCCGTATTCCCCACAAGCTCGTCGTGGGCGGGCAAGGATTGCGAGCGGTTCCGCAGACGACTACGGATTGCCGGCGGATGGCTGGGGGCGCGACGTGCTGTTTCCCGGCTGGATGGACCAGGCGGATCTGCCGGCCGTGTACAGCGCGAGCGAACTGTATCTCTATCCGTCGATGCAGGAGGCGTTTCCGATTCCGATCACCGAAGCGATGGCCTGCGGGACGCCCATCATCACCTCGCGCGCCAACGGGCTCGAGGAAATCGCAGGTTCCGCGGCACTGCTGGTCGACCCGCAGGATCCGGCGGCGATTGCCGCCGCAGTGCAGAGGGTGGTCGGCGATTCCCGGCTGCGAGCCCGGCTGGCCGATGCCGGGCTCGAACGCTCGCAGACCTTCTCCTGGGAGAGCTGCGCCCGGCAAACGCTTGCGATACTCGAAGAGGTTGCCGCCAGCCGCAGCGGACGCCGCCTTGCGCAGCGGAGCCGGGCGTGACGGCGATCCAGACGTTGCCGGAATTCGCCGGTCCGGTGCTGGTCATCGCGCCGCACATGGATGACGAGTCGCTGGGCTGCGGACTGCTGCTGGCGGGCCATCCGCGCAAGGAATGCCTGCACCTGCTGTTCGCGACCGATGGATCGCATTCGCCCGAGCCGACTGCGGGCGCGCCCGAGGCGATCCGGCGCCAGCTGGCGCTGACGCGCGAGCAGGAAGCGCGGGAGGCGATGGCAGTGCTCGGGTTACCCGCGGGCAACGTCGCCTTTCTGGGCTTCGAGGACGGCACGCTCGCGACCCGCAAAGACTCGCTGCGCGCCGCGCTGGTAGAGCACATCCGTCGCGTCGGCGCCTCCGCGGTGCTGGTGCCATTCCGCTATGACCGCCATCCCGACCACCTGGCCATCAGTCACGCGGTCGCCGACGCGCATCGGGATGGCGCGTTCACGGCGACCGTAATCGAGTATTTCGTTTACAGCCAGTGGCGCCTGCTGCCGGGCGGCGATGTGCGGGCCTATCTGCCGGTCGCGGACCTGCGCGCGCGACATCCGACGGACGCGACGGCCAGGCTGAAGCGGCGTGCGCTCGAATGCCATCGCAGCCAGGTCAGTCGTTTCTTCCAATGGCAGTCGCGGCCGATATTGACGGGCGAGCTGCTGGATCGCGTCTGCGCGGAACCGGAAGTCTTCCTGCTGCACGATGCCGCGCGTCCCGGCCGCCGGGCGCTGGCCCGTGCCCGAACCTGGGTGCCCGTGGCGCACCGTCTGGAGCCGTGGCTCAAGCGCTGCAAGGACCGACTGGCCGGATGGCAGGGCCGTTGACGGTGGCCGGCGATCGCCCGATTCGCGTCGTGTTTTTCGGCGGCGCCTACCTGCAACCCGGTGCGCAGCGTTTCGTCGCGATGCTCGAATCACATCCGGAGATCGATCTCGTGCTGGGACTCTGCGAGGGCTCCGGCAGCGGCTTGCGGCATCGACTGGCCAACCTGTGGCGCCGCCGTGGCTGGTTCGCGATACCCGTCGTCGTCGCGGACTTCGTCGGCGGATGCGCGAATAGCCTGCGCCATCCACGGCAGCGGCGGGCTCTCCGCAGGCATTGGGTCAGTGCACAACCGAAGATCAGGACCGTGGCCGACGTGCACGCGCCGGCCGTGCTCGATCAACTGCGCGACGTTGCGCCGGATCTCGGCGTGATCTATGGAGGCCCGATTCTACGGCGGGAACTGTTCGAGATCCCGCGGCTTGGCACGCTCGGGATACACCATGGCCGAGTCCCGGCATATCGCGGCAAGAAGACGACTTTCTGGGAGATGTACAACGGCGAGAGCGTCGCCGGCGTCACGATCCAGCGCATCACGGCCGGACTCGATTCGGGCGACGTCGTCAGGAGCGCGGAGATCACGATCGGGCACAAGAGTTACGGCCGAGTGTGGCGCGAAGTCGAGGAACAGGGTTGCCAGGTTTTCGTCGATGCCGTACTCGACATGAAACACAACCGCGCAAGACCCGCGCCGCAGTCAGCGCAACCCGGTCCGCTCTATCGCCAGCCCGCGGCCGGCGATCTGGTGAAATTCTGGCTGCGCCGCTTGTTTCGTCGGCCCCGGGCGGATTCGGGTTCGTGAACGCGTTGACTGCCTGTATTGCGGGTGCTGCTGGCAACGGAAACTTTCGCACCCGAGATCGGCGGCGGCGAACGGCAGGCATCGCTCCTCGCGCACGGGCTGTTGCGGCGCGGACATCAAGTGACGTTGTTGACGCGCCGCTCGCGGCGCGAATCGCCGGCGGAGACCGTTGTCGACGGCCTGCGAATCCTGCGGCTGCCGCCGGCCGGGGCGGGCCGGCGCGTCCGGTGGCGGTTGCAGTTTTACGCATTGCCGGAACTTGTGCGGCGCCGGCGCGAATACGACGTCCTGCTCATATCAGGCTATCGGGCCCTCGGAATTCCGGGGCTGATTGCGGGTCGCTGGTACGGCAAGCCGGTGGTGCTGAAGGCCGACAGCCTGGGCGAGATGTCGGGCGAATTCTTTCGCGCAGGTCTCGGGGAACTGCGGATCAAGCCCGAGGGCGCCGTGCTGAGCGGCTTGCTGCGGCTCCGCGCCCGCTACCTGCGCATGGCGACTGCTCATGTAGCCGTTTCCGCCGAGGTGGAGCGCGAACTATTGACCCAGGCGGTACCGCGCGAACGGATACACCGGATTCCGAATGGCGTAGATTGCGACGCAGTTCCAGCCGGTCGCGCCTTTGCAGAAACCGGAACTTCGGCAACGGCTCGGCTTGCCTCCGGGTCCGCTGCTCGTCTACACGGGCCGCCTGGTGAGCTACAAAGGCTTGCCGCTGCTGCTCGAAGCCTGGCGCGAATTCTGCGGCCGTAGGCCGGGCACGCTGGTGTTCGTCGGCGAGGGGGGCGGGGACATCCACAACTGCGAACCAGCGCTGAAGGAATACGTCGCGACGCATCAGCTCGGTGCGCGGGTGCGGTTTGCAGGGGCGGTACGCGGGTCGAGGATTGGCTCAGGGCCGCCGACCTGTTCGTGTTCCCGACGGAAAATGAAGCCTTCGGGCTGTCGCTCGTCGAGGCAATGGCCTGCGGTCTGCCCGCCGTGACGACACGTGTCGGAGGCATCGCGGATTACGTTGATCATGGCGTCAATGCCTGGGTAGTTGAGCCGGGAGATCGCGATGCGATGGTCGCCGCCATCGAACGCCTGCTGGACGACGGCGAACTGGCCTTGCGACTGGGCCGGGCGGCACGCGAGACTGTTCTGGCGCGCTTCGGCGGCGACGCGATCGCCGCGCAATACGAAAGCCTGTTGACTGAGCTGGTTGATGCCCGCAGGCAGTCGGCGCGATGACGCTGACGCACGCGAGCGATCCCGAAATCACATTGCTGATCCCGACTCTGGGCCGCGAAATCCTTCGCGGGACGCTTCAGTCCGTCGTCGCCGGCGAAACCTGGCCGGGACGCATCATCATCGTTGACCAGGGCAGCACGCCGGGCACTGCCATGCTCGCTGCCGACATGCGGCAACGTGGACTCGACATCCTCTACCTGCACTCGGAGCGCGTCGGCAAGTCCCTTGCGCTCAACCTGGGTATCGCCCAGGTCCAGAGCCGCTACGTCGTGATCACGGATGACGATTGCGAAGTAGCACCGGACTGGATGACGCGAATCGCCGAACGACTCCGGCGGCACACGCCTGCCATCGTGACCGGGCGCGTGGATGCGGGAGAGGGCGAAGTGCAGTTGTCGGTGGTCACCTCGGAAGTCGAGGCGATCCAGCGCCGGCCCGCGCTGCGCTTCGACCGGCTGAGCGGCGGCAATCTGGGCATGCCGCTCGATGTCGCGCGCCGGGTCGGCCCGTTCACGGAAATGCACGCGATGCGCAACGCCGAAGACACCGAGTTCGCCTATCGTGCGTTGCGCGCCGGCGTGCCGATCGTCTATGCGCCGGAGGTGGCGGTATGCCACCGGGGCTGGCGCGATGAGACGCAACGCGAAGACCGCTATCGCAGCTACGCGCGCAGTCACAGCGCGTTCTTCGGCTGGTATCTGCGGCAGGGCGACCGATTCATGATCCTGCGCGTCGCCGTGCACCTGCTGAGATCGTGCGCCGATGGGTCGTGGGCGTCCTGTCCGGCGATCCGGAGGCCGCGCGCAACGGCAAAGCCTACCTGACCGAATTCCTGCCAGGTCTGCGCGAGGGCTGGCGCGGCGGAGCGTTGCGTTGATCCATCGAATCTCCGGCGATGCGGCGCACGCATTGCGCTGGCGCGTGGTGCAGTTGGCCGGCGTCCAGGGCATCTTTTTCCTGCGGCTGCTGATCCTCGCGAAACTGCTCGCTCCGGATGCGTTTGGCCTGCTGGCGATCGCGACGCATCGCGATCAGCGTGATGCTGCGCCTCAGCGACGTTGGCATGATCCCCGCGCTGGTGCACCGCAGTCACGCCACGCTCGAGGAAGAGGACGCGGCGTGGACTGTCGGGCTTGCGCGCGCTGCTTTCGTTGGCGCTGGTGCTCATCCTCGCGGCGCCCGCCGTCGGGCGGCTGTTCAACGAGATGGCTGCGGTGCCGGTCATCCAGGTGCTGGCGCTGCGCCCGCTGATCGATGCCGGCGCGAGTATCGGCATCGCCCGATTGACCCGCGCACTGCAATTCCGGCAGGTTGCGCTCATTTACCTGCCCGGTGCGCTGGCCGATCTCGTGACCGCGGTCGCGACTGCGCCGACGCTCGGCGTCTGGGCGTTGGTCGCCGGTGCGATTGCCGGCAGCGCAGTGACGGTGGCAGCTTCGTATTGGCTCGCGCCGCACCGGCCGCGCATCAATCTGGCATGGCGAGCCGTCGCGCCGCTGGTGAATTTCGGTCGCTGGGTGCTGCTGGCCGGCATTGCCACACTCGCCGGCACGCTCGTGACACAGCTCGCCGTGTCGCGCTCGCTCGGCGCCGCGGCCCTGGGACTCTATTTCCTTGCGCTCAAGGTGGCGTTCCTGCCGATCGAAGCGGCGGGCGCAATCGTCGGGGCCGTGGCATTTCCGATGTTTGCGAGACTCCGCGACGATCCGCTGGCGACGACGCGCGGTTTTGCCGTGCTGCTTGCGGGCCTCGGCCTCGTGCTGCTGCCGGTCTACGCGCTGTTGATGGTCGTCGCACCGTTGTTCGAGCAGGCGCTTGGCGCGCGCTGGGGCGGAACCGCACCGATCGTGCAGATCCTGGCTCTCGCGGGTGTTGCGGCGATCCTGGCGGATCTGCTCGCGCCGCTGTTGCTGGGGCACGGGCGCGCCGCCCGGGTGTTCGCGCTCGAGAGCCTGCAAACGGGTGTTTTGCTCGCGTTGTTGTGGCCGGCGATCGGCTGGTTCGGCGTCGAAGGCGCGGCGCTCGCCTGCCTGGCCGGCAATCTGGCCGCATTGCTGCTCGCGGCAATCTGGACCCGGCGTCTCGTGCCGGGCGCGATGCGAACCGTCACGAATCGATTCGCTGCGGCGGCCCTTGCGGCCGCGGCGGCCGCGGGTGTCGCGACATGGCTTGCCGGTTTCTGGTCCGGTTTTCCGGCATTGCTGGCCGCCGGCATGGGCGGCGCCATGACGGCCATTGCGGTACTGTGGATGCTGAACGCACCATTCAAGCTGGGACTCGAAGAATACGGGTCGTTGCTGCGCAAGGAAGGGTCATGACGACAGGGCACGCAGCCGCCGGCTGAGCGCGTGCGGGTAGTCGCCGTCATGCTGACGCTCAACCAGCGTGATACGACGTTGCGCGCGCTCGCCAGCCTGATGCCCCAGGTGGACGCCGGCATGCGCGTGCTCGTCTGGGACAACGGCTCGTCGGACGGCACGATCGCGGCCATCCGTCGCGAGTTCCCAGGCGTCGTCACACACCATCATCCGGAAAACCTCGGCGTCGCTTCCGGGCGCAATGCCGGCGCGCGCCTCGCATTCGAACTTTTCCGGCCTGAATACCTGCTGTTCCTCGACAACGATCTCGTGCTGCGGCCGGGCTTCGTCGCCGCGCTGCTCGACGCCATCCGAATCGAATCCGGATGTCGGGCAGACCCAGGCGAAACTCCTGTATCTCGATGAACCCACGCGCATCAACGACGGCGGCGGATGCCGCATCAATTTCTGGCTGGGACGCACCGATCCCGTCGGGTTCAAGGAAATCGACCGCGGCCAGTGCGACCGGGTGGCGCCCTGCATTTCCTGCGGCGGCGCGATGATGGTCCGCGAGGCGCTGTTTCGCGAGCTGGGCGGCTTCGACGCCATTTTCGATCCGTTCGGTCCCGAGGACCTGGATTTTTCGCTGCGGCTGCAGCGACGCGGGTTTCCGGGCCCTCTACATTCCGGCCGCCGTGGCCTTGCACGCGGTCAATCACACCTACGAAGGCGGCGATTACACCGCCGTTTATGCGCGTTCCAAGGCAAAGCACTGGCTGCGATTCCTGCGCCGCCACGGCACGCCCCTGCAGAAGGCCGGTTTCTACGCGGTCGGCGCGCCGTGGATCGCGCTGCGCATGGTGTTCCGCGAGTTGCTGCGCGGCAATCCCGGGGCGATCAGCGGTTCGATCCGCGGGATGCTCGAGTCCCTGAAATCATGATCGCCGTCAGGAAAGACGCCATGAAGATTCTGGTCACGGGCGGCACGGGCTTCACCGGCAAGGCGCTGGTGCGCCGCATGCTCGACCGTGGGCACACGGTCGTCGCGCTCGATCATCAGGAAGGATACAAGAGCCAGGAATTGCGCGATTGGGGCGTCGAGCTCGTCATCGGCACGGTCACCGACAAGGAAACCGTTCGACGCTGCATGCGCGGCGTGGAGGTCGTCCACCATGTCGCCGCCGCATTCCGCGAACTCAGCGTCCCACGACGCCACTACCGCGACGTCAACGTCGAAGGCACGAGTATCGTGCTCGATGCGGCGCTCGCCGAAGGCGTGCGGAAATTCGTCTACTGCAGCACTTGCGGTGTGCACGGCAACGTGGACGATCCGCCGGCGGGCGAGGACGCGCCCATCCAGCCGGCCGATTATTATCAGCAGACCAAGTACGAAGCCGAGCCGCTGGTCAGCGCGTACCTGGCAAAGGGCCTGAAGACGACAACCCTGCGCCCGGCGGCAATTTACGGGCCCGGTGACCCCGGCCGTTTCTACATGATCTTCCGGCAACTCGAACGCGGCTGGTTTCCGATGATCGGCGACGGCAAAGTCCTGTATCACCCGCTCTACATCGACAATTTTCTCGATGCGTTCGAACTCGCGATGGACGAGTCGAAGGGTCTCGGCCAGGCGTATCTGATCGCCGACGAACAATATCGTGACGATCGAGGAACTCGTCCGGCATGCAGCCGCCGCGATGGGTGTCGAGCCGCGTTTCCGGCGCCTGCCGGCCTGGCCGATCGTGGCAATCGGCCACGTCGTGGAAACGATTTGCCGTCCATTCGGCATCGAACCGCCGATTCATCCGCGGCGCGTCGACTGGTATCGCCAGACGCGGGCATTCCGCATCGACAAGGCTCGCGACGAGCTCGGTTACCGGCCACGCATCGGTCTCGAAGAAGGCCTGCGCCGGGCCTGCGCCTGGTATCGCGAGCAAGGCATGTTGCGGTGAGGGACGGTGGAATGAAAGCGTGGTTGCGGGCCATCCGACCGCACCATTGGGCGAAAAATACCCTGGTGCTGATTCCGGCCGCCGCCGCCCACACCCTCGCAGATCCCGTCGTTCTCACGCAATGCGCGCTCGCATTCGCGGCTTTCAGCCTGATGGCGTCGGGCACCTACCTCATCAACGACGTCATGGACGCGGAGTCAGACCGCAGCCATCCGACCAAGCAGCGGCGCCCCGTGGCAAACCGCGAGCTCACGGTCCGGTCCGCGCTGACGGGCGCCGTGTTGTTGATCGGCGCCGCGCTGGCGATCAGCTGGTTCACGCTGGCGCCGATTTTCCTGGTCGTACTGGCCGGCTACCTGGCGTTGACGCTGTGGTACTCGTTCGACCTGAAGCAGCGTGCGATGGTCGACATCCTGTGTCTCGCCGCGCTTTACACCGGTCGCATTCTGGCCGGCAGCGCGGCCACCGGCATCGATCCGACATTCTGGCTGCTGGCTTTTTCCATGCTGTTGTTCTTCAGCCTGGCCGCCGCGAAGCGGGCCACGGAACTCGGCGGGCTGGCGTCAACGAGCGAGCGCCAGGCTCCCGGCAGGGGCTACACGGTTCGCGATCTGCCGCTGCTCGTCGTATTCGGCGTGGTGTCGGCCTATGCGAGCGTGCTGCTGCTGGCGCTGTACGTCAACGCACGCGGTGGCGAGATGTACGCGCGGCCAATGCTGTTGTGGCTGCTGTGCCCGGCATTGCTCTACTGGGTATCGCGCATCTGGCTCAAGACCTATCGCCAGGAGCTGCACGAGGATCCGGTCGTTTTCGCACTGACCGACCGGGCGAGTCTTGCGGTGGCGTTCGTCTGTGCCGCGCTGCTCTGGTTTGCGATCTGAATTCTAGGGCCGCCTGATGCGCCCAGCAGTGACCGCATGGAATCGCTGGCCCGTATTTCGGGACCAGACGGTCATCCGGCTGTACGATCGCGATGCGCCGCTGCCGCAACCCGGAAAGTCCTGCGTTGCGCATGGCAATGGCCGCAGTTACAGCGACGTCTGTCTCAACGACGGCGGCTGCCTGCTCGACACGCGCGCGCTGGATCGATTCATTTCGTTCGACCGGGACACGGGCCGGGTCTGCTGCGAAGCGGGTGTCCTGCTCGCGGACGTCGTCCGCCTGGCCGTGCCGCAGGGCTGGTTTCTGCCGGTGACGCCGGGAACGCTGCAGGTCACGGTCGGCGGAGCGATCGCAAACGACGTGCACGGCAAGAATCACCACGTCGCAGGATCCTTTGGCCGGCATGTCCGGAAGCTTGCCCTGCGGCGCTCGGACGGGGAGCTGAAGATCTGCGGTCCCGACGCCGAGCCCGGCTGGTTCGCGGCGACGGTTGGCGGTCTCGGGCTCACCGGCATCATTCTTTGGGCCGAGATCCAGCTGCTCGCGATCGAGGGGGAGCAGATGGAACTGCAATCCACGCGCTTCGAATGCCTGGATGATTTCTGGGCGATCAATGACGAGGCCACTGGCCGCTGGCCCTACACGGTCGCGTGGATCGACTGCCTGTCGCAGTCGCGCAAGGGTCTGGGACGCGGCTGGCTGCACTGCGGGCGCCATGCGAGGGCGATTCCGCGCGGCGCCGACCGACCGGGGGCTTCGCGACGAATTCCCTTCGAGCCGCCGGTATCCCTCGTCAACCACACGAGCGCCCGGGCCTTCAATGCACTGTACTTTCGCGCGCCACGTGCCGCGACTGCACCGGGTCACTTTCAGCCCTTCTTTTATCCGCTGGACCGGATCCGGGACTGGAATCGCCTGTACGGCCCGCGCGGCTTTCTCCAGTATCAATGCGTGCTGCCGCCCCCGGATGCCCGCTTCGCACTGGCGCAGATGCTCGACCGCATTGCGGCAAGCGGCCAGGCGGCGTTCCTCGGCGTGCTGAAAACCTTCGGCGATTTTCCGGCGCCTGGCCTCTTGTCCTTTCCGCGCGCGGGTGCAACGCTCGCCGTGGACTTCCCGCATCGAGGCGAGCGGACCTTGAGATTGTTCCGGGACCTGGACCGGGTGGTGCAGGAAGCGGGTGGCGCTCTGTATCCCGCCAAGGATGCGCGCATGCCGGCGCGGATGTTTCGCGCGGGCTACGCCCGGATCGAGGAATTCACGGGCTACGTGGATCCGATGATGTCATCGAGCTTCTGGCGCCGGGTCAGCGGCTGAATCATGAACAAACCGTTGAAACGGGTACTGGTCTTCGGCGCAACGTCCGCGATTGCGCAGGCGACGTTGCGCGAGCTCGTGGCGCACGGCTCCTCCGTGTACTGCGTCGGCCGCGATCGGGCGCGGTTCGACGCCCTTTTGGCCGACTTGCGCGTTCGTGGCGGCACCAGTCGCGTCATCGACGGCGAAGCTTGCGGACCTGCTCGATACGGCCCGGCATCCGGCCCTGTTCGCCGCGGCGGAAGCGCGCCTCGGGCAACTGGACGCCGTGCTCATCGCGCACGGCAACCTGCCGGACCAGGCGCGCTGCCAATCCTCCGTCGACGAGACGCTGGCCGCCATCTCGGTCAATGCGGTGAGCGTCTTGAGTCTTCTCACGATCGCCGCCAATATTTTCGAGCCGCGGGGCCATGGCGCCATCGCGGCCATCACGTCCATCGCCGGCGATCGCGGGCGCCGGCCAAACTATGTCTATGGTTCGGCCAAGAGCCTGGTGTCCACCTTCCTGCAGGGGCTGCGCTTGCGACTCGAACCCCGGGGCGTTCGCGTCATCGACATCAAGCCGGGATTCGTGCGCACGCCGATGACGGCGCACCTTCCCCAGGAAGGATTGCTATGGGCCGATCCAGCGCCCGTGGGCGCGTCTATCGCGCGAGCGATGGAGGAGCGCAGCGGCGTCGTCTACCTGCCCTGGTTCTGGTACTGGATCATGCTCATCATTCGGCACATCCCCCACCGACTGTTCCGCCGCCTCCGCATCTAAAGGGGTCGCATCCCTTTGGGCTAAAGGGATGCGACCCCTCTTAGGGATTTCAGGTGGTCGGCGAGGCGCAGCGACAGGGCCACGATCGTCAGCGTCGGATTGGCGAAGCCGGAGGTCGGAAACACGGAGCTGCCGGCGATGTACAGATTGGCGAGGCCATGGACGCGGCAATCGGCATCGACGACACCGGACCGTGGCGTCTCGCTCATCCGGGTCGTGCCCATGTGGTGTCCGAACCAGCTCAGGTTCTCGCTCCAGCGCGCATCGTCTTCCAGCAGCAGGTCATTGAGCCGGATGCGTCCGACATCGAGCCGCCCGAATTCCGCGGCGACCAGCAGCATCGTCTTTGCGACCGTGGTCCTTTCGACACTGCCTGGACGCCATTGCAGCCGCGTTCGCTGCTGGCCGAGGGCATCCTGCTCGTCCGACAGCATCACGCGATTGGCGGGATCGGGCGCCGTCTCGGTGCGCGCGATGAAGCTGTAGCCGCGCACCGGCTCCTGCGTCCTGCGCCGGTAACTCTCGCGCAGCACACCGTCGAGATTGCCCAGTACGTTCCGGATATGGGTTGCGGCGCTCGCGGGCCAATGGCCTTCTTCAACAGCGCGCGCGAGCTTGGTCAGCGAATCCCAGGCCTCGGTCGGTCCGAAATGCAACGATCCGCCGACCGCGATGCTGGAATTGAGGATCCGCAATCGCCGCTGGGCGTCGGCGCTCGGACCGAAGGCCAGCACGATGCGTTCATCATCAAAAGTTCGCTTGACGTAAGGCTCGAAGCGCCGGGTGTCGCCAGAAAGCAGCACGCCGCCGGCGTCCGGATGCGGGTGCTCCATGAAGTACCGGCCTACCAGATCGTGGCGATTCGCGAGCCCACCGGCCTCGACGCGACGCGAGAGCAACAACAGACGCGGCGTCTCGATACCGCCGCAGGCCGCGACGTAAAGCCGCGCGCGCACGCGGCCGCGGCGGCCTTCGAGGTTCGCGATGCGGATCTCGGTGACCGCTTCCGCACTGTCACCCGAAACGATCTCGGTCGCGGTCGCATGCAACAGCAGCGTGACGTTGCGCGCTTCCGTCAATTCGCGCCGGTAGACTTCGCCAAAGCGGGTCGGCGGGCTCAGTTGCCACAGCCGGTGCGACAGCTTGGCCGGATTCAGGTCGAGCGCCGTCGCTGCGAGGCCCGGCCATTCCGCCACGTCATAGCGGTAGTCGCCGAGCTGGCACAGACCCTGGGCACGCCGGTAGTAGGGCAGCAGTTCGTCTCGCGTGATCGGCCAACCGCTGTGAGGCACCCAGTCGCGACGTACGAAGTCGATTTCGTCGAGCGGGGCGCACCAGCCTCCCCAGATCGAAGTCGTCCCGCCAAGCAGCCGAAACCGGGATTCGTGCAACGTGAAATCGTTGCGCGCGTTCTCGCCCTTGTAGAGATCCTGCACGCGCGGGTCCGGCTCCAGACCGCCGCTTTCGAGCACGATGACCGACCGGCCGGAACCGATGAATTCGCGGGCGATGGCGATGCCAGCGGCGCCGCCGCCAATGATGCACAGGTCGGCCTGCAGCAACTCCGGTACCGCGGCTTCCCTGAAATCAAGCAGCATGCGTCACGCGTCGCCGCAGAGTGCGATCAGCGTCAGCAATCGCGCTTCCGTGCGCGGCACTGCCCAGCCGTCCAGTATCACGAGGTCATCGTCCACGAAATCGCGGGCGCGGCTCGCGATCAGGCGCTGGATCAGCTCCTGAAAACCGGCGCGGTCGAGCTTGCGGGACAATTCGGAATCGAAGAGCCGCCGCGCGAGCCAGCTGGCCGATCGTTCATCGGGTCGATCGCGCAGATAGAGTGCGCCGATGGCGGCTGCCGAAACGGGGCTCGCATCCAGGTCGCGCAAGCGCGACGCCAGATCCCGTTCACCGTCGTCCAGCGCGTGCGGAACGGGGACGCATCCCGTCAATGGCAGCAAGGCGCCTACCAGAATGTCCCGCCGGGTGACGCCCGGACCTTCGCGGCGCGACACGACTAGCCAGCCCCAGCCGTGACTGCAGGCCTTGCGTCGAGCCAGCCGAGGGCGCGCAACCGGTCAATGATCGCGCTGGAAAACAGCCGCGCGCCTTCGGCATTCAGGTGCATGGTGTCCTGGGGGTGCATGAGTTCTCGTACGTCCAGGCCGCGTTCGCGCACGAGGCGCGGCAGCGAGAGGAATTCGTAGCCTTCGCGCGCGCTGTGCTCCTCCAGCGCCCGCGTGACGCGGTCGAAGTCGAAATTGTCACCGTAGACTTCGACGACCTGCGCCCGCTGTTGCTCGTCGAGCACCGGCCGAGCGAGTCCCTCGACGAGTAGAAAATGGCTTCCGTGCTCGCGAGAGAACGACACGAATGCAGAAACGAGCCGTTCGAGCAGCTCCCGGCGGCGCTCGTCCTCGGCATCGTATGCACGCCTGAACGGGCGCAACTCCGCGTGCTCCGCGAGCGGGATATCGGTCCGCAAATGAGTGCCCATCCCCAGCACGGCGTATTTGAGCTGGCGCAGCGTGAACGAGTGCTCCAGCAGGTCCTGCAACCAGAACGGTTTCGGCAGTCGTTCGCCCCGAATCGGCCTGCCCTCGAGGCGGATGCCTCCGGGTGCATCCGGATCGAGATCGAACCACGGCTTCGACGCGTGGTCGACGTTGTTGGCGAAGTCGTTGACACAGAGTGTCAGCACCACGACATCCGGCGCGAAATGCACGGCCAGGTTCCGATACAGCAGCAGCTCCTGGTCGGTGCCGGCGCCGCGCAGGCCGAAATTGAGCACCTCGGTCCGGCCATCCAGCAGCCGTGACATGACGCGCTGCGGACGCTCGTCTTCCTCGACTTCCCAGAACTCGGTCGTGGAATCGCCGAACAAGGCGATGCGCGGCCGATTCTTGACTACCTCCCGCTCGTCATCCGGGAATCCGTAGGCATTGATACTGACGTGCGTACGCGTGCCGTCCTTGTACGCGTACCAGGTGCCTTCGGCGTACGGAATGTGTTCCCAGCCCAGCAGCGAGGAGTGCTGAAAGAATCGTTGTGGACCCCAGCCGATCGGTCGCAGTCCCAGCAGATAGAAGGCAACGAGGTCGATGATCAGCACGCCGATCAGCAATGATACGATCACCAGCAACAGGTTCGCGAGCAATGGATGTCTGGCCGCGAACGCAAATCCCGGCTTCGGCTTCCCGGACATCTGGGACTGACTCCTCTCGAGGACTCACGAATGCTGGGCAGGATGCGCGATCATTATGCCGTAACCCTCCGCGCGACGTTGACGGTCGCGGCGGCGCTGCTCGCATTGCAGTTTGCGCCGGCTCTGTTGCGGCCCGCGGAATTCGTGCAGGACGATTCCTATTTCTACCTGCAGATCGCCGACCACATCGTCGCGGGTGATGGCAGCACCTTTCACGGCATCACGCCCACCAACGGCTATCACCCGCTGTGGATGGCTGGCGTTGTGGCTGCCGACTTTCTGGCGTCCGGCGACCGCGAGATCACGCTGCATCTCGTCGTCCTGTTGCAGGCCTTGCTGGCGCTCGGCACCGCGGTCCTGTTCCATCGGCTGCTGCGGCGCATGGAGCTGGAATACTGGTTGCCCGGGCTCGCGCTGATCCTCTGCTATCTGCTCGGCACCGGCCTTTATGGCTCCGAGGCGCATCTGAATGCGCTGTTGCTGGTTTCCGGCATGCTGTCGCTTTGGCACGCATTGGAAAACGAAGGGTGGCGCTCGTGGTTCGTAACCGGGCTGCTGTTCGGGCTCGCCGTCCTGGCGCGTCTCGACAACTTGTTCGTGGCCGCAACCTTGTGCACGGCCGGTGCGCTGTACGGCGGCCCGCGGAATTTTTCGTTGATCACGCGCCGCGCCGTCGCCGCCGCCTCTGCGGGTCTGCTCGTGCTGGTTCCGTATCTTGTGTCGAATCAGCTCGAATATCGGACATTGGATGCCGATCAGCGGGGCGATCAAGAGCACTTTCCCCGTTTTTGATTTCGATCTGGACCGGCTTGGCACGATGGGAAAGCTCGCGGCGCCATTCGGCGTATTCGCGCTGATCATCGGAATCTGGCTCGACGACTCACGTCGTCGCCGCGTGCTGTGGCTCGGGCTGGGCGGCGGCGTTGTGCTGCACGCGGTCTATGTCGCCGGTTTCACCGATCACTACACGTTCTGGGCGTGGTATTACGTCGCCGGCGTGCTGGCGGCCGGTCTTTGTGCCGCGTGGCTGCCCGGCTGGCTCGAGGCACGACTCGCGCCGCGCCCGGTTGCGGCCCTCATACGCCCGGTAGTGCTCGCGCTGACAGTGTTCGTACTTGCGGCGGGCGCGGGCCGCGCCTGGCTGAAGGCCTACAACCCGCTTTCGGTCGGACGGTTCGTCATCGACATTCCGATCAACGAATATCGCTGGCCCGAGGAATTCGCGCGGTGGCTGAAGGCGAATCTGCCGCCCGGCAGCCGGCTGTTCGTCCGCGACTGGCCGGGAGCGATCGCATGGCACTCGGGGCTTTCGCTCCTGCCAATGGACGGGCTCGTCAACGATTTCCGTTACAACGACGAATTGCTGGCGATGGGTGCCGAGAAGTATCTATGCGTCCACGGCGTGCATTATTTCTTCGGCCTGCTGGACGAGGTGGGAGGGAGCGCCGCGCTGCCGATCACGGCACCGCTCTATCGCCGCTCCGCCGGTGCGCTCGAGCTGCGACGCGAGGACATCGTCGTGAAGGTTCGGGACGTCGTCAGCCGGCCTGCGGATGCCTTGCCGTTCGCGCTGTGGCGCCTGCGCTGCCCGGCGTCCTGAGCCGGCGCTCGCGAATCCAGTCTTCGAGCGCGCCCACGGACTCGCCGTCCATGTAGTGGCGCAGGAAAATCTCGAGGTTGAAAATCATCCACAGGCGGTAATTGTGGTCCACGCGGCCGCCGACATGCTCGTCCTGCAGTTGCTGCAGCGTCTCGCGCCGGAACAGGCCCCGGTCGACGAAGCGGCTCTCGTCGATGACGCTCTGCATGAGCCCGGCAAGCGGCCCGTGAAGCCATTTCGCCAGCGGGAAACCGAAGCCTTTCTTCGGCCGGTCGACGATTGCCTTTGGCAGGTAGCGGCGCGCGAGTTCGCGGGTGACGTACTTGAGCCGGCCGCGCTTCAGCTTGAGCGCCGCGGGTATCCGCATCGCGAATTCGGCGACGCGGCGGTCCAGGAAGGGGCTCCGCAATTCCAGGCTGTGGGCCATGGACATACGGTCCACGATCGGCAGCTGGTTTTCGGTCAGACGCGTCTGGCAGTCCGCGTTCAGGATGCAGTCGAGCGGATCGGTGGCGCTGCCGTCCTCGAAATATCGTCGCAGCAGATGCTCGCTGACGCTTCGCTCGAGCATCGGGCCGTGCTCTTCCGTGAACAGCTGGCGCTTCATTGCGTGCGGAAAGCGCAGCCAGGCGGCGCTGTCGGCATAGCGCTCGAAACCCTGGCTGTCGGCAATGCGGTCGAGCCAGCGCAGCTTCGCCGTGAAGCTGTTATAGCCATAACTGTCGGGCAAACGCGCGATCACCGGCCGCAACAATTTGTGCCGCAGCAGGGAAGGCACGGTCGCGTACAGCTCCGCAAAGCGCTGGCCCTTGTAGCGGTCGTAGCCCGCGAACAATTCATCGCCGCCGTCGCCGCCGAGCGCCACGGTGACCTCGCGGCGCGCGACTTCGGAGACGACATAGACACCGGCGCCGAATGGATCCACGGGCTCTTCGAGCGCCGCGACCATGCGCGGCGTCAGCGCCGCGAGATCGGGATCCACGATCGTCTCCCGATGACGTGTGTGGTAAATCTCGGCGACCTGCCGCGCCCATGGCAGCTCGCTCTGCTCTTCGTCGTGGACGCCGATCGCGAATGTGGAAAGCGGCTCCCGCAACGCGCGGCTCGCGTAGCCGACGACGAGACTCGAGTCGATGCCACCCGACAGGAAAGCGCCAAGCGGCACCTCGCTCATCAGGTGCTCCGCCACGACTTCAGCCATCAGTCCGTCGAGGCGATCGACGATCTGGGCCTCATTCAGCTGATGCTTCGGCTCGTACGCGGGCCGCCACAACTCGCGCAGCTGGCGCGTGCCGCGGACCGAGCGTCATCACGTGGGCGGCGGGCAGCTTGCGGATGCCGCGAAAGAAAGTGCTCGTCGCCCGGCAAATAGCGCAGCGACAGGTAATGCGAGAGCGGCTTCGAGATCGAGTTCAGAAGTAACACCAGGAATAGTCAGTAATGCCTTGATTTCGGAAGCGAAATATAGCCGTCACGCGTCTCGATCCAGTACAGGCTTTTCTGGCCGAGCCAGTCGCGCGCAAGCGCTAGCTCGCGCGTGCGCGCATTCCACAGCGCAAAGCAAAACATGCCTTCGAGCTTTCGCGTGCCGTCCACGCCTTCGCGTTCCAGCAGCCGCAATACGACCTCCGTGTCGCTCTCGGTGCGAAACACGACGCCTTCGCGCCTCGAGCGCATGGCGCAGCGCACGGTGGTTGTATATCTCGCCGTTGAACACGAGCACGAGCCCGCCATCGTCGCTTCGCATCGGCTGATGTCCGTGCGCGCGGTCGATGATGGACAGACGCCGGACGCCGAGTCCGACCGCCTGCGAAACGAAGGACCCGGTGTCGTCGGGGCCGCGATGCACGAGCGCCGCGGTCATGCCGAGCACACGCTGACGCAGCTCGGCTTCAGGCAGGCCGTTGCGCGGCAGGCAACCGGAAATGCCGCACATTCAGCGAGGGGCAGCGATCAGATAGAGCCCCGCGATCATCAACGCGAGGCCGAATCCGTATCGAAGGTCGAGCGATTCGCGAAACACGAACCAGCTCATGAGCGGCACCAATGCAAATACCAGCGCGATGAACGGATAGGCGCGGCTCAGCGCCAATCCATGGAGCAGGTAGACCCACAGAACGGTTGCGACCGCGTACAGCAATAACACCGAGGCCATCGGCCAGCCGACCATGGACCAGGCGAACGCACTCCAGCCGCGACCAATGACGAGGCGTTCCGCGGCGATCTTGAAGAACAACTGGCCGATGCCGAGCATGAACGCCACCGTCAGCAGGCCGAGTATGCGGCCGGCGCCGATTGGGACGGGCAATTCGGGCAGGGGCGTGTTCATCGGGTTTCGCCGGATTCGGATGGGGTTTGCGGTCGCGACAAGGCTTGCGCGCGCGTGAGCTCGGTGAGCCTGCGCGACAGTTGCACGATCTTCAGGTACAGAAACACGATCAGCGCGAGCGTGATGACGACCCAGAGGTAGAGCACGAGATCCGCGCCGCGGCCAACTCCTAGCGCCGCCGCCAGCCGCGTGGTCTGGTCGGGCACCCAGACGAAATACAGGCCGATGGCCACCACGGCGAGCACCGCAAGCCGCAGGAACCGCGAGGTCGAGCGTTGCAGCGCGACCATCACGGCGACGGTTGCCAGCAAAGCCGTCAGAAAAATCTGGATCGTCATCGCAGCAGCCATCCTGCCACCAGGTCGCGCAGGATCAGCAGGCTGTTGGTCAGCCGCTGGCCCTTGGCCTTGCTGTAATCGCTGTAGGTGATCGTCACCGGCACCTCCGTGTATCGCAGGCCGAGCCGGCCGACTTGCTCGATCAGTTCGGAGGCGTGCGCCATGCCGTCCTGGAGAATGTGCAACTGCCTCGCTGCAGGCGCCGTCATGACCCGCAGTCCGTTGTGCGCGTCGGTGAGCCTGACACCCGTCGTCAGGTTCGTGAACAACACGGCCGCCTTCAGCACGAGGCGCCGCGCGAAGGGCATGCCTTCGGCGTGGCCAAGGAAGCGACTGCCGAGCACGATGTCGTGTGTCGAGCCTTGCAGCACCGCGAGCATGGCGACGAGGTCCTTCACCTGGTGTTGACCGTCTGCGTCGAAGGTTGCGACGTAGGTCGCACCACGCGCGAGCGCGTAGTCTATCCCGGTCTGCAGCGCCGCTCCCTGGCCGGCATTCACGGCATGGCGCAACACGATGGCGCCGGCCGCGAGCGCTGTCGCCGCGGTGGCATCGTTCGAGCCGTCATCCACGACGACGACATTTGCGAATTGGCTCCGCAGGTCCCTGACGCTCGGCCCGATGACTGCCGATTCGTTGAATGCGGGAACGACCACCCAGGTCAGCGCTTCGATGTCACCATCTCCCTCAGGCGCTCGCGTCCCATAGTGTAGTAAGTTTACGACCCCATGACGTCCCCCTTCCGTGACACGGATCCGCCCGGCTGGCTGCGCTGGGCATTCCGGATGCTTGCTCTCGGCATCGGCGCACTGCATACCGTGGTCGCGGTCAGGAACCAATCCATGAACGAGGACGGGATCGGATATCTCGACCTCGGCCAGGCCTGGTGGCAGGGCGACTGGGACGCGGCGATCAACATCACCTGGAGTCCGCTCTACGCCTGGATCATCGGTGGCGCCGTCCAACTGACGCAGCCATCCGTGTGGTGGGAGTTCCCCGTCGTTCAAATCTGCAATTTCTTCATCTACGCGCTGGCGCTGCTCGCCTTTGAATATTTCTGGCGGCAACTCACGCGGGCGTACTTCACACCGGTGGCGGGGCAGGGCACGGAGGCGCGATTTCCGCCGGCCGTGTGGTGGGCCATCGGCTATTCGCTGTTCATCTGGGTGTCGTTGAATCTGATCGCCGTCTGGGCCGTGACGCCCGACATGTGCGTGGCGGCGCTCCTCTATCTCGCGGCCGGCCTGTTTCTGAAAGCCGCGGCCGCCGATGTGCGCCCTGCAACCGCCGTGCTGTTCGGCTTCACGCTCGGGGTCGCTTATCTCGCCAAGTCCGCGATGTTTCCGCTCGGCATCGCGGGTCTGGTGCTCATGGCGCTGCTGCCGGGCGCCGGGGCCGCGGCTTGCGCGCCTGGGCCGGGCACTCGTGGGATTCCTGATCGTGGCGGCGCCGGTCGTGGCTCTCACGTCGAACTCCGTCGGTCATCCGAGTTTTGGCGAAGTCGGCCGCTTCACGTACATGAAGCACGTGAATGGCCTGGCATGGCCGGAATGGCAACAAGCCACGGAGCTCAAAGGCGCGCCGGTGCATCCGCCCCGGCAGATCCACGCGGATCCTGCGGCCTGGGAATTCGCGACGCCGATTCGCGGCACCTATCCGCTCGCGTACGACCCCGCCTGGTGGACCCAGGGGCTCGAACCGACGATCGCGCTGCGGCCCCAGCTGCAGGCGATCGTGGACAACAAGGTTTATTACTTCGACCTGTTCGTGCGCCAGCAGGGAGGCTTCCTGGCCGTCGTGGCGCTGCTCTGCGTGCTCGCCTGGCCCGGGTGGCGGCGCGAGGCCCGGCTGGACGCACCGCTGGCCCTGACGGCCTGGGCGCTGGCCGCGTTGGGACTGTACGCGCTCGTGTACGCGGAATCGCGTTATGTCGCGCCGTTCGTGCTGCTGTTGTGGGCGGGCCTGCTGGCGCAAATCCGGCTGCCGGCCGGTGAATGGCAGCAACGTACGCTCGGGGCTGGCGGCGTGCTCATGGCGCTCTTCGTGTGGGTCAATATCGCTGCGCTGAATCTGGAAGGACTTGGCGGGATGCTCGGCTATGCATCGCAGCGCCATGGCGAGCAGGCGACCAGCCTGACGACGCGCAAGCTCGGGGATGGCGGCAGGGCCGACCATCCGGCGATCGCGAAGCATTGCGCGTAGAATTCGAACTCGCGCCTGGAACGCCCGTCGCGTTCATCGGATACTCGTATTCCGCGTACTGGGCGCGGCTCGGGCGGCTGCGGATCATTGCGGAGGTCCGCCCGGACGAATTCGAGCGATTCTGGTCCGCGAGCGACGCAGTGCGCGACGACGTGCTGGCTGCATTCGTCAGCCGCCGGTGCCGTAGCGGTCGTGTCCGAACCAGCCGGAGCGCAGGCCGCGACGGATGGCTGGGACGCGGTCGCCGACACCGGATATTTCGTGAAGCGGTTACGTTGAGGTTACCAATGCAAGTTCCGCCAATGATTCGCAAACTTGCGCCATCACTGAACTGGATCGCGCTCGCGACTTTGATCGGAGCGTTGATTGGCGCAATCGGTGCGCTGCGGGTCGCGTGGGCGAACGCGTATTTTCAGGAATCGATGCGGAGCCTCGCCGGTCGCGTGCTGGAGATCGGCGCGCTGCGCGGCGCATGCCTGGGTTTGCTGATGGCGGCTGCGGGATTCCTGGTGTTTGCCGTGGCGTGGCCGGCCGGTCGATTGATATTCCGCTCTTCGCGGATGGCGACGGTCGGCGCGGCGGTCGCGGTACCCGCATTGGCGCTGCTTGGGATCGTCGCCTACAAGCTCAATCTCGCACGTATTGCCATCGTTCCTGTCCGCGACCAGCCTGCTCGGCAATGCTGCGCTCATGATCGCCGCGCTGGTTCTCTGGTGGCTGTCGGTGAAATGGCTGGCGCGCCATCAGGAGCGCCTGCGTGTCATGGCAGCAAATGGCGTCGCGACGGCGGTGATGGCCGGCCTCCTGGCGCTCGTCGTGGGGTTGCCCATCGGACTCGCGCAGCTCTGGAAAGTGGAGGTGGACGCGCAGAAGCCTAACGTATTGATCGTCCTGATCGATGCGCTGCGCGCGGACCGGCTGGGTATTTACGGCTATCAGCGGGATACGAGCCCGAACCTCGACAAGCTCGCAAGCCAGGGGTGGCGATTCAATGCCGCGATTGCCCAGGCGTCCTGGACCAAGCCGTCCGTGGCGTCGATGATCACTGGGCTTTATGTGCGGCAGACGTCGGTCAGCAGCGGAGCCTGGGCGCAGCAGGGCCAGCAGGGTGCGGTCCTGGTCCAGGCACTGGCCGCCCAGCATCTGACGCTCGCGGAGCAACTCGCCGCGATGGGCTACGAGACCGCCGCGTTCGGCGAGAATCATCATCTGGTGCCGGAACTGGGATTCTCCCAGGGATACCTGAAGTACGACTGGAGACAACCCGTCCGTATTGGACCGCTGCGCCAGATCGTCAAGCGATTTGAACCGGAATTCGTGGCCGAGTGGATCAACGATCGTTTTATCGACTGGGTCGATGCGAACTCGGGGCGGAAGTTCTTCGCCTACCTGCACCATATCGACGTCCACTGGCCGTACAAGAGCCCGGCACCCTTTTCCGGGATGTTCACGACGAAAGCGTCTCCGGAGGACTTCAACGCGGCCAAGTTCATTCCCGACACGGTTGCGCGGCTGAAGCGGGGGTGGGCGAGACGCTGAATCCGGCATACGCTCCGTGCCATGAGCGACGCCTACGACGAAGGCATTCGCCATGTCGACGACGGCCTGGGCAAGGTGTTCGATGCGCTCATGCGCCGTGGCCTGTACGATGACACGCTGATCATCGTCACTGGCCGATCACGGCGAAGAGTTCATGGAGCACGGCCTGCTGGTCCACGGCTATTACCTTGTATGACGAAGTGATCCGTGTGCCGTTGATCGTCAAGTTTCCCTGTCCCGGGCCTCATTGTGCACCGCGCATCGTGAAGCCGCAGGTGGAACTGGTGGACGTATTCCCGACGGTAATGAGCGTCCTCGGCGCAAAACCGCCGGCGAACCTGGTCGGCAGGAATCTGTCCGGAGATGCGGCGGCGAACGCGAATCGCCTATAGCGAGCTTTATACGAAGATTGCGTTGCGGACGCCGGAGCGGAAATGGATTTATGACGAGCAGGACGATTCCGGGGAGCTCTTCAATCTCGTGCAGGATCCTGGCGAGACCAACGACCTGGCGGCGCGCGAGCCCGCCACGCGCGAATTTCTGGCGGCCCGCGTGCTGGACTTCGCTGCGACCTACCGGAAGGACGAAGCCGTGCGATGCGCGCGCGGTCGAGGCCGACGAAAAGATGCTCAAAAACCTGAAGGCCCTGGGCTACGTCAAGTAGCATCGCGGCCACCCATGAGCCATTCAATCAAAGAACGCCTGGCCGACGCCGTAAGTCGCTGGAAATTCGGCGAACCCGTGATAGTCGTTTCGGGATTGCCGAGATCCGGCACGTCAATGCTGATGAACATGCTGGCGGCGGGCGGCATGCCGGTATTCGTGGATGACCAGCGGCAGGCGGACCTGGACAATCTCAAGGGCTACTTCGAACACGAACGTGTCAAGGACCTCGAGACAGATCCAGACCGATCCTGGCTGCGGCAGGCCCGGGGCAAGGCCGTCAAGGTGGTTTCACACCTGCTGCGCCATCTTCCGCCGGACAACCGGTATCTCGTGCTGCTGGCGACACGCGATCTCAGGGAGGTGCTGGCATCGCAGAACCTGATGCTGGACAGGCTCAACCAGGCCAATCCCGTCGCTGACGACAAGGCGCTTCGACTTTACCAGCGGCATTTGCAGAACGTTCGCAGCCTGGCTGGTGTGCGCAGCAACTTTAGCCTGCTCGAGGTGCCGTACACGGAAGTGATTGGGGCCGCGGGTGACTGGTCGCAGAAAATCTCGGCATTTGTCGGGCGGAATCTGGATCATGACCGCATGGCCGGCGGTCGTCGATGCCAGTCTCTATCGGAACAGGGCCAGGGAAGGCGAAGTGATTAGTCGCAGTGCGATCGCCGGGGCGGCGGAGTGACCTGTCAAAGGATGGCCATGCTGCGACGAGGCGTGACGTTCACGGTATTACTGCTGGTGTTTGCAACTCCGGCAGATGCCTATATCGGGCCGGGAGCCGGTTTTGCGCTGGCAGGATCATTCTTCGCGGTATTTTCGGCCTTGCTGGCCGGGATCATCACGATCCTGACCTGGCCGGTCCGACACCTGATCCGGTATTTTCGACGACGCAAGAGTCTCGCGAAGGCAAAGGTCGGCCGCGTCATCGTGCTCGGGCTCGACGGACTCGATCCGAACCTCGCGGAGAAATGGATTGGCGAGCAGCATCTGCCGAACCTCGCGAGATTGAAGGATCAGGGATCGTTCAGCCGGCTGCGCACGACTTACCCGAGCATTTCACCGGTCGCCTGGGCCTCGTTCATGACCGGCGTCAGTCCGGGCCGTCACAACATCTTCGATTTCCTCAACCGCGATCCAAAAAACTACACGCCCAGGTTGTCGAGTTCGGATGTTCGTCCTTCGACCCGGACCATCCGCATCGGGGACTGGGTGCTGCCGGTCGGCCGATCGCTGATCCGCAACATGCGCAAGAGCAGGGCGTTCTGGTCGATCCTGGGCGACCACGGGATTCCCTGCAACATCCTGCGCGTGCCATTGACCTTCCCACCGGAGAAATTCGCGGGCGTACTGCTGTCGGCGATGTGCATCCCGGACCTGCGGGGCACGCAGGGATCGTTCACGTTTTACACCGCAAATCCCGACGAGCTTGCCTCCATGGATCCCAATTCGGAGGCCGCGAGCGGGGAACGGGTGCTGCTCAAATTCAATGACAACGTGGCGGAGGCCGCACTGGCGGGCCCGGCCAATACGATGCGACGCAAGGGCGGTCGCGTACAGCTGCCGTTCCGGATCGAACGGCATCCCGAGCGCCAGGAAGCGGTCGTGCAAGATCGGCCGCAAGTCGATTACGCTGCGCGAGCGCGAGTACTCGGAGTGGATCCAGCTGACATTCAAGCCGTTGCCGTTCGTGGCGGCGCATGGGATCGCCAGGTTCTATGTCACGAACATGTCGGCCGACAATTTCGGGCTGTACGTGACGCCGATCAATATCGATCCGGCGCGGCCGGCATTGCCGATCTCGTGGCCGGGCATCTATTCCATCTACCTGTCGAAGATCGTCGGCGAGTTCGCGACGCTGGGCCTTGCCGAGGATACGTGGGCGCTCAACGAGCGGGTGATCGACGAAGAGGCCTTTCTGCAACAGACCCTGGATCTCCACCGGGAACGCGAGACCATGTTCTTCGACGCGCTGGACAAGACGCGCGACGGTGTCGTCGCCTGCGTGTTCGACGGCACCGACCGGCTGCAGCACATGTTCTTCCGTTATCTGGACGCCGATCATCCGGCCAATCGCGGCAAGGATGTCGAACTCTACAAGCACGCCATCCGCGACATGTATCAGCAGGCCGACGTCATGGTCGGGAAGGTCCTGGCCCAGATGAAAGCGGACGATCTGTTCCTGGTCATTTCCGACCATGGCTTCCAGTCATTCAAGCGCGGCGTCAACGTCAATACCTGGCTGCTGCAGAATGGCTTGCTGGCCCTCAAGGAAGGCCGCACCGAAGGCGGCGAGTGGTTCGACGGCATCGACTGGTCGCGCACGAAGGCTTATGCGTTCGGGCTGGCCGGCACCTACATCAACCAGGCGGGGCGCGAGGGCCAGGGCATCGTGCAGCCCGGTGAAGAAACCGAGCAGGTCAAGCGCCAGATCATCGAAGGGCTGTCGGGATATGTCGATCCGCAGACCGGTGAAACGGCGATCAACGAGATGTTCGACAATCTGCTGGTGCACCATGCCGGCCCGTATCTGAGCAACGGCCCCGACCTGATCGTTGGCTACAATCGCGGCTACCGTGCCTCGTGGGAGGCGGCCGTCGGACGCGTGACGCGGGACGTGATCACCGACAACACCAAGTCCTGGAGCGGCGATCATTGCATCGATCCGCGCCTGGTCCCCGGTGTCCTGTTCTCCAGCCGGCCGATCGTCGCGAACGACCCCGGCATCACGGATCTGGCCCCGACGATCCTCGACCTGTTCGGTGTCGCCGTTCCGGCACACATGACCGGCTCGGTGCTCGATGTCAATTTCGGCCGCGCCGCCGCGGTGGTTCCTTCCGGCGGATGAAAGACCTTCCGTTCGTCTTGCTGCTCTGCGCGATCGCGGGCCTGTGCGGCCTGTTCGGGCGATCCTGTTGGCCGGCTGCCGCACCGGCAACAGGATGATCGTGCTCGGGGTCGACGGCATGGATCCGGAGCTGTTGACTGAATTACTGGCGCGGGACGAGCTGCCCAACATCCAGCGCCTGATCGATACCGGCGGATTCCGCGTTTTCGGCACCAGCAACCCGCCGCAGAGCCCGGTCGCGTGGTCCAACTTCATCACGGGACTCAATCCCGGCGGTCACGGTCTGTTCGACTTCCTGGCGCTCGACCGCGCAAACCTGCGGCCCTACCTCTCGGCTTCCGCCGTGCTGCCCGCCGGCCGGGGCCCGCTCAAGCTGGGCGACTGGCGGATACCGCTGGCCAGCGACGAGACCGTCTTGCTTCGCAAGGGCACGGCTTTCTGGGAATTGCTCGAGCATGCCGGCGTGAATGTCACGGTCGTTCGAATGCCTGCCAACTATCCGCCGGTGCCGGGTCGTGGCGATTCCCTGTCCGGCATGGGCACGCCGGACCTGAGAGGCACCTCGGGGACGTTCATGTACTTTTCGACCCGTTCAGCGTTCAAGCCGGGCGAAGTTTCCGGCGGCGAACTCCGGCGATTCGAAGTCAGGGGCGACCGCCTGGTTGCCAAAATCGTCGGTCCGGAAAATGGCCTTCGCGGCTCGTCTCCGGCACTCACGACCGATCTGGAGATCATTCCCGACCGTGAACACGAAGTTGCGTTGGTCCGCAGCGGCTCTCGTGAACTGCTCGGTGAACGCCGGGGAGTGGACCGACTGGATCGAACTCGAGTTCAGGCTGTTGCCTGCCGTGGCGAAGGTGCCATGGCATGGTGCGGCTGTATCTCAAGAGCATTCATCCGGAAACCGAGCTATATGTCTCGCCGGTGAACATCGATCCGCGTCAACCGGCGCAGGTGATCTCCAGCCCGGAGGACTATGCCCCGAGGCTTGCCGAAGCGGTCGGGCCGTTCTACACGCAGGAGATGCCGGAGGAAACCAAGGGGCTGTCGGCGCATGTTCTGTCGCCAACCGAATTCCTGGACCAGTCCGATCTCGTGCTGGACGAGGCGCGGCGCATGCTGGACTTCGAACTGTCCCGATTCGTCGCCAGGCGCGGCGCCGCATTCCTGTTCTTTTATTTCGGCAGCGTGGATCAACGGCATCACATGATGGGGCGGCATATCGACGCAAGGCATCCGGCACATGCGTCTGACACACCGGTGCGGGCCAAGGATTCAATGCGAGCGACTTTATCGGGAAATGGATGCACTGCTGGGACGCGTTGTGGAACGAGCCGGTCGCGACGTCGCGGTCGTCATCATGTCCGACCATGGATTCTCCAATTTTTACCGCGAAGCGCATCTGAATGCCTGGCTACGGCAAGCCGGCTATCTGGCGCTAAAGAAAGACGCACCCGATGAATCCGAGGAGTGGCTGCCCGGCATCGACTGGTCGCGCACCCGGGCATTCTCGATCGGCCTGAATTCCCTCTACATCAATGTCGCCGGCCGCGAGCGATTCGGCATCGTGCCGCGCATCGGAACGGCTGGACCTGGCCCGGGAGATCGCTGATCGACTGCGCGACTGGTCGGACGAGACGACCGGGTTGCCGGTGGTCACCCGGGCGAGTCCGCGTGAGGAAATATATCGGGGTCCGTATCTGGCAGAGGCACCGGACATCATCGTCGGCTATGGAGACGGATACCGCGGTTCCTGGGCAACGAGCAAAGGGCAGACGGCCAATGTGTTGCTCGAGGACAATCTCGACGAGTGGAGCGCAGATCACTGTGTCGACCCCGCGGTCGCCCCCGGCGTCCTGGTCAGCAATCTGGAGCTGAAAACCGAGAGTCCCGAGCTGACCGACCTGACGGTTGGCATACTCGAATACTTCGGCGTCGCGCGCGAACCGGCCATGCGTGGAACGTCCCCGTTTTGAGCTTGAAGGAGAGGCAGCGTGTTCGGAAATGTCAAGATCAGCATCGACAAGCAGCTCTGGGAAAAGCTCAAGCGTCTGTCGGAGTTGGCGGGCTATTCGTCGCCAAACGAGTTCGTCATCCATGCCCTTGAAAAAGAAGTGGCGAACATCGAGGAAGCGGAATCCGACGAGGAAATTCGCGAAAAACTGAAAGGCCTCGGCTACCTGAAGTGAACGGCATGCTGGGGCCCTTGTTTCGACTCATGGCGCCACTGGATCCCGTCTGGCAAGGGGTTCTATGGGGCATGCCGGTCGGTCTGGTTGCCTTGCTGATCTATCGCTTCGCGTCGAATCAGTCGGACATCACCCGGACGAAGAACGGCATCAAGGCGAACCTGCTGGCGCTGCGGCTGTTTCGCGACGATCTCGGTGTCGTGCTTCGCACGCAGGGACAGGTTTTCCGGCTGGTCGGCCGCTATCTGCGTCTCGGACTCGTGCCGCTGGCGATATTGTTTGTCCCGGTTGTCCTGCTGCTGATTCAGATCGAAGCGCGATTCGCGCTATCAGGCCGATGGCAGTCGGGAAACCCGCGTTGTTGACGGTGACGTCGACAGCTCGCTCGAACCCTCCGGCCTCGAAGCCGCGATCTCGGCATCGAAAGGCATGCGCGTGGAGACGCCCGCATTTCGAACGGACTCCGAACGACGCATCCTGTGGCGGATTTCACCGACGGAATCAGGCGGCCATGCCGTCACAATCCGACTCGACGATCATGAAGTGGTCAGGCAGATTTGGGCCGGCGACGCGCGCCCGGAACTGCTCGTTCCGTCAATCTATCGATCCGGGACATTCGTTCATTCGGCAGCCCGGGAGAGGCTGCCATCGATGCCGATTCCGAGTGTGACGGCGATTTCGGTCGAATATCAACCAGCGAGAATCTCTTCGCAGGACTTTCCTCAGCGTCCTGGGCGATGTTCATCTCTTCCCTGGTATTCGGTTTTGCGTTGCGGCGACCGCTGGGCGTGGAATTTTGATGCGCCTGATTGAGCAGTGGTTCGAGCCCGTGCGCCCGTCGCAGGACTATCGGCGGCAGGATTACATCCTGCTCTTTCTGATCCTGGCGGTCGGCACCTGGCTGCGCTTCTGGCATCTTGGCAATGTCGGGCTGCACGGGGATGAAGACATCATGGGTCTCGCGGCCCGGGGCGTGGTCGAGCAGGGCGCCCCGATCCTGCCCAGCGGGATGTTCTATCCGCGTGCCTTGCTCATACCTATCTGTTGGCCGGGTCCACGATACTGTTCGGCGACAACGAGTGGGCCCTCCGGCTGCCGTCTGCGATCGTCGGCTCGTTGTGCGGAATATTCGCTTTCTTCATGGGCCGGCGTTTTCTCGATCCGAAGCCGAATCTTGTCTTCGTCGCCCTGATCATGTTCCTGCCGGCCATGATCGACGTCTCGTTGACTGCGCGCATGTACGTATTCTATGTCGCGGGCGTCATCATCTTCGCAACTCTGATTTTTCGCTGGGAACGAACAGGAAAGTGGACATCGTTCCTGCTCGCGTTCGTCGCGTGGCTCGTCACCTTGCACTTTCATCCCCTAACGGTTTTTGCCGCGCCATTGTTTCTTTTTCCGGGCCTCGCCAACCGCTCATGGAAACAGGTCGTGGTGGGCGCGATCACCATCGCTTCCGCCGTAGTCATTGGCGCCGTCGTCGGCCACATCTCCAGCCAGAATTATCCTGATGAATCGGAACGACTGATCCTGCCGCCCGAGACCGCACAGACTCCCATCGAGTTGCTGTTCCGGGGACATATGCGGCTTGCCCTGGCGGTAGCGATCGCTAGCAGCCATCGCGGTCGTCGTGATCGGTAGGATTCCGCATGGAGCGCTGGAAGGCGGCGATACCAGCGCTGCTGCTGCTCGCCATCGGCGCGGCGGCCTGCGTCAAGTTGCACTATCACATTGGCGGCATCGCACTGCTGTTCGGCACGGTTCTATGGCTTCGTGCCGGCGTGCGGAATTATTCGAGACTACTGCTCATCGGTGCGGTCGTCGTCGGCACGGCACTTGTGCAGTTCTACCTCCTGCATCGGCACCGGCGAATTTCCCGGCCGGACGATAATCGGTGCATTCGTCGGAACGCCCAGTGTCTGGCCGATGTTGCGGTTCGCGGCATTCAGCCCGGTAGGCATTGCAGTGCTTGCCGTTCGCGATTGCCTATGGAGTGTATCGGCTGTGCCAGGGGCACAAGACTCCCCGTGCATTTTCTGTTTTTCGCCATTGCCGTCTGGGCGCCGCTGTTTGCCATCGGCTTGGTCCGGTGGAATGTCGCGGAGCGATACACCATAGGAGCGCTGCCTTTCTTCCTGCTCGCCTTGGTTGCGGGCGTCGCGTATCTGCTGCAAAGCACTGGTTGGGGATGCAAGGCTGCAAGAGAATTCGAATGCGACAGTCGCGGCCGTCGTGGTGCTGGTCGGCGCCATCGTCAATCCCATCGCGGCTTGGCAGGCCGCAAAGAACGATTATCGGCGATCATCCCGATCACAAGGGCGCCGCGGAATTCATCAAGAGTCTTAAATCCGAGCGCCATCGGACATCATGATAGCCGAGGATTCGATCAACCAGACGTACTACCTTGGCAAAGTGGATTACCACTTGCAGAGTGTCGCGGGCGCCACGAATCACTGCGGTGTTGAGGAATGGGAACTTGTACGATCAATATACGGACACGCCGGTAATCGGCTCTGGACGGGAGTTGCGGACAATTCTGGACCGCGAGACGGCTGGGAGCGTTTACATCATCGGCGATGGCCAGGTATCAGAAGCATTGAGACAATCGCAATCGTGGCGATGGGATCGCGGAAGTGCTGGATTCGGACCGGCTGGAAGTCATATACCTAGGTCGCGACCGCAAGACACGAGTGTGGAAGACTGCGGCGTCCGGTCAGGAATTAAACGTATAACCGGCCAGCCAGGGACAATCTTCCATCCCATGAATGACTGCCGCGACCTGGTGGTCGGGCCACGCCAAAGACTTGCGACTCTGATGGGGACTTTTCTTCAGGATTCCCGCGCAATCCTGCAGGTAGTCCTGAATTGGCTCTACGCCCAGGAATTCGCAAATACGCTGCAATTGCCCAATCGGCTCGGCAATCAGTCGCTCGTGATGCAGGTAATGAATGCGATTCGGCGCCGAAATCTGCTCGATCAAACGCACAGCGGTGCATCTGGCGAAGTAATTGCGGATCTCGCGGGACAAGTGCCCATCTGCGTCTTCCCCCGGTTTCGGAAGGGTTTTATGGTACGTCGTCGTGATCGTATCGAATGGGTTTCTGATCACATGGATGAATTTCTTCTCGCAGCTTGACCTTGCGATCGAACGTGTCAAGCAGCCCTGGATTTAGCACGATCTCATACGCGGTTGCCCCAGCCTTGCGGTCCCCGATGACCGTGAGCTGCCTGTGCTTTCCCTGCCATTGGCCATCGATTGCGTACGAATAGCCGCCGCCGCCCATGGAACCACGGCGCACCTGGCGCTCCGACACCAGGTAAATCACCCGATAAAGCTGTTGCGCCGTCAGACCCGTGCCCAATCGTCGGAGGGCATTCAACTCGTTGGACATCACGATATTTGGATGGGCATTGAGCAGCGCGCCGACCAGCGTGCCGCCGCTACGGCCATGGCCAACAAAACAGCAGAAGGTCTGTAATTCATCGAAGCTGCGGCCTCCTTCAGCAGTGAGGAAAAAGCGACTGGCTTTACCCAAAAGCAAAATACTTTGCGTCTGCCATTCGTCGCTGTAAATCGCTTTCCGAAGGGCTCGGAAAGCTCGATCGTCGGACGATCACTCATCGTGGACCTGCGGACCCGATTTTGCGCGAGCCAGTTCAAGAGTTCGTTCCAATACCGCCTGTTGAGCGCCCGTGAGTCTTCGTGCGCCACTGGTCGTCGCGATCGACGAGCCGAACGCGACGAATCGATCGTTCAAACCGCTTGGACCATTCGAGGTGACAGAATTCGGCCACTTTCTTGAACACGCCAACAGGATCGGCGCAAAGTTCTGAATACAAGACCCGGTGGAATTGCTCAGGACGCAAGCGTTGCCAGGCATTGCTCCATGGCTCGCTGCACGATCACATACTCGATTGCAGCGAGCGCAACAAACGATTCGTCTTCCTGCCGCCAAATCGCATCCAGGTCGGCCGGCAATGGCCCGCGTCGCCAGTTTGGCGGACCGCGCCAGCCGTCCCAGAATGGCACTTCCAGCAATGAGCTTGCGGTAGCGCAGGGATCGCGTGAAACTTCGATGAACAATGCCTGTGGGAAAATCTCGCGGAGAAGCCGCACGCGAGGCCAGCCGGTGATCTTCGCGAGAAAGCGATTTCGGAATCCCGTGACTATGTGACCTACTGCATCGCGGGCCCTGCTGGCGGATATCGGCGTGACGTCTTCCGCAAGGAGATCGCGATACGGGTTCGAGAATCCGGGGCACACGTGGTCCCAGAATGGATACGCTTCCGAGGGACCAAAATGCCTGCCGAGAATTGCGTCCGTCAATGCGAATCTGCGTGCCTGCATCAAGCAGGCTGTGGAGCCAGACGCGGTCCGGGTACCTGTCCGCCAACGATGACAGCCAGGCCACTCTCGGGTGCTTCGTGAAAATGTCGAAGAAAACAGTTGATCCGCTGCGTCCGGTGCCGACGACAAATATTGGCTTGTGAATCTCAAAACTCATGCCTTGATGCATCCGTCAATCGCGTGAGATCTGCGGCGGTCATCGGAGGGTATCCGTATCGAACGTGCATGGTACCCGCGAGTTTCCATGCAAGAGCCAGCTCATCTGACGTCAGCACACGGCGCCAATGTTCATCCAGTTTGACCTGGCCAATATTGGACAGACGCATTCTGTTGCCTACGATGTGATGTTCCTGACTGCCGAATTCCGCGGGCATGGCATGCGGCTCGAGTCCGCAGAACGCGAAAAAAGCGAAACAGCGTTTCTGCCGGCGTGCGGCACAGGTCCTCGTAGCGAATTCGGATCCACCTGTCTGCTGGCAGGCGGCTCAGATGACGTTCTATGTTACGGTTCGCCCGTATCCACGCATCGAGATTGCCGTCGCCAGTTTGTTTTGCCCTGGTTCTTTCGCTTTGAAAGACTTGCGCCACGCACATCGCGTACAAGATGGACAACGCGCAGGTCGATGTCGGGCTGGCTGCTGAGATGGCGAATCGTCAACGGATTCTTGGAGGCATCGAAAAACACTGATTTGCCCGTGACCTCCAGGATGGATTCTGCCAAAGCCTTATTGCGACGAACGAGATACTCTAGCCGTTGCGACTGCTTCGGCCACAGTTTGAGTAGGCTATCGCGTGCATTTTCAAGCGCCGTATTGCCCAGAGAACCGGTCAGAATTCGCTGTACGACATCGTTGTTCGCCAGCCGGATCCTGGTATCGAAAGATCCCGGGTCGAACGGCAAGTTTCGTGACCTCATCTGTTCCGCAACGCGCTTCCAGAAACTGCATTCCCTGATGTTCCGGCCGCACGAGCATTTGTAGGTTTCCGGATCTTGCCGCGGAGTCGGCCCCGTCATCTCTCCCACTGTCGCGATTTCCGGGTGGTGTGTTGACCAGAAACGAAAACAAGGTCGAACCGGAGAATGGCGGCGAGGTCAGGTAGACAAATCGGATTCTTGTCATAGTGGAATTGTAGTACAGATTGGCATACCGAAACGTGAGCTGCGTTGCCGAGCTGCTAGCGACGACCGAACGGTCGAGAAGCCGTACATGATTGCCTGGAAGTTGGTCCGTCAGCAGACATGACTGACCTATGAGGCGTAGAGGAACGTTCGCATGATCGAATAGCGTCGGAAGCTGCAGCCGGATGTCGAAAATCATGTCTGGCTTGATTTCGCGGACTGCGATCCTGACCGTCTCGCGTGTATCCAATTTCGCGATTCAGCTTTTCAGTCCGTATTGCTCGTCCGCATCCTGGACGTAACGGCTTATGGCCAGTACCAGGAATTCATGATTTATGCGGCTTTACTTACGGTGTTTGTGCGCGTTTGCCATCGATTCCAGCCTTACGTATTTCTTGCCGCGCTTTCCGGAGCGCGAACGATCATTCGTCACTCAGACATCGGTAGTTACGTTGGTTATCAGCACCACTTGTCTGTCCGCGTTGCTTTTTGCGAAGCCTCTGGTCCTGAAACTTGCCACCTACGACTTCGTCGTCCCGCTGGCCGCGTATGTATTCTTTCTTTGTCAATCTCAATTGGGTCGAGTATTACTGGATAGCAAAGCGACGGCCCAGGTATGGTTCTGTACTACTCCGCGGTGCGGCTGATTGTGCGTATCAGTGTATTCTGCGTCGTTGCTTACACCACACGAGATGTATTGATTATTGTCTGGTCACTGGTCGCAGTTGAGGCATTCGCGTATCGTGTTGGTATTTGTCTATTTTGCACGGCAAGGCATTTTCGTCCGGGACATTCGGCGTGCCGAAGATCGCGGAACAACTGAGCTTCGCGGTCCCGATCGGCGCCGCCGCGCTTCTGCAGAACGCGGGTCGCAATATCGGCAAGATTTTCATCAGCAGTACGCTCGGGTCCGGCGCACTCGCTTACTATGCGACAGGCAGCTATCTGCAACCGATCGTTCGAGTGATGCGAAGCGGCATTAAGGATGCTGTCTACCCGGAACTGGTTCGCGCCCATAACACGCCGGGTGGCGCACTTACGACTCTGGCAGAGAGTCAACGTTGTGAACTGCGTGATGTTTTTCCCTGCATTCGTGCTGCTGGTGTATTACGCGGAGCAGATCATCACAACCCTGTTTACGAGCGCTTATCTGCCAGCTGTACCGATATTCAGCGTATATGCCTTCTTTCTTGCTCCGGCGTTGCTTCAACACGGATGTATTGCTGCGCACGACGGGACGAACCGGCTTCATGCTGTGGGGAACTATCGGGGCCTTAATCGTCAACGTACTCTTGATAGTGCTCTTCTCCCGTACCATGGGAATGATCGGTCCGGCGATTGCGTTCATTGCCGCCGAGATTGCGTTGGAACTGTATTATGCGCATCAGGCGCGCCGCGCTCTTCACCTGAACATCGCGAATCTCGCTGATTGGAAGAGCATCGATCGGATCGCGGCGAGTTGCATACTGGCCTTCCCGATTCTTATCGGATTCAGTCTGTTGCCGGGCCCCGAAGCTCGTTCGCATCTGCGTGGCATCGCCCTTGTATTTTTCGGCCGTTCTATTGCTGGCCTATCGCTTCGGGGTAGCGGACGTCGGTCGGGTGGTTGGCTATTGTATGGTCGCGGATTCATGGCCGGCTAGTCACGGTTGAGGCTCCGGACTCGCGACCGCGATGCGCAACGCAAGTCCTGCATAAGCCCAGACATAAGTTGTCGCTGCTTCAATATCGGTAAATGCCATTGCGATCATGAACGAGGTCATACCGATGATGGTAGCCATCAGGAAGGGCGCAGCCTGTGTCGGGGCATTCCTCAACCCGCGGCGTGCTGTCGCAATGGCACCCACGAATGTGAGCACGAACAACGCAAGACCTATGGCCCCAAGGTTGTACAGGCGGTCCAGATAGACGCTATGTGTTGCATATCGGTTTCCGGCGGTTTGGTAATACGCTTCCCAGCCAAGACCGATGACAAACGATAGTGGATACTCTGCCATCTCGCGCAATGCCGCCACCAGAATCGCCGTGCGCCCCGAACTTATTGTTTCGACGTTTCCCGTGTCCAATCCAGTGGATAGTCGTTCCTTGAGCAGATACTCGAAATCGGTGGAAAGGACGACCAGGACGGCAACAGCGGTGAATACCAGCACGGCCAACGTCGCGCGCACAACGATCTGTGCGGAAATGTATCGTCGCAGATAGATTGCAGCCATGACCGCACCGGCCACAAGACCGAGCATGGCTCCGCGGGATGCAGAAAGCATGATGGACACCAAGGCCAATCCGATGCCGACAAGCGCGAATGACTTCCTTAGGCCCGTCTCTGTCCACCAGAGAGCGACGATTAGCGGGAGAGCGAACGCCAACAGGCCGCCGAATTCTGCCGCGCTCCCGATGATTCCCTCAATTCGGCCATCCCTGTCGCGTGCCGTGATGATCCCGAGGTCAGGGATATTAAATGTATCCACGATCGTAATGAGGCAGCCAATGATCATCACCCAGAGCAGCGCTTTTAGCAGCCACAGCGCGTCTTTCCAATTGATGACGCCAAAAAAGAACACGAGCAGCCACAGGAATTGATCGCCAAGCTTGACCTTCAGGCGAATCAATGTTGCCCTTGGCAAGTAGTATGGATTTTCGAGAAACAGGATAGTAAACAGCCATGTCAGGAGTGCATAAAGTATGAGCAGCGCAAATGGCAGAATTACGGGCAGCAATTCGATCTTGCGATTGCGAGCGATTGCGCTTTCGACGGCGATGGCCGAAACAGCCGCATACAACATGACGTTCTTGATGCTGATTCCCGGCGCCAAGCCGAGGTCAAGACCGAGCGCCCGGCTGCCCATCGTGGCTGTGAAAAGAATCAGCAAGAGATAGCGTGTCACAACTCATCCTCGGCGGTCGGCTGATCCGCCTGCACCGCAATGATACACGGATGGATACCATTGATCGTGCGCGCTCCGCGTCGGTCGTGAGATGCCAACAGCCTCGATGGCATCTAACATCATGCGTGCTTTACGATGCGCCTTGCGTAGCTGCGGAGCGCGAGGTGCAGGCACGATTCCATGTCGCACGTTAATTTCGTGGTACTGGCTTCGTCTCGAACCGGATCAACCTGGCTTATCGACCTGCTGAACAGGCAATCGGGGGTCGAAGCTCATGGAGAGCTTTTTTTCGACCGTCCTCGTTTGAGCCCCGCCATTGCCGGTCGTGCTGACTATCGAAGATTCATCGAGGTGCATGGCACTTCAGGCCTGAAACGCGTGCCTCGAGTGTTCACCTACTTGAACGATCTCTTCGAGCCCCGCGCACGGTCGGATTCAAACTGATGTATGCACAGCTTCGCAAGCACCCCGAAATACTCGCGTACATGGCTGGTCCAACGCGTACGCGTCGTGCATCTCATGAGACGCAATCACATCGACGTCATTGTCTCCGAGGAGCTGGCCAGACTCACTGGGACATCCCATGCTCCTGCCGGGACAAGGACCGAAGATCCAAAAGGTTTACCTGAACCCGGAAACATTGCTTGATCGTATACGCAGACTCAGCAGGCGGCACGGGCAAGTGCGTCGTCTGATCTGGCTCTCAACCTGTCCATTCCTTGAAGTGACATATGAGGCATTGCTCGCGGGAGAGCAGGAATTCGCACGTATTTTCAGGTTCCTTAACATCTCAAGTCCGGCGAGCCGAATTGCAGTCGAGCCTCGCGAAGCGAGGAACCAGAAGCCATCGGAGAAGCGATCGTCAAATTACGACGAAGTCAGGCAGGTCCTGAATTCGACGCCTTTCTTGACCATGCTCCGATAATTGATCCGTGCCATGTATGTCTGACCGATTTCCACACATTTGCTTTGTTGCACCCAACGCATTTCCGCTGCTCTCCGACAATGAGGAGATCCAGGTGATTGGCGGAGCGGAACTGCAAGTCGTGATTGTCGCCAAACTACTGGCTGAGAGAGGACGCCGCGTGTCGATGATTTGCCTGGACTTCGGCCAACAGGATCAGACCGAAATCCGTGGCATAACAGTATATCGGGCGTATCAGCCTCAGGAAGGAATACCCGTTCTGCGGTACCTTTGGCCGCGATTGACGAGCATCTGGCAATGCCTGAAGCGTGCGGACGCCGACATTTATTATCAACAGACGGCTGGCAAACTGACTGGTGTCATGGCGGCATTCTGCAAGCGCCATGGAAAGAAATCTGTGTTTGCAGCCGCCAGCAACCCGGATTTGGTGCCGAATACTCCCAGGATCCAATATGCGAGGGATCGCTGGTTGTATTCCTATGGTCTGCGTCACGTCGATCGAATATTTCGTCCAGAATGATGAGCAGGCGCGACTTTGCCGCACAAATGTCGGGCGGGAGTCGATTTTGGTTCCGCAACTGCTATGCGATGCCGACGAAGCGATCTCCTGACGGCGGGGATCGCTACATCCTTTGGGTATCAACAATCAGGAAACTGAAACGAGCGGAGTTGTTTCTCGACTTGGCTCAGGCACTGCCCAATTACCAATTCCGGATGATTGGCGGGCCTGGAGACGATGAAGCTGCTCTATTTGAGTCAATTAAGGCCCGGGCCAGCGCCATGGCAAACGTGCAGTTTCTCGGATTCGTGCCGTTCTCCCGAACCGAAGAGCAATTTGATCAAGCTACGCTCTTCGTCAATACATCGGATAGCGAAGGATTTCCCAACACTTTCCTTCAGGCCTGGGCGCGCGGTATACCGACCGTTTCTTTTGTCGATGCGGGAGCACGTCTCGATGGCAAGCCAATCGGGCGGAGAGTGAGCTCGATTGGAAGAAATGGTGGCCACAGTTGCGGAACTGGCCTCGAACGACTCAACACGTCTGAAGGAAGGCCAGCGCTGTGCAGACATATGTTGAAAGGAATCACTCACCCGAGAAGATTGTGGAACTTTACGAGCAAGTATTTCAAGAATTGATGAAGCCTAATTGGAGGCAACGTCGCAGGAAAATTGGTCAAAGCAAGAACGCCGCGTCTGGTGACCGACTGCGATGAAGTGCCTGATTGTCGTTCCGTCGCTGATGCGGGCTGGCGCACAAACGCAGGCCGTAGACCTGGCCAACGGATTGTCGTCATGTGGGCATGCGGTGCATCTGTGCAGCTTCGGGCCTCAACTCGACCAAAGGGGACGATTGGCTGACTCAGTACGATTTCACCATGTACGACGCAAGAGCAAGTACGACCTGTCGTTAATTGCTGCCATCGCGGAGATCATAGACCGGGAACGCATCGAGGTAATACAGGGCGTCTTGCAGTTTGCAGTATTGGTTGCATGGCTCGCAGCAAGTCGATCCCATCGGCGACCACCAGTCGTCGCGGCCATCCACACGACGATCAACCAAGGACTCAAACAGGAACTACAGGACCGTCTGCTTTATCGTCAAATTCTAAGACGGCTACCTGCAGTGGTGTTTGTATGCGACTACCAGCGTGATTATTGGATTAAGAAGTATCCGGAACTGCGGCTACTGGCGCGAGTCGTCCATAACGGTGTCGACCTTAATCGATTTCGTCGAAACAAGTTTGTGGCACTAGCGGGCAAACTTCGCGTCGATCTCGCCATTCCTGCGGACTCCTTTGTTTTTTCTTGCATTGCTGGTTTTCGACCGGAGAAGGGTCATCGCCTGCTGGTCGAAGCCTTTTCAACGCTTCCCGTCAGCACATATCTGATCCTTGCTGGCGACGGGAGTGAACGACCCGTCATCGAAGCGGCTGTTCAAAAGGCTGGAATCGACTGACCGCGTGCGTTTTCTGGGTAATGTTTCGGACGTTAGGCCGGTGATTGTTGCCAGCGACGCGACGGTGCTTGCATCAACGGCAGTTGAGACTTTCTCCCTGGCTATGCTGGAGTCCATGGCATTGGAGGTGCCGATGGTTGCATCGACGATTGGAGGCCTGCCTGAGGCCATCATCCATCGAGAGACCGGATTGCTCTGCCGTCCGGGTGACTCTGCGTCTCTGGCGGCGCAAATGCGGTTTTTAGTCGAACATCGGGCGGAGGCTCACAAGCTGGGCTGCGCAGCGGCTGATAGGGTTGCTCGATTGTTCACAATTGAAAGAATGGTAGCAAGGAACCAAGCGGTGCTTGCTTCAGTAATACAACCGGTCGGGCAGCTGCCGGCGCTAGGGCCATAGGCACTATTGGTTGCGACAGACATCACGTTTTTCGGTGAATTGGAGTCTGGCTGCCGACCGGATCGCACTATTGCGTGAATTGCGTATTGACACTTTCTTTGATGGTGTGGAACAGTTCGCACTCTGAAAAGGGCAAACTTGTCGAAAGATAAGGGCGCAAAACTTCCGGTCTAAGGGGCTTGAGAGCCTGATGACAGCGGGGTTGCCAGACAATCGCCTTGAGCCGATCAGCGGCCAAGCAGGCGCGACACCTAAGCTCGATCATCACGGGCTCCCCGTCCTTTGTTGTCACGTAAAAATGGACAATGCGTCCTTTTTGCAGCGGCTGGTTGCGAAATGTCTAATTGAGTCCAATAGCAGTACAGAAGTCGAGAACCAACTTGTTTGCAGCGAACCGCGTCGATCAGCATCGGAGTGAGCAACAGATGAAAAAAGTTCAGCGTGGGCGTCAAAATCTTGTTGGTTTGCTAATAGGGCTTCTTATCGCGCAGGTTGCCGTCGGTCAGGACGCAGCTTTTAGTCCGCCTTATCCACGCATTGTTGCTCACAAGATGGGCGGTTGGTCGACGGTTGATGACGCACAAATGCGGATAATCGCGAGGCACCATGTTGCAGACTTAGGGACATGGCGCAAGTGGAGTGCCAGCGGGTACAACTCGGCGACGTTGAGTACCTACCTAAAGTCACTCAACCCAAGCATCAAACTGTTGCATTCATCGAGCATCGTTCAGAACGGCAATTCGACTGATCCGAATGCTTCGGATTATCCAATTAAGATGAAAACCGAGTCCCAAAAGGGTAAAAATGGCAACGGCGATTGGTGGTTACGAACAGCGAACGGAGCCAACATCACCGGTTTTAACTCGAATCTGTGGAGAGCTAATTTTACCGAAACTGTCACGCCGGACGCCAATGGCCGCAGACTTCCTGAGTGGTACTTCCTTTTTCTGTACTCGAGAAATTCAGACGGGATTGATTATGTCAGTCAAGGCACCGGATTGCGTGAGGGATCGTGGGATGGTCTTTATGAAGATGATCAATATATATCGTATGGGCCAATGGGTATTAGCAATGCAGACTATGACGAAGATGGTGCAGCCGATAATGCCTGGGACTCCGACGTGCGAACATGGGTAATGCGTGGGCACATTGCGTTTAGAGACGCAATGAAAGCGAAGGAGCCGAAATGGTTGTTCGTTGCGAACATGGCCGGCCGACTGAATCCAAGTGAAACTGTGCCGACCAGTTTCCAGAAAATCAACGATGGCGGGTTTTTCGAGCGGCATTCCCGAATTGAATACACCCAAGGTTGGCAGGAAATGATGAATCGTTATCGGCTCGGTCTGAGCTGGTTGACCGGGCCGAAAATTGGGATGCTGCATAACGACCTAAACACACTCAGAACGAACTACCCGGCGTCTGGTTTTACAGACTTCCGGTGGAATCGTTACATGCTGTGTTCGACACTGCTAGATAACGGTTACTACGTCGTATCGGACACCACATATCAAAAGGTCTTATGGTTCGATGAGCACTGGGGCGGATCACTACAGAAAGTGGGGTATCTTGGCTATCCAATTGATCCACCGCAGACTTCGGCGTGGTCGCAGGGCGTATACCGGCGCGAGTTTGACAACGGTTTGGTGTTGGTCAATCCGAAAGGGAATGGCAGAAAAACAATTGAAGTTGGAACTGGTTGGAAAAGGCTTTTGGGTCAACAGGATCCGATCCACAACGATGGCAAACCAGTCACGTCACTCACCTTGAGTGAACAAGACGGGATCATACTTTTGCGCGGAGAAGCGAAAGCACCGCCAGAACCGCCCGAATTGCAAATTGTGGAGTAGCAATGCAATGAGGCTGACCGCAAACATGTCGTGAGAGAGGCGAGCTTCGTTTAGGTTTGAATTGATGATTTGATCTTTTTCCACTCTAGTACTGATGCGAGTGAACCTTTCCAAAAGGAGAATTCTTACAACGAAGTTGTAATTCAGTGAAAAGATGATCATTGTGAATTTGAAGCGGAGCGAGGCCCGCATCAGGCTTACAGAATGGGTCCGCGATAACGAGATCGCCAAAGGGGCTTCCTAATAATTGGAAGGTGAGATACGCCGGATTCAAAGTCTCGTATCTGCGCTTAACCGACCTGCACAATTGGCATCCACGAGCGGCACTAGGCCCGCAGTACACTAGTCCTCTTTGCACTTCATCAGCGCGTCCGCGACTGGCACAGCTGAGACTGTAGGATAATCTTCGGAACGACATTTGTGTGGGCACGTCTAGTACCGGCGATCGTAATTTGACATGCGCAGAAATGATGACGCTCCCATCGTGCTGAAGAATTCTAAGCGGATTCTCTATGTTGCTGGTTGCGGTCGCAGCGGAACAACGATACTAGGCTTCGCACTTGGCACAATTGCACGGACGGTTGACCTCGGCGAAATATTAGACTTTATTAAATTCCAAGGTCGGCCAAACGGGTTCGGTCCAGGTACGGCGAACTATCAGTTTTGGGACAACGTCTTACGGGATGTTGATCCAGGCTTGGCGCACTGGACTTCGAGAAATTACGGCTCCTGCAGCATCAACTTGACTCGCATAAAGCGTTGCTGCGTTCGCTGCTTCTTGGAAAGTCTGAACGAAGCCAAGGACTGACTTCGTATCGCGCCTTTCTTGCAGCGCTATATGGGCGGCTCCTTGCAGATGATCGCTTTGATGTAATTATTGACAGTTCCAAGTATCCGAGTCGTTTGTGCCACCTGCTCCAGGTGTTCGACGACGATACGGTGTGCGTTGTGCACCTGATGCGCAACCCGATCGAATTGGCGAAAGCATTCCGCAAGGACGAGCAATCCGGCAAAAAGTCGTTCGTTGAAACGATGCTCTATTTCTTAATTGTAAACACATTTGTCGACCTCGTGACCCGAGGGCTCGGGAACACGCGGTATCAGCGCGTCTATTTCGAGGACTTCATCGCGGAGCCTGAAAGACAAATCAAACGTATTGCCGAAGCCTTCGGCCTTGATATGACGGAATCTGTCGAAAGGATTCGCGAAAAGCCATTGCCACGTGGCTTCATTTTCAATGGCAATCGGATGCGAGTTGAGGAAGCCGTCTACCTTGATCGTCGTCCACAATTGGCAGCGGCACGCACGCCTCTCGAACGCGCGGTTGAACGTGCGTTTGCGGCGTGGTTCAAGTCGCCCAGAATTTCTCGATAAATCATAGTTTGTGCTGGCAGAATAGGAGCGTCGCTCGCGAATTCGGGGCGTCCAATCCGTCGTTGTAAGTGGGCGCTTGGCTTGATTAGGGCGGACATACGTTGGACACTCGAGCCAGGGGATGGGAACCGGCCGTGTCATCTTGAAGTGGACACCAGTAAGCAATCGGTGCTACTGAGGGACCGAGTTTTGGCGAGGGAAGTAGCGAAGATGGCGGCCGAAAACAATGGTAGGCGCGTCTCGAAGTGCGCGCACGGGCAAGATGTCGTGCATCACAGCAGGCTATGGATAATTGCGGGCAATCTTGATTGAGGTTGAGGTGGTGGGCACTCGGGCAGGTGACGCATCGGTGCGGAATGGCACTCGCGATAAATCGCCAGGCAAGGTCTGGTCGACAACGGGACGATCAGGTCGTTCAACTGCGTGAGTTTTGACGACGGCGGTGCGGTTCAGGCTCATAATTGCAGCAATCGATTCGCAGTGAACGGTTGCGAAGGATGGATGTTGCAAGGCAAGCAAGCGAGTCACCCGTCAACGAATGATTCGTGCTTGCGCTGAAACCTAGCGGCCCCAAATTGTTTCGCATCAGCCCGTTGCCAAGACACCCTGCAGTACACACACTATAAAACTCCGGGGCTACCGAGTGGAAGGAATGCATTGTGGCCAAGCGAGCGCTGATTACTGGTATCACAGGTCAGGACGGCGCTTACCTCGCCGAGCTGCTGCTGGAAAAGAACTACGAGGTGCACGGCATCAAGCGCCGCGCATCGCTGTTCAATACTGACCGCATCGACCACCTTTACCAGGACCCGCACGAGAAAGGTGCGCGCCTCAAGCTTCATTACGGAGACCTGACCGATGCGACGAATCTGATTCGCATCATTCAGCTCGTGCAACCTGACGAAATCTACAATCTGGCGGCGCAAAGCCATGTCGCCGTGTCATTTGAAACTCCTGAATATACGGCGAATGCGGACGCACTTGGAACACTTCGAATACTGGAAGCCATCAGGATTCTTGGTCTCGAAAAGAAGACGCGATTTTATCAGGCATCCACGTCCGAGATGTATGGCAACGTCCAGGAAGTGCCACAGAGCGAGTCGACTCCGTTCTACCCAAGGTCGCCTTATGGCGCCGCCAAAGTGTATGCATACTGGATAACCGTGAATTATCGCGAGGCCTACGGCCTTTACGCCTGCAATGGCATTCTCTTCAATCATGAATCTCCCATACGGGGAGAAACCTTCGTAACACGGAAGATCACGCGCGGACTGGCGCGGATTGCCGAGGGCGTCGACGACTGCTTGTACCTTGGCAATCTCGATGCGCGTCGTGACTGGGGTCATGCACGGGACTACGTACTCGCCCAGTGGCTGATGCTGCAGCAGGATCAGCCCGAGGATTTCGTCATCGCTACTGGCGAACAGCACTCGGTTCGCGAGTTTGTAGAGCGCGCGGCATCGCTGTGCGAATTGCAGCTTGGAATGGCGCGGCAAGGGAGTTGACGAAACCGGCGTTGATGCCAGCTCTGGACGCACCATCGTTCGCATTGATCCTCGCTATTTCAGGCCGGCCGAAGTCGAGTCCCTGCTCGGCGATCCGAGCAAGGCAAAGGCCAAGCTGGGCTGGACTGCCACGGTCAGTTTCGCGGATCTGATCAACGAGATGGTCGTCGCGGATCGGGAACTGGCACGGCGCGACGCGCTGATCGAACGGGGGGGATTCAAGACGTACCGGTACCGTGAATGAACAAGGACGAAATCGTCTACGTTGCCGGGCATCGCGGACTGGTCGGAGCGGCGCTCGTCAGACGGCTGAATGCGGAAGGGCACGGGCATCTGCTCCTGCGATCCCATGCGGAGCTTGAGCTTCGCGATCAACGCGCGGTAAACGAGTTCTTTAGCACTGAAAGACCGACCCACGTCTTTCTGGCCGCAGCGAGAGTCGGCGGCATTCTCGCAAACGACTCGAAGCCAGCGGATTTCCTGCGCGACAATCTGCAGATACAGACCAATATCATTGATGCGGCCATGCGCTGCGGTACCACGAAACTGTTGTTTCTCGGTTCCAGCTGTATTTATCCGAAGCATGCGCCGCAACCCATGCCGGAGAGCTGCCTGTTGACCGGGCCGCTGGAGCCAACGAACGAGTGGTACGCGATCGCGAAAATCGCTGGCATCAAACTTTGCCAGGCCTATCGACGCCAGTACGGCTTCAATGCCATTGCCGCGATGCCAACGAATCTCTACGGCCCGGGAGACAATTTCAATCTCGCGACATCGCACGTGCTTCCGGCGTTGATGAGGAAGTTTCACGAAGCCAAGTTGAGCGGTGCTTCGAGCGTCACCGTGTGGGGTACCGGTGCTCCGCGACGGGAGTTCCTGCACGTCGATGATCTTGCGGATGCACTGCTGTTTCTCATGCGGACATATGATCAGGAAGGGCTCGTCAATGTCGGCTGGGGCAAGGATCTGGCTATACGAGAGCTGGCGGAGCTGGTGAAGCTCGTCGTCGGGTTCGAAGGAGCGATCGAGTTCGATGCGACGAAACCCGACGGTACGCCCAGAAAACTCCTCGACACGACTCGACTTACCGAGCTCGGCTGGGTTCCCCGGATCGGGCTCGAGGTCGGCTTGCGGTCGACCTATGCCTGGTTTATCGAGCATGAACACGAGCTTCGTGACTGAATTGTCGGCGTCGCATCAACCGAGGCCTGGCGGCGGCAATTGAACAAGTCCGCAACGAGGGTTGGCATCTTATATCCCTGCGATCCTCTCGGATTCGTTCCCAGCGGCATCGATAGCTTTATCCGAGGCATCCTGAAGTGGGCACCTGAGGGGCTGCATTACACGCTGATTGGCGCGACTTCCGATGTGAAAGAGCGTCCGCTCGGCACGAAGATTGCCCTGTCCGGATTGCATCATGACAGCCACATGATCCCGATCGTGGCCGTGGATGCTTCGGCAAGGCAATCCCGGTTACCGCTTACCGTCAGATACATGTGGGCGCTTCGCCGATACCTCCGACACCCTTCGCGGGCGGATTTTGATGCGCTCGATTTCCATCGGCCGGAGCCAATGGCGTTGTTTCGCCGCGATCCGCGCCCGAAAAATCTGGTTCTCCATCAGGACATGTCCGTGATTCGCGGTGGGAGCAGCGACATCCGCTGGCGACACTGGCCCTGGCTTTATGAACGTTTTGAAAAGTACATCTTTCGGGACGTCGATCATGTATTTTGCGTCAGGCAGAGTGCGGTGGATCGGTACCGTGCCATGCATCCGGAGTGGGAGGGAAAATTCGAATTCATCCCCACCTGGGTTGACGATGAAACCTTTACATTTTGCCATGACTCAGTAGCGCGAGCTGATTTGCGCAGTCGGGTGCGGACGGAATTGCGGGTTCCGTCCGATGCAATTCTGCTCGCGTTTGTCGGGCGTCTTGATCGACAGAAGGACCCGATGCTTCTCCTTGATGCGCTGAACGTGGCTCGATCCCACGAGCCGGCGTTGCGCCTGGTCATGATCGGAGACGGAGCAATGCGACAACAGGTCGAGGAAAGGATCGACGCGAACGGCATGGCTGAACATGCCCTTGTGCTTGGAGCCTTGCCACCGTCGCGTATTGCCGAACTTCTCCGGGCCAGCGACTTATTTGTGCTTACTTCCGCTTATGAAGGCATGCCCATTGCTGTTCTGGAGGCGTTGGCGACGGGCCTGCCGGTCGTCAGCACGGATGTCGGCGAAATTCGGCGTGTCGTGAAGGACGGGGTTAACGGGGCAATCAGCGTGGCCCGCACACCCGCGGCGTTGGCGGAAGCGATTGCGGCGGCGATGAGGAAACTGGACGTAATGAGGGGCGCTCCTTGCACGGATTCGGTCAGGCAATATGGGCCAAGCGCAGTTCTGGGTCGTCTATACCAGCATCACCGCGCGCAGGCGGTCCGCGGTCGGGGGAATGAGTTGGGTGATTGAACCGCGACGGATCGATGTGTTGGGTTCCCAGATCAGTGCCGTGGATTCGGATCAGGCGCTCGGGCTGATTCAGGAGCGTCTCCGTGAAGGTCGCGGCGGCTATGTCTGTTTCAGCAATGTGCACACGACTGTGACGGGTCGCCATGACGAAGACCTGCGCGCGGCAACCAATGGGTCATTTCTGAGTGTCGCGGATGGCAAGCCGGTCTATTGGTTGGCGCAGTCGCGCGGTGCGGTGGGCCATGTCCCTGGTCCGGATTTCATGACATTGGCGCTGGAACGGTGCCGCGGCTCCAGGCATTTCTTTTATGGTTCGACGCCCGAAGTACTCGATCGACTCGTTGCCAGGCTTAGCGACGAGTTTCCCGGATTGAATATCTGCGGCGTGCTTTCGCCGCCATTCCGGACGCTGACCGACGATGAGCGACAGCAGCACTACGCGCTGATTCGGTCTGCCAGGGCCGAACTGGTCTGGGTGGGCCTTGGAGCCCCGAAGCAGGAGCTTTGGATGGCGGAGGCGTCCGCATCATTGCGTCCGGCGGTGCTCCTGGGTGTCGGTGCGGCTTTTGATTTTCACGCAGATGTCGTTAGCCGCGCGCCACGTGCAATGCGAGCGCTGGGACTCGAGTGGCTGTTCAGACTCATCAAACAGCCCCGTCGCTTGTGGCGACGCTACCTGGTCACGAATACCCTTTTTATCGTCTATGTGGCTCGTGAAATGGTAGCCCGTTCCCTTCGTCGCGATACGCTGGGCCCTGACAGGCGTTAAACAGGCCATTTGTCTGATTTTGACGTCAGTCGCCTACAGCCCGAGATTGGGAACTATGTCAAAAATACGCGATCGGATTGTGGCGAGCAGGTCCGGGTAAGGCTAGGCTTGAACCCGGAAATGCATGCCCACTCAAACAATTAGCATGCAGATCAAGGAGTCAGCTCCGTGTTAGTCCGCATCAAGTCACTGCTCATCGCGCTACCCATCCTGATTCTCCAGACACCGGCATTGGCCCAGGAAGCCCAGAAACCGGCCTCGGCCCAGAAGGCCCAGACACCGGCATCGACCCAGGATGCCGGCTATGCCGTGCAGCCGGGAGACATGCTCTCGGTTTCCGTCTGGAAGGAGCCGGATCTCCAGGGCGAGGTGCTCGTGACGCCGGACGGCGCATTCGCTTTTCCGCTGGTCGGCCAGATCGACGCGCGAGGCAAGACCGTCACCGAGCTGCAGAAGACGATCACCGAGCAACTCACGCGCTACATCTCGGATCCCGTAGTCACGGTCTCGGTGCGCGACATTCGCGGCAACAAGGTCTATGTCATCGGGCAGGTCAACAAGCCCGGTGAATTCATCGTCAATCCACGCGTGGACGTGATGCAGGCGCTCAGCATGGCCGGCGGCGCGACCGCGTTCGCCTCGCTCGACGATATCGTCATTCTGCGCCGCACGGGGGGCAAGCAGGAGGCGATGCGCTTCAACTACGGAGCGGTGGCGCGTGGTCGGGATCTGAACCAGAACATCGAACTCCGCAGCGGCGATATCGTCGTCGTTCCATAAACGGGGCAGTGGGAAGGTAACCATGTCGAATCAAAAAACCAAGGGGCTTTCATGCGCCATTGCCGCGCTCCTCGCAAGCGTAGCGGGCACCGCCAGCGCTGCGGATTGGCATTTCGATCCGAAAATCACGTTGAATGCGCGTTCCGATGACAATCACCGGCTGACCGACATTCCTGGCCAGGAAATCGAGGTGTTCGGTGCCGAACTGGACGCGCAGTTGATGTTGCGCGCGGAGTCGCCGCGTGGTTCGTTCCGGCTGATACCGCGCTTGCGCTCGACGTTGTATCCCGACGACGAAGAGGAAGAGACCAATAACCAGTACTTGCGCATGGAAATGGAACGCCGGGGCGAGCGCTCGCAGGCGGCCTTCGAAGCAGATTACGCCCGGGTGGAGACGCTCGGCCGCTTTTTTCCAGGCGCCGGCATCGATGACGACGACGACCTGGGCGAGCCGGATCCAGGCGACGACATCTCGCGGCAGGCGGACAGCAACCGTCGCGAGCAAGTGGATTTTGGGCCCCAGATTTCCTTCGACCTGACCGAGCGCCTCGGTCTCGAATTCGGCGTCGGATATCAGGACGTCAGCTATGACGAACAGGTGGAGGAAGAGCGCGAAGACTTTTCGAATCTCGGCGGCTCAGTTGGGATGCGGTTTCGCACGTCGCCGACCCGGTCGATTGCCATCATTGCGGAAGCTTCGCGCTTTGAACCCGATGACGGTTCGAGCACCGATGCGCACTCGCTGAGTGCGGCATGGACCAACCAGGTTTCGGAGACTTCCCAGGTCTTCGTTCAGGGCGGCGCCAGCCGGGTCGAATCGGACGACGGCGTCGGGGGTTCGGACTGGAGCACCGGTTTTACCGGCGGCGCGGGCGTGCGCTGGGCATTCGAGGTGACAAAGATCTTTCTCGACTGGAATCGGTATATGGATCCCAATTCTTCGGGTCGAATGGTCGAGCGCGACCAAGTGCGTTTCCAGCTCGCCCGCCAGTTCAGCCCGATGATGACAGGTTTTCTGAAGGCGCGCGGCATCCGCGATGGCCGTGCGCGTGACGATGACACTTTTCAGGATCGCGAATTTGTCGCGGCCGGAGTTGGGCTTCGAATGGCGAATGACCCAGAAATTCACGCTGGGCGGCGGCTACGAATACAAATGGCGCGAGTATGACGGCGAACCCAATGATGCCGTCTCGAACGAGTTTTATCTCGGCGTCACCTACGAGCCGCATCGGCTCTGAGCGCGGGCAACGGAGACCATGGAAACCCAGCGTTCGGCGAGTCTTGGCGAATATGTCGCGGTGCTAAGGCGCCGCCGCCTGCAAATGGTCGCCGTGGCATTGCCGATCATCTTGGTCGCCGTGATCCTGGCGGTCGCTTGCCGGACATCTATCGGTCTTCGGCGAATTTCCTGTTGGTCACGGATCCGGTGGCCGATTCTGCGAGCAGTGCGGGCGAATTCGCCGATCAATACGTCATGAGCCTGGCTGATCGCGTGGTGAGCGGCAATAACCTTGCTGACATCGTGAGCGAGGTCAATCCGTATCCGGAGTTCGGGGATGATCAATCTTCCGCCGTGTCGGAACTGCGCGACAATGTCAGCGTACAGATGACGACGCAAACAACACTGGACGGCTGGTGGTCGCGAGCGCATCGATCAATACCGGATTTTCCGTCTCCTACGATCATCGCGTGCCCGAAAAGGCGCAGAAAGTCGCCTCTGCCCTTGCAAGGATTTTTGTCGAGCAGAGCCGGACGGAACGACTGGCTGCGGCCAAAGGCAAGATCGATTTTTTCAAGAAGGAAGGAGAGCGAACCCGGAACGAGATCGCCGAGTTCGAGAGCCAGCTCGCGGACTTCAAGGAGCGGAATTTCGACCAGCTACCGGAAACCGCGCAGGCGAACATCACGATCCGCAGCCGCGTCGAGTCGGAACTGGACGGCGTCGATCGCGAGATTCGCAGCCTTCAGCAGAATCGCGTCTTTGTCGCGCAACAGCTCCGGCAGGCGCAGGCTGGCCCATCCGTCAACAACCTGAGCGCGCTCGAGAGCGAGTACGCCAGCAAGTCGGCAATTTACGCCGAGAGCCATCCGGACCTCGTTTCGTTGCGCCGCCAGATCGAGAGTCTGCGTGCCGCGGGACCGGCCACGGGTGGCAATACCTTGCAGGCGCAACTGGACAGCCAACGTGCCGCGTTGGCCGAGGCGCGCCAGCGCTACAGCGAGGACCATCCCGATATCCGCCGCATGGCGCGCAACATCGAAGCGATGGAGGCCAGGGTTGCCTCCGGCGAATCTCTGACCAGCAACCTGGCGGGCGAGAGCCTTGCGGCGGTCCAGTTGCAGACCCAGGTGAACGCTCTGGATACGCAGCTGGGAGGCTTGCAGGGCCGCAGCGGCCAACTGCGCGCGCGGCTGGAGCAGTTCGAGTCGCGACTGGGTTCGACGCCGGAAGTCGAGCGTGAATACCAGGCGATCACGCGCGGACTGGGCACGGCGCGGGCGCAATTCGACCAGATGGTCGAGCAGCGCATGACTGCGGAAGTGGATGCCGCCGCCATCAGCGGCGGTGCCGCCGATCGTTTTATGCTCACGGGCCAACCCGGTATGCCCTGGGAGCCGGCCAGTCCGAAGCGCATCGCGATCATCATCATCGGACTGATCCTGGCGACGATCGCTGGCGCTTTCCGCGGCTGTCGCCGCCGAGGCCTTCGATTCACGTGTGCGTGGCGGAGCGGATGTGCGGCGCACGATGGGTCACACCCCGCTTGCGACCGTGCCGCAGATCCACAACTCCGTTTATTTCAATCTCCGGGCGCGCCGCGCCGTCAGGCTGGCGGTCTCGATGCTGATCGCAACGCCAATGTTGTATTTCCTCGTCTACTTCATGGTCCATTGACCACCTGCGAGGCATCGTGAGCCTGATCGAAACCGCCATCCGCAAAGCCAGGATACTGGCCGCCGCCGCGCGCGCCGAGGAGCCGGAGCAGGAGCCGCCGCGCCCGACTCGCGTCAAGCGGGAACGCGTGCATGTTCCCGCGCAGGTCTCGCCCGGGCGATCATTTCGCGCGGCAGGCGTGGATCCCGCGGCGATGGAGCGATATGGCGTGCTTCCGCAGGTGAAAGACGAGGTCGCCGAGCGGTCCTACAAGATCCTGCGGACACGCGTCCAGCAACGCATGGAAGCCTCGCTCTGGCATTCAATTGCGGTCACGGCGGCCGAGGCCGGGGATGGCAAGACCCTGACGTCGATCAATCTGGCCATCGCACTCGCCCGCGACGTCAATTCCTGGGTGTTCCTGGTGGACCTGGACCTTCAGCACCCGCGGGTTGCTCCCTACCTGGGGTTGCGGTTCGACAAAGGCCTGAGCGACTACCTGGCCGGGCAGGCGTCCTTCGAAGATATCGTCTATGAACCGAGCGGCATCGAGCGCCTGGCCATCATTCCGAATGCCAAGGGCCTGGAGCAGTCATCGGAACTTCTCGGGTCGCCGCGCATGTTCGAGCTGAACCAGGCGCTCGCGACGGAATCGCCACGCCGCATCGTGATCTTCGACATGCCGCCGCTGCTGCTGAGCGACGACGTGCTGCGCTTCCTGCCAAACGTGGACGGCCTGTTGTTTGTCGTGTCGGAAGGCAAGACCCCGCGTGCGACACTGGAACGCGCGCGCGATGCGCTGCCGGAGAAAAAGCTCCTCGGCGTCGTGCTGAACCGTTCCGCGGAACGCGATATCAGCGGTTATTACTGAGCGGGTGGATTCGTGCTGCCGGTTGGCCGGGAAAACTGGATCACGCGTTCGATCTGGTAATCCTTGATCGAGCGCGCGTGCGTGAAGATGATCAGTTCTCCGAGCAGCCCCAGCGCAAAAAGCTGCAGGCCCAGCACCACGAGCAAGGTCGAGAGCAGGCAGCGCCGGCCTGCCGGCCAGGCCCTGGCCGAAATAAAGCCGTTCGAAGACCAGCCACGCGACCAGCACCGAGCCGATCGCAAAGATCGAAACGCCGACCATCCCGAAAAAGCGCAGCGGCTTTTTCGTAAAGCGCACCAGGAAGAAGATCGTGAAGATGTCCAGGAAGCCACGCGCGTATTCGCGCGGGCCGGTAAACGCCGTCGAAACGATCCGCCGGCGACTGCTGCAGGTCCACCTCACGGACGACGAAGCCCTGGCGATCCGCCAGCACGGCCAGAAAGCGGTGCTGGTCGCCGTAGAGCTGGATATCGTCCAGCACCCGCCGGGCAAAGGCCCTGGCGCCGCAACCCAGATCGCGGAACCGCACGCCGGTAATCGAGCCCAGCAAGCCGTGAAACAGCGCACGTCGCATCCGTTCGAAGGCGCCGCCGGCGCGCGGCCAGCGCCGTCCGATGGCGATATCGCAATCGGAAAGCGCCGCGACGAGCTTTGCGACTTCGGCGCCGACGATCTGGTGATAGGCCGGCAGCGTCAGGATGGTCTGGCCCGTGGATTGCTCGAATCCTGCCATCAGCGCCGTGGATTCGCCGAAGGATCGCGTCAGGCTGATCACCGTGAAACGCTGGCCTTTGTCGAGCAATGCCCGCAAACCCGCTGCAAATGCCTCGCAGGGGCCATCGAGCACGTAGATCAGTTCATAGCTCTGGTCGAGTGCATCGAGCCCGGCCTTGTACTCGGCGTGCAGACCGATCGCATCGGCGTGGCGCGCGCCGACCGGCACGATCACCGACAGTTCCGGCGGCAAATGCTCCTCAACCATGAGGGTTAATTCCAGACGCGACCCGTCAGCCGCGAGAACTGCACATCGCGCACGTCACCGAGCTTGTAGATCAGTTCCCCAAGCACTCCGCCGCAGACCAGGATCAGCGCGCCCATCAGCAGGATCACGCCGGTCCCGGCGACGGGCAGGGGCATTTCACCGGCCGTCTCGGCCCAGCGCAGCAGCGAGAAGCCGATGGCGATCAAGCCGAGCAACATCAGTGGCGTCGCGAGCAGGCTGAACCACAGGAGTGGACGCGCGGTGAAGGAGGCCACCGTCTTGATGACCATCAGGTCGAGCAGGACTTTGTAGATGCGCGACAGGCCATACTTGGAATGCCCGAACTGGCGGGCGTGGTGGCGCACCTTGATCTCGGCGATGCGCGGGCCGGCGATCGAAGCCATCGCCGGAATGAAGCGATGCATCTCGGAATACAGCGGGATTTCCTTGATCAGCAAGGCGCGGAAAGCTTTCAGCGAGCAGCCATTATCCTTGATCGCGACGCCGGTGACCTTGCCGATCAGCCAGTTCGCGATGCGTGAAGGAATCTTGCGCGACACGAGCTTGTCCTGGCGGTCGTGGCGCCATCCGACCACGATGTCGAAGCCTTCGTTGATCTTGTCGAGGAAATGTCCGATATCGGCCGGGTCATTTTGCAGGTCTCCGTCCATCGTCACCAGCACCTTGCCCTGGGCCTGCTCGATGCCGGCCGCCATGGCCGGTGTCTGGCCGTAGTTGCGGCGGAATTTGACGACGCGCAAGCGCGGGTCCGCCTGCGCAATCTCGATCGCCCGCGCCAAGGTGCGGTCCCGGCTGCCGTCATCCACGAAAACCATCTCGAAGGGGACGCCCAGGGGTTCGATCGCGGCCACGATGGCCGCGTGCATGCGCAGGATGTTGTCCTCTTCGTTGTAGAAAGGCACGATGACGGAGAGGTCCGGTTGCGGGGTCAAAATTGACATATCCTTGGTAACGCGGACCCGGGGATGCGCGCACTATACAATGAACGATTATCGCCAAGAATGGCCGGTGGATGCGCATGTGCATTTTCACAATGCAGAGCGCGTCGCGCCGAGCCTGGCCGCGGCGGCAGCGAATTTCAAGGCCGCGGGCCATCGAACCGATGGGTTGCTGGGAGTGCTCTTGCTGACGCAGGCCAATGCCGAGCGGGTCTTCGAGACCCTGCAGGATTCGCCGCGCGCGGGTGATTGGAACATGAGCTCCGCGAGCGCCGAAACGGAGACGCTGATCGCGCGACGAGACCGGGATGCCATCGCGGTCGTCTGCGGCCGCCAGTTGCGCACGGCGGAGGGACTCGAAGTCCTGGCACTCGGCACGCGCGCGCACTACCGGGATGGGCTGCCGCTTGCACGATGCCATCGACTCCGTGCAGGACACCGGAGCGATTGCGGTCCTGCCCTGGGGATTCGGAAAGTGGTTCGGCCCGCGTGGCAGGCAGATCGAAGGCGCATTTTCCAAGAGCCTCATCCGAGCGGCTGTTCGCCGGCGATAACGGCGGACGTCTGAACGCGCTGCCGAAGCCACGCTTGATTCGCGCAGCCGAAGCACGCGGTTTCCGCGTGCTGCCGGGCAGCGACCCGTTCCCGTTTGCGGCGGATCATCGTCGCGTGGGTGCCTTTGGATTCATGGCGGAGGCCGAGCTGCCGGAATCTGCGCCATGGCGGGCATTGCGAGCCTGGCTGCTCGGTCGAAGCATTTCGCCCAGGCCCTATGGACGCGCTTGTAATCCGTTCCGCTTCGCGGTCAATCAGCTCGGCATCCAGCTCTACCACCGGCTTCAGCGGGGGGCAGCATGAAGGCTCTGGTCGTCGCGCCACAGCCATTTTTCTCGCCTCGCGGCACGCCATTCAGCATCTACTATCGGGCACTCGTCATGGCCGGGCAGGGCGTCGAATGCGACATCCTGACCTACGGCGCGGGCCAGGATGTGGATTTGCCGGGCGTGCGCATCAAGCGGATTCCCCGGGTGCGGTTCCTCGAACCCATACCGGTCGGGCCGTCGTGGCGAAAGTTGTTTCTGGACACTTTCATGGTCTTCTGGACGGTCGGGCTCCTGTTCAAGCATCGCTATCAGGTCGTGTTCGCCCATGAGGAGGCGGCATTCTGGTGCCGGTTTCTGAAGCCGCTGTTCGGCTTCCAGCTCGTCTACGAAATGCATTCGAATCTTTCGCAGCAGCTCACGAATTTCCGTTTCACAAAGTCCAGGTCGCTGATCCGAATCTTCAAGTTCCTGCAGGACAGCGCCCTCAAAGCGGCGGATGCGGTCGTGACCGTCTGCCCGGCCCTGCGCAATTACGCGCTCGCGATCGGCGTGCCGTCGAAGCAGCATGTGCATGATCGAGAACTCGATCTTCGACGACGTGCGGCTGCGCGACCCCGCCGATTCGGGCGATCTGGCCGACGATGGCAAGACCGTGGACTTTCGGGCCGGGGCATCCCGTCATTGCCTATGCGGGAACCTTCGAGGCCTATCAGGGCATCGAGATGCTGATGCATGCTTTCGCGCAGGTGAACCTGGAAATGCCGGCGGCGCGCCTGCTGCTCGTCGGCGGCACCAGCGTGCAGGTCGCCAAGCTCGCCCGGCTTGGCGGATTCGCTGGGGCTCAGCGGCGCCTGCTACTTCACCGGGCACCGTCTCCAAGAAGGCAGCCAGCTCGCCTGATGAAGTCGGCCGCAGGTACTGGTTTCGCCGCGCATTTACGGCACCAACACGCCGCTGAAGATCTACGAACAGCTGGCGAGCGGCCTGCCGATCGTCGCGACCCGGATCTGGTCGCACACACAGGTGCTCGACGAGTCCGTGTGTTATCTCGTCGAGCCGGACGCCGCCTCGCTGGCGGAGGATCTGCTCACGGCGCTGACGAGACGAGCGCCCGGGCGAAGGACCGCGCCGCAACGCGTTTGCGCTGTACGAGAACGAGTACTCACGAGCGGTCTACGAGCGCAAGATCCGCCAGTTGCTCGAGATCGTCGGCCTGATGTGCGGCATCGCCGGGATCGTCAGTTTGCGCGGCGCGCCCGCCTCGCAGGCGGACATCGTCCGCATGTGCGATGCGATGGCGCATCGCGGCCCCGACGATGCAGGCTATCTCGTCGACGGATCGGTCGCGCTCGGGATGCGGCGGCTGTCGATCATCGACCTGGCGGGCGGCCACCAGCCGATCTTCAACGAGGACGGCAGCGTCGCGGTCGTTTTCAACGGCGAGATCTACAACTTCCGCGAGTTGCGGGCCTGGCTCGAAGGCACGCGGGCACCGCTTTCGCACCGCATCGGATACGGAAGTCATCGTGCACCTCTGGGAGCAGGTCGGGATCGAGTTCCCGCGGCATCTCAACGGCATGTTCGCCGATCGCGCTGTACGACCGCGCGACGACGCAGGTGGTGCTCGCGCGCGACCACGTGGGGATCAAGCCGCTCTATTACGCACTCGATGCCGACGGCCTCGTTTTCGGTTCGGAGATCAAGGTGCTGCTCGCTTCCGGGCGGGTCGCGCGCCGCCTCGATGTCGACGGCCTCGCGCAGTTCCTGTCCTGGGAGTACGTGCCGGGCGCGGGGACGATGCTGAGAGACATTCGGCGCCTCGAGCCGGCCAGACGCTGAGCTCGATCTCGCCACCGGCAGCAGCCGCATCGAAGGTACTGGGACCTGCTCGACGAAACCAAGTCAACGTCGAGCACGCAGTGACGCCGAATGGGAGGAGCGAGGTTGCCGCGGCAATCCGAACGCGCCGTGCGCCGCCAGCTCGTCAGCGACGTGCCGCTCGGCGCGTTCCTGTCGGGCGGCGTGGACAGCTCGCTCGTCGTCGCGGCGATGGGTCGGGCCCAGACCTTCAGCATCGGTTTCGACGATCCGAGCTATAACGAGACGCGCTGGTCGCGGCGTGTCGCGGAGCATCTCGGCGTTTCGCACCAAGTCGAGATCATCCGGCCGCAGGCGCTCGAGCTGTTCGAGCAGCTGATGCACTTCATGGACGATCCGATCGGCGATTTCTCGATCTTTCCGACCTATCTCGTGTCGCAGCTCGCCCGCCAGCACGTCAAGGTCGTGCTGTCGGGCGACGGCGGCGATGAGCTGTTCGGCGGCTACGAAACCTTTCTGGCGCAGGAACGCTTTCGCAGCTGGCAGCGGCTGCCGGCATGGCTGCGACGTGGCGTGATCGAGCCGGCCATCGATGCGTTGCCGCCGACGGCGGCGAAGAAGGGGCTCGTCAACAAGGCGAAGCGATTCGTCGAAGGCGCGCGGCTGGACGCCGGACTGGGGCCATGCGCGCTGGCGCGTGTTCTGCGACGAGGCGTTGCGGGCGCGAGCTGTTCACCGAGGAGGCGCCGGCGCGCGATGGCGACGCCGGTCGGCGCGCACATCCTCGCGCTGCGGGACCGCGCGGTGCGAACGCGACCCGCGCGACAGCGCGCTGTACGTCGATTTCTCGAGCTACCTGGTCGACAACTGCCTGGCCAAGGTGGATCGAATGTCGATGGCCTGCTCGATCGAGGCGCGCGTGCCCTTGCTGGATCGCGAAGTCGTCGAGCTGGCTTTTGGCGTGCCGCCGGCACTGAAGTTCGACGGCCGGCAGAGCAAGATCCTGCTGAAGCGTATCGCGGCCCGGCGTCTGCCGCGCGACTGCGTCTACCGTCCGAAGGAAGGTTTCAGCATCCCGATCAAGAACTGGCTCAAAAAGGAGTTCCGCGGACTCGTGGAGCACCATCTGGATTCGGCCCGGCTGCGTGCGCAGGGACTGTTCGAGCCCGCCGTGGTCGAGCGGCTGTGGCAGGAGCATCTCGCGAACCGCGCCAATCACAGCCACATCCTGTGGTCGCTGCTGGTCTTCCAGCAATGGCGCGAACGCTGGGCCGTGACGGCATGATCATCCGCGACCTGCCGGCCGCCGCGGCACGTGAATTCGACGTCGCGATCATCGGCGGCGGCATCCACGGGGTCAGCCTGTTGCAGCATGCAACACGGCGCGGATTGTCCGCCTGCCTGTGCGAAGCCGGCGATTTCGGCGGGGCGACGAGCTGGAATACGCTGCGTATCCTGCACGGTGGCGTGCGCTACCTTCAATCGCTGAATCTCGATCGTTTTGTCCAATCGGCACGCGCGCGCTGGCGCATGGCGCTGCAATTTCCGCGCCTCGTGCGCCCGCTCACTTGCCTGATGCCGCTCTATGGACAGGGCTTCAAGCGGCCGTCCGTCATGCGACTCGGCCTGTTGGCCTACGACTGGTTGGATGTGCGGCGAAACATCGGGTCTGGTCGAGGCCGTGCATTTGCCGGGCGGCCGGATGCTGGATGTTGCCGACACGCAGCGCGAATTTCCGTCGGTTCGCACCGCCGGTCTGCAAGGCGCGGCCTGCTGGAGCGATTACTTCATGGTCAGCTCCGAACGGATGCTGATGGAGCGCTTACACGATGCGTGTTCGCAGGGTTCGATGGCCATTAACTATGCACCGGTCGAGGATATTGCAATCGAAGGCAAGACGGCCCGCGGCCTGCAGGTGCGCGACCGTCTGTCCGGCAAATCCTTCACGATCATTGCGCGCCAGGTCGTCAATTGCGCCGGTCCGCGACTGCGTGAGTTCGCACGCGGCCGCGGAGGGGATGCCGAACGGCTGTTCCATCCTTCCCTGGCCTTCAATCTGTTATTGGATGCGACGCTGCCGGACGGCAAGGCGCTCGCAGTGTCCTCACCACATCCCAAGGCTCCGGTACTATTTCTGTTGCCTCAGCCGGGTGCGCTGCTGGCCGGCACGCTGCATCTGCCGCGTGCCGATGACGTCGTCGAGGCCCGCCCGACCGTGGCCGAGATTCAACACTTCCTGGATCTGCTGAATGCGGCTGTGCCGGGCCTCGGCGCCACGCCCGACCGCGTTCGGCGGGTCTTTGCCGGTCTGCTGCCTGCCGCAGCGGCCGGCAGCGCAGAACTGGCGAGGCGAGAAGTTATCTTCGATCACGGCGCGCTTGGCGGCGTCCAGGGGCTTTACAGCGTATCCGGCGTGAAGTTCACGACTGCGGGAGAGGTCGCCCGCCGGACGCTGGCCCGCATGGGGCATGCCGAGCGCAGGGCGGAGCCCATTTCAGAAATGCGTCTCTCCCGCGGCACCTATATCTTGACGGATTCACGCCGGTTGTGGACCGTGGACGAGGCGACGCTGGGCTCGATCCTGCGGCGCATCGTCAAGGAAGAATCCGTGCATTGCCTCGACGATCTGGTCCTGCGGCGCAGCAACTGGGCGGTCGCGGAGCCTGATCTGGAGCGGCTGCGCGAAAGAGTGGCGCGTTTCGTGGATTTGCCTGGCGCCCCGGGAGATTGAGTGGATACCTGGCCGAACTTCTTCATCGTCGGCGCGCCAAAAGCCGGCACGACGTCATTGCACGCACAACTGCAGTCCGTGCCGGAAATCTTCATGTCGCGGATCAAGGAACCCAATTACTTCTCGAGGACTCTGGTGCCGGATGATCACCCGCTTCGGCCGATTCGCGACTCGCACAAATACCTCGCACTGTTCGAAGATGTAACGACGGAGACGGTCATCGGCGAAGCCAGTCCGACTTACCTCGCCGACCCGGATGCGCCGCGACTGATCCACGAGGTTGTGCCGCAGGCGCGCATCCTGATCAGTCTGCGGGATCCGGTCGAACGGGCCTTCTCCCATTACCTGATGATGCGCAACAATGGAACGGCGCAATTATCGTTCCTCGGCGAGATCCAGCGCGGGATCGTTCACGGCGGGAATCGGCAGCTCGTGCTGCTCCGACCGGAACTCGGCCTTTATCATGACCAGGTCGCTCGATACATCGCCATGTTCGGTTCGGCCAACGTGCGCGTCATCCTGTTCGAGGAGCTGAGCGCCGATACCGGCAACACGCTCGGCGGCGTGCTCGAGTTCCTGGGCGTGAAAGGATCCGTCGGACTCGCCGGCACCGAGGCGCATCGTCAATTCGGCGAAGCCCGCGGGCCGCTGGTGCGCTACCTGTTCGCCAATCGAACCGTCGCCAGGCTGTCCGAGATCCTGATCTCACCCCGCGTGCGAAAATTCGTGCGCGAGAAATTTCTGGTCAGGAATGTCGCAAAGCCAGTTCTGGATCGGGACGCGCGCGAATTCCTGGTCAAATACTACCGAGAGGATGTGAGCAAGCTGGCCGCATTGCTGGGGCGACCGCTTCCGTGGCGGCACTTCGCCGAAATTGACTTTGCAGTGCGCACCGCTGACGCAAGCACGGCCAGTCGATGAGTGCGCCAATCCCGAACTTCGTCCTGATCGGCGCCGCCAAGACGGGAACGACGTCGCTGCATCGCTGGCTCGGACAGCATCCCGAGATTTTCGTGCCGCGCCAGAAAGGGCTGCACTTTTTTACGGCGGAATGGTTGCGAGAGAATTCCAGCGGTCCCGGCGATGACCGATTGCTGCAGGACCTGACGCCGACCTGGGAGTCTTATCTTGCTCATTACAGGGACGCGGCCGGCCGCAAAGCAATAGGCGATGTTTCGCCCTCGTATTTCTCCTGGTGGCCGTCGCGGGATGCGATCGGCAGATACCTGGGCGAACCCCGAATCCTGCTGGTGCTGCGTGACCCCGTCCAAAAAGCGTTTTCACAGTACACGCACTTGATCCGCGACGGGCGCGAGAGCCTGTCCTTCTGGGAGGCGTTACAAGCGGAGCCCGAGCGCAAGGCGCGCGGCTTCGGCGCGCTCTGGCTGCATCTCGAAAGCACGCTGTACGCCGAACCGACCGAGCGTTTCCTTGAATCCTTTGGCCGCGAACGGATGAAGATCCTGATATTCGAGGACCTGATACGGGACCCGCAGGCGGTGCTGCGCGAGATATTCGACTTCCTGGGCGTCGATTCGCAGGTGCCGCTCGACACGAGCGAGGCGCAGAATCGCTCGGGCGCACCGCGTTCCAGACTGCTGGCCTCCGCGGTCAATGACCCGAGGCTGCGTCGTCTCGCACGCAGATTGCTGCCGACGGAGCTGGTGAGCCGGCTCGGCCGCAAGGCAACCGAACTCAATACCGGCGCGAAACCCATCCTCGACGACCGATCGAGAACGTTCCTGATCGATCGCACGCAAGAAGACAGGAAGCGGCTGGCAAAGCTTCTGGGCCGGCGCGTCGCCTGGCTCGATTGACACTCCGGCTGGATGCCCGGGCACTTATCAGGGGACGGGCCGGAATACGCCTTTTTGCGCAATCCACTGGGCCAGCGCGTCGGCGACGATGCGATGACCACGGGCGTTCGGGTGCATGTCGATCAGAAAGAACACGGGTTGAGAGATTCCTGCGTTCTGAAGTACCGGGTACAGGTCGAGCGTCGGAATGTGCCGCGCCGCCAGTTCGATCCGGGCCTGTCGCACCGGCTCGAGGATTTCGGGAAACACCTCGGCGGCAAAGAGTTCTTCCTTGCTGGGAAAAAGCACCACGAGGAACTGGCCGCCGTTCGACTCGACCTCCGCTTGCAGTTGCTCGAGCGGCTCGAAAAAGATATTGCGGATATCCGGCGTGCCGGGACGGCGCCAGCCGGTCATCAGGCGCTGCTCGTCGCGCGCCGACAGATACATCACGCCACCCTCTGCAAGCACGACTCGTTCAATCGGTTCCCGGGTTCCGCGTAACGACTTGATGCGCTGAAGTACGGCGCGCAGCAGGCGCGAGCGGTTGGCGAGTTCGCGCAGAGATCCGCGCAGCGATTCAGCCCGCGTTGGAGCCGATGTTTCGTCGACCGCATGTTCCTGTTTGTAGGACAGGCGGTAGGTGGTGAAGTCGGGGCGTGGGTTGTCGTCGAGCCAGTCCTCGAACTTGAGGGTGTTATCGATTTCCCAGGTCAACCACAAGGTCGCGATGACCAGCCTCGGGCGCAATGGCGCGGCGTACTTCCGGTAGGCCAGCAACTGATGCCGCGTTCCAGCGCCGTGCACGCCGAAATTCAGCACGGTTTTGTTGCCCAGCGCCTGCTGGAGCAGAGTCGTGAATTGTCCCTCATGACCCACGCCGGCGCCGGTAATCAACGAATTGCCGAGCACGGCAACGTCAAGGCTTGCGGGCCATGGTTCGAGGTTCGGAAAACCGGCATGGTCCGTGCGCAGCGTGTAGCTGTACTCCGGCGTGTCGACGCGAAACTGCCCGGACGGCATCAGCACTGCGCCGAGGTCCGGTTCCGGCACATAGGGCGCATGGCGGATGCTGGACTGCGCCTTGAGACGCGCGAGTACCGGTAGCTGATCCGCTTCCGAATCCGGTTCTGCAGTCCGCAGCATGACCTCGGCCGCAATTGCGGCCATCGCCAGCAGTGCAAGAGAAAGGAAGAATATTCGGGACTTGCGCACAGACTTAGTCTCTACGCAGCCCTACCGGCGCACAAGAAACATCTCAAGAAACGGTGCCTCCCGAAGCGTAGCCGTACCTGAACATCGTCGGTGCGGCCAGTTCGACGATGCATTCCAGGTCCGCGGCGCCAAGGCCGCTCTGATAGTAGTCAGGCTGCCGCAATCGTGTCGTGGAATCGGCCAGCTTCCGCGCGTCGACCGGCACGGCACAGTGCTCGAATATCCGCTTCAGTTCTTCTGCCGGCTGTTCGCACAGATCCTCGTACCGGACCAGCAGCACCGCCTGGCGCAAGCGCGCATCGGCGTCCAGCTGGTCGCGCAGGCTGCCATAGACGTGAGACCAGTAGCGCGCCCAACCGCCCACTTCGTCCGCTGCGTTCCAGCGACGCAGGATATCCTCGATGGCGTCGTTGTCGCCCATGTTGATCGGTGCCCGGTCGAGACCGAATTCGAAATGGCCGACATGCCGAAGATGCGCGCGCGCGGCCGGGTGGGCCTCTTGCCCCGCTGCGAATCGCCGGTGCTGGCGCATCAGCGATGCGATGTGCGCACAGGGATGGCGCACCGGCACGACAAAGCGCGCGTCAGGAAATAATTCGTGGATATAGCCGAGGCGCGCGATGTTGTAGTTGCCCTTGGCGAGGTACCGTTTGCCGCCGCGTACCAGCAGCAATTTCCGAATGTGGTCGCGATAAAACGTCGCGAATGCCTCGTTGCTCGTCGTTCGGTCGAGGCGGCCGGATATCAGCGGATTGTGCGAGTCCGGGAAAAACCGCATCCACAGGATTTCTTCCATGGCCTCCGGACTGTCGGGCGTAATCATGATCCGATCGCCGTGCGGTCGCTCTTTGGGAGCTGACGCCTGGCGAGGCACGAGCGCGAGAAATCGATTCCAGAGATACGGCGTCCACACCGGCGGAAAGTCGCCGTATCGATGTGTGGCCACCGCCGGCATTGACGCCAGCAATTCCAGCAGGATGGTCGTGCCGGATCGCGCCAGGCTGGTCACGTAGACGGGCTGGATGATCTTGATCGCGTCGAGCCGGTCGCGCAGAAGCGCGGTCTCGAGCCGCGCCATGCCCGTCCAGAACTGCGGAAACTCGTGACAAAGGCGGCCAAACAGCCGCATCGATGGAGAGACGGCAAAAGGCTCCGCCTCCTGCGGCACGGATGCGCTGCCATCAGCCCGGTCATTCAATGCGGAACACCACCTTGATCAGGATCGAGACCGCGACGAGGGTCAGGAAAAACGGCGTTTCCCATCCACGCAGCCAGTTCGGCCCGATCGACAGCAATTCGAGCGCCGGCAAATCGAATTCGAGCTGCTGGACCGGCGAACCGCCGGGAACATAGCCGGCGGGATTGCCGATCAGCCGGTTCCACCACTGGAATCGCCCGACGAAATCGCTGACGGGCGCACCGCCCAGCTGCGCCAGCGTTCTGCCGTCGCGATCGAACAATGCGACATTTTCGGCGGGCTGCGGCCAGGCGAGATGCCAGCCATCGCTTGCACGATTGAGATAATTTTTCGGTTCGGCGCTGACCGGTTCGCTTGACGGAGAAACTGTTATCGACGATGGCTTCCTGCGGAGCGGGCATGCGGAAACTATAGGCTGCATACAGCCACATCAGGCAGCTGATCAACGGCAGTGAAGCCACGACCGCCGGCCCCAGGATCCATGCGATCTGTTGCAAGGATAATCGCAATGAACGCCGCACCAGCGGCATGAGCTGGTCGAATTCGCCATCAAAGGTGGCCATCTGACGCCGGGCATCCGCCGCCTCCGCCTTGACGGCAGCGAGCTTGCGCTGCGGCGAGATCAGCCGGTACAGCGCCATCAGCAGTACGCCCATCAGGCAGCCCCACAGGATCAGGCGGGGCAGCGGGCCCAGGATCCCGGCCATGGCGCGATCCACGGCCGCGAACGCGGGCAGCGCCAGGCCGAACACCGAGCTCTCCGGTGCCATCAAGTAGAGGGCGTTCCTGACTCCGGGCCCTTTTCCGACGTGGCGACGGCGGGTTCTCTTGCCGCCTTCCGGCGCGCCAGGTACCGGCGTATCGGCCAGCGCAATATCGCGAACACGGCCAGGAAGACTGCAGACACCAGGCCAATCAAGGCGCCGATCAGCGTAATGCCGGCGCCCGGGCCGACGTAGGCCGCTGCGGGCATGGCGACGCAGACGTATGCGACCGCGCCGACAAAAAATACCTTTCCTGAATGATTCATTGCGAATTTTCCTCGCGACTCACAAGAGATATCTTATGACAAAGTGGCCGTAAGTCCGTGATTTCGCTAAGCCGAAGTTACCTTGTGATAAGGTAACCGCCATGCCGCATAAAGACCAACTCACCCTTCCAACTGACCGCTCCTTCGGGCTGTTGTTCACCGTGGTATTCGCGTTGGCGGGCGGCTGGATGCTCTGGAAGGGCAACCGTTTCGCGGGCGTTGCGTTTGGTATTGCGGCATTATTCCTGCTGGCGGCATTGGTGTATCCCCGGATCCTCCGGCCGCTCAATATTGCGTGGATGCATCTCGGTCTGCTGCTCAATCGGGTGGTCAGTCCGATCGTGATGGGCGTAATCTATTTTGGCTTGTTGACTCCGATCGCGGCGACGATGCGCATGCGCGGCCGGGATGTCCTGAAGCGCCGTTTTGATCCGAAACAGGAAAGTTACTGGATCGAGCGCGATCCGCCGGGTCCGGACGGCTCGAGTTTCCCAAGGCAATTCTGACGAGGCGAGGCAATGGATTTTCTCGTTGAACTCTGGAAATTTCTGCGTACCCGCAAGAAGCTCTGGCTGCTGCCCATCACCATCGTCATGTTGCTGCTTGGCGGCCTCCTGATACTCGCGCAAGGATCGGCGGTAGCACCATTCATCTACACCCTGTTCTGAATGAAGATCCTTGGCATCTCGGCCTATTACCATGATGCCGCAGCGGCCCTGATCGAAGACGGGGAGATCGTCGCGGCCGCCCAGGAAGAGCGCTTCACCCGCGTCAAGCACGATTCCGGATTTCCGGCGCATGCGGTCGATTTCTGCCTGAAGTTCGCGGGGCTGCAGTCACGCGACCTCGACCATGTCGCCTTTTACGACAAGCCATTCATCAAGTTCGAGCGCCTGCTGGAGACCTATCTGGCGTTTGCGCCGCGCGGATTCAGCTCGTTCCGCCAGGCCCTGCCGATCTGGGTCAAGGAGAAGCTGTTCCAGAAGAGTCTGCTGGTCAAGCAGCTCTCCGGGGCGCTCGATCCGGACGTGGACTGGACCGAAAAGCTGCTTTTTTCGGAACACCACCTGAGCCACGCCGCGAGCGCCTTCTATCCGTCGCCCTTCGAGCGGGCGGCCGTGCTGACGATGGATGGTGTCGGAGAATGGAGCACGACTTCGCTGGCCCATCGGCGAGGGCAACAAGCTCGAGGTGCTGCAGGAAATCCATTTCCCGCATTCGCTCGGCCTGCTGTACTCGGCCTTCACCTACTACACGGGATTCAAGGTCAATTCCGGCGAATACAAGGTCATGGGGCTCGCGCCCTATGGGGAGCCGCGCTACGTCGACGCTGATCAAGGAACACCTGATCGACATCAAGGACGACGGCTCCTTCCGTCTGAATCTGGATTACTTCGACTATTGCACCGGCCTGCGCATGACGAATGAGCGCTTCGATGCGTTGTTCGGCGGCCCGCCGCGCAAGCCGGAAGACGCGGCTCGCACAGCGCGAGATGGATCTCGCGGCGAGCGTGCAGGCGATCACCGAGGAAGTCGTGCTCAAGCTCGCGGCCGGCGTCGCGAAAGCAGACCGGAGAGCGCAATCTGTGCCTGGCAGGCGGCGTTGCGCTCAATTGCGTCGCCAACGGCAAGCTGCTGCGCCGGAAAACTTCGATCGCATCTGGGTGCAGCCCGCTGCCGGCGACGCCGGCGGCGCCGTGGGCGCGGCGCTCGCCGCCTACCACCTGTACAAGGGCGCGCCGCGCCGCCGGTCAACTCGGGCGGCGACGGCATGAAGGGAAGCTATCTCGGCCCGGTTTACGACGAAACCGAAATCCAGAGCCGCCTGACGGCGGCCGGGGCGGTCTTCGAGATGCTGGATGAAGGGGCAGTCATCGATCGCTGCGCGCGCGCGCTGGCCGCGGGCCTCGCCGTCGGCTGGCACCAGGGACGCATGGAGTTCGGGCCGCGCGCGCTCGGGCCCGATCGATCCTCGGCGATGCCCGTTCGCCGACGATGCAGAAACTGCTGAACCTGAAGGTCAAGTTCCGCGAGTCATTCCGTCCGTTCGCGCCGTCGGTGCTGCGCGAACGTGTCGCCGAATGGTTCGAACTCGACGAGGACAGTCCCTACATGCTGCTCGTCGCCGATGTCAGGCCGGAGCACCGGGTCGCAGATGACGGCGGAACAGCGGCAATTGTTCGGCATCGACCGGCTGAATGTCGCACGCTCAGTGATTCCCGCCGTGACCCACGTGGACTATTCGGCGCGGGTCCAGACGGTGCATCGCGACACGAATCCCCGCTATCACGCGCTGCTCACGCGATTTCACGAACTGACTGGCTGCCCTGTCCTGGTCAATACCAGCTTCAATGTCCGTGGCGAGCCGATCGTCTGCACGCCGGAGGACAGCTTCCGCTGTTTCATGGGCACCGACATCGACGTGCTGGTTGTCGGCAATGCGTACCTGGAAAAGGAACGGCAGCCGAAGCAGCTTCAAGCGCGTTACGAGGACCGTTTCGAGCTCGATTGAGTATGATTCGGGTCGCGACGGAGTTTCTGGAATACTGCAATGTGCGGACTGGCCGGGCTGATCCATCTCGACGACTCGCGCGCCGGTCCGGAGGACGAGGCGAGCGTCCGGGCCATGTGCGATCTGCTGGCCTATCGAGGGCCTGACGACTCCGGTGTGAAGGCAATCGGCAGCGCCTGCCTCGGATCCCGGCGTCTGGCCATCATCGATCTCTCACCGGCGGGTCACATGCCGATGGGCGAACCGACCGGCCGCTGGTGGATCGCCTACAACGGCGAGGTCTACAACTTCCCGGCAGTCCGGGACGAGCTCGAGCGAAGCGGCGTACGGTTCCAGTCGCACAGCGACACCGAGGTGCTGCTGCAAGCCTGGATAACCTGGGGCCGGGCCAGCCTGGATCGTTTCGTCGGCATGTTCGCATTCGCAATCTACGACCGCCTCGAAAACGAATTGACCCTGGTTCGCGATCGCTTTGGCGTCAAGCCGCTTTACTGGTCGCAATCGGGACGCGTCGTCCTGTTCGCCTCCGAGATCAAGGCCCTCTTGTCGCAGCGGCAGGACAAGCGCCTGGACCAGCGCGGCCTGGCCCAGTGGTGGCTATACCGAAACGTGGACGCGCTGACGCCAGCGACGCTGATCGAGGGCATCCAGCAACTCATGCCCGGTCAGCTGGCGCGAATCCGCGATGGGCGAATCAGGTCGACACCTGGTATTCGGCGTCGCACCAGGTCGACGAATCCGTCTACCGCGAACTGGAAGAATTGTCGGTGCAACAGGTCGTCGACCGCGTCGAAATGCAGCTCGACGAAGCCGTCCGTCTGCGCCTGGTCAGTGACGTTCCTGTCGGCACGCTGTTGTCCGGCGGGCTCGATTCGAGCCTCGTGACAGCGATGGCGGCGCGCCATTCGAAACACCTCTCCGGGTTCCACATTTCGATTGCCGGCCACAAGGAGTTCGACGAACGCCGCTATGCAGAAACGCTGGCGGACGATCTCAAGATCCCGTTCATCCCGATGGACCTGACCGCCGAAAATTTTCGCGCCAGCCTCGCGCACGTCACCTGGCTGGAAGACATGCCGCTGACGCATGCCAACTCGGTCGGCTATTACCTGATCAGCCAGGTTGCACGGCAGCACGGCACCATCGTGGTGCTGACCGGGGAGGGGGCCGACGAGTTGTTCGGCGGCTATGCCTGGAATTATCGCCGGCGCAGGCTGTTGCGCCGCCTGAAGCCCTGGCTGGACCTGCTGCCGGCGCGCTTCCACAAGGTGCTGTCGCTGCTGGTTTACATGCAGGCCGGCTTGCCGGTCAACGCGCACCGGTTCCGGGACCTGATGCCGACGACCATCGGCGTGCTCGATCAGTATGTACGTGCCGACGCCCTGGAACGCTGCACGGAAGTGTACGGTTTCATCGGCGACGCCGCGGCACGCGACGTGTCCGGCAGCATGCTGGCGGATCTCGGCGACTTCCTGACGCCATTGCTCCGGCGACTGGATCGCACTTCGATGGGCGCTTCGGTCGAAGCGCGCGTGCCGTTCCTCGATCACCGGCTGGCGCATACTGCGATCAACCTGCCGCTCAAGTGGAGAACCGGTCGCTATACCGACAAGTGGATCCTCAAACGGATTGCGCAAAAATACCTGCCGCGCGAACTGATCTGGCGCAAGAAGATGGGCTTTCCGCTGCCGCTGGCCGAGTACCTTGCCCCGCTCGCGACACCGGCATTTTTTGCGGGCGGGTTTTGCGAAGAGACACTGGGACTCAGCCGTCGGGGCATCACGCGCATGCTGGACAACTGGCAGCAGCGCACGTATGGCATTTTCAGCCTGTTCGGGCTCGAGATCTGGGGCAGACTATTCGTGATGGGCGAAGGCTCGGATCAAATCACCGAGCGCATCGAGTCGCTCGCCGGTGCCCGTCGAGCCGTTCGCACGGACGCGAAGGCTGTTATGCCCGAACCGACGCAGATTGCACTTTGATTCCGCGGACCCGACGCGGCACCGCATCCGCCATCGAATGAATTCACCCACGACCGGCATTTCGCTCGGCACGAGTACGGCCGCCGGAGCGGCCTGGCAGATGCTGGGATACCTCTGCCTGACGGGTTGCGCGTATGTCGCGGCCGTGCTGCTTGCGCGCAACTTCGGGCCCGCCGTATTCGGCGTGTACGGCGTCGTTTATTCGGTGCTGATGGCGACCGAATTGCTGTTGCGTTTCGGCGTGCCGCAGGCAGTGACCAAACTGATCGGCGGCAGTCCGGGTGAAAGCACCGTAACGCTGCAGGCCACCGGCGTCACGCTGACGCTGATCATCAGTCTGGCCGGATTCGCCGCTTTCTGGGTTGCCGCGCCGTTTGTCGCCGATGCGTTGAATGTGCCCTTTGGCACCCGGCTGTTCCGGATCGCGATCCTCGACATTCCCTTTTACGCCCTGTACGTCTGCCTGGGTCACATCCTGAATGGCAAGCGCCAATTCACTTACACCGGTCTCGCCAATTGCGCCTACGGATTGACGAAGGTGGTGGGCGTGATCGTCATGCTGATGACCGACACTTTGTCGATCAAGGGCGCCCTGATCGTCAATATCGTATCGTCCGTCGTCGGCCTGACCCTGCTGCTCTGGCCATCCGGAATCGCCATTTTCCGGCCGAGCCTGGCCGCGAAGGCACGCATCGTCGCACTCGCGATTCCGATCACGATAGGAGATTTCGGCCTGCAGGCTCTGCTCGGCATCGACCTCTGGTTGCTCAACGCGCTCGGGACGTCGATCGGCGCCGACGTCAAGGGAGACTATGTCGCGGCGCTCAGCCTCGCCCGACTGCCCAACCTCGCCGCCTATGTGCTGACCGCGGTACTCATTCCATCGATCGCCCACGCCCTGAGCGCCGGCGAACGCGAGTCCGCGGGCAGGCTGGTCCTCGGGACCATGCGCTTCCTGGCGGTGCTGGTGCTTCCGGTCTGCGCGCTGATTGCGGGCAACGCCACCGAGGCCATGCGACTGCTGTTTTCCGATAACTACTTGCCGGGCGCAAGCGTTCTGCCGCTCCTGGTTTTCGCGCAGGGCCTGGGATACACCCTGGTTGCCTCCCTGCAGGCCATTCTGGTTGGCGCTGGCGCCAGCCGGCAGGCTGCGCAGCGCATTTACATCGCGCTCGCGATCGCTGTCATCCTGAATATCGTACTGATACCGCTGCTGGGCGCGATCGGTGCGGCGACGTCGGCACTTCTTTCGATTGCCATTGCCAGCCTTCTGATGGCCCGGCTGGTCCGGCAGAAGCTGGGCGTGTTGCTGCGGTGGCGTCCCACATTGCTCGCTGTCTTCGCCAGTTTCTGCGTCGGCGTCGCAGGCTGGTACATCCCGGCGACAGGGTTGATGTTGCTCGTGGAGGCTGCAGGGCTCGGCCTGGCCTACCTGGGCTTTGTCCTGGCGACCGGACTCGTGCGTGCCGAGGATCTCACGCAGTTGCGCAAGCGAGCCGTCTGATCGGAAATCGTCCGCGACGCCAAATGAATTCACCGACGACCGGCAATTCGCTCGGCTCGAGCACGGCCACTGGTGCCGCCTGGCAGATGCTGGGATTCATCTGCCAGACGGGCTGCGGCTACGTCGTGGCGGTGCTGCTCGCACGCAGCTTCGGGCCGATCGCATTCGGCGTATATGGCGTCGTTTATTCGGTGCTCCTGGCATCGGAGCAGATGCTGCGGCTGGGTGTTCCCCAGGCGCTGACGAAGCTCATCGGCGGGAGCGAGGGCGCAATTTCATCGAAGCTGGAAGCCACGGGCATCCTGCTGGTACTGCTGATTGGCCTGGCCGGTTTCGCCGTCCTCTGGTTTGCCGCGCCCTGGCTGGCCGACTGGCTGCGCGTCGCCAACGGAACGCAGCTGATTCGTATCGCCGTGCTCGACATACCCTTTTTTGGTTTGTACCGGGTGGTCGTGCATGTGCTGAATGGCCGGCGCGATTTCCGGACGACCGGCATCGTGGCCTGCGCCTACGCGCTGACGCGCGTCATCGGCATCGTCGCATTGATGATGACCGGAACACTCTCGATCGCGGGCGCATTGATCGTCAACGTCATCGCTTCCGTAGTCAGCCTGCTGTTGCTGCTGCCCCGGACCGGCGCGCCCGCTTTTCGGCCGACGCTGGTCGAGCGGGCAACGATCATGTCACTGGCGCTGCCGATTCTGGTCAGCGACATTGGGATTCAGTGTCTGCTGGGCTTGGATCTCTGGTTGCTGAGCGCATTGGGCACCTCCATTGCGGCCGAGGCGCGCGGCGTTTACGTGGCAGCGCTGAGTCTGGCGCGAGGCCCGAATGTCCTGACCTTCGTGCTGGCGTCCGTGCTCGTGCCGTCGATTGCCAGGGCGCTCAGTACAGGCGATCGTGCCGGCGCCGCCCGGCTGACTCTCGGAACCACGCGTTTTCTCACGGTATTGCTGTTGCCTGCGGGCGCACTCGTTGTGGCCAATGCCGGAGACTTGATGGCGTTGTTTTTTTCCGAGAACTACCGACCTGGCGCCCGTTATCTCGCGCTGCTGATCTTCGCCCACGGGCTGGGATTCACTTTTCTCGGCGCGCTGCAGGCGATCCTGATTGGCACCGGCGACGCTGCGGCCGCGGCGCATCGCATCTATGCGGGCCTGACAATCGGCGTTGCACTCAACCTGATCCTGATCCCGCTGTACGGGCCATCCGGTGCCGCCGCCGCGGCCGTGCTGTCATTCGCCGTCACGGTCGTCCTGATTGCGCTGGTCGTGCGGCGGCGCATAGGCGTGTTGCTGGAGGTCCGGGCAAGCGATGCTCGCGTTGCTGGCGAGCGTCTCGGTCGCAGTTGTCGGCTGGCTGGTGCCGACGGGGGGATTCCTGGTGCTGCTGGAACTTGCGGGACTGGGGATGGCTTATCTCGGCCTGATCTGGGCCATGGGACTGGTCAGCGCCAGCGATATCGCCTTGCTGCTGGGGCGCCGGCTTGAACAGTCATCGCCTCGGCCCGACAGTTAGTCCCAGGCGGGCCTGGGTGGCGCCTCGTCGAGCTTGCTGTCGGGTGCCGCCAGGAACTCGATGAGCGCGTTGCGGCTGGCCGCGTCCGGAATGCCGCTCAGCACCATCGAAGTGCCTGGCACGAATGCGGCCGGGTCCGTCAGGAATGAATCCAGTCGTTCCCTGGTCCAGGCGCCGCCGAGGCCACGCATCGCCGGCGTGTAATCGAAGTGCCTGTCCGCGGCCACTGTCCGACCCACGATGCCGTGTCAGATTGGGACCGATGGCGGCGGCGCCGGGCTGCGCGGCGACGTGACAGGACGCGCAGATACGGTAGATCGCCTGCCCGGACACCGGATCGTCGGCGTCAACCGGTTTGATGAAATGGATGTTGCGCCCGTCGGCCCAGACCACCAGTTCACCCGCGTGTCCCTGAATGACTTCCCGGATGCGCTCGCCGAAAGGGATGTGTTCGACCATGACGACCCGGTCATCGCGCATCCGCATTCGATAGAAGGATTCCGAGCGGAGCGAATAAACCATCAGGTCTCCGTGCCAATGCTCGAATCGCTGACTGGTGATCTCTAGCAGGCTCGACAAGCCGATCGAAGGCACCCAGGAATAGTACGGCTCGAGGAAGCCGTCGTGGTTGCCCGGCTTTGCGGACAGGGGCCAGCCGTGGGTCCCGTATTCCGTGCCGTAGCTGACCAGCGGCCAGCCATAGTTGCCGCCTTTCCGGATCAGGTTCAATTCATCGCCGCCCTCCGGGCCGTGCTCCGTTGACCAGACTTCGCCGGCAGCGGTCACGAACAGTCCCTGCGGATTCCGATGGCCGAGACTGTAGATCTCGCTCGACAGGTCCTCGAGGTCGATCGAGAAGATCTTGCCATGCGAGTACGAAACCTCCTGCGGCGCACGCATGCTGCTGGGCCAGCCGTCCATGCCGTGATCGCCGATGGTCAGCAGCAGCTCGTCATCGCCCAGGAACGCCAGCCGTCCGCCGTTTTCCATGCCATTGAACCGCGGAGCCTCGCCCGCGCTGGCAAGTGGAATGCAGGGCTGCGATTCGAAAATCGTTTTCCAGCTCATCGTCGGGTCAGCGGATTGGAAGTCCTTCAGTGAACCCTGCAGGCTCGAGACTCTCATCACCCAGCAACGCTCCGCCGCTTTCCAATAATGGTGCGCCACGAAAAGCTGATGTATCCCGTTTCTTTCCCGTGCCAGGATGTCGGCGACCCGGAAGGCATTGGTGGTCACCGTAGTCCCTGCGGCTTCGATGAACGTCTCGTAATTGATCGGCACCTTGTAGACGAGGGTTGCAAACTCCAGCGACTTGCGATCGGCGGATTGCCGGAATGCGAACAGATTGCCGCTGCCGTCGGCCAACAGGTAACGATCGGCAAACAGGGTCAGTCCGCCATAGCTCCTCGGTGTGCGCGGCGCGTAATGTTTGTAAGACGTGACCGACAGGTCATACAGCGCGCTGCGAATCTGGGAAACGGCCACCGACGGCTTTTCTTTGGCCAGGGCACGCGCCTTGATCCAGTCGGGGGCTGCCCGGACGAGTGCGAGGCCCGCGCCGGCCACTAGCATCAGCGCCGCGACAACTTTCCAGGTCATGTGGTGCCGCAGCCATTGGCCCGCGGCCAGCATCGCAAAGCCGAGCAGCGGCGCCCACAGGACCGCCGTGCGGGGCGCGTTCGAACCGATTGCAGCGCCGACGACAAAAACTGCCGTGGCCGCGGCCAGGCAGACGGCTGCTGCCCCCGCGTCCGAAATGCGCAGGCCCCGGCGGTCCCCGATGATCAGACCCAGCGCTGCCAGCCAGTAGGCGCCGGCTGTCATAATCGTCAATCCGGTGATGAGCGGTTTGAAGGACCAGAACGGTTGCCCGAGCCGGATGCTGACGAACAGCAACAGGATCGCCGCCGCTGCAATATGGTATGTGAGCGCTGGCAGAAGTCGCTGATTGCGCTCGGCTGGCGTGTCGTGCATGAGCATCCCGGCGACGAATGGCGCGTATCGTAGCGGAATTCAGGTTCGCAAGAAGCTATGATGTAACGCGGGCAAATCGCCGTGCCGGGGAGTTGGTGCGCACGGAAAAGCAATTCTTGATACGACGCGCCGGATTGTGGCTGGTGCCACTCGCCATTCTGATCGCACTCATGATGGCGGAAGGACTGCTGCGGTTGTTTCCGCAACTGCTTCCGCTGGAAGCGCAGGTCAAGCGGCTCTGGGAACTCCAGACCCAGGTACATTCGATCGGCGATCCGGATCTCGGATTCGTCTATCCAGCGCATCGTAAAAAGGAAATCAAGTCCCTGGATTTTCGATTCACGATCGAATCCGACGAGCACGGTTTCCGGAACCCATCGCCCTGGCCCGACCAGGCCGACATTGTCGTCGTCGGCGATTCGATGGTGTATGGCTGGGGAATGAAACGCGGTTCGGCGTGGGTCGGACTGCTGGAAGAATCGCTTGCCGGCGAGCGCGTCATTACGCTCGGCCTGCCGGGTGCGGTGCCGCAGCAGTATGTCCGGTTTCTAGAGAAATTCGGACTCGACCTGCATCCGAAGCTGGTGATCTTCGGAATTTTTGCGGGCAACGATGTCGTCGGCGCCGAGAATTTCGACCACTGGCTTGCTAAAGGTTCGCCCGGCAACTACGACGTGTGGCGCTTCTTCGAGGGAAACGTGCCGCGGCGCGCACACGGATTTCCCTCGAACAGTCACCTGTTGATGTTCCTGAAGTCTTTGAAGAAGTCGCTGGGCATGGCCTATTCGGCAAGATCGGTGAAGACAGACGGCGGCTCGATCCAGCTGGCTCCCGCCAGCCTCAAACGCGCGCTGGCAAAGACCCAACCGAAGGACCCGGGGTTCCGAAGCGTCATCGAAGCCGCGGTGACTGCCAGGATATTGGCGGAGGCGAATGGCAGCGAGTTTCTCGTCGTGCTGTTTCCGACCAAGGAAGAGGTCTACCTGCCGCTTAACGGCGTGCCATTCCCGTCACTGACGCGCCCGATTGCGGACGTGCTGGAGAGGAATGGTATTGATTACATCGACCTGACCGAGAGTCTCCGCGAGCATGCCGCGCAGGGTGAAAAGCTCTATTTCAAGATCGACGGCCATCAGAATCGAAATGGCAATCGCGTCGTCGCGGAAACCCTCATCGAACACCTGCGAAACACGCCGGGCCCGTCGGACAGTTGATTCTGCCTGCCGATCAGGCGGACTTGCCGGCTTCGCAGATCGCCTTGAAGACTTGCGCGGCCGGGCGCGGACGCCGTTTCTGGGTGGTGAAATCCGTTTCCGCCAGACCGAATTGCGCGGTGCGGCCGGAAGTCCATTCATAGTTGTCCATCAGCGTCCAGTACAGGTAGCCGAGGACCGGGATGCCTTCGCCGATCGCCTCCGCCAGGGCCCGCACATGATCCTCCACGAATCGCGTGCGCCGTTCCTCATCCAGAGTCGCGATCCCGTTTTCCGTCACCATCAAGGGCAGTCCGTAGCGCGCGAAGCGACGCAGAACCCGTGCAAGACCGGCGGCATACACTTCCCAACCCAGACTCGTGAACGAGCGTGGCGCCTGGTGGTGCTCGGCCGTGCATTCGCTGCCGAATACCAGTGCGGCGCCAGGCGCCGCGCGCCAGCGGACGATCTGGCGCGAGTAATAGTTGATGCCGATGAAATCCAGCACTTCGCGCGGCGGCCCGCCGAGCAGCCGGAACACGAGCCGGTTCAGAACGTAGTTGCGCAGCCGGGCCGCGGTGCGGTCGACCAGTCTGCGCGGCCGGCAGGGGACGACATACGGCGCGTTGTGCGCGAGGCCGACCATCACATCGCGCCGGCGGCGATGCAGAATGGCGTGCGCGGCCGTGTGCGCGCGGCAGAGATTGCGCAGCGCCTGTGCGGCCTTGCGCCAGCTGCGCCGGCCGCGAGGCGGCCAGTCGCAGACGACGTAGGCATGTTTGACATAGACGGTGGGCTCGTTGATGGTCAGCCAGAATCTGACGTCGCGCGCGAAGCGCGCCGCGACGACTTCGACGAAGCGGGCGAACTGCGCGACGCTGTCGGGCCGCGACCAGCCGCCCTGTGCGGCGAACCAGGCAGGATTCGTGAAGTGATGCAGCGTGACGATGGGCTCGAGCCCGCGTCGGCGAAGCGCCACGATGACGGCCGCGTAGTGATCGAGTTCGGACTCGTTCCATGCGCCCGGCTGCGGTTCGATGCGGCTCCATTCGATCGACAGGCGGTGCGCGTTGTGTCCGAGTAATTTCGCCAGGTCAAAATCGCTTTCGAAAAGTTCGTAATGCCGGCAGGCTTCCGCCGAGCGGTGTGGCAGGCGTCCGTCCTGTTCGAGCTCCCACCAATCGTTCCAACGATTGCCGCCCTCGACCTGGTGGGCAGAAGTGGCAGCTCCCCACAGAAATCCGGCAGGGAAAACGCCGTGCGTCGACGCTGCTATCGCCATGGCCAGGCGCTGCCTTCGTATTGCGCCGGCGGATCGACCCCGAGCAAAGACAATACGGTGGGCGCGATGTCCAGGATATTGCCGCCCTCGAGCGAGTGGCCGGCAGCTATCGCTGGCCCTCGCGCCAGCACGAAGGCGGCCGCGCGGTGATTGCCGTTGTAGAACGGCGAAACCGCGTGGCCTGCCGGTCCACTGATGATTCCCGCCGCGGCCGATTCGAGCCGGTCGGTCACCTGGGCGGCGAGATTCCAGTTGATCACGGCATCGGGCAAGTCCCCGCGCCGCGCGCCGGAAAAGACGCGATCCATATCGAAGATACGATCCGCGGCCGGCAGTCCATTGGCCGGATTCCTGAGACCGGCCAGCTCGTCGCACAGCGACGCGATCAGGTCCTGGTACTCGGCGCCGGGACCGACGATGCCTTGCGGCTCGCGACCCCGCAGGTTGACGCGAAAATAGCCTTCGTTCGAATTGGGGATGCAAAACAGCTTTGACCGCGACCAGTCGATGCCGGAATTGACCCATTTCATGCTCATCCGGTAGCGCAGCGATCGCGGCAGGCAACGCGTGATCGACTGGCGAAGACCAAGCGGGACGGCCTGTCGCAGCGTGGCGAGCAGTCCCTTCTTCGGAGCGGTCGAACGGACATCGCCGCCGCCGACGCTACCCGCGTAAAAATGTCCCAGGCGATGCAGCATCTCCGGCATCAGGTGGCAGCCGGAGTAATTCGGGCCCATGCCGTCGCCGGAAGTCACGATGACGGTCGTGCGGTCATCGAGCGAATCGAGGATGGCGCCGATCGCCGCATCCACGCCGGCATAGACATCGCGGACCCGATTGACGTCGCCGGCGTCGGCGGGATGAGTCGGGTAACCGCGCATCGCCGATGTGCCACAGATAGTGGCCGGCGCCATGCGGTTCACCGAACGTGACGAACAGGAAGTCCCATTCCTGTTCCCTGGCCAACGCCTGCACGATGCGCGACTTGACGCGGCGCGCCGGCGATGAGCTGATCCGCGAAGCCGCGCGTATCGTCGGGCACCTGCAGGAAATTGCTGTGCTCAGGGGCCGGATACGCCCCGAAGCGACGCTGGATCGCGCGCAGCATGCCGGACGGCGTCGATCCCGGTTCGCCGAACCAGGTCCAGGTGCCGTAATCCAGGATCTGCGTGCCGCTGAAACCCGGCAAGCGGTAATTCATGAATGCGTCGAAGATGATGCAACGGCGTCCGGCGGCGTCGAGGTGCTTCCAGAATGGCGGCTGGCCGCACTGCTCAGGTTCGGTGCGGTGGATCAGCTGCGAGCCGGCGCGGATCTGGTAGGCGTGATACAGGCCGTGGTGGCCCGGCGTCGTGCCCGTGTAGAGCGTCGGCCAGGCCGACACGTGCATGACTTCGGCGCTCGTGCCGAGGCGGCCCCAGAGGCCTTCGCGTCGCAGCCGCGCGAAGTTCGGCAGATGACCGCCGTCCGCCCAGGTGCTCGATGAGGTCGGCATCCGCGCTGTCGAGGCCGATCAGCAGAACGCGCCGCTTCGATCCGGCGGCGGCGGGCGTCATCGCCGTGCCGGATCCGCGAACGGGTTCGCATACACTTCCGCCAGCGCCACCGTCCGGCGTTCGCGGTCCGACAGCTTTCCGGCTTCGACCATCGCGACGGTCCAGATGTTGTCTTCGCCGCGCGTTTCGGCGCGCGCGCCGTTTTGCACGGCATCGCGCAGGCTGTTCAGCAGGGAAGTCGTGCCGCCCTGCGGGTAGGGCTTCTCATCGCCCTTGGGCACCTTGTCGTTGCGGATCGGCCGGAACCAGCGGCTGCCCTGCGGCCGCCAGGCGACCATGCTGCGATTGGTCCACAACACGCCTTTCTCGCCCTCGATCCACAGCGAGAATCCGTAGCGGTGCGAGAGCAGGGTGCCCAGGTACTGCACCTGCATGTGACCGAAGTCGATCAGCGCTTCGCTGTTCGCGCCGTGCTTGTAATCGGTCCACGGCGGATTCCAGACGCGGCACGGTCATGCTGACCGGCCGTGCGCCGAAGAGGCCGCGCAGGCTGTCGAAATGGTGAGTGGCGATTTCCTGCAGCTGCGGATACTCGATCTGTCCGAACCACGGGCCCTTCGACGCGACTCGGCTGATGGCGCCGGTCGGTCATGACCGCATGATCGATCGTGCCCAGGAATTTCTCATCGCAGAAGGCGCTGGACCGTGCGCTCGGCAGGAAAGTAACGGTAGTTTTCCGCGACGATGACCTGCCTGCCGGCGCCGTGCGGCGCGCTCCAGCACGCGCCGGCCTTCGGCGACCGTGGTTGCCAGCGGCTTTTCGACCATGACCGTCAGGCCCGCGTCGAGGCAGCGGATCGCGTGTCTGCGTGCGTCACGGACGGCGTGACGACGAGCGCGGCGTCCGCCTGCACGGCGCGCGTGGCTTCGGCAAGGTCGGAGAAGCAGGCGCAGCTTCGAGCGCCGACGACCTCGGTCAATTTACGCGCGCGCAGTCGGCGTCGGGTTCGACCACGCCGACACATTCGACGTCGGGATGATGCTGGACGAACTGGGCCCATTGGCGCCCGCGCAGTACCGGCGCCCACCTGCAGGATCCTGATGCTCACGTTGCTTGACTCCCTTGCGAGACCGCGTCAGTTCCGGCCAGATGCCGGCCGCGCATCGTGTCCGGGACCGTCGACTCCCAGCGCGCGCCAGCACGGTCGGCGCGAAATCGACGATGTGGCCGGCGGCGATCGTCGTGCCGGGCGCGATGCCGGGACCGCTCGCCAGCACAAATCCGGGGCCCTGGTGCGTGCCGGTGCGCGTGTCCGGCGAAATCCCGGAAACGACGCCCATGCGTGCCGACTTCACGCTCCGGATGGGACTTGAAGCATCCCATTGTACGATCAGATCCGGCAGATACGCCCGCCGATCGCCCGGAAAAGCCTCGTCCACGCGGATGACTTCGCGCACGACGGGCCGATCCGGATGTCGGCGTCGCGGAGTTCCATGCAGTGCCGTCGTCAATCTGCTCGAGAATCTGCTCGTATTCCGGGCCGGGCGACGACGATGCCCTGCGGCTCGCGACCGCGCAGATTGATGCGGACGTAGCCCTCGAGGTCCGTCGGCAGGCAGAAGGCGCGCGTGCGCGACCAGTCGATGTCTGCCGTGTCGACGCGCTGCGCAAGCTTGTCGCGGAGCCGCGTCGGCAACCGGCGCGCAAGGTTTTTGCGAAAATCTTTCGGCAGCAGATCGCGGATCGCTTTGACCGGATCGAAGCGCCCGCGCGGTTGGCGATTGCCGGCTGCCGCGGAGCTCGCTTCGACGGTGCCAGCGAGCCCGAGTCGTTCAAGGAGCTCGGGCAGCAGATGCCAGCCGGCGTGATTCGGCCCGACAGCGATCGCCGGATACGACGATGACGGTGGTTTCGGCGCCGGCTTCATCGCATCAGTCGCGCCGAGGACGCGATCGAGTGCCGCGTAAACCTGATACATCGGCGAGTCGTGCGTCTCTCGGTCACCACGCAGGCCGGCTGACCAGCAGTAGTGGCCTGCGACGTGCGTTTCGCCGAAAACCGCGAACAGCAGGTCCCCAGGGCGATCCTGCATCAGCCAGGCGACTGCCCGCGGCCTTGGCATCGATCGACTTCACGAGTCGCCGTCCGGTGTCGTCCGGATCGAGCGGCGTGAAACCGAGGTCGTTGGCTTCGAGTCCGAGCGGATACGGTCCACAGCTCTTCTCCAGCCTGGCAATGAGATCCGCCGGCAGCTGATCCGGTCTGCAGGTAATGCGCCCAGGTTCCCCAGTCGTGGATGTAGGCGCCACAGAATCCGGCTTCCGGGTGCGAATACGGCGGATCGAAAATCACGCTGCGGTGGCCGGCGCGGTCGAGCAGCTCCAGAAAGTCGAGCCGGCCATACAGGCCTTCGTGGAAACGCTGGTAGCCCTGCAAGCCCTGGCGCCGGCTGAAACGTGAAGTAGACGCCGTGGTCGCCGGGCGACGCGCCGGTGTAGATCGATGGCCAGGCGGAAATGTGCAGCTGGTCGGCGGTCGTCTCCAGCCATCCCCAGCAGCCTGTCTGCGATCAGGCGCTGAAATGCGGGCAGCATTCCCGCCTCGGCCCAGTTGCGAATCAGCTGGCCGTCGCCGAGTTCGAGTCCGACGATGAGCAGCTTTGCCGGGACCGGGCCCCCATTCAGACCCAGCCTCGGACCAGGACCACGGAGGCCGCGATGACGATGACGGCCGCCAGCATGTCGAAGTAGATCGCGATCGGCGCGCGGCGATGACCGAAGTAGCCTGATACCCGATCATGACGGCGACCATGCCGAGCTTGATCGCCGAGCACCCGGCCTTGCGTGACCCTGAAACGCGGCGCCCGACAGCAGGTCGGCAAGCTCGATGCCGCGATAGCTCAGCAGGTAAAGGCCGGTCGGGATGAGCACGATCAGCGCGGGCCACCCGAGGCCGCCACGAAACAGGCTGGCGTCGCGCAGCTGCTCGGCGGTCGCCGCGGGTTCGATGCGCTTCAGCGCCGGCCCGACGATCAGCGACCAGACGAACATGTGTCCAAGCCACAGCGCCATCGCGAGAAGGTGCAGCGCGAGGCAGGTCGAATAGAGAGTCATGGACATGCTCACCGGATGATCCAGCCGGAAACTGGCGATCGTGAGCAGCGTCAGAGCGAAGTAAAGCGCGAATCAGCGCGGGGCGCAGGCGGCGCGTCGTCGCAAGACTGGATCAATGCAATGACGCCGACCAACGCCAGCTTCGTCAGCCAGAGCGGTCCCTGAGGCGGCGAGCCACGAATCGCCAGGCCGAGAATACCGGTGCCACACAGGACGAGGAATACAACCCAGGTGAGCCAGGGCAGCGGCAGCCGCCAAGCGTAGGGAACGACACGTGCGGCCAGCGCGCACCATGTGCCGACATCGAGCAAGCGCGTCGCATCCTGTGCATCGGCTAGACGACCGAGAGCGACGTGCATGACGAGCCAGAACAGCGCCAGGCCGACCAGCAGGATGGCGAAGACGATGTGGGCGAAGACATTCAGCCGATACAGATCCATCGCGCTACTCCTGTGCGCGCGGCACGGCCCGCAGCCGTTCCTGGCAAACGCCAGGTAGGCACGGCAGTATCGTCCCACGACGGCAGCTTCGATCCTGCCGCAGCCTTGCCCATGTCGTGAAGCCGCTCCCGCGATGGCAGATCCGCCAGAAATGCAGTCCAGTTGGGCGACCGTGTTTGCGAACAGGAAGCCGGTCTCTCCATGTACGGATCAACGATGCGAATGCGGCCACTCGGAACACTGACCACCGGCCGGCCGACGCTGAGGTACTCCGGAATCTTCATCGTCGCGTAGCCCAGCTCCCCGGAAGCAAATGCCGACGGGTCATAGGGCGCGAGACATAGATCCGCAGCGGTGATGTAGGGCGGCACCTGCTCGTGTGGCGACGCGCCCATGGAAGATGACCTGTGCACCGACTCCTTGGCCGTGCGCGCATATTCCTCGCGGCGCCGGCCGTCGCCGACGACGTGCAATTCGATGCTCGCGCGCGGGCACGTTCCCAGTGCCCGGATGGCGCTGTCCAGGTCGTGGGTAAAATCGAGGACTCCGACATAGATCAGAATCATCGGTCCGTGCGGATGCCGAGCTGCTGGCGAACGGCGGTCTGATCGGCGGGGCGCAAACAGCTTGCGATCGACTCCGAGGTCCACGACGGCGATCCGCTCCGCCGGGACTTTCCAGTAGGTCCGCGATCTCCTTCTTCAGGAATTCGGTTTCGGCGATGATCAGTGGCGCGTGCCGGCATCGACCGGCCCGCGATCCATTGCGCCGACATGCAGGCGCAGGCGCTTGATCTGCTGCCGCCGCGCGGCGTGCGCGGGATTCGTCACGATATTCTCGACCGGCACGCCGAGCTGTCCGCGTCGTCGGCAGAGCGACGAGACGTAGCCGGAAAGAAGCCAGCTCTTCTCGAGGAACACATCGAATGACCGCAGATCATTTCGACGAAGCGGCGCAGCGTGCGCATGAATAACAGGAAATCCGCAATGCTGACGCCCGCATCGCGGCATCGTCGATCGGTGGCGGCGGCGACGTCCGGCTGGATCTCCAGCACCCGCAGGCCCGCTGGCACCTCGGCATCGGCAACCCGGCGGAAAGCCACGGTGACGTCCGCGTGCCGGCTCGAGGGCGCGCGCGAGGTTCAATACATTGCGGGAAGGACCGACCGAGGCGAGCAGGTCATGCCCGGGAACGAGATAGCAGATCGCGAGCCGTCGTCGTCCGATTCATCGCGACGGTTCGCACAAGCGGCGATAGAGTTCCTCGCAGCGTTCGGCCGCGATGGACCAGCTGCTATTCCGGACGACATATTCCCGCGCGGCGCGCCCGATATCGACCGCACGCGTGCGATCGTCGAGCAGCGCGGCGATGCCTTCGCGAACGCCTTGATATTGCCGCTTTCGGCGAGCCAGCCGGTGCGGCCGTGCACGACACCCGGCGCCGACGATCGAAGGAGACGACTGGCAGGGACGCGGCCATGTAGTTCAGCAGTTTGACGGGTACACCGTCGCAATCGACGCGCGGGTTGACGGCGATGTCGGCCCTGGCCAGCAACTGGGGCAGTTCGGAAAATGGCGGCGCCTGGACGATCTCGACGCGGTCACGAATCCCAGCTCGCGTGCCAGCGCTTCATAAGGCCCGAACGACGAATCGCTCGACGATCGCAGACGACAGGTCGTGACAGCGTAGGCGCGACTTCGGCAAAGGCCCGTAACAGCCGATCGATGCCCTGATATTCGGCGAGATTGCCCGTAAAGATCAGCGGCGGGAGGGCCGCGATGCCGCGGCCGGCGATAAGGCGGCGCCGAAGTGCTCGATCTCCACGCCATTTGATAATGACCGACACGCGATCCGGGTCCATGCCGGCAGCTGCCCGATCAGCTTGTCGCGGATGGTGTCCGTCACGCAGACCGTGTGGTCCGCCAGTGTGGCATCCATCCGTCCATCCACCGGCCCAGCCCGCGCTTCACGGGGTCGGGCAATCCGAGCCGGTAGTAAGGGAGTTCCGACATCAGCAAGGTGTGCGCGTCGTAGACGAGCGGAACGGACCTGCCGCGCCGCGCCGCTGCACCGACCAGCAGACCCCTCATAATGGTGGGCGTGGATGACGTCGAATGAGGTTGTGCAGCAAGCGGCGCAGCAGCCGCGTCGAGGGGAGGGTCGACGCGCAGCAGCTTCCAGTAGGTCGGTCCAGGGCTCAGCGCCGGTATGTGCGAATGTCATCGATCCGATGGACCCGGACATCCGTCGCGATGGGGCCGGAATCCGAGATGATAGGTAGCGACGTGGACTTCGTGCCCGCGCGCGGCCAGGCGCCTCGGCCATGCGCAGGATCCGGATCGGCGTGCCGCGCGCCAGCGGAAAGGGCAGGCGGCGACAACCGCTATGCGAAGTGGAAGCGTCACGTGGGGCGCATTGCCAAGGCTTCGGTGATCGTAGCGAGGCGCAATCCGCGTCGTTGCATGTCCCGCATGATCAGCTTCAGGGCCTCGACAGTGACCTGCACATCGGTCGTGGCGTCGGCGCGCGCATCGTGCAGCAATACGACGCTGCCGGCTTCCAAGGACCTGGCCACCTGCATTGCGACTTCGGAAGCCGAAGGGGCATCAAAGTCTCGCGGATTGACATTCCACATCACCAGGCGGCGCCTTCCGACCAGCAGGTAGCACAGTGTGAGAAGGTTCAGCTCGCCGAATGCCGGGCGATACGATCGGACGCGATGCGATCCGAGATGTTCGGCCAGAGCGCGGCGACCTCGCATCAGATCGAGCAGATAGGCGAATGGGCCGGTGCGCCAGGCATGTCGATGGCCCTGGCCGTGCTCTCCGATCCGTGACCGGACTCCGCGATCCTGCGCAGCAGCGCCGGATGCTGTTCGGCGTTCCGGCCAAGGATGAAGAAAGTGGCCTTTGCGCCGGCCGCGTCGAGAATGTCGAGGATCAGTGGAGTCGATGAAGGGTCGGGACCATCGTCGAAAGTCAGGCAGACGCATCCCGCGCGGCGAATCCTGGTCGTGAGCCGATGAGTCAAGAGCCGTTTGACGAGCCAGGGCAGCACGAAATAGCCATAGATCACGATCGCGATCAGTACGAGCGTCGCGAGCACGACGGTCATGACCCTGCTTCCTGGCGGTGGGCCGACATCAGATGAAGTGCCTCGTCAGTTTCCAGTATCCATTGAGCAGCACCGAAAAAGCATCCACGCTCCAGCGCAGCACGGATGACGTGAGTAGCCCCGGTGCCAAAGGCAAAGGACCACCGCTCAGAATATCGCGGTCCGCGGTGCGCCGTCGCGACTGAATCCAGCGACGGCGGTCACAGACGGCGCGACGATTCGCGGCGATCCAGCCCAGGGCGCGCAGCCACGCGCCGGCCCAGCCGCGTGCGATCGACAGCACCAACGTGGCCAGTTCGTACAGCAGCAAGGCGGGTGCGAGCAGCAAGAGTGTGCGCAGCGAATAGTGCGTCAGGACGGTGCGGAGCCGGTTGCGCATCAGCAGATGGGCCCGCTCACGCGGGTAGGTTCCCGACCCCCGAAACGCCAGTTCGGGATTTCCCGTGCCGCGGTCGTGTCGAACGATGGCAGATGGCTCACAGAGAATGCGATGTCCAAGGATCCTCGTTCGCAGGCTGAATTCGTAGTCCTCGAAATAGAAAAAGTAACTCTCATCGAAACCGCCGATCGCCTGCGCAACCTCCCGGTTCATCAACAGGCAGCCGGATGGGCTGGCGCCGACGCGCGCCCGCACGCCCGGGCCGGCTGCGTGCAGTGGCGTAAAACCGTTGCGCAGCGTCAATGTACCGATGAAGTGCGCCTCGCCGCCGTCGGCCTGGACGATATCGCTCTCCGGAATCAGCATGATCCGCGGCACGACGAGCTCGGCCGGTTCGGCCCGCAGTGCGTCCAGCATCCTCGCCAGGCAGTCCGGATCCGCATAGATGTCGTTGTCGATCCAGAAGACCAGCTCCCCATCGGCGACCGGGAGCGATGCGTTCCTCGAGGCGGAAGGACCGCGGTTCTCTGGCAGCCGCATCAGCCGGACATCGGGGTGTGCGTCGCGGATGGCATCCGGGCTGCCGTCACTCGATGCGTTGTCGACGACGATGATCTCGTGGAACGCCGAGGTCTGTCGCTTGAGCGCCTCGATGCAACGAAGTACCTTGACTCCACCATTGTAGGTGACGATGACGCCCGATACGCGTGGCAATTCACTGCTCACAATCGATCACATGATAGTGTGCGGCTGCGGCACCCGCACACGTCTTTGGTGCGGCGGCGTTAATACGGTCGCGCCAGCTGTGACTCGCAAAGCCGCAGGCACAATGCCACGATTGTCAGGGTCGGATTGGCATGGCCGGCGCACGGGAAAGACCGAACTGCCCGCGACGATACAAATTCGGCGATGCCGTGGACACGGCAGTCGGCATCCACGACGCCTTCCGTGCGGGTCGCGCCATCCGCGTCGTGCCCATATGGTGCGATGCATCCGTGAACTGCGGCTCGCCGTCGGACGCGATCGAGCATGACCGATCCCGCGCGACTCGAGCTGCTCGCCGAGCAGTTGCTGAAGTCGACACACGCTCCGCCCGACGGCATCGCTGATGCGCCAGTGGAGATCAGCCTGCGCATGCCGAGACGGTCGATATCGCGACTCAGGGTCACTCGGCTTTCGGCCTCCGGCGGTTGCTCGCAGAAATAGACGGCGACGTAGGTCTTCGGCCGCGTCGGGCGCGGCAGCGAGGTCGCGCAGTCGCGACGTAAGCCAGCGGTAGAGCGAAGTGCGGCATCAGTTCCTTCGGGCTCAGCAGGTAGATCATCTCGGGGATCTCGGCCACGCGCGCGCGCGCAAGGTCCCATCGACTGCCGGCATGGCCCCGCCGCAGGACGACTTTCATGGCCTGGACGACCGACTGGTAACTCGCCTCCGCGTATCCGGAGGTCTGCTCCTCGAACGTGACGTAGTGATTGAGCAGGCGTTCGCGCCTCTGCCTTTCCGGCGAAGTGCCGATGCCGAGCTGCAGCTTGCCGTCCCGGAGCGGCCGGCCCCGCAAGCAGCGGCAGAGCGCGCCGGCCGGGACGTGCAGCGCCCGAAGACCGCGCGCGGATGATCCATGAAATAGCGGCCCACGAGATCGTATCGATTGCCGATGCCGTCCGGCTGCCGGTCGCGCGACGACGAGCAGCAGCCGCGCATTCTCGAGCCCGCCGCAGGCCAGCACGTAGCGGCGCGCGCGGATGGTGAGACGCCTGCCGTCGAGCGTGCTCGCCTCGAGCGATTCGACGGCATCGGCCGATCCGCTGCTGCGAGATTCGTCGCGGACGCTGGCTTCAGCAGCACGCGCAGATTCTGGCGCGGCGCGCAAGCGGGCCCTGCATGGCGGCGCCGAATCGCATGGGCTTGCGTCGCCCAGACCGAAATGGTCGGCGACCAGGAGCTCGCTTCGAGAAGATCTGGCGCTCGATCTCCGACATGCGCCGTTCGTGACTGGCGGCGAACGTATCCAGAGGTCCGGCAGGCCGAGAATGCCGCGCCGCCGCCGGATAGTACGCGGCGACCTCGTCGTAGGGAATCGGCCAGCCGCTGTGCGGCACCCAGTCGCGCCGTCCGAAGTCGAGCGGCAGTCAGTCGCATGCTGCGACCGGCCCAGAGATTGCAGCTGCCGCCGAAGTAGCGCGCCCGTGACATGTAGTCGGGGCGCGGCGGATAGCCGGTGCTTTCCAGGTCGTACAGCGCCTGCGTGTCCGCATCGGGCGCGAAGTCGCCGCTCTCGATCAGGCAGATGTCGAGACCGGTCGGCAGCAGCTGCGTGGCGAGCGTGATGCCGGCGGCGCCGGCACCGACGATGCAGATGTCGGCGTCGATCGTCGCGGGCAGGCGCATTTCGCGCGCGTCGATGAAGCTCACTGCAGGGACTTCATGAGTGCATCGCGGTCGCCGGGCCGGTAGACGAAAAACAACTCGTTGGGACGCACCGCGCGGCGAAAGTAGCTGTAGTCCCCGGCGGGATCGCGACGCACCAGGTCGAACGCCTGCCGCAGCCGGCTGCCGAAGATCGCGGCCGGTCCCCCAGTCAGTCGCAAGGGCGCTGCGCGCAGATCGTGCATCGCCTCGAGCGCGAACAACTTCCTGAGCTGCGTCGGCTTCATCGAGCTCGAGCGAGTAGACGCCGGCGAATGCCACGCCGTCGAACCATGGGCGGAGGGCCGATCCGGGCGTCCGATGGGCCGAAAGGAAAATATTCGGTCAGCACATGGTGGTTGTCGTACAGCAGCAAGATCGCGCGTTCGTCCTGCACGGACTGCCAGAGGCCTCAAGCAGCGCGATCGTCGTGTACCGGTGATCCGGCGCGGCATCCAGACGCCGGGTGAGGCGTGACGATCAGTTCCGGACGCACTGCCGACAAGACCGCGGCCAGGTCTGCGACAACGCTCGCCCAGTTCGACGCGGCGCGGACGGCCGCCGAGCAGTGGCCTGAACGGCTCCTTGTCGATAGGCGGGCGGCGTCGAATCGCGCTCGCCGGCGGCCACCGAAGCCGCTTGCGCGGCCGCGTGAAATCGCGGCAACGAATTCGTACCGTAACCCAGGTTGACGATGCGCTCCGGCGGGACGCCACCCCATTGCGGCACGACCAGACTGTCCCAGGTGCGTACGTCTCCGCGCAAGGCGTCCTGCACCGAGGGATCGTCGTCAAGCTGGCCATAGAGTCCGTCAACGTAATTGCCGGCGGTCATCGTGACGATGAAAGACTCGCGGGCGGAGTAGAGTCCGAAGGCCGCAATCTCGGCGTCGTCGGGATGCGGCGCGAGTACCAGCACGCGGCCCCGCGCGAGATCCTGATTGTCGAATGACAGCAATTCGCCCGTCTGGGCCTGCCACTTCAGATGCTGGCCGCGCAATGCCAACCGTTTTCCCGGGGTTGCCGTGCCCGGTCGCAGCAGCAGGTAGCGATCGCCAGTCGCACCGCGTTCGAAACACTGCCGATCCGACCGTTCGCCCGACCCGACCACGATGCAGGGCTCGAACCACCAGCCACTGGGCCGCGCGGCGACGCGGATGCGCAGCAGGGCGGTGTCCCATGGTCCTTCCGATGCGGGCAGCATTGCTTCCGACCTGCCGACATCGACCGGTCGCGCTCGACGGTTCGCGGCCGTGAAGTCGTAGGACTGATCCCGCCCGACGTCATACCAATAGAGTGCGTGGCGGCGGAATGTCTCCGCGGCCAGCAGGCCCCCGATGAGAGCAAGGCCGGCGACGAGCGTCGCCAGGGTGCGTCTGCGAACAGGAGATCTCGGGGTGGACACTCCGGCCGCAATGTAACGGATTCGACCAGAGCGCTCCAACCGGCGACATAATCGGGTTCGCGCCGTTGCCGGCGCGGGCGGGGAGGCGGATGGCTGGCCGGCGAGTGTCGAAGTGGTTCCTGGTGGCTGCCGCGTGCCTGCTCGCGCTCGCGCTGGTCGAAACCGCAGGCAGGCTCCTCGTGCGGCCGGATCCGCGCGGATATGGATCGTTGTTCGGCGTCGTCCTGCCGCCGCTACACGTATTTCCGCCAGCGCAATTGCCGGTCGAGGCACGCGAACAGCCGTACCGCGGCCTCATCGTCGACGGCGTACCGATCACGGTCGGCGACGTCGCCGGTTATCACCGGTTCGAGCCGGTCCTTGGCTATACGACGCTCGAGAAGGTCGTGTCCGTCTATGGCTGGTGGCAGTCCAACGACATCGGTGCGCGCGAAGCGGGCCCGACCGAGCCGCAGGTCGCACCGGGGCAGACGCGCTGGCTGCTGTTCGGCGAGTCCTTTGCGCATGGCAGTGGACTGCCCGGGCCGGCAAACCTGGGCGGAAGTCGCGGAAACTGCGGATCCCGCGCTCGACATCGTCAATCTGGCTGTCGACGGCTACAGCATGGCGCAAGCGTATCTGCGCTATCAGCGCTACGCCGGTCTTCTGGAGCATCAGGGCGTGCTGCTGATGTTCGTGCCGGGTGTGGACTTATGGCGGGACATCAACGTCGTCCGGGATCTCGGTGAGCCCTGGAAGGTGCGCGCCGTGATGCCGCGTTTCGTGCTGGAAGGCGAGGGGATCCGCCTGATCGCGAACCCCTATGGCAGCGCCACGGGAACTGGAAGAGGACTTCCGTGAGGGCCTCAGTCCGAATGTTCCGTGAGCACCTGCGGCGTTACGACCGCTTCTATTTCCCGGTCGAGCATGAGCCGGCTCCCGTCGTCGGATCCCTATTGAGCTTCCGGATCGGCGCGGCGGCCTGGGGCCGGTTCGCCCGAGGCAGGGTCCGGCGGGCCCAATTCGAGCCGGGTTCGGAAGCCGCGGAAATTTCGCGCCGTATCTTCCTGAAGTTGCAGGAGGAATCGAGCGCGCAATCGCGCGAATTCGTGCTGCTGGTCCTGCCAACGCCGACCGACCTGGACCGTCTGCGCGACGAATCAGCCTATGCAGCGACGTGGAACGGGTTCGTGGAGGCCGTTTGCGCGGGTCTGCGGCGTTGCGTGGACCTTGCGCCTGCCCTTGCCGCGGTTCCGCCAGGCGAGGTGGACCTCGGACCGGACGGCAATCATTTCGGACCCCGGATGAACGCCGTCATTGCCGATGCCGTGCGCGGCGCGATCTCGCGCTGAAGGCGTATCACATAATGCGGGTGGATTGAACTAAAGGTCCGGGCCGATCATGATGTCGACAGGGGGATGCATGTGAGGTCACAAATGCCATTCAGACTTGCATCCTGGTTTCATCGCCAACGTGTCCATGCCGAAGTGAGTCTCTCCGGCCGGCCGGTCTCGGCCCATCGCGTCGTCAATCCCTATCACGCGGTGCTCATCACGCATGAATCCACCAGCTGCAAGTTGGTCAGGCAGTACGAGGGTCAGCGACTTCTCGCGATGGCGGCACCGAGGCTTCCGGTGCCGGGATGCGACGCGGCGACCTGTCGTTGCCGGTACGTTCATTGCGAAGACCGGCGCACCGGCGAAGACCGGCGCGAAAACGTTGCGGGCGCGCATGCCTACTCGCGTAATCGCCGGCTGAGTCAGGGTCGCCGGGCTGGCGATGATGACTAGCGCAGCTTGAACTCCTCCGACTGGAGTCCATGCCGGGCGAGCAGCTTGTAGAAATCCGTCCGGTTCCTGCCGGCAAGCTTGGCCGCCTGCGTGACGTTGCCGCGCGTGATCTGCAACAGCTGCACCAGATAGCTGCGCATGAATTCGTCGCGCGCCTCGTCGAACGTGGACACTTGCGGCGCGGTGCCGCTGCCGAGCGCGCGCTGCACCAGCTCGGCGCTGATCACCGGGCCGGTGGCGAGCGATGAGGCGTGTTGCAGCAGCGTCTGAAGCTGCCGCACATTGCCGGGCCAGTCGCCGACCATCAGCAATTCCAGCGCATCCGGCGCGAGTACGTGGCGCTGCCCGCTCTGGCGGGCGAGTTCGTCCAGAAAATGCGCGGTCAGGAGCGGCACGTCGTCCCTGCGCTGGGACAGTGGCGGCAGGTCGATGCGGCTGACGCTCAGCCGGTAGAAAAGGTCTTCGCGGAAACGCCCGCGGCCGACGAGATCCGACAGATTGCGGCTGGAGCCGGAAATGATGCGGGTCGCCTCGGTGTCGAGCATCCCGTTCAGCGCCATCTGCACGTCGAGTTGCAGGTCGCCGACTTCGTCGAGATAAAGCGTGCCGCGCGGCGCGTCGCTCGCCGGGGGTTCTTCAGCATCGAGCGCGCCGGCCAGGCCGGCCTGCAGCGTTTCGATCGTTGCGGTCGCGCAGACGAGCGTCGAGAAGGGCGCGCTGCGCCGCGGGCTCGCCTGATGGATGGCTCGCGCGAGCTGTGCCTTGCCGGTGCCGGGTGCGCCGGTGATCAGGAGCGGCGCGTCCGAGCCCGCAGCCATCAGGGCCTGCGACAGGCGTTCCTCCATGACGGCATTGCGCGTGATGATGCCCGCGCGCCAGTCCTCGGTGACGCTCGCGAAACCCGACACTTTCAAGGCGCTCTGGATCTGCTCGAGCAACTGGTCGCGTTCAACCGGCTTGGTCAGGAAGGCGAATGCGCCGCTCTTCGTCGCGGTGACCGCATCAGGGATCGTGCCGTGCGCCGTCAGCAGGATCACCGGCAGGGCGGGATAGCGGCCCTGCAATTCTTTCAGCAGTGCAATGCCGTCCTTGTCCTTCATGCGCAGGTCCGTGACCAGCACGTCCGGCTGGAAACGCGGCACGGATGTGAGCGCCTGGCTCGAACTTTCGCAGGCAGCTACCTCGAAGCCTTCGGAACGCAGGCGGATCGTCAGCAGGCGCAGCAGGCCCGGATCGTCGTCGACGAGAACGATGCGCGCGCGGCGGCCGAGCGGTGTCTTCATGGAGTGCGTCCGCCCGATCCTTCGAGCGTCGCGATCGCCTCGAGCTTCTTGCGCGCCTCCTCGAGCTCGCGCCGCAGGCGTTCCTTCTCGGCGGTCTCCTGCTGGAGCCGGCGATTGAGGGTCGCGATGCGGTCGCGGTCTTCGGCGGTCGTGTCGCTGCGCAGATTCGGAGTTCTCCAGCGTGAGTGCCATGCGCAAGTCAAGTTCCCGCACCATCAGTTCGGCGAGGGCCCGTTCGGAATCGAGCAGTGTCTCGGGCGTCGCCAGCGCCTCGCCCAGCAGGCGCCGCGCGCCGATCGAATCCGTCGAACTGATGTCCGGGCACGGCCAGCACGAGCGCATACCGGAGGCGGTTGCGCGTCGAGGGATCGGCCAGGTAACGCCGTCCGGGTCGCGTCCAGGATCTCCGCCTGCTCGGCCGCGCCGCCGCGACCGAGTCGATCGAGCGTCGCGAGGTAATCGGCGATGATCTGCCCATCGTCGACGACCGGCGCCGGCTCGGTGGCCGCGCGGTTGTCGATCGACTTGCAGCCGCCGGCCAGCGCACAGGCCAGCAGCAGCGGGATCATGGCGTCACGCCGCATTGGCGGAATCCTTGCGCGTGGCGTTGGGCAGCCGGATGCGCATGTGTGCGCCGGGAAACTGTCCGTCGACGATCTCGATCGTGCCGCCGTGTGCCTGAACGAACTCGCGCACAACCGACAGTCCGATGCCGGTGCCTTTGAGCGGTCCGCCCTGTGGCGCAGGCCCGGTATAGAACGCCTGGAACACCTTGTCGCGTTCCTCGGACGGGATGCCCGGGCCCGTGTCGGCCAGATCGATCACCGTGGTCCGTCCCGCCTGGAATGCGTGCAAATGAATCGTACCGCCCCTAGGCGTGAACTTGAGGGCGTTCGACAGCAGGTTGTCGAGCACCAGCTTGAGCTTGGCGCGATCCGCGACCAGTTGCACGTCGGCGATCTGCAAGTCGAGCGTCAGGTTCCGTGCCGCGAGCGCGAGACGCTGGCTGTCCACGACGGTGCCGATCAGCGAATCGAGGCGGAAGTGCGTCGTCTCGACCGTGCTCGCACTCGACTGCCACGCGCTATACGACAGCAGGTTCTCGATCAGCTGCTGCAGCCTGAGCGCGTTCTCGCGCAGGATCGAGGCGACTTCGAGCTGGTTCACGTCGAGCGGTCCGACCGCGCCGTCGAGCAGCAGGTCGGTGCCTTCGCGGATGTTGGCGAGCGGCGTCTTCAGTTCGTGGGACATGTGGCGCAGAAACCGGTTGCGCTCGACCGCGATCTCCAGCAAGCGGGTGCGCAGCCATTCGAGCTGGCGGCCGAGCGCGGAAAGGTCCACCGGGCCCGGGATCACGATCGGCTGCGAGAAAGCGCCGCGGCCGAGATCGTCGATCGCACGGTCGAGCGCGCGCAAAGGCCGGAGCACGAACAGGGCGAAGACCGCGGCCAACGCGAGCGAGGCCGGTACGAGCGCCATGATCGCCCACAGCAGCCATTGCTGCGTCGCCTGAGCGCGGTGCTCGACGTCCTGCAGGCGCGCGTCGATCCCCTTGCGCGTCTGATCCGCCAGCACGCTTGCCTCGATGCCGAGCACGTCGAACCGGGCGACCAGGCTTGCGGTGCGATCGCCGGCCACCGCACCGAGTGCAACGCCGGCGGCCGCGCGGCCCGCCGCTCGCACCCGGTCGAGCTGCGCGGCCGGTGCGCGGTCGCCGAGGGAATCCAGCGTCTGGTTGAAGGCGCGCAGGTGGGTGTCGAAGGCGGTGGCGAGCTGCGGATCCTCCAGCAAGAAATAGAGTCTGGCGGAGCGCTCCATCGCGGCGATATTCTGGAACAAGACCTGGGTCAGCTGGGTGAGCTCGACGCTGTCGCGCACGAGCGCATCGCTCGCGCGCGACATCTGGCGCATCTGCACGCCGCCGTACACGAGCGCTGCGGTCAGCGGCAGCACAATCAGCAGCAGGGCGGCGGACAGCAGCCCGCTCAGCGATCGCGGTCGGAAGGTGACCATCTCCCTATGGTACCGTCAGGCCGGCGGCTGGCGCAGGAGGCGTTGCTCCCAGGCGAAGGCGGAACGGACGATGCCGGCGAGGTCCTGGTGCCGCGGCAGCCAGCCGAGCCGTTCGCGGATGCGCACGGCTTCCGCGACCAGGCGCGGCGGGTCGCCGGCGCGCCGGCCCGATTCGACGATTCGCAGCGGTTTCCCGGCGACCTCGGCCACCTGGTCCAGAACCTGCCGCACGCTGAATCCCTGGCCGTAGCCGCAATTCAGCGTCACCGACGTGCCGCCGGAGCGCAGGTAGTCGAGCGCCATCAGATGCGCGGCGGCCAGATCCTCCACGTGGATATAGTCGCGCACGCCCGTGCCGTCCGGCGTGTCGTAATCGGTGCCGATAGATCGCGACGTGATCGCGCTTGCCGGTCGCCTGCTCACAGGCCACCTTGATCAGGTGCGTCGCCTGCGGCGTGCATTGGCCGATGCGGCCACCGGGGTCCGCACCCGCGACGTTGAAGTAGCGGAGCGCGACGTAGCGCAGCGCGGTGGCCGCGCCGACATCCGCGAGCATCCGCTCGCTCATCAGCTTCGACCATCCATACGGATTGATGGGCACGGTCGCGGTGTCCTCACTCGCAATGCCGCCTTCCGGAATGCCGTACACCGCGGCGGTCGACGAGAACACGAAATGCTTCACGCCGGCGGCGACGCAGCATTCGAGCAGCGTGCGCGTGTTTGCGGTGTTGTTGCGGTAATACTTCAGCGGCTCGGACACCGACTCGGGCACGGAGATGTGCGCGGCGAAGTGCATCACGGTGTCGATGCGGTGCTTCGCGAGCACCTCCGCGACGAGCGCCGCATCGCCGGTGTCGCCGCGCACGAATTCGCCATGCAGCACCGATGAGCGGAACCCGGACGAGAGATTGTCGAGCGTGACCAGTTTTTCGCCGCGCTCGCCGAGCTGGCGTAAAACGTGGCTGCCGATGTAGCCGGCTCCGCCGGTGACGAGGATGGTGCTCATCCGTGCTCCGCGATATGTTGCGGCGATGATACCAACTGAGGCGGGTGCTCCGTTTGCGACCTTGTCGCCGGATCTGATCGTCGACGCGGTCGAAGCGGCCGGATTTCCCGTGGACGGGCGGGTGCTCGCGCTCGGGAGCTACGAAAACCGGGTCTTCCAGGTGGGTCTCGAGGACACCGAACCGGTGGTCGTCAAGTTCTACCGACCCGGGCGCTGGACCGACGAGGCGATCGCGGAAGAGCACGCGTTCGCGCGCGAACTCGCGGCTGCCGAGATTCCGGTCGTCGCGCCGCTGGTGCCGCCCAGCGTGGACGATCTCGGCGACGGCCCGGTACCCGTATTCTCCGGTTTCCGTTTCGCGATCTATCCGCGCCGTGCGGGGCAATGGCCGGAACTCGGCACGGCCGACGATCGCCAGTGGATCGGTCGCTTTCTCGGCCGCATCCACCTGATCGGCGCGACGCGGGCGTTTCAGCATCGTCCGCGGCTCTCGCCCGTCGCCATGGGCCGCGAGTCCGTCGAATACCTGCTGGATGGCGGTTATGTCGCGGAGTACGTCCAGCATCGTTACGAGCAGGTCACTGGCGAACTGCTGGAACTGGTGGAAGCCCGGTTCGAGGCAACGGGCCCGGTCCGATATCATTCGGATCCACGGCGACTGTCATCGCAACAACGTGTTGTGGACCGCGGCGGGTCCGCACTTCGTCGATCTCGACGACTGCATGATGGGGCCGGCCGTGCAGGATCTGTGGATGCTGATCGCGGGAGGGCCCGACGAGATGCGCGGGCAGCTCGCCGACATCCTCGAAGGCTATGCGCAGTTTGCTTCGTTCGATACGACGGAAATCGCGTTGATCGAACCGCTCAGGGCGCTGCGCATGGTCCACTACGCGGCCTGGCTGGCGCGACGCTGGCACGATCCGGCATTTCCGCGGGCATTTCCGTGGTTCGGCGAGGCGCGTTATTGGGAGCGTCACGTTGCCGAGCTGGAAGAGCAGGGGATGGCGATGTCAGTCTGAATGGGAAATCAATCACTTACGATTTGTTTCTGATGTAGATACTGGAGCCGCGCCGGGTTACAATCCGCGCCCTTTTCAAAGGGGTCGCATCCCTTTCAAAGGGATGCGACCCCTTTAGAAACCCGGACTGCTCGTGATCCAGAATCTCCGAAATATCGCGATCATCGCGCACGTCGATCACGGCAAGACGACGCTCGTGGACAAGCTGCTGCGTCAGTCCGGCACGCTCGACGCGCGCAAGCCCGTGACGGAGCGCGTGATGGATTCGAATGCGCTCGAGCGCGAGCGCGGCATCACGATCCTCGCCAAGAACACGGCGATCCAGTGGCGCGAATACCGGATCAATATCGTCGATACGCCGGGGCACGCCGATTTCGGCGGCGAAGTCGAGCGCGTGCTGTCGATGGTCGACTGCGTACTGCTGCTGGTCGACGCGGTCGATGGGCCAATGCCGCAGACGCGCTTCGTGACCCAGAAGGCGTTTTCGCACGGCCTCGCGCCGATCGTCGTCGTCAACAAGATCGACCGACCGGAAGCGCGTCCCGACTGGGTCGTCAGCCAGACCTTCGACCTGTTCGACCGTCTCGGCGCGAGCGACGGCCAGCTCGATTTCCCGATTGTCTACACGTCGGCCCTGCAAGGCGTCGCCGGCTATTCGCCGACGACGATGACGGGCGACATGACGCCGCTCTTCGAGACGATCGTCGCGCGCTGCCCGGCGCCGGACGTGGACGTGGACGGCGCACTGCAACTACAGATCAGCCAGCTCGACTATTCGAGCTACGTGGGTTCGATCGGTATCGGCCGCATACGCCGCGGCACGCTGCGCCGGGCCATGCCGGTCGCCGTCGTCGATCGCGACGGCGCGGTCCGCAGCGAGCGCATCGGCCAGGTATTCGGGTTCATGGGGCTCGAACGCGTCGAGGTCGAAGAGGCGAGTGCGGGCGACATCGTGGCGTTTTCCGGCCTCGATGCGCCGAAGATCTCCGACACGATCTGCGATCCCGATGCGATCGAAGCGCTGCCGGCGCTCGTCGTCGACGAGCCGACGATCAGCATGACCTTCGAGACCAATACTTCGCCGCTGTTCGGGCAGGAAGGCAAGTTCGTCACGAGCCGGCAGCTTCGCGAGCGGCTATTGCGCGAGACGCTCGCCAACGTTGCGCTCCGCGTCGAGGAAACCGACGATCCGGACCGGTTCGTGGTCTTCGGGCGCGGCGAGCTGCACCTCGGCATCCTGATCGAGAACATGCGCCGCGAAGGCTATGAACTGGCCGTGTCGCGGCCGCGCGTCGTCGTGAAGGAAAAGGACGGCCAGCGACTCGAGCCCTGGGAACAGCTCACCGTGGACGTCGAATCGACGGCGCAGGGCGCCGTCATGGAAGCGCTCGGCGCGCGCGGCGCGGAGCTCGTCGACATGATCCCGGACGGCAAAGGGCGCGTGCGGCTCGACTACCGGATTCCGTCCCGCGGAATGATCGGTTTCCAGACGGATTTCCGGACGATGACGAGCGGCACCGGCTTGATGTATCACGTGTTCGACCATTTCGGTCCGGTCGTCGAGCGGAATCTCGCCGAACGAAGCGCCGGCGTGATGATCTCCAATGGCCGTGGTCCCGTGCTCGCCTACGCGCTGTTCAATCTACAGGAACGCGGCAAGCTGTTCGTGGGGCCGGGCGATCTCGTCTATGAGGGCCAGATCGTCGGCGAGACCGCCCGCGAAGGCGACATGGTCGTCAATCCGCTGAAGGGCAAGAAGCTCACCAATATCCGCACGCAGAGCAAGGACGAGAACGTCCTGCTGACGCCGCCGGTGCGCATGTCGCTCGAGCAGGCGATGGAATACATCGGCGACGACGAGCTCGTCGAGATCACGCCGAAGAACATCCGCCTGCGCAAACGGCACCTGAACGAAGGCCAGCGCAAGCGGGCGGAACGGGGCTGAACCCCGACCCACCTCTTCCTTTCGCATGTCATTGAATTCCCTGCGATACTTCTCACGATTCGCAGGGGCCTGAAACGCGATCGCGGTCACGCTTCGCCCGGCCGGCTCCCTCTACCATCGATCGCATTACGTCGCATTCCGCCCGGGATGCGGCGCGGTGTTGCATTGGGGGCCGCGTGGGCGAGAAGAGTTCGAGCAATATCGTGCGCCTGCAAGTCGTCGCTTCGGCTCCCACGCCGGCGCGCGCGCCCGATCCCGCGCCACCGGACGTCGCACAACGCGCGCTTCGAGTCGACGACCTGCATCAGCTGCTCGAGGACCAGCTGCTCGAAGCAGCGGATGCAGGCGGCAAGCTGCGGCTGCGCAAGCTGCTCGCGATCATCAGCCGGCAGTATGAAGCGTTCGAGAATGACCGCACCAGCCTCGAGACGGTGATGCGCCTGGCCTCGGACGAGGCGCATCTGGTCACCGAACGGCTCGAACGCGAAAGCGTCGCCAAGCTGCAGGCCATCCTGGACCACGTCAAGGACGGCATCATTTCCTGCGACCACCTCGCACGCATCGAATTCATGAACCGTACCGCCGAGCGTTATTTCGGCGTGCGCCTTTGCGACGTGCTGTCCGAAAACCTGGACAACCTGCTGCCGGATCTCGCGCGATCCGGCGACCTGAGACAGACCCTGGAAGAAATGGCCACGGCGCAGGAAGATACGCATCGCGAGCTGAGTACCCGCGAAGTGATCGCCAGGCATCGGTCCGGCGACCTGATGCCCGCCGAGATCCTGGTCAGCAAGATGCAGACCCATCGCCGGCCCACCTATATCGTCTGCGTGCGCGACATGGCCGAGCGGTCCAAGGCCGAGGATGCGCTCAAGGACAGCGAGGCACGCTACCGGGTGCTGGTCGAGAATGCCCCGGAGGCCATCGTCGTCGTCGATGTCGAATCCGGCCGCTTCGTGGACTGCAACGAAAACGCCGCAACGTTTTTCAAGATGACGCGCGAGCAGCTGCTCCAGGTGGGGCCGGAAGCGGTCAGTCCTGCGGTGCAGGCCGACGGGACACCATCCTTCGGAGTGACGCGCGGATACGTCGAGGAAGCCCTGTCGGGCGGCACGCCGGTCTTCGAGTGGACGCATCGCGACGCCGCGGGCAACCAAATCCCCTGTGAAGTCCGTTTCGTGCGCCTGCCGAGCTCCAATGGCAGCCTGATCCGCGCCAGCATCATCGACATCACCGAGCGCAAGCGGGCCGAGCTGATCGCGGCCGGCGAACGCCGCGCCTTCGAGAAGATCGCGTCCAGCGAGCCGTTGTCCGGCGCCCTCTCGGCAATTACCGAAGTCGTCGAACGCGTGCTGCCGGAAGCGATCTGCTGCATCCGGCTGTACGACCCGCTGCGGCGCACTTTGAATCATGGCGCCGGTTCCAGCCTGCCGCGCGAATACGTGGCGCTGATGGAGAATGTGCCGGCCGAAGTCCGTTTCGGCTCCTGCGCGGCGGCAATCGTGCTGCAACGCCAGATCATCGTGCCCGACATCGCGAAAGACGCGCTCTGGGAACATCGACGGGATGCGGCGCTGCGTGTCGGCCTGCACGCCTGCTGGTCGACGCCGATCACCGGCGCGGATGGAAGACTGCTCGGTACCTTCGCGACCTACCTGAATCGCACCGGCATGCCGTCGCGACGCGACCTCGAGCTGATCAGTCGCATGACCCAGCTCGCCCGCATTGCGATCGAGCGCCGCCGCGGCGAGGACGCGCTGCGCGAAAGCGAGCGCCGATTCCGCGGGCTATTCGACAACGTGGTCGAGGGCGTCTACCAGGTCACGCTGGACGGCTACCTGCTGTCCGCCAACCCGGCTTTGATCGCAATGCTGGGCTATGCCTCGCTCGACGAACTGCGCGCTATCGGTTCGACCGAAACGCTGTACGTGAAGCCGGAAACGCGCCACCGGCTGATCGAACGGTTGATCCGGGACGGAGAACTGGTCGAGACCGAATACGAACTGAAGCGCAAGGACGGCAGCGTCATCACGATCACCGAGAACGCGCGCCTGAACCGGGACGAGCGCAACCAGCCAACCGGATTCGAAGGCACGGTCACCGACATCACCGAGCGCAAACGGGCCGAACAGCGCTTTTACGAGGAAAAAGAGCGCGCCGAGGTCACGCTGCAGTCCATCGCCGACGCCGTGATTACGACCGACCGCGAGGGCACGATCGATTACGTCAATCCGATCGCCGAGAAACTGACGGGCTGGGCCGCCAGCGAAGCCTGCGGGCGCAATGTCACGGACATCGTCAAGCTCGTCGCCGACGGCAGCCTCACGCCGATCGAGGACCCGGTCAGCCGGGCACTGCTGAGTGGCGAACCGCTGGGACTCGCCGACCAGACCGTGCTGGTCAGCCGCCGCGGCGTCGAGGTGCCGATCCAGGCGACGGTCGCACCGATTCGAGATCGCAACGGCCAGACGGCCGGCGCGGTCATGGTGTTCAGCGACGTGAGCCGCGAACGCCGCATGAAGCGACTGCTGTCCTACCAGGCGGCGCACGATGCGCTGACCGGCCTGATCAACCGTCGTGAATTCGAGAGCCGGCTCAATAACGCGATCGAAACGGCACATGCCAACCGCCACGTGCGCCATGCGATGGTCTACGTCGATCTCGACCAGTTCAAGGTGGTCAATGACACCTGCGGACACCCGGCCGGAGACCAGCTCCTGCGCCAGGTCACGGGTCTGCTGCAGGCTCGCGTGCGGGCCAACGACGTGCTGGCGCGGCTCGGTGGCGACGAGTTCGGCGTGCTGCTGGAAAATTGCATGCCGGAACAGACGCTGCGCATTGCCGACGGATTGCGCCAGGCGATCCGCGATCTGCGCTTCCACTGGGGCAGCAGCACGCTGCAGATCGGCGCCAGCATCGGCATCGTCGAAATCAATGATCACACGGAGAGTGTCGCGACTCTGCTGTCGGCCGCCGATATCGCGTGCTATTCGGCAAAAGACGGCGGCCGCAACCGCGTGCATGTCTACGACCCGGCGAGCGCATCGGCGCGTCACCGCGAAATGCGCTGGATGTCGCGGCTGACCAATGCCCGCGACGAGGGCCGTCTCGATCTCGTTTTCCAGCCGATCGTTCGCATCGTCGGGCCGGCAGATACGAGACCGCACTATCGAACTCCTGCTGCGGCTGCTGGACGAGAACGGCAAGATGGTGCTGCCGGACGAGTTCATCCCGGCTGCCGAGCGCTACAACCTGATGCCGTCGCTGGATCGCTGGGTCGTCGAAAAAGTGCTGCGCGACATCGTCCCTTCGACGCGGGACGGCGTCGAGGAGGCGGCATTCACTGTCGCGATCAATTTGTCCGGGACGACACTTTCCGATCCGGGCTTCCTCGAGTTCCTGGTCGATTCGCTGGAAGCCCACGAGCCGACCCCGGGCGTGCTGTGCTTCGAAGTAACCGAGACGGCGGCGATCACCAACCTGGGTCACGCCAGTTACCTGATGCGCGAGATGGCCAGCCGCGGGTGCCTGATCGCGCTCGACGATTTCGGCAGCGGACTGTCGTCCTTCAATTATCTGCGCACGCTGCCGGTGCACTACTTGAAAATCGACGGCCAGTTCGTCCAGAACGTGGCCACCGATCCGATCGACCGCAGCATGGTCGAAGCGATCGCGCAGATCGGCAAGGCGATGGGGATCGAGACCGTCGCGGAACGCGTCGAAATGCCGGAAGTGCTCGAGACGCTGCGCCAAATCGGCGTCGGCTATGCGCAGGGCTACCTGTGCGGAGCGCCGGCGCCGCTCAGCGGATTTCCGCATCGCAAGTAATCCGAACTTCTCTGACATAACGTGCTGGACCGCCAAATATGTGATGCGGTTCGAGCACTGTCCGGATTTCGCCGCTTGTCCGCGGCGGTCAACGCAGTAAAGTATCGCTGAGAGTGAAACACGGCAAACCCGTCGAAAGGCGGGGACGCAAAGCTTCCGGTCTGTCGGCCACTTGGCCCACGATAGCGGGGTTGCCACTTGAGGACGCACGTACCAGTGCGTCCTGCGGCACCCGATGTTTGCGGACCAACCGACAGCCCGGCCAGGCAAGGCAGGGGTGTCGAAGTGCAACATCAATCAAGCACGATGGGGATTACCGCTCGCGGAATTGCGGCAGTCGCGTTCCTGGTCGGGGTAATCGCGCTGACATCCATTGCGAATGCCAGGCCTTCAAGCTGCAACTCGAGCACCAAGGCCAAGGGCAAGGGAAATGGCTGCTCGATCGTCGAGGGGAACAACGCCCCGACGATCTCGGGAACGCCGGCGACGGCGGTGACCACCGGAGAGACCTACTCGTTCACGCCGAGCGCCTCCGACCCGGACGACAACACGCTCTCCTTCAGCATTGCGAACAAGCCGACCTGGGCGTCCTTCAGCAGCGCGACCGGGCGCCTGAACGGCACGCCCACCGCGACCGCGGCCGGTGAGTACATCGACATCCGCATCAGCGTCAGCGACGGCCGGGCGAGCGCCTCGCTCGCGCCCTTCGCGATCCTCGTCAATCAGGCCAATCGCGCCCCCACCCTGAGCGGCACGCCGCCGACCTCCGGCCGCGAAGGCCTGGCCTATTCGTTCACGCCGAGCGCCGCCGACGCCGACGGCGATACTCTGACCTTCAGCATTGCGAACAAGCCGGCCTGGGCCGTCGTTCAATGCGTCCACCGGCCGCCTGTCCGGCACCCCGGGCGCCGGCACGGTCGGCACCTACGCCGACATCACCATCCAGGTCAGCGACGGCACCGCGACCGTCGCGCTGCCGGCGTTCTCGATCGCGGTGCAGCAGGCATCGATGGGCAGCGCCACCCTGACCTGGCAGCCGCCGACCACGCGTACCGACGGCACCCCACTCACCAACCTGGCCGGCTACCGGATCCGTTACGGCACCGCGCCGGAGAGCTACTCGAACGTGCTCACCATCCCGAACGGCGGCATCACCAGCGCCGTTGTGTCCGAACCTGCCGCCCGCCACCTATTACTTCGTCGCCAGCGCCTACGACACCACCGGTGCCGAAAGCAACAACTCAAGCGCCGTGTCGAAGACGATCAACTGAGCGCGAACGGGCGTTCGGCACGTCCGCCAAGTTAGACTCGTACGGGGCGCCCCATGGCGCCCTGTTTCATTTCCGCCGGCGCGCCAGTGCCAAGATTGATGTGTCCGCGTCGATTGCGTCCAAGCGTGACGACAGCAACTTCCTAGACACCTGAATCGGCGAACCGGGCAGTCTGGGTCGCCGCCCGCCTATTTAAGGATAGTTATGACGCTGCTGGGAAATGAGCGTATACGATGCTAGATATCAACGTGTCCACCGCCTCGACAGAAGTGTGCGAATCGCGAGGCAGGAGAATTCGATGAGCAGGTGCGCCATACGTGCCGCGTTCGTCAGTGCAATCGGAGTTGTGCTGTCGCTTGCCTCGGGATCGCTCTTGGCGCAGTCAATCTATCGACTGACTGAGCTCGGCACTTGGGCGGTATTTATAGCTTTCCAACTGACATGAACCAGTCAGGCCAGGTGACGGGCTGGGCTCACACTGGCCACGTGTAATGGCTGATATTTGAATAAATTCAGCGTATTACTAGGGCATGATTTTTTATGTCCATTTGGAAGTTTAGGCCCGCTTAAGAGAGAACTGCCGTGTCCGACCCAACAATGATCGGTCTTGCCGTGCTGCTTGCCGGCTTAATCGGCAGTCGCTTTATATCGGAGGGAGCGCAGGCCGCGATGGATGGCTGAGGACGCGGTCGCCGACACCGGATATTTCGTGAAGCGGTTACGTTGAGGTTACCAATACAATTTCCACCAATGATTCGTAAACTAGCGCCATCACTGAACTGGATCGCGCTCGCGACTTTGATCGGAGCGTTGATTGGCGCAATCGGTGCGCTGCGGGTCGCGTGGGCGAACGCCTATTTTCAAGAATCGATGCGGAGCCTCGCCGGACGCGTGCTGGAGATCGGCGTGCTGCGCGGCGCATGCCTGGGTTTGCTGGGGGCGGCTGCGGGATTCCTGGTGTTTGCCGTGGCGTGGCCAGCCGGTCGATTGATATTCCGCTCTTCGCGGATGGCGACGGTCGGCGCGGCGGTTGCGGTGCCCGCGTTGGCGCTGCTTGGGATCGTCGCCTACAAGCTTAATCTCGACGTATTGCCATCGTTCCTGTCCGCGACCAGCCTGCTCGGCAATGCTGCGCTCTTGATCGCCGCGCTGGTTCTCTGGTGGCTGTCGGTGAAATGGCTGACGCGCCATCAGGAACGCGTGCGTGTCATGGCAGCAAATGGCGTCGCGACAGCGGTGATGGCCGGCCTCCTGGCGCTCGTCGTGGGGTTACCCATCGGACTCGCGCGACTTTGGAAAGTGGAGGTGGACGCGCAAAAGCCTAATGTCCTGATCATCCTGATCGATACGCTGCGCGCGGACCGACTGGGTATTTATGGCTATCAGCGAGATACGAGCCCGAACCTCGACAAGCTCGCAAGCCAGGGGTGGCGATTCAATACCGCGATTGCCCAGGCGTCCTGGACCAAGCCGTCCGTGGCATCATTGATAACCGGACTTTATGTGCGGCAGACCTCGGTCAGCGCTGGAGCCGGGTGGCGTCAGCAGGGTGAAGGGCGCGCGGTTCTGGTCCAGGCACTGGTCGCCCAGCATCTGACGCTCGCGGAGCAACTCGCGTCCTTGGGTTACGAGACCGCTGCGTTCGGCAAGAATTTTCATCTGGTGCCGGAACTGGGCTTCTCGCAGGGATACCTGAGGTACGACTGGTTACAACCCATTCCGATCGCACGATTGCGGAAAGTCGCCGAACGAATCGAATCGCGGATAGCGCCACTTCATTATTATGCTGCCATCTATCGGCGGTCGAATGGATCAATAGTCATTTCCTCGACTGGGTCGACGCGAATCCGGAACGGAAATTCTTCGCGTACCTTCACCATATCGACGTGCATTGGCCTTACAAGAGCCCGGCACCCTTTGCCGGGATGTTCACGACGAAAGCGTCTCCCGAGGATTTCAACGCTACCAAGTTCTTCCCCGAAACGGTTGCGCGGCTGAAACGCGGGGTGGGCGAGACGCTGAACCCGGATACGCTCCGTGCGATGAGCGATGCCTACGACGAAGGCATTCGCTATGTTGACGATGGCCTGGGCAAGGTGTTCGATGCGCTCATTCGTCGCGGCCTGTACGATGACACGCTGATCATCATCACGGCCGATCACGGCGATGAGTTCATGGAACACGGCCTACTGGGGCACGGGCAGACCTTGTATGACGAGGTAATCCGTGTGCCGTTGATCGTCAAGTTTCCCTGTCCCGGACCTCATTGTGCACCACGCATCGTGAACCCGCAGGTGGAACTAGTGGACGTATTCCCGACGGTAATGAGCGTCCTCGGCGCAAAACCGCCGGCGAACCTGGTGGGTAGGAATCTGTCCGAAGATGCGGCGGAATCGCGAATCGCCTATAGCGAGCTTTTTCCGAAGATTGCGCTGCGGACTCCGGAGCGGAAATGGATTTATGACGAGCAGGACGATTCCGGGGAACTCTTCAATCTCGCGCAGGATCCTGGCGAAACCGACGACCTGGCGGCGCGCGAGCCCGCCACGCGCGACTTTCTGGCGGCGCGCGTGCTGGACTTCGCTGCGACCTACCGGAGGGACGAAGCCGTGCATGCGCGCGCCGTAGAGGCCGACGAAAAGATGCTCGAAAACCTGAAGGCTCTGGGCTACGTCAAGTAGCATCGCGGTCACCTATGAGTCATTCAATCAAAACATGTTGGCAGCGAAACTCACGCCCCAGCCTATGACAATATTTGCCACGGCTTCGCAGAGTGACCCGGCTTTAGATTGACTCACGGTTTCCTCGCACTTTTGTTTTTCGCTCTTTAATCGCTAGTAGTCTCTTAACTCTGCGAAGGTATCCGCGCACGACGCGCGATGACGGACGGTTCATTGTCGTAAATCTCGTATCAAATAAAAGTGAAATGACCGCCATCAGCAAGAACTGACGCGGGCCGCAATCGGCAAAACAAGGCAATTAGCAGGTTTGTCTGTCCAACCCCTTGATCATCGGCTATGCGTTGCACCCATGATGGACTGGACGGACCGCCATTGCCGGTTCTTCCTGCGCCTGTTTTCGCCGCGCGTGCGCCTGTATACGGAGATGATCGTCGCGCAGGCTATCCTGCGCGGCGATCGGGCACGGCTACTCGCCTTCGACCCGTCGGAGCATCCGGTCGCTCTGCAGCTTGGCGGATCCGATCCCGGCATGCTCGCCGAGGCTGCTGCGATCGGTAGCGAGTGGGGCTACGACGAAATTAACCTGAACGTCGGCTGCCCGAGCGATCGCGTGCAGAATGCGACATTCGGCGCCTGCCTGATGTTGCGGCCGGCACTCGTCGCGGACTGCGTGCGCGCGATGCGCGCGGCGGTCTCCGTGCCGGTCACGGTCAAATGCCGCATCGGCATCGATGATCACGACAGCTGGGAATTCTTGTGCGAGTTCGTCGCCGCGATTGCCGATGCCGGCTGCGGCACCGTCATCGTGCACGCGCGCAAGGCGGTACTGAAAGGGCTGAGCCCGAAACAGAATCGCGAGGTGCCGCCGTTAGATTACGAGCGCGCCTGGCGTGTCAAGCGCGAGTTTCCGGCGCTCGCCGTGATCGTGAATGGCGGGCTTCGCACCGTTCCGCAGATTTCGGAGCAGTTCGCGCATGCAGATGGCGTGATGCTCGGCCGCGAGGCCTATCACAATCCCTGGCTGCTACCGGCCCTGCATTGCGCGATCCATAACGACGAATTCGCGATACCTGACGATCGAAGTGATCGCCACGGCGATGCGCGGCTACGCGGAACGTCAGGTTGCGATCGGCACGCCGCTTCGCGCCATCACGCGCCACCTGTTCGGCCTGCACGCTGGCCGTGCCGGGGCCCGTGCCTGGCGGCGCGCGCTGTCCGAGGGCGTGAACCGCGGGGGCGCGACGCCCGCGCTCATCGAGGAGGCATCGCGCGACGCTAGCCGGTGTCGATGAACCGGCGCAGCCTTGCGACGCCGTTGCCGTCGCGCGGTCCCAGCAGGTCCTGCAACGGCAGCGGATCGAGCCAGGGTGGCGCGCGCTGCAAGCCGAGCGACTCGCGCGCGCTCGAGTACGGCCAGTCGGTGACCTGGCGACAAAGGCGCGCGCGCACGGGCGCCATCAGCACGTGGCGCGCGACCTCGAGCAGATAGATGTCCTGGTGGACGACGGTCGACAACCAGTGTCCGTGGCGCAGGCGCGCATCGATAAGCTCATGGGTTGCGAGCGTGATCGACGAAGCCGCGCCGCGCAGCACGACATGCAGGCACCGGTCGGTGACGCACCAGACGAGGCAGTGCAGGTGATGCCGCGCGCAACTTCCGGCGAGTTGCTTCGCCACCCGCGCCCGCGCGGCAGGATCCGCGTAGAGAGGCCGGCGGCCGCGAGCCTGTGCCACGACGTGACGCAATGTCCCGGCCGCCGCGGTCTCGAAGCTCAGTGCCATCGTCCGCCTCCCTGCGGAACAGGCGCCGAGCATGGCGCCGGGGGGCTTGCGGCGCGCGGCCACTTTCGCGCCTATAATCGGAATTATGTAACTCGAGGCTGCCGACGACCGCACATGGGGCAGGAACAGGAACTCACGATTCTTTTTGCGGACGTCGTCGGCAGCACGCGGCTGTTCGAGGTGCTGGGCGACGTCGCGGCTCGCGACAAGGTTTCCGTCTGCATCGAGATCATGCGGCGGGCGACCGATCAGCACGGCGGCACGGTCGTCAAGACGATGGGCGATGAAATACTCGCCACCTTCAGCGACTGCGATGCGGCAATGGACGCCGCGGTCGAGATGCAGGCGGTGATTGCCGGACATCCTGACCTCGACGTCGAGGGCCAGCAGATCGCTATCCGCATCGGCTGTCATTTCGGGCCGGTCGTGCTCGAGACGCGCGACGTGTTCGGCGCGGCGGTGCACACGGCGAACCGCATGACGAGCCAGGCAAAGGCCGGGCAGATCATCATCACCGATTCGATCTACGGCCGGCTCGCCGACGAATGGCGCATGGTCGCGCGCCAGGTCGACGTGGCGGTGCCGCGCGGCCAGCAGGGAGAGGTGACGATCTACGAAGTGCTCTGGCAGCACGGCGAGACGACCAGCATGCTGCCGGCGATCGCGACGATCACCGAGCAGCAGAAGGAATTCCGGATCCGGCTGATGTATCTCGGCACGGAACTCGTGCTCGATCACCGTGAACGTTCATCCGCGACGCTCGGGCGCGGGCAGGAAAACGATCTCGTGATCAAGGGCAATCTCGTGTCGCGCCTGCATGCGCGCATCGAGGCGGGCAAGAACCGGTTCATGCTCGTGGACCAGAGCACCAACGGCTCGTTCGTGCAGGGCCAGGACGGCGACGACGCGTTCGTCCGCCGCGATGCGATCCCGCTGAAGGGGAAGGGCGTCATCGGGCTCGGGCGGGTGCCAGAGCCGCAGTCGTATCACACGGTCGAATTCCTTTGCGAGGACGGTCCCGTTCTCAAGGCGCCGGAATCCGACATCGACTGAGCGCGTGGCCGTTCAGCCGCGGGCGAGCCGCGCATCCAGATCCTCGATTTCGCGTTTCAGCGATGCCGGCAGGCGTGAGCCATAGGTGTCGAAATAGCGGGCGATCTCCGCCGCTTCCTTGCGCCAGGCCGCCGCATCGACGGAGAGAAGGTCGGCCATCGTCGAGTCCGACAGGCCGAGCCCCGACAGGTCGAGTGAATCCGCTCGCGGCACCGCGCCGATCGGCGTGTCGAGCGCCGCCGCGCCGCCTTCCGAGCGCTCGATGATCCAGGCAAGCACGCGCAGGTTCTCTCCGAAGCCCGGCCACAGGAAGCGGCCGTCGGCGTCGCGGCGGAACCAGTTCACGTGGAAGATGCCGCGGCGGCGTTTCAGCTCGATCGCCATCGCAGCCAGTGGCCCCAGTAATCGGCGAAGTTGTAGCCGCAGAACGGCTTCATCGCCATCGGATCGCGGCGCACGACGCCGACATCGCCGGTCGCGGCCGCGGTCGTCTCCGACGCGATGCCGGCGCCGACCAGCACGCCGTGGGCCCAGTCGCGCGCCTCGATAAACCAGCGGCGCGAGCTGCGCCGCCGGCCGCCGAAGACGAGCGCGGTGATCGGCACGCCTTGCGGGCGCATCCGCCTTCGGCGAGTAGCTCGGATTCTGCTTCGCCGACACCGTGAAACGGGAATTCGGATGTGCGGCCGGTCCGCGCGCGGGATCGAACGGCCGGCCCTGCCAGTCGATTACCGGCTCGTCCTTCGTCGAGTCCTTCCCACCAGGGCTGGTTGTCCGCCGTGAGCGCCGACATTCGTGAACATCGTGTCGCGGCGGATCATGTCGTAGGCGTGGCGATTGGTCTTCGCATTCGTGCCGGGCACGACGCCGAAGTAGCCGGCCTCCGGATTGATCGCCCACAGCCGGCCGTCCGGTGCCGGATGCAGCCAGGCGATGTCGTCGCCCGACGGTCCAGACCTTCCAGCCCGGCATGGCCGCCGGCGGGATCAGCATCGCGAGATTGGTCTTGCCGCAGGCCGACGGAAAGGCGCAGGCGAGGTAGTGCGTCTCGCCCTGCCGGATTCTCGATGCCGACGATCAGCATGTGCTCGGCGAGCCAGCCTTCCTGGCGCGCCTGCCAGCTCGCGATGCGCAGCGCATGGCATTTCTTGCCGAGCAGCGCGTTGCCGCCATAGCCCGAGCCGAAGCTCTGGATCTCGAGCTCTTCCGGGAAATGCATGATGAAGCGGCGCTCCGGATCGAGCTCGCCGATCGAATGCAGGCCGCGGACGAAGCCGCCGTCGCTGCGCGATGCGCGCGAGCGCGGCGGCGCCCATGCGCGTCATCAGCCTCATGTTCGCCACGACGTAGGCGCTGTCCGTGATCTCGACGCCGCAGCGCGCAGTAGGGCGAATCGATCGGGCCCATGCAATACGGAATCACGTACATCGTGCGCCCGCGCATGCAGCCCTCGAACAGCGCGTCCATCTTCGCGTGCGCTTCGGCGGGCGCCATCCAGTGGTTGTTGGGCCCGGCGTCCTCCTCGTGTTCCGGTGCAGACGAAGGTGAGGTGCTCGACGCGCGCGACGTCGCTCGGATGCGAGCGGTGCAGGTAGCAGCCGGGAAATGCGTCTCCGCGTTGAGCGGCATGCAATTCGCCGGTGCGCGAGCATGCGATCGCTGCAGTTCGCGCGTATCTCCGCCGTCCGAGCCGTCGCACCAGTGGATGCCTTCGGGCGCGTGCGCTCGGCGACCTGCGGCGACCCAGCGGCGCAGCGACATCGCGGGGCCATCTGCGCGGTGGATTTGCAGACGGTCGGGTGCTGTCGCCATGTCATATCTGAGCACGGGGATCGGAGCCGCGGATTATAAGCCGAGCCTACGCGGTTCCTGGCCGAATTGCGGTGAGCCGCGGACCGGAATAGCCGATTGATCTCGCACGGGCTTTGCCCGGTTGACTGCCGCGGATGCATCGCGTCGGACGATTTCGAAGATATGCTTCGGGCGCGACGGGCCGCTGGCGCGCGTGATCGCCGGCTTCGAATCCCGGCGCGAGCAGCAGGCTGCATGGCGGACTGGGTCGGCGAGACCGCTCGACGCCGGCGCATGCTGGTCGGTCGAGGCGGGCACCGGCACCGGCAAGACTTTCGCCTATCTGGTGCCGGCGCTGCTGTCGGGCCGCCAGGTCATTCTCTCGACCGGAACGCGCACGCTGCAGGACCAGCTGTTTCACCGGGACCTGCCGACGGTCGCCGCGCGCACTCGGCCGGCCCGCGCGCGTCGCGCTGCTGAAGGGCCGCGCGAATTATCTGTGCCGTCATCGGCTCGAGCTGACGGAGACGCTGCCGGGCTGCGCGGCGATCGATCGCCCGACAGCCGCATGCTCGCGCGCATCGCAGCGTGGTCGCGCACCACGACGTACCGGCGACTTGCGGAGGTGGCGAGCCTGCGCGACTCGGATCCCGCATGGGCGCGCGGTCACCTCGACGCGCGACAACTGCCTCGGCAGCGGAATGCCCGGAGTTCGGCCGCTGCCACGTGGTCGCCGCGCGCCGCGCGGCGCAGGAAGCGGACATCGTCGTCGTCAACCATCATCTGCTGCTCGCGGACCTCGCGATGAAGGACGAAGGATTCGGCGAATCGCTGCCCGGCGCCGAAGCGGTGTGCTCGACGAGGCGCACCAGATGCCGGAGATCGCGGCGCAGTTCTTCGGCGATCGCTGACGCAGCGCCAGCTCGGCGCGCTGTCGCGCGACGCGCTCGCCGAGCTTGGCCGCGCGGGCCTTGCGCATGGCGACGGCGCGGCAGCGCATCGCGCGCGCTCGACGAGACGCGCGGCGCGGCGCGCAGCTGCGATCGCGGGTCTCGGCGAGCGCATCGAATGGGAGGCATTGCCCGAGTCGTTTCCCGCCGCGCCTCGACGAGACTCGCGATGCGCTTCTGGCGAACTCAGCCAGGAACTCGCGTCCGCCGATCCGGAAGACCCGGGCCTGCGTCAGTGCGCGCGGCGCGGCGGCGAAGCTCGCGGAGACGCTGCACGCGCTGCTCGACCTCGAGGCCGATAGCGGCCTGCGCTGGGTCGAGTCGGGCGCGCGCGGCTTTGCGGTGTCGTTCACGCCGTTCGAGGTCGCGACGCGGTTCGGCGAACTGATGAAGGCGCAGGGCGGCGCCTGGATCTTCACTTCGGCCACGCTCGCGGTCGGCGGACGATTTCTCGCCACTTCCTCGGACGCATCGGCGCGCCGATCGGCGCCCTCCGTGCGCATCGACAGCCCGTTCGACTTCGAGCGCCAGGCACTCCTTTATCTACCGTCCGGCCTGCCCGATCCCGCGAGCCGCGACTACACGATCCGCGTCGTCGAGACCGCGGCTGCCGCTCGTCGAGGCGGCCGGGGGCCGGAGCTTCCTGCTGTTCACGAGCCACCGCGCGCTGCGTGAAGCCGCCGCGCCTGCTCGAGTCGCGACCGGGCTTCACGGACCGTTATCCGCTGCTCGTGCAGGGGGAAGCGCCGCGCGAATAGCTGCTGCAAGCAGTTCCGCGAGCTCGGCAATGCGGTGTTGCTCGGCACGGCGAGCTTCTGGGAAGGCGTGGACGTGCGCGGGCATGCGCTCGCGCGTCGTCGTCATCGACAAGCTGCCGTTCGCCTCGCCGGAGGATCCGCTGCTGAAGGCGCGGCTCGAGGGGATCCGGCGCCGCGGCGGCAATCCGTTCAGGGACTTCCAGTTGCCGCAGGCCGTGCTCGCGCTGAAGCAGGGCGTCGGCCGCTTGATCCGCGACCGCGAGGATTTCGGCGTCGTCGCGATCTGCGATCCGCGGCTGCACGAGCCGCGGCTATGGTCCGATGTTCCTCGGTGCGTCTGCCGCCGCGCGCGGATCGTGACGGATGTCGACGAGGCCGTGAAATTTCCTGCGCCACCGGATGCGGCAGGCGGGGCTGGCGCCGGCCGAAGCGCTGGAAGCATGAGGCTGCTGGCGCTCGATGCCGCGACCGAGGCCTGCTCGGCGGCGCTGCTGCTGGACGACGTCGTCAGCGAGCGATACGAAGTCATCGGCCGCGGTCACGCCGAACGCCTGCTGCCGATGGCGGATGCGCTGCTGGCGCGACGCGGGCGTCGGAATTGCGCGAGCTCGATGCGATCGCATTCGGACGCGGGCCGGGCGGTTTCACCGGGCTTCGAATCGCCGCGGGGATTGCGCAGGGCCTCGCGGCAGGCGCGCGACTGCCGGTCGTGCCGGTCAGCAATCTCGCCGCTATCGCCGCGGCGCAGCGCGCGAGTCACGGGTGGCAGCCGCATCCTCGCCTGTCTCGACGCGCGCATGGGCGAGGTCTACTGGGCGGCCTTCGAAAGGCATGATGGCATGCTCGTCGCCGCTACCGAGGAGCGGCTGTCGAAGCCGGATGACGTGCTTCCCCGCCGGGACTGTGGCAAGGCGCGGGCCACGGCTTCGGCGCCCATCCGGCGCTTGCCGCGCGCCTCGGAGCTTGCTTGCCGGAATCGACGCGACGCTGTTACCGCACGCGGCGGACATTGCTCGGCTCGGCGCCATCGAGTGGGCGGCGGGCCGGAGCGTCGAAGCGGCCGGGCACTGCCGGTTTATCTGCGCAACGACGTGGTGCACAGGCGCTGAAGCCGGCAGTGTCATAATGTCTGAAACGATGACCCGGCAGGCTGCGCGACGAGCTTATGGCCGAAACCCGCATCCTGGTGGTCGAGGACGAGCAGCCAATCCGCGACCTGATCGCATTCGGCCTGCGGCGCGCCGGCTTCCAGGTTGCGCTCGCAGAAGATGCCCAGGCGGCGCGCGTCAGCATCGGCGACCGGCGTCCGGAGCTGATCCTGCTCGACTGGATGCTGCCGGACATGAGCGGACTCGAACTCGCGCGCCAGCTGCGCCGAGATCCGGAGACACGCGACATTCCGATCATTTTCCTGACGGCGCGTGCCGAGGAATCCGACAAGGTCACCGGTCTCGAGGGCGGGGCCGACGACTACCTGACGAAACCGTTCTCTGCCGCGCGAACTGACCGCCCGCATCCAGGCGGTGCTGCGGCGAAGCGCACCCGCAGGCGCGGAGGAACGCGTCAGCGTCGCCGAACTTACGCTCGACCAGGCCGGTCATCGCGTGCTGGCGGCCGGCCACACCGTCGGCCTCGGACCGACGGAGTACCGCCTGCTCGCCTTCCTGATGACGCATCCGGATCGCGTGTATTCGCGCAGTCAGCTGCTGGACCGCGTGTGGGGCGGCAACGTCTATGTCGAGGAGCGCACGGTGGACGTCCACATTCGCCGGCTGCGCAAGGCCCTCGAGCCCAGCGGCTACGACCGTTTCGTGCAGACCGTGCGCGGGGCCGGCTACCGGTTTTCCGCGCAGGACGGTTGACCATGCTACCCGCCTGGTCCTTTGCACTGGTGCGGCTTGCCATCGCGCTCGCGATCGCCGTCGTGGCCGGGCTCATTTTCGGTCATATCGCGCTGTGGCTCACGATCGTGCTCGGCGGCATGCTCGCCTGGCAGTTCGCCAACCTGTTCCGCCTGCAGCGCTGGCTGCGGCATCGCGCGCACGAGGATCCCCCGGACATCGGCGGTGTCTGGGGCGACGTGATCGCGATCATCGCGCGCATCTACCGGCGCAAGCTGTTCCACAAGCGCCGCATGACGCAATTGCTGCGCGAGTTCCGGCGACTGACCACGGCCCTTCCGGACGGCGCCGTGCTGCTCTCGCCGAACCGAGAGATTCTCTGGTTCAACCGCACAGCGGCGCTGATGCTCGGTCTCAAGCGCAAGGCGGACCGCGGCATGCCGATCGAGAACCTGGTCCGCCAGCCGGAATTCACGGACTACCTGAATCGGGGCGGCGGCGGCACCGGCATCACGATCCGTGTGCTCGGCGGCGAAGTGTGGCTGGCGCTGATCGTGATCGCGGCCGGCGGACAATTGCTGCTCCTGGTGCGCGACGTGACGCGCGAGGCCCGGCTCGAGCAGATGCGCAAGGATTTCGTCGCCAATGCCTCGCATGAGCTGCGCTCGCCCTTGACGGTGGTCTCCGGTTACCTGGAAGGGCTCGGCGAAGAGAGCGGCCTGGCGCCCGAGTGGCGCGACCCGATCGCCGACATGCGCCGACAGGCGGCCAGGATGCGCGAGATCGTCGACGATCTGCTCGAACTGTCGCGCCTGGAATCCACGACCGACGAAGCGCCGCTGCTGCCGGTGGAAATGGCGCCGCTGCTCGAACGCCTGGTGCGCGAAGCGAAAGCGTCCGAGACGTTCGCGGCGCGGCTGGAACTCGAACTCGATCACGGAGTAGGCCTGCTCGGGAGCGAAAGCGAATTGCATTCCATCGCATGGAATCTCATCTGGAATGCCGTCAAGTACACGCCGGCCGGCGGGACCATCACCGTGCGCTGGGTTCGCGAGCCGGCCGGCGCGCGCCTCGTGGTGCAGGACACGGGCATCGGCATCGCGGCAGAGCACCTGCCGCGCCTGACGGAGCGTTTCTATCGAGTCGATCGGGCCCGTGCGCGCGCGAAGGGCGGGTCGGGACTCGGCCTTTCGATTGTGAAGCATGGATTGCAGCGGCACGGCGGGCGGCTGGAGATCATGAGCGAGGAAGGCGTCGGTTCGACATTCACCGCGCATTTTCCGGCACGCAGGCTCACATCGCGACGGACGGCTGAAACAAAAGCGTCATAGTCGGCAGCCATAATCCGGTCGGCTGCACCACTGCCCTGGTGCGCGAACCCAGAACCAACCGGAGATCGGCTCGTGAAAAAAACCCTTCTGCATGTCGCTGTCGCCAGCCTCCTGGCCGCACCGGCGTACGCACAGCAAGCCCCGACCACCCAAGAAATCCTGCGGCAGCTAGAGGCGCTCGGCCAGCGGGTCGAGAAGCTCGAACAGGACAATGGGGCGCTCCGGACGGAGAACGCGGAGCTGCGCGAGAAAAACGACCGCATCGAAGCGACCACCGAGTACCTGCGCTCCAATGCGTCGGCGACGCGCAAGCAGCTTGCCGAGGAAGCACCGAAAGTCGCGGAATCCGACCGGATCAGCAAAGCCGCGGAATGGGCGTCCCGGATCAGCTGGAAGGCGGATATGCGTTATCGCCACGAATTCGTGGATCCGGAGGAGGCGGTGGACGACCAGACCCGACACCGCATCCGGGCGCGGTTCGGCATGACCGGCAAGGTCAACGACACGTTGAGCACCACAATCCAGGTCGCGACCAACGGCGGCAGCAGTGATCCGCGCTCGACCAACCAGACGCTCGGCGAAGGCTGGACGCGCAAAGGTGTTGCCATCGACCTGGCCTACGTGGACTGGAAGCCGATCAGCGGCCTGGCGATGCAGTTCGGAAAAATGCCGCAACCCTGGCAGAAGGTCAGCAGCTACCTATGGGATAACGACATCACGCCGGAAGGCATTGCCGTCAAGTATGCGAGCGGACACTTCTTCGCGAATACCTTCGGCTTCTGGCTGTCGGAGCGCAGTGCGGCGAGCGATGCGACGCTGCTCGGCGGACAGCTCGGCCTGACCGGCAACCTGGGCGACGCGAAGCTGACGGGGGCCGTCGGCTATTACGACGTCGGTTCCGTGCAGGGTAAGGTCACGACCACCAGCACCACGATCCCGTGCACGGCCAATACCGCGTTTTTCGGCGGACCGCAGGGCAATACGACCGTGCCGGACGGCGCCGGCTGCGCGACGCTCGCCAATGACTTCAACCTGATCGATGCGCTGGTCCAGGCTGAGCTGAATATCGCGGAGCGGCCGCTGACGCTGTTTGCACACTATCTGCAGAACCAGGAGGCGGACGATCTTGATACGGCCTATGCGGCCGGTTTCACGTTTGGCAAGGCGAGCGATCCGCACAGCTGGGAATTCGGCTACACCTTCCAGTCGACCGAGAAGGATGCGCAATTCGGGCAGTTCGTGGATTCGGACTTCGGCGGCGGCGTCACGGACGTCGACGGCAGCGTGATCAAGATCGGCTATGCGCCCGCGAAAAACTGGGTGCTGAACGGCACCTATTTCCTGAACGACCGTTTCGTGGATGCGCCGGGCGCCACGGAAAGCGACTACGACCGCTATCAGCTCGATTTGAACTTCAAATTCTGACGCGGTGGCCCTGTCACGCGGCTGTCACATGCCTGGCCTATCGTGGTCGGGCAGACAGGCGAGTGGCGATGCCGAACGCATAGTGAGATTCAAATGATTAATGAAAGCAAGAGGTTAGAGAGACACATGAAAGCAATCTCCCTGTTGGTCGCAGCGGGCGTCGCGGCCGCCGGACTCGCGATTGCGCCCGCGACCGCCGAAGCGCAGGTCATCAAGATCGACGGCTCGAGCACCGTGTTTCCGATCACCGAAGCCGTGGCCGAGGAATTCCAGATCATGAAGCGCGGCAAGGTCCGCGTGACCGTCGGCATCTCCGGCACCGGCGGCGGGTTCAAGAAATTCTGCCGCGGCGAGACCGACGTCGCAGGACGCGTCGCGCCCGATCCTGAACGCGGAAATGGAGGCCTGCCGCGCGGCGGGCGTCAAATATTATCGAACTGCCGGTCGCCTACGACGCGCTGACGGTCGCCGTCAGTCCGCAGAACACCTGGGTCAACGTCGCTGACGGTCGACCGAGCTCAAGAAGATGTGGGAGCCGGCGGCGCAGGGCAAGATCATGACGCTGGAGCCAGATCGACGCGAAATGGCCCGAACGAGCCGCTGAAGCTGTTCGGCGCCGGCGCCGATTCCGGCACGTTCGACTATTTCACCGAGGCGATCGTCGGCAAGGCGAAGTCGAGCCGCGGCGATTTCACCGGCAGCGAGGACGACAACGTGCTCGTGCAGGGCATCGCCAGCGACAAGGACGCGCTCGGCTACTTCGGCTTACGCGTACTACTCGCCGAACGCCGAGCAAGCTGAAGGCCGTGCCGATCGTCGGACAAGTCGGGCAAGGCGGTCGGCCCGTCGCTCGAAAACGTGAACGACGGCACGTACGAACCGCTGTCCCGCCCGCTGTTCATCTATGTCAGCGAAAAATCCGCGCAGCGGCCGGAAGTCCAGGAATTCGTCGAGTTCTATCTGACCGAAGGGCGAGCCGCTGATCGAAGAAGTAAGTATATCCCCCTGCCGACGAAGGCCTATGAGCTGCCGCTGGCGCATTTCAGGGATGGGCAAGCTCGGCACCGGATTCGGCGGCGTGCCGGAGGTCGGCCTGAAAGTCGAGGAAATGCTCGCGCGCGAAGCGAAGCTCTGAGTCATTGCGCGGGCCGGGCGATCCGATTAGCCTGTGCCGGAAATGATCATGCCGGGAGCGGGGCCGCAGGGCTCCGCTCCCGCGCAGCGTAAGATCGCAGCGCCGCGCCCGACCCTCCGTCGGAGCCATGCATGACCGCCCTGTCCTAGCGCGCCCTTGAGTCCGCAAGCGTGCGCGCTGCGAATCGCAAGATGCGTGACGGATCGTCGAGACCGTTCTCTGCTGGCCGGGTGTCGCCGTGTTCACACGGTCGCGATCGTCGTCATCCTGGTCTACGAATCGTTGCCGTTCTTCAGACACGTCTCGCTCGTCGATTTCCTGACCGACACCATGTGGACGCCGCTGTTCGCCGACGCGCGCTACGGCATCCTGCCGCTGGTCGCCGGCACGCTCGTGACGACGATGGTCGCGCTTGCCGGTCGCCGTTCCCGCTCGGCACGATCATCGCGATCTATCTGAGCGAGTTCGCGCCGCTTCGAGTGCGCGAGATCGTCAAGCCGGCGCTCGAACTGCTGGGTGCCGTGCCGACCGTCGTTTACGGCTATTTCGCGCTGCTGTTCGTCACGCCGCTCCTGCAGAAACTGATCCCCGGGCTGCCCGGCTTCAACATGCTGCGCGCCGGCCTCGTGATCGGCATCATGATCATCCCGTACGTCAGCTCGGTCAGCGAGGACGCGATGCGCGCCGTGCCGAACTACATGCGCGAAGGCTCCTACGCGATGGGCGCAACGCGCTTCCAGACCGCGATCCGCGTGGTCGTGCCCGGCGCGCCTGTCGGGCATCGCGGCCGCCTACATCCTCGGCATCTCGCGCGCCGTCGGCGAGACGATGGTCGTCGCCATCGCCGCCGGCCTGCAGCCGAACCTCACCTGGATCCGACCGAGCCCGCCGCGACGATCACGGCCTTCATCGTGCAGGTGAGCCTCGGCGATCTGCCGCACGGCAGCATCGGCTACCAGTCGATCTTTGCCGCCGGCCTGGTGCTGATGCTGATGACGCTGGTGTTCAACATCGCCGGCTTCGCGCTGACGCGCCGGTTCCGCGAGGCGTACTGACATGCACGCTGTCACGGCCGAATCGCAGCTCAGTCGCATCCGCGCGGACGTGCAGCCGCCGCAAGCTGTACGACCAGCTGTTCGTGATCGTCGGCCTGCTGGTGATGTTTTCGGCGCTGCTGGTGCTTGCCGTGCTGCTTCATCGATCTGGTGCGCGACGGCGCGCCGAAGCTCAACTGGGATTTCCTGACGTCCTTCCCGTCGCGGCAACGCCGGACGCGCCGGCATCCTGTCCGCCTGGGTCGGCACCTCGCTGATCATGCTGGTGACTGCCTGCATCGCCATGCCGCTCGGCGTCGCGCGCGGCGATCTACCTCGAGGAGTACGCGCCGAAGAACTGGGTCACCGCGATCATCGAGATCAACGTCACGAATCTCGCCGGCGTGCCGTCGATCATCTACGGACTGCTGGCGCTCGGCCTGTTCGTCTACAGTTCGACCTGGGCCAGAGCATCCTCGCGGCCGGACTGACGCTGTCGCTGCTGATCCTGCCGATCGTCATCGTCGCGACGCGCGAGGCGATGCGCGCCGTGCCGCGCTCGATCCGCGAAGCCGCCTATGCGCTGGGCGCGACGCGCTGGCAGGTGACCGCGCACCACGTGCTGCCGTATTCGACCGGCGGCATCCTGACCGGCATGATCATCGGCCTGTCGCGCGCGATCGGCGAGACCGCGCCCGCTGATCACGATCGGCGCGCTGACCTTCATCGCGTTCCTGCCGGAATCGCCGGTCCACGGCGAGTTCCCGTTCTTCTCGTTCGCGTGGCTGTACGACGCCGTTCACCGGCCATGCCGATCCAGATGTTCAACTGGGTCTCGCGGCCCGGATCCGGCGTTCCAGGTCAATGCGGCCGCCGCCGGCGCCATCCTGCTCGGCATGACGCTGCTGATGAACGGCGTCGCGATCTACGTGCGCTACCGGTTCCGCAAGAGAATCAACTGGTGACCGCCATGCAACCGGATCCGAATCGCAGACCAGCCCGTGCAGCGGCCATGACGGTCCGGCGACCGCGCGAGCGCGCAGGACGGCGGGCGTGGCGCGCCGCGCATCTCGATCGATGCGCCGCGCAAGGCCGCCGCGGCGGACGAACGCCGTGAAGTCAAGTCCCGTGCCGAAGGGCTGTCCTTCTATTACGGCGCGCGTCAGCGCTGAAGGACCTCACGATCGAGATCCGCGAGAAGCAGCGTGACGGCGCTGATCGGTCCCTCCGGCTGCGGCAAGACCACGTTTCTGCGCTGCTTCAACCGGATGCACGATCTGACGCCCGGCACGCGCTACGAAGGCCGGATCATGCTGTATCCCGGATGCGCTGAACCTCATCGCGCAAGGACGTGGATCCGATCGAAGTCCGCATGCGCATCGGCATGGTGTTCCAGAAGCCGAATCCGTTCCCGAAGTCGATCTTCGAGAACGTCGCCTACGGGCTTCGCGTGCGCGGCATGCGCTCGAACGCGCGCATCGAGGAGGAAGTGGAGCAGCGCGTTGCGGCGCGCGGCCATCTGGGACGAGGTGAAGGACCGGCTGGCGAACTCCGGTCTGTCGCTGTCCGGCGGCCAGCAGCAGCGCCTGTGCATCGCGCGGGCGCTCGCGACCAACCCGGAGATCCTGCTGTTCGACGAGCCGACGTCGGCGCTCGATCCGATCGCGACCGCGCGCATCGAGGAACTGATCGCCGAGCTGCGCGACCAGGTGACGGTGATCATCGTCACGCACAACATGCAGCAGGCGGCGCGCGTCTCCGATTTCACGGCGTTCATGTATCTCGGCGAGCTCATCGAGTTCGACAACACGAGCAGCCTGTTCACGAATCCCGAGACAGAAGGCGACCGAGGACTACATCACCGGCCGCTACGGCTGAACGATGCCAGGGACCGGCCGTGACCGAAATTCCCGACCCCCACACGTTCAAGCCCTATGACGGCGCACTGTCGGAGTTGCGGATGGGCGCCCACGCCATGGGCAGCTCTGGTCGCGGACCAGGTGAAAACCGCCGTGCGTGCCCTGCTCGAATCGGACCGGGAGGCGGCGGAGCTGGTGCTGGCGCGCGAGCAGCAGGTCAACGAGTGGCAGACGCAGATCGAGGCGGAAAGCTTCCGGCTGCTGGCGCGCCGCGCGCCGGTGGCGAGCGACCTGCGCATGATCCTCGCGGTGTCGCGTGCCGTCACCGACCTCGAGCGCGCCGGCGACGAGGCGAAGAAGATCGCGCGTTTCGCGGTCGCGAGCGCCGGGAAGCGCGAAGGTCGGTCCGTCGCGCGTGATGCACAGGCCATTGAGGCACATGGCCGCCCTCGCGTCGGAATCGATGCGCGTCGCCGTCGATGCGCTGGATCGCGGCGACGCGCAGCTCGCCCACGACGTGGCGCGTCTCGACCGCGAGATCGACGACGAGTTCGAGGCCGCCTTGCGGCAGTTGATGACAGTCGCGATGGAGCGGACGCGGCTGCTGCGGCCGATTTTCGACACCGTGTTCGCGCTCAAGAGCCTCGAGCGCATCGGCGACCACGCAAAGAACGTCGCGGAGCACGTCGTGTTCCTGGTGCGCGGCGACGACGTCCGCCACGCTGTCGCGCGCTCGGGCGACGCGCCTGCCAGGGATTCGCAGCATTGATATGATGCGGTGACGCCGGCCCCGCCGGCGAGGAGTGCGGAACATGGAACCGGCTGACCTGGGTCAGCATACGTCGCGGCGATTCAACGAGGACATGGAACGTGTCCGCACGCGCGTCATGCAGATGGGCGGCTTCGTGGAGCAGCAGCTCCAGCTCGCCGTGAAGGCGCTGATCGCAGGCGACAGCGCGCTCGGCGAGGAGGTCGCGCGCGACGACTATCGCGTCAACCAGATGGAAGTCGAGATCGACGAGGAGTGCGGGCGCATCATCGCGACGCGCCAGCCGACCGCGTCGGATCTGCGTGTCATGGTCGCGATCATCAAGACCATCACCGACCTCGAGCGGATCGGCGACGAGGTCGAGAAGGTCGGATATATCGCGGCGCGACTCGCGACCATGGAGAAGCCGGTCGGACAACTATCGCGAGATCCGGCATTTCGGGCGCCTGGTGACGGAGATGGTGCACGACGCGCTGCACGCGTTTGCCCGCCTGGAAGCCGACGAGGCTTTCGAAGTGGCGCGACGCGACCGCAAGATCGACGAGGAATACGAGGCGATCCAGCGCCAGAACATCACGTTCATGATGGAGGATCCGCGCTCGATCCGGCGCGCGCTGGAGATCATGTGGGTCGTGCGGGCGCTCGAGCGCATCGGCGATCACGCCAAGAACATCTGCGAGTACACCGTGTACATGGTGCACGGCAAGGACATCCGCCACCTGTCGCTCGACGACGCCGAACGGCAGATCCGCGATTTCGCCCGCAGTCGCCAGGGCGGCTGACGCCGGTCCTATGCCTTCGCGCCGCGCCCTCAACCTGGCGGGACTCGCTGTCAGCGCATCGGCGCTCGGTTTCGCTTTCTATTCGCAGTACGTCATGGGGCTTACGCCCTGCCATCTGTGCATCTTCCAGCGCGTGACCGTGGCCGCGCTCGCCGTCTTCTTTCTGCTTGCCGCCCTGTTGTCGCGTCATGGCGGCCGCGGCGCGGTGTTTGCGGTCCTGATCGGCCTGGCGGGCGCCGCGACGCTCGCGACCGCGGGGCGGCACGTGTGGATCCAGATGCAGCCCGAAGGAACAGTCGCGGCCTGCGGCTCCGACCTCGCATTCATGCTCGACCTGTTGCCGGTGACCGAAGTCATCCTGCGGGTCTTCGAAGCCGGCGGCGAATGCGCCAAGGTCGATTTCTCGTTCCTCGGCCTGTCGATGCCGGCCTGGGTCCTGGTGCTCGCGCTCGCGCTGACGGCCGGCGGGATCTGGAACAACCTGCGGCGCGAGCGGCGCGCCGGCGCCTGATCAGCGCGCGGGGCGCGTTGCCGGCAACAGGCGCTCCATCATGCCGACGAGCGCGCGATGCATCAGGTCGATGTCCTCGACACGGCAGCATTCGTCGATCTTGTGGATCGACTCGTTGATGACGCCGAGCTCGACGATCTCCGCGCCCAGCGGATGAATGAAGCGGCCGTCGGATGTGCCGCCGCCGGTCGTGGCTTTCGGCGGCCGGCCTGTCAGCGCCTGCACGGCTCCTGCGACCGCCGCGGCCAGCTTGCCGGGCGGTGAGTAAAACGGGAGTCCGGCCTCGGACCAGTCGAGCGAGTAGCGGATGCCGTGACGATCGAGGATTTCCGCGACGGCGGCCTTCAGGCCTTCCAGCGTCTGCGCAGGCGACCAGCGCAGATTGAAGCTCGCCGTCAATTCGCCCGGGATGACATTCGTTGCGCCCGTGCCGGCGATGATGTTGCTGAACTGAAGACTCGTCGGCTGGAAATGGCCGGAGCCGCGGTCCCAGACCCGGGAGGTCAATTCCGCAAGCGCGGGCGCGATCCGATGGACCGGATTGTCGGCGCGTTCAGGATAGGCGACATGACCCTGCACGCCATGCACGATCAGGCGGCCCGAAAGCGAACCGCGTCGCCCGACGCGGATGTTGTCGCCGAAGTTTTCGAGACTCGACGGTTCGCCGATCAGGCAGTAATCGATGCCCTGGCCGCGCTCGCGCAGCCAGTCGACGACGCGACGCGTGCCGTCGACGGACGGGCCTTCTTCGTCGCTCGTGACCAGGAAGGCGATGGCGCCTGCATGATCCTGCCGGGCGGCGACGTATTCCTCGGTGGCGCGTGACCATCGCAGCCAGCCCGCTCTTCATGTCGGCGGTGCCGCGGCCGTAAAGCCGGTCGTCCCTCAGGACCGGCTCGAACGGATCGGAAGCTCCAGCGCTCGCGCGGTCCCGACGGCACGACGTCCGTGTGGCCGGCGAAGCAGAGCAACGGACCGTCGCCACCGCGCCGTATCGCCCAGAAGTTGTCGACGTCGCCGAACTTCAGGCGCTCGACGGCGAACCCGAGCGGCTTCAATCGTGCGATCAGCAGATCCTGGCAGCCGGCATCGGCCGGGGTCACGGATTGGCGCGCGACCAGTTGCCGCGTCAGTTCGGCGGCGGGGAAAGGCGATTCATGTCATGTGCCGCGCAATAATTCGTTGATGGACGTCTTCGCGCGTGTCTGTGCGTCGACCTTCTTGACGATGACGGCGCAATAGAGCGAGTGCGTGCCGTCGGCGGCGGGCAGGCTGCCGGGCACGACGACCGCGCCGGCGGGCACGCGGCCGTAATGGGTTTCGCGCGTTTCACGGTCGTAGATCCGCGTGCTCGCGCCGATGAACACGCCCATCGAAAGCACCGCGCCGCGCTCGACAATCACGCCCTCGACGACTTCCGAGCGCGCGCCGATGAAGCAATCGTCCTCGATGATCGTCGGCTGAGCCTGCAGCGGCTCCAGCACGCCGCCGATGCCGACGCCGCCCGACAGGTGCACATTGCGGCCGATCTGCGCGCAGGATCCGACCGTCGCCCAGGTGTCCACCATGGTGCCCGCGCCTATCCACGCGCCGACATTGACGAAGCAGGGCATCAGCACGGCGTCGCGGGCGACATGCGCGCCCGCGCGCACGATCGCGCCTGGAACGACGCGGACGCCGTCCGCACGAAAACGCGCGTCGTCGTACCCGCCGTACTTGAGCGGCAGCTTGTCGAAGAATCGCAGCGCGCCGGCATCGACGATGTCGTTGTCATGGGTGCGAAAGTGCAGCAGCACCGCCTTGCGCAGCCATTCGTTCACGCGCCAGGCACCGTCGACCGGTTCCGCGACGCGGGCGGCGCCGCCGCCGAGGAGATCCAGGCATTCATCGAGCGCCGCCAGCAGTTCACGCGGCGCGTTGCCGGGTGACAGCGACGCGCGCGACTCGAAGTGCTGTTCGATCAGTCGCTGCAGCGCCTCCGTCGGCCGGCTCATGCCGCCGCTACGCGCGCGTCGAGCGCGAGCTGCAGCGCATCGGCGAGCGCGGTGCGCCGGTTGTCCGGCAACGGCCGGCCGGATTCGTCGCGCACGTAGAAGACGTCTTCCGCCCGTTCGCCGACGGTCATGATTTTCGCTCCGTGCAGCCCCACGCGCTGCTCCCACAGTACCTTGCCGATCTCGGACAGGAGCCCTGGCCGGTCGCCGGCGACCACTTCGAGAATGGTGCGGCCGTTGTCGACATCATCGCTGAAACTGACCTGCGTCGGCGTTGTGAACATGCGCGCCTGACGCGGCATGCGCCGCGTCACCGCGGGCGTCGCGGCGCCGCGATCGGCCAGCGATCTCGCGCAGCTGGCGCTCGATCGAGGCCATGCGCTGGCGGTCGGTGATCGGCAGTCCGGTGTCCTCGAGCACGAGATAGCTGTCGAGGCTGCCGCCGTCGGCGGTCGGCGTAATGCGCGCATCCTGGATGCTGAGTCCCATCTGGTCGAGCGCGGCTGTCGCGCGCGCGAAGCTGTGATGGCGTCCGATGGTGTGCACGAGCACGACGGTGGCGCCGCCGCGTCCCGGATGTTCCGCCACCGCGACCAGCGCGCCGGTGTCGTCCGGAGTCCGCGACGCAAGCGAGCGCGTGTGCCAGGCGATCTCGTGCGCCGAGTGCCGCAGGAAATAGTCGTCGGTGAGCGACTGCCAGACGCCGGCAACGGCAGACGGCTCGACGCCCTCGGCCGCCAGCAGGTCGCGTGCCTGCGCCTGCGTCTCGGCGATCAGCTGCTCGCGGTCGAGCGGGCTCTCGAGGCCGCGCCGCAGCGCCTGCTTGACGCGCTCGTACAACTCGTCGAACAGGGTCGCCTTCCAGGAGTTCCACAGCTTCGGGTTGGTGCCGCGCACGTCGGCGACCGTCAGCACGTACAGGTAGTCGAGCCGGCTCTGGTCGCCGACCTCGCGCGCGAAGGCATTCACGACCTGCGGATCGGCGATGTCCTGCTTCTGCGACGTGACGGACAGCGCGCAGGTGATGCCGGACCAGCCAGGCGACCAGGCGCGCGTCATAGCGCGACAGGCCCTGTTCGAGGCAGAACGCCTCGGCGTCGACCGCCCCGAGTTCCGAGTGATCACCGCCGCGGCCCTTGGCGATGTCGTGGAAGATCGCCGCCAGGTAAGCGAGTTCCGGCTTCGGCAATGCGCGGAAGATCTGCGCGAGCTTCGGAAACTCGTGGTCGTAGCGCTCGAGCGCGAAGCGGCGCAGATTGCTGACCACGAACAGCGTGTGCGCATCGACGGTGTAGGCGTGGAACAGGTCGTACTGCATTCGCCCGACGATGCGTCCGAAGGCCGGGATGTAGCGGCCGAGCACGCCGTAGAGGTTCATGCGGCGCAGTTCGTGCGTGACGCCGGCGGGGGCCTGCAGGATCTCGAGGAACAGGCGGTGGTTGCGCGGGTTCTGGCGGAATTCCTCGTCGATCAGCCAGAGGTTCTGCGTGACGAGCCGGATCGTGTTTGCGCGCACGCCGCGCAGGCGCGGATTCTGCTGCAGCACCAGGAAGAGCTCGAGCAGAGCCGAGGGCTGACGGGTGAATACGTCGTCGCGCGGTCACCTCGAGGAACTCGTCGCGCTCCTGGAACTGGCGCGACAGCGGCAGCACCGGCGCATCGCGGTCGGCGAGGATCTCCTCGCGGAAATGCTGCAACAGGAGCTCGTTCAGCCAGCTCACGAACATCGCCGTGCGGTAGTAGCGCTGCATGAACTGCTCGACCGCGAGCGTATAGGTCGCGTCCTCGTAGCCGAACATGTGCGCGAGGCGGATCTGGTGATCGAACAACAGCCGGTCCTCGCGCCGGCCGGTGACGAGATGCAGCGCGAATCGGATGCGCCACAGCCAGGACTGCGCCGACTCGAGCTGTGCGAGTTCGCGCACCGTCAGGAATCCCCGGCCGGCGAGTTCCTGCAGCGTGTCGGCTCCGAAGTGGCGCTTCGCGACCCAGCCGATGGTCTGCAGGTCGCGCAGCCCGCCGGGCTCTGCTTGACGTTCGGCTCGAGGTTGTAGGCCGTGTCGTGGAAGCGACGATGGCGCTCGAACTGCTCGCGAAGCTTCGCATCGAAGAAATCGCGCGACGACCACATCCGGTCGGGCGCGAGCGCGCGGCGCATCGCGGCGAAGAGCGCCGGCGGCCCCGCCAGCAGGCGGGCCTCGATCAGTGCGGTCGCGACGCCGATGTCCGCGAGTGCCTCGCGCTGGCAGTCGTCGACGTTGCGCACGCTGTGGCCGGTTTCGAGGCCGATGTCCCACAGGAACGTCAGGAAGCGTTCGAGCGGCGCGGTCCAGCCCGGTTGCTCGCCCTGGGGCAGGAGCACCATGACGTCGACGTCGGAGCAGGGCAGCAGCTCGCCGCGCCCATAGCCGCCGACCGCGACCAGCGCGACGGAATCGGATGCATCGGCGGCGTGCAGTTGGAAGGCGCGCAGCACAAGCGCATCGACCAGCCGCGCGCGATCGCGCACCAGCGTTTCGACCGGTTCCTCGGCGGCGAAGCGTCGCGCGAGCTCGCGGTCGCCGTCGACGAGCGCGGCGCGGAATCCGGCGGCGGCGCGTGTGCCGGCCGCGAGGCGCGTCGTGAGCGTGTCGAGAAACGGCCAGCGCGGGTGCCCGGCGCCGGCGCCGCCTGCCGGCCCGTCGCCTGCGAGGGTCTCGCTGTCCTGCACGGATCAGGCCGCGGCGCGATCCGCCGCGCCGAGCGTCAGGACGTCGACGCCCTGAGCCGTCACCAGCACGGTGTGTTCCCATTGCGCCGACAACGAATGGTCCTTCGTCACGACGGTCCAGCCGTCGCCCAGCAGCTTCACGTGGCGCCGGCCGGCATTGACCATCGGTTCGACCGTGAACGTCATGCCAGGCAGCAGTTCGAGGCCGGTGCCCGCTTCGCCGTAATGCAACACCTGGGGATCCTCGTGGAACACGCGCCCGATGCCATGGCCGCAGTATTCGCGGACCACGGAATAGCCCTCGGACTCGACGTACTGCTGGATCGCATGCCCGAGGTCGCCCAGCTTCAGGCCGGGCCTGACGAGCCGGATCCCGCGCCACATCGCCTCGAAGCCGATATGGCACAGCCGCCTGGCCTGCACGGACGCGTCCCCGACCAGGAACATGCGGCTGGTATCGCCATGGAAGCCGTCCTTGATGACGGTGACGTCGACATTGACGATGTCGCCTCCCTGAGAACGCGGTCGCCGGGGATGCCATGGCAGACGACATGATTGACCGAGGTGCAGATGGATTTCGGAAATCCCTTGTAATTCAAGGGCGCCGGAATCGCCTGCTGCTCCTTGACGATGAAGTCGTGGCAGATCCGGTCCAGTTCGCCGGTCGTGATGCCCGCCGGCACCCGCGGGCCCGATCATGTCGAGCACGTCGGCCGCCAGGCGGCCGGCGACGCGCATCGCCTGCTGTTCGGCAGGCGATCTTGATCGAAACCCGGTTATGGCTTGGCATCAGCATGGGATCGGCCCTGGGACAGTGACCCCGGAATGCGTCTATCACATTGTTTCGACGGGACAAAGATGGTATAAAGCGCGGCGTTTTTTCTCAACCAAATCCACACGCGTATCGTCACGTGCGGCTGGGTGCCGGACAGAAAAGTCCGGTTGCCGCATGCGGATTCGCGGAGGGCTAACCCGAAAGGAGTAATCATGGCCAGTTTGTCCATGAGGCAGATGCTTGAGGCGGGGGTTCATTTCGGCCATCAGACCCGCTTCTGGAATCCGAAGATGGCGCCGTTCATTTTCGGTGAACGGAACAAGATTCACATCATCAATCTCGAGCGCACGCTGCCGCTCTATAACGACGCGGCCGGATTCGTGAAAGGCGTGGTCGGCGACGGCGGCAAGGTGCTGTTCGTCGGCACCAAGCGCAGTGCCCGGGATGCGATCCAGGCGGAAGCGGTCCGCTGCGGCATGCCCTACGTCAACCAGCGCTGGCTGGGCGGCATGCTGACCAACTTCAAGACCATCCGGCAGTCGATCAAGCGGCTGCACGAACTCGAGGAACTGCGCGAGTCGGGCGCGCTCGACCGGCGCAACAAGAAGGAAGCGCAGATGCTCCGTCGCGAGATGGACAAGCTGATGCGCAGCCTCGGCGGCATCAAGGACATGAATGCGCTGCCCGACGCGCTCTTCGTCGTCGACGTCGGCCACGAAGAGATCGCGGTGCACGAGGCGCGCAAGCTCGGCATTCCGGTGGTCGCGATCGTCGACAGCAACTGTTCGCCGGATGGCATCGACTACGTGATTCCGGGCAATGACGACGCGATGAAGGCCATCCAGCTCTATGCCGCCGGCATCGCCGACGCCGTGCTGGACGGCAAGTCGTCGGTTCCCGTCGTGCCGGCGGGCGAGGACGAATTCGTCGAACTCGACGAAGAAGGCCAGCCGCGGCGCAAGTCCGCCGCGCGCGCGCCGCGCAAGGCCGCGAACATGCGGCGCAAGGCGCCGGCGCGCGCGCGTCAGTCCGCCGAGACGTCTTCGGCGGCGACGATGCCGCCGGTCGGCGCGCCTGAAGTCGTCACGGAAGTGCCGGACGACGAGCCGATCGTCGACGAAGTGGCGGTCGATGCGACGCTTGGCAGAGCCGGCCGTGCGCCGCCGCCCGGTTGCGCGCAAGCCCGACCGGAACGGGGGCTGACGATGACGATCACGGCTGAAACGGTCAAGGTGCTGCGCGAGCGCACTGGCGCCGGAATGATGGAGTGCAAGAAGGCGCTCGTCGAAACCGGCGGCGATCTCGATGCCGCGGCGGAGATCATGCGCAAGGCCGGACTCGCGAAAGCCGACAAGAAAGCGGCTCGCATCGCGGCGGAAGGCGCGATTGCCATCGCGAAAAGCCGCGGACGGCCGTGTTGCCGCGCTCGTCGAGAGTGAACTGCGAGACGGATTTCGTCGCGCGCCAGCCCGAGTTCCAGGCGTTCGCCGACGCAGGTGGCCGATGCCGCTCTTCGCGCATCCGCGCATCGATACCGGAGGCGCCGCGGCGCTGAAACTTCGCCGACGGCAAGACGGTGGACGAGACTCGGCGCATCCTGGTCGCAAAGATCGGCGAAAAGATCGACGTGCGGCGCATCGGATCGTTGCAGGCGTCTGACCGGGTCGGATCCTACGTGCATCAGGCAGCCGGATCGGCACCCTGGTCGGCGTGAAGGGCGGCGACGACGCGCTTGCGCGCGATCTTGCCATGCACGTTGCATGGTCGAATCCGCAGTACGTGTCGCCTCAGGATGTGCCGGCGGAGATCACGGCGAAGGAGCGGGAGATTCAGCTCGCGCAGGCGGCGAACGAGGGCAAGCCGCCAGAGATCGCTCGCAAAGATGGTCGAGGGGCGTTTGCAGAAGTACCTGAACGAGATCTCGCTGACCGGTCAACCGTTTCAGCAACTTCCGGACAAGCCGCCTGTCGGCAAGATCCTGCAGGCCGCATCGGCGACAGTTACGGGTATTCTCCGTTTCGAGGTCGGCGAGGGCATCGAGAAGAAGCAGGAGAATTTCGCCGCCGAGGTCATGGCCCAGGTCGAGGCAGCGAAGGACAAGAGTGAGCCCGACAAGCCGAGCTGGACGCTAGAATCGGAACCCCGCGGAGGGGTAGCGAAATGGCCGATACGCAGGCCACCGGCAGCCGCTGACGCGGATCCTGCTCAAGATCAGCGGCGAAGCCCTGCTCGGCGTCGCGGACTACGGCATCGACCCCGCCGTGCTCAAGCGAGTCGCCGGCGAGATCCGCGACGTCATGGCGCGCGGCCTGCAGGTCGCGGTCGTGATCGGCGGCGGCAACATCTTCCGCGGCGCGGGCCTCGCGCGCGCCGGCATGGACCGGGTCACCGCCGACCATATGGGAATGCTCGCGACCGTAATGAACGGGCTCGCGTTGCAGGACGCGCTCGAGTCCCTCGGCGCCCATGCGCGCGTGATGTCGGCGGTGCGCGTGCAGGAAGTCTGCGAGGACTACATCCGCCGCCGCGCGGTTCGGCACCTCGAAAAGGGCCGCGTGCGTGATCTTCGCGGCCGGCACTGGGAATCCCTTCTTCACGACCGACACCGCCGCCTCGCTCCGCGCCATCGAGATCGGCGCGGACCTGTTGCTGAAGGCGACCAAGGTCAACGGCATCTACGACGAGGACCCGGTCCGCAACTCGAAAGCCCAGCGTTACCGTACGCTGTCCTTCGACAAGGTGCTCGACGACCGGCTTGCGGTGATGGATGCAACCGCCATCGTGATGTGCCGCGACAATGGACTTGCCGCTGCGAGTCTTCAACCTGATGAATGAAGGCGACCTGATGCGCATCGTCGACGGAGAGGACGTCGGTACGCTGGTCGCAAACGGCCTGTAAGGGCCGCCATCGAGGGCTTACGCATGCAAGAGAAGATGAGTCGCGACGCGACGCAGCGCATGTCCAAATGCGTCGCGACGCTCAGGGATCATTACCGCAAGATGCGCACGGGTCGCGCCAACGCCGGCCTGCTCGACGGCATCAAGGTCGACTATTACGGCAGCGAAGTGCCGCTCAACCAGGTCGCGAGCGTCAATGTCGAAGATTCGCGGACGATCGTTGTTTCGCCGTGGGACAAATCGGCGGTCGCCGCCGTCGAAAAGGCGATCCTGAAGTCCGATCTCGGCCTGACGCCGAACACGGCGGGGCAGGTGATCCGGCTGCCGCTGCCGCCGATGACCGAAGAGCGCCGCAAGGACCTGACGAAAGTCGCGCGCCACGAGGCGGAGAACGCGCGCGTCGCCGTGCGCGGCGTGCGGCGTGATCTGATGAATGAGCTGAAGGAGTTGCTCAAGGAGAAGCAGATCTCCGAAGACGACGATCGCCGCGTCCAGGACGAGATCCAGAAGCTCACCGACCGGCACGTGCACGAGATCGACGCCGCGCTGGCCGAAAAAGAAAAAGAGCTGTTGCAGGTCTGAGATGGCGATTGCAGCCATTCCGAAGGCCGGCGCGGGCCCGGTTCCCCGCCATGTCGCCGTGGTAATGGATGGCAACGGGCGATGGGCCGAACAGCGGTCGCTGCCGCGTGCGGCGGGTCATCGTGCCGGCGCGCGCGCGGTGCGCACGACCATCGAACAGTCGGTGCGCCATGGCATCGCTTCATTGACCCTGTTCGCGTTCTCGAGCGAGAACTGGCGCCGGCCACCCGATGAAATCGGCGTGCTGATGCAGCTTTTCCTGGAATCGCTCGACCGCGAGGTCGCCGAACTCGAGGCCAATGGCGTGCGCGTGCGATTCATCGGCGATCGCGCGCGCCTTGCCCCGGCGCTGGTCGAAGCGCATGGAGGCGGCGGAGAAGCTGACGAAGACCCGCGATCGGCTGGATCTCGTCGTCGCCGTCGCCTATGGCGGACGCTGGGATCTCGCGCGAGCCGCGCGTCGGCTCGCTGCGGAAGCGAAGGCCGGACTGTGCGACCCCGCGTCGATCGACGAGGCGCTGTTCGCCGAGCGGCTCGCGACCGCGGGCCGCGAGGAGCCGGATCTGTTCATCCGCACCGGCGGCGAGCGCCGCATCAGCAATTTCCTGCTGTGGGATCTCGCATACACCGAACTCTGGTTCACCGATACGCTGTGGCCGGATTTCGACGCCGCCGTTTTCGATGCGGCAATCGCGGATTTCACGGGCCGCCAGCGCCGGTTTGGCCGCACACCGGCACAAGTGGGCGACGGCTGATGCTCGGGCAGCGTGTCGTCACCGCGATCGGCATCGTCGCTCGTCCTCGCACTCGTGCTGTTCGTGCTGCCGCCGGCGATTTGCGGTGGCCGGCCTCGCACTGCTCGTCCTTGTCGGCGCCTGGGAATGGTCCTTGCTGGCGGGCATTCGAGCGCCGGTTCCCGCGCATCGCCTACCTCGCAGTCTCCGCCATCGCGATGGCGGGCCTCTGGCGCGCGACTGCGGAATCCGCGGCATTCGAATGCGCGATGCTCGTGACCATGGTCGGCTGGCTGCCGCTCTTTGCCTGGATCACGCTGGCTCCCGGCCGCCGGTTCGCGGCGCTCGCCGCGCTTGCCGGCCTGTGGGCGCTCGTGCCGATGTGGCTGGCGCTCGGTCGTCTCTACATGCAGCCGGAAATCGGACGCGAACTCGTCCTCTTCGTGCTGGTGCTTGCCTGGGCCGCGGACATCGGCGCCTATTTCGCGGGGCGCCGGTTCGGACGCCTTCGCCTCGCGCCGGCGGTCAGTCCGAACAAGACCTGGGAAGGCGTGATCGGCGGGTTGTGCGCGGGTGGCCTGGTCGCACTCGCGGGGCGCGCGTGGTTCGGCGCTCCGGGCGTCGCATTCGTGTCGCTCTGCGTCGCGGCCGTGCTCGTATCCGTGGTCGGCGATCTGCTCGAGAGCATGTTCAAGCGCCAGCGCGGAATGAAAGACAGTGGCAGCCTGTTGCCCGGGCACGGTGGCATGCTCGATCGAATCGACAGCCTGACGGCGTCGGTGCCGCTTCTGGCGCTCGGCTTCGGCTGGCTGGAGCTCGCGTCGTGAACGGCCTCGTCATCCTCGGATCGACGGGCAGCATCGGCGAGAGCACGCTTGCGGTCGCGGGCGAGCATCCGGAGCGGTTTCGCATCGTCGCGCTCGCGGCGCGATCGAATCACGAGGCGCTGTTCGAACAATGCCGGCGCCACCGACCCGCTTACGCCGCGCTCCTCGACCGGACGGCATCGGCGCGCCTGGCCGAAAAGCTCGCGTCGGCGGGAATGTCGACACGCGTGCTCGCCGGCCCCGAATCCCTGACGACGGTCGCCGCGTTGCCGGAGGCCGAGTTCGTCATGGCCGCAATCGTCGGCGCCGCCGGCCTGGCACCGACGCTCGCGGCCGCATCGACGGGCAAGCGGTTATTGCTTGCGAACAAGGAGGCGCTGGTGCTGGCCGGATCGTTGCTGATCGAAGCGGCCCACGCTTCGGGCGCACGCATCCTGCCGATCGACAGCGAACACAACGCGATCTTCCAGTGCCTTCCCGTGACGCGCGGGGACGATGCGCCGGATCGCGGCGTACGCCGCATCCTGCTGACCGCTTCCGGCGGTCCGTTCCTCGCGACGCGCCGCGAAGACCTGGCATCGGTGACGCCGGAACAGGCGGTGATGCACCCGAACTGGCGCATGGGACCCAAGATCTCGGTCGATTCCGCGACGCTGATGAACAAGGGCCTGGAGTTGATCGAAGCCTGTCACCTGTTCGCGGTCACGCCTGAAAAGATCGAAGTGATCATTCATCCCCAGAGCATCGTGCATTCGCTGGTCGAGTTCGACGATGGCTCCGTGCTCGCGCAGATGAGCCACCCGGACATGCGTGTGCCGATTGCGCACGCCTTGGGTTTTCCCGACCGCATCGCATCCGGAGTCACGCCGCTGGACCTCGTGCGGATTGGCAAGTTAACGTTTGAAGCACCTGATTTTGAAAGATTTCCATGCCTGATTCTGGCCCGCGACGCGGCGCGCGCGGGCGGCACGGCGCCCGCCGTCCTGAATGCCGCCAACGAAATCGCGGTTGCGGCGTTCCTTGGCAGGCGGCTGAACTTTGAGGGGATCGCCGGAGTCATTGAAAGCGTGTTGCAACAGCACGCAACGGGGCCTGTCGGCAGCCTGGACGATGCTTTGGCGGCGGATGCCTGGGCGCGCGAACGTGCGCTCGCGGCGTTGACATCCCGTCAGGCAGCGGGCGCATGACCCTGACCTTCACCTCCATTCTCGCGTTCATTCTCGCGATCGGCGTCCTCGTCTCAGTGCACGAGTTCGGGCACTACTGGCTCGCGCGCCGCCTCGGTTTCAAGGTCCTGAGGTATTCGGTCGGATTCGGCCGGCCTCTCGCAATGCACATCGGTCGCGATCCGGACCGCATCGAATACGTCCTCGCGGCGATACCGCTCGGCGGCTATGTGCGACTGCTCGACGAGCGCGAAGGGCCGGTGCCGCCCGAAGAACTGCACCGTGCCTTCAACCGCCGACCGCCGCTCGCGCGCATCGCGGTGTTGCTCGCAGGGCCCGCCGCCAATTTCCTGTTCGCGATCGTCGCGTACTGGATTCTCTTCATGCAGGGCGTGCCGGGACTGAAGCCAGTCATCGGCGACGTCGCTCCCGGTTCGCTCGCAGCGGCCGCCGACTTGCGCCCTCGCGACGAGATCGTCCGGGTCGGCGACCAGGCGACCAGCACGCGACAGGCCATGATGCTCGGCATCCTGGATCGGCTGGTCGCGGATGGCCGTGTGCCGCTCGAGGTGCAGGGCGAGCGCGGCGAGCGCCGTCACATCGAGATCGTCGTGCCGGCGTCCGAGCGGCGCGCGCTGACCGAACCCGGCACGCTGCTGCAGGGTCTCGGCTTTTCATTCTGGTATCCGCCGCAGCCGGTCATCGTCGGTGAACTGACCGCGGGCCTGCCCGCCGAGCGCGCGGGTCTTCGCATCGGCGATCGAATCCATTCCGTCGACGGCATCGCGGTCGACGATTTCTCCCGCTTCATCGCGCTGATCCAGCAACGCGCGGGGCGGACGACGCGCATCACGGCGACGCGCGAGGGGCGCGTGCTCGATTTCGAGCTCCTCCCGCAACGGCTGGTCGAGAATGGCCGGGAAGTCGGCAAGATCGGACTCGGCGCGACGCTGTCGGGCGAAGTCGAATTTCCGTCCGCGATGCAGACCGTCGAGCGCTACGGTCCGTTCGCGGCGATCGTGCCCGCGATCTCGGAGACCTGGCAGAAGAGCGCGCTGACCGTGCGCTTCCTGTGGCGCATGGTCACGGGCGACGTGTCCACCAAGAACATTTCTGGACCGATCAACATCGCGCAATATGCCGGGCTGACGGCGACCGAGGGCTTCATTTACTATCTCGGTTTCCTGGCGCTGGTCTCGATCTCGCTTGCGGTGCTGAATCTGCTGCCGGTGCCGGTGCTGGACGGCGGCCAGATCGCGTACCAGCTGATCGAGATGGTGAAGGGTGCGCCGCTGTCCATGGAAGCGCAGGTGCTGGGCCAGAAGGTGGGCATCGCGATGCTGGCGTTGCTGATGGGTTTTGCATTTTACAACGACATCACGCGGCTCTTCGGCTGAAGACGCAGGGGATTCCAGGGCACATGCTTCGAACGCTGATCAGCGGAATTCTGCTGGCCTACGCCACGGCCGGCCTGGCGCAGGGCACGGAAGGCTTCGTGGTCGGCGACATTCGCGTCGAAGGCCTGCAGCGCATTTCCGAGGGCACGGTCTACAACTACCTGCCGGTCAACATCGGCGACCGCCTGGACCAGCGCCGCGTGCAGGAAGCGGTGCGCGCGCTGTTCGCGACCGGATTCTTCAGCGACATCGAAATGCGGCGAGACGGCGGGACACTGGTGGTCGTCGTGCTCGAACGGCCCTCGATCGAGAGTTTCGAGATCACCGGCAACAAGGACATCAAGACGGAGGACCTGCAGAAGTCGCTTCGTTCGGTCGGACTCGCGACTGGCAAGACCTTCGACCGGTCGGTGCTCGAAGAAGTGCGGGGCTACATGACCGACCAGTACTTCAGCCGCGGCAAGTACGGCGTGCGCATCGATCCCAAGGTCGAGGAGGTTCCGGGGAACAAGGTGCGCATCAAGATCGAGGTCGAAGAGGGCAAGCGCGCGCGCATCCGCCAGATCAACCTGGTCGGCAACGAAGCCTTCGATGACGAGGAACTGCTCGAGGCGTTCGAGCTGCGAACGCCGAACTGGCTGTCGTGGTACCGCCAGGACGACCGCTATTCGCGGGAGTCGCTGCAGGGCGATATCGAGACGCTGCAGTCGTATTACCAGGACCGCGGCTATGCGAACTTCGACGTCGAATCGACCCAGGTCGCGATCGCGCCCGAGAAGGACGACATCTTCATCACGATGAACCTGCGCGAAGGCGACGTGTACAAGGTCGGCGAGGTCAAGCTCGCCGGCACGATGAAGGTGCCCGAGTCCGAACTGAAGGTCCTGTTGCAGGTCAAGCCGGGACAGGTGTATTCGCGCAAGCTGATCACGCAGACGCAGGAATTGCTTGCGCTGCGCCTGGGCGTCGAAGGCTATGCCTTCGCCAAGATCGATCCGGTGCCGCAGGCGAACGAAGAAAACAAGACCATCAACCTGACCTTCTTCGTGGACCCGGGCAATCGTGCCTATGTGCGGCGCATCAACTTCATCAACACCACCGCGATCGACGACCAGGTGCTGCGTCGAGAAATGCGCCAGCTGGAAGGCTCGTACCTGTCGAACTCGCTGCTCGAACGATCGAAAGAACGCCTGCAGCGGCTGCCCTACATCGAGAAAGTGGAGTTCGAGACGACTCCGGTGCCTGGCACGCCGGACCTGGTCGACGTCGATTTCGACATCAAGGAAGGACTGCCGGGCCAGTTCAGCGGTGGTATCGGCTATTCCGAATCGCAGTCATTCATCCTGAACGGCAGCTTCGTGCATTCGAACTTCATGGGCTCCGGCGAGCGGCTCGGGGTCGAGCTGCTGTCGGGCAAGTATTCGCAGTCCTACAGCATCTCGCACACCGACCCGTATATCACTGCCGACGGCCTTTCGCGCACGCTGGGTTTCCAGTACCGCGACATCACGCAGTACGTGTCCGCTGCGTCGGACTTCTCGACGCAGACCCTGTCGACCACACTGGAATTCGGTTACCCGATCTCGGAATTCCAGGGCGTGCGCTTCGGCGTGGTCGCGCAGAAGTCCGACCTCATCGTCAACCCGCAGGCCAGCGCACCCGAAGCGGTCGACTGGGTGCGAAACAACGGCGACCCCTACACGCGGCGCGTCGAGCGCGAGATTCCCGATGGGCCCGATCCAGGCACGGCACCGGACATCGCTACCACGGTGCTCTTCGGCAGCAAGTTCAACAGCTACGAGCTAGTCGGCGGCTGGTACTACGATTCGCGCAACCGCGCGATCTTCGCGGATCGCGGCATGCGCCACTCGCTCAGCCTGGCGGTGACCGCTCCGAACAGCGAGGTTGACTACTACGTCTTCAATTACGATTACCTCCAGCTACTGCCGATCTGGCGGCAATGGACCGCGGCCCTGTCGGCGGAAATCGCCTACGGCGACGCGCTGGGCGATGACACGACGTCGCTGCCGCCGTACCGGCAGTTCTTCGGTGGCGGACCGGACTCGGTGCGCGGCTTCAGCGAGAGCCGGCTTGGCCCGAAGGATGGGTTCGGCAATCCGTACGGCGGCAACATGAAGGTGATCGGCCGCGCGGAACTGTTGTTCCCGGTGCCCGCCAAATGGCGCGCCAGCACCCGCATCAGCGCATTTTTCGACATGGGCAACGTGTTCTCCCAGGGCGCGGGCATCGACTTCGTTGGAATTGACGGGGTCACGCCGGTCGACTACGAGTTCGATTACAATGAGTTGAAGCAGTCCGCGGGGCTCGCGGTCCAATGGCTCGCTCCGCTCGGCGTATTCCGGTTCAGCTACGCGTTCCCGCTGGACGAATTCAAGGGCGACGGCGTCCGTTATCCGGACGAAACCGAAAGCTTCCAGTTCACGATCGGTTCCGCATTCTGACATCCGAGGCTAGATGACACCCATGACCCGACATTCCGCAATCGCCGCGCTGTTGCTCGGCGCCGCCATGGCCGGCGCGCCGCTCGCGCAGGCCGCCGACTTGAAGATCGGCTACGTCAACTTCGGCCGCCTGCTCGAGGAGTCGCCGCAGGCGAAGGCCGCGCAGGCCTCGCTCGAGGGCGAATTCCTGCCGCGCCAGCGCGACGTCGCCGCGCAGCAGAAGTCTCTCGAGGAGAAAAGCGACCGGCTGAAGCGCGAAGCCGCCGTGATGTCCGAGGCCGACCGCACCCGGACCGAACGCGAGGTGCGCGACCTGGAAGTTGCCGTCACGCGCCGTTTCAAGGAGCTGCAGGAAGACCTGAACATGCGCCGCAACGAAGAAGTCGGACGGATGCAGCGCGCGCTGCTGATGGAAGTCCAGGCCTACGCGCGCGCGAACGGATTCCAGCTCGTGGTCAGTGAAGGCGTGCTGTTCGCGGCTGACGGGGTTGACATCACGCCGCAGGTCGTCGCGGCGCTCAAGGCCAAGGCACCGGCCGCCGCGCCGGCCACGCCGCCCAAGACCTGATCGGCGACAGATCGCCAGGGGGGCGGGATGGGGATCACGCTCGGCGAGATTGCGGTCCGATTTGGACTCGAGCTCGCCGGCGATCCGGCGCAGGTGGTTCACGGCGTGGGTGCGCTCCCGACGGCCAGGCCCGGGACGATTTCCTTCTGCACCGGCGCGAAATACCGGCGCCAGCTCGCCGTAACGCGCGCAACGGCCGTGGTCCTGCCTCGCGAGATGGTCGCGGAATGCCCGGTCGCTGCGCTGATCAGCACGCGGCCTTACGCCAGTTATGCGCGCATCGCGGGCCTGATGCATCCGCCCGCCGCCGTGGAACCGGGCATCGCGCCGGGCGCGACAATCGCGGCGAGTGCAACCATTCCATCCAGTGTGTTCATCGGTCCGAACTGCGTGCTCGGCGAACAGGTCATCCTCGGCGAGCGCTGTTCCCTCGGTCCGAATTGCGTGATCGAGGACGGCGTAACGCTCGGCGACGACTGCCGGCTGCAGGCGGGGGTGACGATCTGCCGAGGCGCGTCGATCGGCGAACGCTGCGTGTTCAAGGCCGGAGCGGTCATCGGCACGGACGGCTTCGGTTTCGCGCCGGACACCGACGGATTCGTCAAGATTCCCCATCTCGGCGGCGTGCAACTCGGCAATGACGTCGAAGTCGGCGCCAACACGACAGTCGACCGCGGCACGATCGAAGACACGGTCATCGGCGACGGCGTCAAGCTGGACAACCAGGTGCAGGTCGGCCATAACTGCCGCATCGGCGCGCATACCGTCATTGCCGGATGCGTCGGCATTTCGGGGAGCACGATCATCGGCAGCCGCTGCATGATCGGCGGCGCCGTCGGTATCGCCGGCCACCTCGAGATCGGCGACGACGTGATCGTCACGGGCTACTCGCTCGTGACGCACTCGCTGCCCGGACCGGGGACCTATTCGTCCGGGATGCCGGCGATCGCCGCAGCCGACTGGCGTCGCGCGGTCGCGCAACTGCACCGGCTCGAGGCACGGCGACGCAAGGACGGGCCAGGAAAGGGCGGCAAAGGGCAGGAGAGCGATCGATGACCGGCGGTTTCCCGATGGACATCCAGGCGGTACTCGCACAGCTGCCGCACCGCTACCCGTTCCTGCTCGTCGACCGCGTCATCGAATGCGTGCCGGGCGAGCGCATCCACGCGATCAAGAATGTCACCGTCAACGAGCCGTTCTTTTCGGGCCATTTTCCGGGGCGGCCGGTGATGCCGGGCGTCATGATCCTGGAGGCGCTCGCGCAGGCCGCCGGAATCCTCGCCTTCAAGACCGCAGGCGTCGTGCCGGACGACAAGTCGCTGTTCTATTTCGTCGGAATCGACGATGCGCGCTTTCGTCGTCCAGTCGTGCCGGGCGACCAGCTGGTGCTGAAGGCGACACTCGAACGCGCGATCCGGGGCATCTGGAAGTTTGGCACCGTCGCCGAAGTCGACGGCAAGGAGGCGGCCTCTGCGACGATGATGGTCGCGCCGGAGGTCAAGCCTTGATCGACCCGCGCGCGATCGTCGCGCCCGACGCCGAGATCGGCGAAGGCGTCGAGATCGGCGCCTACACGATCATCGGGCCGGCCGTGAAGATCGGCGCCGGCACCTGGGTCGGGCCGCACGCGGTGATCAACGGGCCGACCACGCTCGGCGGCGAGAACAAGGTATTCCAGTTCGCCTCGATCGGCGATGCGCCGCAGGACAAGAAATACGGCGGCGAGCCGACGCGACTCGAAGTCGGCGACCGCAACGTCTTTCGCGAGTTCTGCTCGATCAACCGCGGCACGATCGCGGGTCGCAGTGTCACGCGCATCGCCGACGACTGCCTGTTCATGGCGTATTCCCACGTCGGCCACGACTGCATCGTCGGCAGCCACTGCGTGCTGTCGAATTGCACCGCATTGGCAGGCCATGTGGAACTCGGCGACTGGGTAATCCTGTCCGGCTATGCCGCCATCCATCAGTATTGCAGGATCGGCGCGCATGCGTTCATGGCGAACAATGCCGCGGTCACCCGTGACGTGCCGCCCTACCTGCTGGTTGCAGGCAGTCCC
>CAWIWZ010000013.1:0-195429 GCA_963839885.1 uncultured Gammaproteobacteria bacterium
ACGGATCGCTGGACGTCGATGTCAGTTAGGACCGGCGCATCGGCCGCGGTCGGCTTCTCATAGCGCAGCGTCTGGCGCGCACTGCGTGCCGCCTGGCCGCCGGTGACCGCGCGTCGCGCGAGCAGTGTCGATTTTTCATGCCAGGCCGCACCGTGCACGTCCTCGATCTCCGTGAACAAATCGAATTCCTGTCCGCGGTCGCCGTCCCGATGGCCTTCGATCCAGCTCCGGATCCGCCATGCGCCGCCAACCGGCAGTGCGCGGACCTGGTGAATCTCGTTGGCGACGTGAATCAAGCCCATCAGCCGCACGATGAAGCGCGGATGCGTGAGCAACGCGATATGCAACGGCATTGCCAGTACGTGCGGATAGGCGATCGGCACCTGGCCATCGTCGGGAAATCCGCAGACCGTCCGATAATGCGCGATGTGCGACGGCCGCGCCTTGGCGGATTCCACGCCGCCTTCCAGGCGCGGGACGGCCTCGCCCTCCGGTACGAGCGCAGCGCGCCTGCCAAACACGGCCCGCGGGTAATAGCGAAACGTGGAAGGCAAGCGTTCGAAGCGGATGCTCACGGCAGCGCGGCCCATCGGACTCCTCCGGCCGCTGGATTACGGGACGATCCGGTCGATGGTCACATTCACCGGACTGGCCGAGGAGAAATCATAACCGACCTCGCCATAGAGGTCGCCGCTTGTCGCTGTCGGCTGACCGCCGCTCGAAATTCTGGCCACGATTCTAAGCGGACCGCCGCGTGACAGCGATGTGCCGGGCAACATGGCGTCGGCTTCCGTCATCGTGACGTTCACGGGCCAGTTGTCGACGGTTCGGCGTATCACCGCGATTGGCGGTCCGCCTTCGCCGCGCCGCGCGATGACGAACAATGCCGCGCCTTGCCGCGCGCGTCCGGACAGCATCTGAGCGATGTCGATCGACAGGCGGACAGCGCCGGAATTCATTTCGCCAGGCGTAACCGCAGCGCTGGACTGCGGTTTGCCCTGGCTCGTCTCGAGTTCAGCCAGGCGTTCTGCGACAATCTGGCGCAGATCGGGCGGCAAGTCGTGATTCTGCAATTCAACCCAGCGCTGCTGCGCGAGCGGAAGATCGCCGCGACGAAAGGCAATGATGCCGCCGTACCACAGCGCCCGCGCATTGTCGGGATCGAGTCAGAGCGCCTGTTCGATGAGTTCCGCCGCGTGACCATCGATTTGACGCTCGTCACTGATCAGGAGCGATTCCGCGTAACCGACGATCGCATCGGGATCCTGGCCCTTGCTGCGCGTGTACGCTTCGCCGAAGGCCTGCCGTGCGAGGACGTGGTTGCCGAGCACGGTGGCCGAGCGGCCCAGGAATTTCCAGCCTTCGAGATCGTCCGGCTGCTGCGCCAGTCGTGCCTGGAGCTGAGCGATCATCCTTTTGCGGGTCAGGCGCCGAAGCAGGCCGACCTGCTGCGCCGTGATCCCAGGACCAGTTGCTGTTCCAGAAATACGCAGCGAAACCGCTCAGCGGCAGCAAAGCCGCAACGACAGTCGCGGCAATGCCCGCGGCCTGTCGGCATCACCGCCCGGCCGGGGACGCAGCAAAGGCCAGACGAGCAGCGCGACGGCGGCTGCCGCGAGCAAGGCGCAGATCGAAACGAATAGCGTCATGACCGGTCGGGTTCTTCGTCGAGGGACGACAGGATCGTCCGTGCGGCGCGCGAACGGCGCAGCACGACGACGACTGCGATGCCGATGCCGCCCTAGAAGCAGCAATACCGGTGCGGCCCACAACAGCCATGTGCGTGGCGTAACGGGCGGGCGATACAGGACGAAATCGCCGTAACGCTCGGTCATGAAGCTGCGAATCTGCTCGTCACTGCTGTCCGGCTTCCATCAGGTCGCGAACTTCCCGGCGCAGATCGCGCGCGAGCATGGCATTGGAGTCGGCAATGCTCTGGTTCTGGCACACCAGGCAGCGCAGATCCCGGATCAAGCGTTCGTAGCGCTCCTGCCGGCGGGGTCTTCGAACGCCGGCCTGAATCGACGGCGAGCGCCTGGCAGGCCAGCAAAATTCCGGCAATCAGGAGCATGGGCCGCATCAGCCCTCCCCGCCTGAAGCAGTCAGCAGTGGCACGAATTCGCTCGCGCCAGATTCTGGCGTGATTGAGCCGATATGTTTCTGCAGCACCACGCCATCCGCACCGATCAGGAAGGTCTCGCGGTGCGCCGTACACACCCCAGTCGATTGCCGTGCGGCCGTCCGGATCGTAGGCGACGGTCACGTACGGATTGCCGAGCTGTTCGAGCCATCTCAATGCCAGCGCGCGATCGTCGCGCCAGTTCAGTCCCACCATTGGCAGCCGGTTCTGGCGTCGCGATGGTCAGCAAGGTTTCATGTTCGTCACGACAACCGGCACACCAGGTCGCCCAGACATTCAGCAGCCAGGGCCGGCCCGCGAAATCGGCAGAACCGACCTTCCACTCGGGATTGCCGAGTGATTCAAGGGAAAATTGCGGGGCCGGCTTGCCGATCAGCGGCGACTGGATGTCGCCGGGCTTGGCGCAATCGACGATGAAGAACCCGACCAACCCTGCAAAGGCGATCGCCGGGCACAGACAAAGCGCAGCGGTATCTTCATGCGACTTTGTAAGGGCGGCTTCGGCAGCGTACACCCGTGCCTCCACGCCACGGCGATAGCGCCGGTCAAGCGCCGCCAGGCCACCGCCGAGCGCAATCAGGAGCGCCCCGAGCCAGATGCAGCGGATCAGCGGTTTGTACTGGAGCCGCAAGCTCCAACGGCCCTGGCCGAGATCATCGCCGAGTGCGGCAAACAGATCGCGACCCGCGCCGACTTCAATGCCGGCTTCGGTCATCGGATTGCCGCCGGAATTGTACAGGCGCTTTTGCGGATGCAGCGTCGTGATCGACCGGCCCGCGCGCGATACGACGACGTCGGCCTTCGACGCCGACAAAATTCGGGCCATGCACGTCCCGGAGCGCCGCCAGTCGGAAGTCGTAGTCGGCGACGGTAGCCATATCGCCGACAGCCAGTGCGACGTTCTTTTCCACCTTGAACGATTGCACGCCTGTGATGCCGAGCGTTGTGAAGCCGAGCCCGAAATGCGCGATGACCATGCCGAGCACCGCGCCTGGAACAGGCAGCCGCGCGCGGAGCCGTGCGATTGGGATCGCAATCGAACTAGACCATGACCCACAGCGCCAGCGCAAAGCCGATCGTCGTCAGCGGCCGCAGGTCGCCGTAGACGGCAGCACCGAGGATGAGGGCGGCGACAAGCGACGCAGCCGGCAATGATGAGCAGGCGATCTCGCGCGACTGCCCAGCAGGCCGCGTTTCCAGGCGGCATGCATGCCGACGCCGATCAACGCCAGCAGCGGCAGCATCGGCACCAGGAAAACGAGTTCGAAGTACGGCGGACCGACCGAAATCTTGCGCGAGTTCAGCGCATCCATGAACAGCGGATACAAGGTGCCGAGCAGGATCAGGCCTAGCGCAGCGATCAGGAACACGTTGTTGAACAGCAGGAAGGTTTCCCGCGACGTGGCTTCAAAACCGGCCGCTGATTTCAGCGCGCGGCGCGCGCCAGGCGAACAGCAGCAGTGCCCCGCCGATTACCGCCGTCAGGAATCCGAGGATGAAGATTCCGCGGGCGGGATCGTTGCAAACGCATGCACCGAGATCAACACGCCCGAGCGGACCAGGAAAGTGCCGAGCAGCGACAGCGAGAAGGCAGTCACCGCGAGCAGCAGCGTCCAGCTCTTGAAAAGTCCGCGTTTCTCGGTCACTGCCAACGAGTGAATCAGCGCGGTGCCCGCAAGCCACGGCATGAACGAGGCATTTTCCACCGGGTCCCAGAACCACCAGCCACCCCAGCCAAGTTCGTAATAGGCCCACCAGCTTCCAAGAGCGATACCGACCGTCAGGAAAAGCCATGCAGCGAGCGTCCATGGCCGGGTCCACCGCGCCCATGCGGCATCGAGACGTCCTTCCAGCAGCGTGGCGCAGGCGAATGCAAACGCTACTGCAAATCCGACATAGCCCATGTACAGGATCGGCGGATGCACCGTCAGTGCGAAATCCTGCAACAGCGGGTTCAGATCCTGACCCTCGGAGGCGGCGGGAATGAGGCGCTCGAACGGATTCGAGGTCATGAGCATGAACAGCTGAAAGCCGATGCTGATCAACCCCAGGATGCCGATGACGCGACTGCGATATGGCGCATCCAGGCTGGTGCTGAAACCCGTGACAGCCACTGACCACGCCGCCAGGCACAAAGACCACAACAGCAGTGAGCCTTCATGTGCGCCCCAGACGGCGGCGACACGAAAATAAACCGGCAGCTGCGAGTTCGAATTCGTCGCGACGTAAAGCACGGAGAAATCGCGCTGCACGAAAGCCATGAATCAGGGCGCCGAAGGCGATTGCCACGAATACGAACTGACCGACCACCGCCGAGCGGCCGGCGCCCATCCACCCGACGTGGCCGCGCGCGGCACCGCCGAGGCTGAACACCGATTGCGCGATCGCGAGCAGCAGCGCAAGAATCAGTGCGAAATGCCCGATCTCCGGAATCATGTGGACGGCCGCGCCGGCGTCGGCATGTGGAGTGACTCCGCGACTTCAGGCGGCATGTAGTTCTCGTCGTGTTTCGGCGAGGACTTCATTTGCAACGAATTCGCCGCGATCCGTCAGGCGCCCATGCGCAATGACGCCCTGCCCCTCGCGGAACAGGTCGGGCAGCAGGCCCTCATAGTGGACGGGTATGGATGCCTTGTAATCCGTGACGACAAAACTGGTCTTCAGCGTTCCCGCCGTGCGCTGCACGCTGCCCTCCGTGACCATGCCGCCAATCCTGAACATCCGGTCCTTTGGCGCCTCGCCGGCCAGCACTTGGGTCGGATTGTAGAAATAGAGCAGATTGTCTTCGAAGGCGAGCATCGCGAGCGCCGTCGCAGCAGCGACGCCCGTGACAATTGCGATGACCGCCAGCAGGCGCTTGCGCCGCGGTGTCATGGTTGCGTCCTGCCCGCGTCGAGCCGGCGCAGCGCTTGCCGGCGCGCGGCGGCATGCAGTCGTCGCGCCGCGAACGCATTCCAGACCAGGACCGCGCCCGCCAGCAGGAAGCACGGCCAAACAAATGCGCCATATCCACCCATCGACAGGAATGCCATCAAGTTCATTCGGCGAGCTCCGTTCGCAGCCATGACGCATCGCGTTCGCGCTGCAGGATCTCGGCACGCAGTCGCGTCATCAACACCGCGCCATAGTAAAGCGTAAAGCCGACCAACATCACCAGCAGCGGCCAGAGCATGTCACCGGTGATCGACGGCTTACCGAGCTTGGTGATCGTCGCACCCTGGTGCAGCGTATTCCACCAATAGACGGAGTAGTGAATGATCGGCAGGTTAACGACTCCGACGATTGCGAGCACGGCCGACGCGCGATCTGCGCGTTCACGGTCCTCGATCGACGCGCGCAGCGCTATCAGGCCGACATACAGGAACAGCAGGATCAGTTCCGATGTCAGCCGCGCATCCCAGACCCACCAGGTGCCCCACATCGGCTTGCCCCAGATCGATCCGGTTGCCAGCGCCAGGAATGTGAACCAGGCGCCGACAGGGGCCGAGGCGGCCGCAACTCCATGCGCGAGCTTGATTCGCCACACCAGGCCTATGGCGGCGGCAATGGACATCGTCGCGTAAATGAACATCGACATCCAAGCGCTCGGCGCATGCACGTACAGGATCCGGAAGCCGTCTCCCTGCTGATAGTCGGCCGGTGCCAGCAAGAGCCCGCCGTACAGGCCGACGACAATCAGCAGGAACGCCGGCCAGCCGAACCATGGCGCCAGCCTGCCGGCGATCCGGTAAGCGTGCGGCGGCGAAGCGAGCTTATGCAGCCAGGTCCAGTTAATCACGTCACTCCGCGCTGATCCGCAGCGCCGCTGCGACCGCGAATGGCGCCAGCGTCAGGGCCAGGACCAGCATTGACGCGAGCAGCAGCAGGGGTCCGCGCGCTGAATCCTCGAAGATCGCCATGTCAATCGCTCGGGCTCCGAAGATGAGCGCCGGCATCGCGAGCGGCAGCAGCAACAGCGATAGCAGCACGCTGCCGCGGCGCAGCCCGAGCGTCAGCGCCGCGCCGATCGCGCCGAGGGCGCTCAGTATGCCGGTACCGAGCGCGAGCGACACCATCACCGTGCACAGCGCCTCGGCAGGCACGCCGAGGCTGATCGCGAGCAGCGGCGAGACCAGCACCAATGGCAAGCCGCAAATCGTCCAGTGCGCGACGCCCTTGGCAACGGCCAGCAAGGCGAGCGGCTGCCCCGAGAGCAGCATCTGCTCAAGCGTGCCATCGGCATGATCGGCTCGGAACAGGAACTCGAATCCCAGCAGCGCCGCGAGCAGGGCCGCTACCCAGAGCGCGCCACCCGCGAGTTGCCGCAGTTCGCCCAGTTCCGGGCTGAGTGCGAGCGGAAAAAGCGTCGTGACCATCGCAAAAAAAACCACGGGCTGGGCGACCTGGTCCCAATGCCTGAATGCCAGCAGCAGGTCGCGCCGGTACATCAACCAGACCGCATCGATCGTGCCGGTGCGATCCGTCATGCGAGATCCAGCCGGTGCGCCGCATGCCGCGGTATCGCCGGCGCCTGATGGGACGCAATCAATGCCGCGCCGCCCGCGTCCAGGTGCTCGGCGATGACGTCGGTCACGCATTGCACGCCGGCGCTGTCGAGATTGGTGAAAGGCTCGTCGAGGATCCACAGCGGCGCGGCCGTCAGCATGACGCGTGCAATCGCAAGCCGACGGCGCTGGCCCGCGGACAGGGCCCGCGTGGGCTGATCGCGCGCATCCGTCAATGCGACGCGCGAGAGAACGGCGTCGATTGCCGATGCACTCAGCTTGCGGCGCAGCCCCACCTCGAATGCAAGATTTTCGCGCGCCGTGAACTCCGGCTTCAACCCGTCGCTGTGACCGAGATAGCTGAGCGCGGCACCGTACGCTTCGCGATCGGCAGCGATCGGCCGCCCCTGCCAGGTGACGCTGCCCTGCTCCGGCGTCAGCAAACCTGCGAGGACCCGTAGCAAGGTAGTTTTGCCAGAACCATTCGGGCCGGCGACGTGAATGCAATTGCCGGGTACGGCATCGACCGAAAGTCCGCGCAGCACCTGACGGTCGCCGCGCCAGACCTGCAAATTGCGTGCAGAAATACCTGAGAAATTAAAAGGTTGCAAACGAAACTGCTACTCGACCGCAAGATCGGCCGCACTATATCAGACTAGCCGATCCGTTCGAGAATGACCTTTTGGTACAGCCCGCCGAATCGCGTTTCCTTGCGACTCCTGAATGTCTGCGGGCGAGAAGCCAGGTCCTTTACCTGACATGACAGCAATCCGTTGGCGAACGGCTCAAGCCAGCGAAATACCGCCGCCATGATGGGTCTCAGGGGATGCCACCAGGTCGGACGGTGATAATCGATGATGACCACTTTGCCGCCGACCCGGACCGACGCGAGCAATGCGTCGACGATCAGGCGTTTGTTCGCGTCTGGCACCTCATGCAACAGGAAAAAGCAGCAGACACCGTCATAACCGGTCGCGCCCGGGTTCGACGCATCGGCTACCCGAATCCGTACATTCAACCGGCCCGTGAGCTTGCGACGGCAGTGCTCCACCTGTAGCGGCGCCACGTCGACGACGTCCAGGAATCCCTGGTCGCCGAGTCGTGTCGCCAGCCGGCTCGACAGGTCGCCATAGACACTTGCGGCCTGCAGGACGCGGTCGCCGCTCAAGAACTCGCTGCATGCAGCACGCACGAGGCGCCGGTAGTTTCCCCAGAGGATGCCATTGACGACCAGATGCCGGTCCAGAAATCGCAGACTGCGTGGGTGCAGATACGCCCACGAATAAGTGTCAACGAGATACGCCGGCAGCTTCGGGACTTCGGCCGCACGCGCCTCGACGATGTCGGGCAGCCTGGACTGTTCAGGCTGTATGGCAGCTGCAGACGATCTGGCGGATGACATCATCAGATTCTAGTCCTGCTTAGGAAGTCTCGCATGTTATTGACTGCGAATCAGCCGACGCCGCGGCCGTCGCTGCTGCTTCGCTGGGCCACCTTGGAGGGCGTCGCGGATACCCAGAGCTGATACATCGTCACCAGCCACATGAAGGCGAAGCACATTCCCATCGCGCTGCCGGCGCCCATCACGACCCAGGCAAACGCGTGATACAATTTGATGAAATACCAAGAGCTGACATCGAACATGATCGCGACGAATGGCGCAGCAATGATGGCACACTTCAGCCACACGGGCCGCACATAGGCATGGCTGAAGATGAGACCCACGATGAAGAAAATGAAGGTCACTCCGAACAGGTGAATGTGCGAAACGCGGACCAGCGTCGAAAGTCTCGGCCCCGGTGTCCTGTCTCGGTAACCTTTTTCAGGTTGTCGTATCCGGCCAGATTGACCAGATGGGGATTGCTGCCGTCGTGGCACGTCATGCAGCGCTTATCGAGCGCCGGCCTGATCTCCGTCTCGTACGTCGTCGCGAGCGCTGCCTCCTGCACCCAGGTGACCGGTAGAGTGCGCTCCTCTTGGGCAGCATTGCCGACATCGGTCCGCGCAGAGCCGCCTCGAGCCGCGAGCCCTTCCCGCTGCCGGAATAGGCAACGACGATGTCTTCGTATGAGAGCAACAACGGATTTCCTCCGGCCCGTCCCGCATAGGTAGATACACGTTGAGCAAGGCGAAAAAGTAGCCCAATCCAAGGATGAGAAGCGCCGCCGTGTAGAGGACGCGCTGGCTGTACGGCAACTCCGAATAGTGGCGGTAGTGCCGGTGCAGTGGGAAGATCACTCATCGTCGGTTCCATCGGTCGGGCGGGCCGGCACGCAGCCTGGTCTCGATTCACTATCTTGGCGGCATCGCACATACATGACGGCCCTCGGCTTCTGCGCGCGTAGTGGGCCGCGAGCATGCCGACATTCGTATCGGTCAGCACCTCTGACATGGCGGCCATCGCCGGACTCTTGCGCGTGCGCGTCCGATACGCTTGCAGGATCCTCGCCATGATAGTCTACGCGTTGTCCCGCCAGGGCCGGCAGGCGCGGGTCGGTACTGTTGCCGTTGACACCGTGACAACGGTCGCAACGTGCGGTCCATCCGCGGTACTCAGCGACTTGCGGCACTATCGGCGGCTGGGGCTGCTGGCTTGCGTAAAAGGCGCGCCATGTCAGCCATGGCGTCGTCGCCGACGGCAGCCGCGGGGCCCTTCATCATCGGGTCGTCGCGCGCCCCATCCTTGTAGGCGCGCATCGCCGCAGCGAAGTACTGCGCGTCCTGGCCCGCGAGGCTTGGAGTGGCGCCCGTGGCAATGCCCGCCACCCATGACACCCGGCACACGCAGCTGCGGCGGCCTTGCCGGCCGCTGCGTTTCCCTGCACGGGCGATTGCGCCCGCCCCGGTTTCTGTGCGGCATAGAAGAGCGCGACGTTGTTGATGTCGGCCTCGGTAAATCCCGAGACCAGTGCCTTCATCATGTCGTGCTTGCGCCGGCCGTTCTTGTAGGCAATCGTGGCCGCCGCCAAATATTTCGGGATCCAGTCCGGCGAGACTCGGCATCCCAGGTGTCTTGCTGATCCCGGCCTCGCCATGACAACTCCCGCAACTGGCTGCCGCGGCCTTGCCGGCGCTGGCCGGATCAGGCGTAGCCGGCGCGTTTTTCGCGGTTGCCGCCGGCGCCGGTTGGGCGGGGTCAAGGCTGGCGTACCAAGCCGCCACTTTGAACAGAGCTTCGTCGCTGAGAAACCTGGCGGCGTCGGCCATCATGCCCTTGCCTCTCGCTCCCGATTGTAGGCCAGCAGCTCGCGGTGAAGGTACACGGCGCGCTGGCCGGCAAGGTGCGGCACACCCTGCGCCGAGCTGACGCCGCCAGTGCCGTGGCAACGGGCACAGGACGCATCCGCCACGCGCTTGCCTTCTGCAATGTCCTGGGGTGTTGCGTAAATTGCCCTGAAGTCGTCGGTCGCGTCCGGCCGAATCGTATCGGCGGCAGCGAAACCAGCCGGCGAAAACCCGGCGGCAACAGTCCCTGAGACCGATATCAGGAACGCATCGAGGACGATTCTCGGGCGTCGCATTATGGTCCTCACCTTGAATGGTCTCCCAGACGGCATCGACATGCCAACAAAATCCTTGGCGGCAAGGCGGCCAACAAGCCAAGATTACGCTGCTTTCGGCCGTGCTAGTTGATGTAGGTCAACTCGAAGCTACCTGAAGGTGGTACCTTATCGGCGTTTCTTGTTCACCCCAGAAACTGTTGACAGCCTGCATGAACAGGCTTCATTCCGGGCCGGATAGGAGAGCAAAAAATGATCAGGTCAATGATGATTGTTCTCGGGACGGTCGCTGCGACACTGATAGCGCCGATCGCTGCTGCCGACGGCAAAGCGGTCTGGGACAAGAACTGCGCCGGCTGCCATGCAGCAATGGCACCGAAAGTCGGTGACAAGGCAGCCTGGGCTCCGTTCGTCAAGTTGGGGACCGAACAGGTGGCGGCCGTCGTTATCAAGGGCAAGGGGATGATGCCGCCGAGGGGAACCGCGGCAACGGATGCGGACGTCAAGGCCGCCGTGGAGTACATCCTCAGTCAGATGAAGTGATTGTCCGGCGCGACCGCCGGGTGGGGGATCGCCGATGATCATGCGCAGCCGTGTTTGCGGAACAATGCTCGCGTGCCTCTTCATGCTCGGCGCCTGTTCACCGCGGAATGTCAGCTTCACCGCGGACGTGCAGCCGATCCTCAAGCAATACTGCCTCGAATGCCACGTGCCGGGCGGGCCCGGTTACGCCGCGAGCGGCTTCGACATGAGCAGCTATGAGGCTTTGATGAAAGGCGGTAAATTCGGTGCGTTCGTGATTCCCGGCGACCCGTTTGCCAGCAACCTGATGATCCTGGTCGAGGGTCGGGCACATCCCTCGATTCGCATGCCGCACGGGCGCGAGAAGCTCAGTGATCGCGAGATCGAGGTGCTCAAGGTCTGGGTGCAGGAAGGCGCCAAGAACAACTGAAACCGCGCGCATCCAGCACCATGACGTCGCATTTACGGCCGAAAAAAATCGCGGCGCTGTTTGCTGCGGGCGCCGTAAGCCTCGAAATGTCCCCTGCAGGGCTCGCAGGACATCGAGAACATCGCCGCCTTCTATGCCGTGCAGAAATCCAGGCCGGCGGAAAGAGGCCAGACACTCGTCCAGGACTTGATCGCGAAGTGCGATCGTTGCCACGGCGCCAGCGTGGAGAATGCCTCGATGGCCGTGCCAAAGATCACGGGCCAGGACAAGGATTACCTGATCATGGCCTTGCGGGCATATCGCGATGACCGGCGCGAGAGCTCGATGATGCACAACATGAGCCTCCCCTACAGCGACTCAGTCATCGAGAGCGTTTCCTCTCATTACGCAGGCCAGCCCGCCCGGTAAGCGCCGGCCGCCGGTGCGGATTTTGGCTGCGGAAGACACGTATTTGATCTAGGTCAAATACCGAGTATTACCCTTCTGTTACTAGCCTGTACGACGGTACCGTTCGGCGATTAATGTGATTGTGCGCACTGTAAAAAGGGTCCATGCTTTTTGGCGCCTGACTCGGGAGGGAAATTGTCGCGGAGGTGTATCGAACCTGCCGGCGACCATTGCTCAAGGCGAAGGTAGAATGACAATGGACACGAAATTTGGCCTGCGTGTAGTTCTCCTCCTGCTCCTTAGCTTCGGCATGGCCGGTTGCAGCGACAACGGCTCCGATGGAGCCGCCGGTCCTCCCGGCCCCCCCGGCGTCGACGGTCCTCCGGGACCTCCTGGCGGAAGTGGCGGCGTTCCGGTCGACAGCGCGACGACGATCAATATCACCGTCAACAGCGTCACGGTGCCCGCCGGCGGCGGAGCGCCAGTCGTCAACCTGAGACTTTCCAACGATCTGAACCAGGGGCTGGTCGGACTGCCGGCCGCGGATATTCGCTTCGTCTTGTCGCAGCTTTCGCCGGGAACCGGCGGGGGGTCCAGCGAGTGGCAGTCCTACATCACGCGTACTAGTGGCGCGGCCATACAAGCGACGACCGAAACTGCCGAGACGACCCGGTTCGTCGACAACAACGACGGCACGTATCAATACACTTTCGCGAGCGCGTTGACGGCTTATGCGGGCGCGCCGTCATTCGATGTGACAAAGACTCATCGCCTCGGCATCGAAATCCGCAACCAGGCGCCGATCAGTGGCAACGGCATCTTTGATTTCGTGCCGTCCGGCGGTTCGCCTACTTTCACGCGCCTCATCGTCGACAACGACACCTGCGATGCCTGTCATGACGTGTTGAATTTCCATGGCGGTCCGAGAACTGACGTCACCTACTGCGTCGCCTGTCACAACCCCTCATCGATCGACGGGGACACCGGCAATACCGTGGACATGAAGAGACTGGTCCACAACATTCATTCTGCGAGGGCGGGCTACGAGATCATCGGATTCGGCAACGAATCGTTTGAATGGTCGGATGTCGAGTTTCCGCAGGACATCCGCAATTGCCAGACCTGCCATGAAGAAAGCGATACGGATACACCCCAGGCGAGCAATTACCGCCTCGTGTCGAATCGCGCAGCCTGCGGCACCTGTCACTACGACGACGGCATCGTGGGCAACAGCCTGCATGACTTCGCAATCGAGGACGGCGTGCACCCGGGCGGCTTCACGTTCACCGATGATACGCAATGCGTCGACTGCCACGGCCCGAATGGCACCGTGACCGGTTCCGACGGCAGGCTCGTGCAGGTGCCAGTCGCGCACGAAATACGGGAAGACACGGCCGCAAGGGCTTTCGAGTACCAGGTCGTCAGCATCACGAACACCGGTCCCGGGCAGATACCGACCGCCACGATTCGCGTACTGAATCCGACGGATCCGAACTACGCCACGAATCCGAACGGCACCGCATACGACATCGCCGATCCGGTCGGACCGTTCCAGACGGCGAGCGCGAGCCTGCGGCTGGATATCGCCTGGAACAACGTGGACCTCGGCAACCTGGATCCGAACGACACCTTGTTGCGTTCGGCCACCACAGGCACGCCGTTCGCGCCGATCGTCGTCGACTTCAAGACCGGCGCCACGAATGATGGCACCAACACGTTCAGCAAGGCGGCAACTCTCGCCATTCCGACCGGCATCACGGGCTCCGGTATGGCGATCATCGAAGGCCGTCCTCAGGTCAGCATCGACGGCGTCCTGACCAGCCTGGAGGTGACGTCCGTAGGCCGGCCATTCGCCATCACCGATGCGGCGCCCGTGGACCGTCGCGAAGTGGTCAACATCAGCAAGTGCAACGATTGCCACAACACGCTCTCCTTGCACGGCAGCAATCGCACCGGCAACACGGAACTCTGCTCGACCTGCCACAACCCGAACGCAACCGACATCAACCGACGCGTCGCTGGATCGGCGTGTGTCCTGGGTGCCGGACCTGACGATCAGGCAATCGACTTCAAGCGGCTGATCCATGCAATCCACGCATCGGGTCACGACGGTTCGGGCCGTGAAGGCGAGCCGTTCACGGTGTGCGGCTTCAGCGGTCCGATCACGTTCGAGGTGGGTTATCCCGGCAGGCTCAAGAACTGCGAAGGCTGCCACCTGGCGGACACCTACTATCCGGTCGACCCGGCCCTGGTACTGGCGACGACTCTCGATGCCGCGACTCTCGATCCCGAAGCCACCTCCGACCGCTCGACGCTGACCGACGACGTGGCCATTTCACCGAATACATCCGTGTGCTCCGCCTGCCACACCAGTTCGGTGGCGGCCGAGCACATGCGGCAGAACGGCGGCGATTTCGCCGCGGGCAAGAACGACTCGGGGGTGCTGATATCGTCCGGCGTCGAGACCTGTGCCCTGTGCCACGGCCCTGGACGCATTGGCGACGTGAAAACGCTACACGGCGTCGGTACGTTCCAGTTCAACTGACGGCAAGCTGCGCCAGCCGTATGACCAGGCCGTCGTTTTCGCTGGTACTGCTTGGTCTGCTCGGGGCGTGTCTGCCGGCGCTGTCGTTCTCGCAATCCCCTGCCGCGGATGCGGGATACACGCCCAACGGCGCCGACACCTGCCTCACCTGTCACAGCAGCCCGAATGTGCTCGGCCTCTTCCGCACCAAACATGCCGCGCCGACCGATCCGCGCAGTCCCTTCGGCCATGGCCAGTTACAGTGCGAGTCCTGCCACGGTCCTGGCGGCTCGCATGCCGGCATGCAGCAGGTCGATGGCAAGCTGGCGCAGGTCATCCGCTTTGACAAGGACTCGGCTGCCAGTGTGGAGACGCAGAACGGCATGTGCCTCGGCTGTCACGAAGCGGATACGGGGTTTGCAGCCCACGGCGGCGCACATGACGACAACCGCGTGAGGTGCGCGGATTGCCACCAGCTCCACACTGCCATGGACCCGGTGCGCGGCACGTCGACACAGGCCGACAAGTGCTACGGCTGCCATGCATTCCGCAAGAGTGATTCACTGAAGGCGTATTCGCACCCATTGCGCGAGGGAAAAATGGGCTGCACCGGCTGTCACAGCCCGCACGGTGCGACCACTGAGATGCTCCTCGTCCGGCAGACCGTCAACGACACCTGCTACCAGTGCCACGCGGAAAAGCGCGGCCCGTTCCTGTGGGAGCACGCACCGGTCGCGGAGGACTGCACGACCTGCCACAACCCGCATGGTTCGAACCAGCCCGGCATGCTGGTGCAGCGCGCGCCGCAGCTCTGCCAGAGCTGCCATTCGCAGAGCGGGCATCCAAGCCTCGCCCAGGATGCCGGAGGCCTGGCGAGTGGCACGCCGTCGCAGTTCCTGCTCGGCCGGAGCTGCCTGAACTGTCATTCGCAGGTGCATGGGTCGAATCACCCGTCGGGGTCGAAATTGATGCGCTGACGGGCGGCGATGGCCTGCACGCCAGCGGTTGAGAGGTCGAGTCGATGCGCGATAACTGGTGGAGCCGATCCGGATCACTGCCGATCCTGACCGCCGTGGCGTCCGTACTGATGGCACCGGTCTCCGAATCGGCGCCGCCCGATACGTCTGAATGGAAATGCGAGCGATGCCCGTTTGCGAGCGGCTACCAGGCGGCAATCACGGCCGGCGGCACCTATGTCAGCGAGGATGCCGCGACGGTGGGCGACGCAACCGGCTACGACGAGAATGGCGCCTATGTGAACGTGGATGGCGACGGCCTCTATGCGACAGCTACTCAACGCCTGGGCTGGCGGGTCGAGGACCTCGGACTCGACTCGAGGGTCGTTGAAATCGACGGCGCACGCCCAGGGACATTCGACTACCGCCTCGCCTACCGCCAGCTGCCGCGGCATCGATTTGACGACACGCGCACGATATTCACGCGTGCACCGGACAACCTGCTGGCATTGCCAACCGCCTGGACCTTCGCCGGGACGACATCGGGTTTCACGGATCTGGCAGCGAGTCTCGTCTCACGGAACATCGAGAGCGAGCGCAGGACGCTCGAGCTGGGCGGCGCGTATTTGCCGACCACCCGATTCCGCCTGTTCGCCGAATTTGAGCGGCAGGAGAACGACGGCACCAACGTCCTGGGCGCTCCTTACTTCACGAGCGCCAGTCTTCTGCCCCATCACTTCGACTATCGGACCGACCAGGTGGATGCAGGCATCCGCTATGACGGGGACCGTGGCTATCTCAAGCTGGCGTACTACGGCTCTTTTTTCGATGACAAGTTCGATGCCGTCCGGTGGCAGAGTCCGTTCACGACGTCGCCTGGAGCGGAACAGAGCGCCCTGGCCGAAGCGCCGGACAATGATTTTCAGCAGCTCATCCTGACCGGCAGCTATCGCGTCGCGATGCTCGACACCCGCGTCTCGTTCTCGGCGGCGCTGGGGCGCGCACAGCAGGACGACAGTCTGCTGCCGTACACCACGAATTCCAATCTCGTGACGGCCCCTCTGCCCAGCTCCACGCTGGATGGCGAGATCGACACGACTAATCTTGCATTGACCGTCGTGTCGCGGCCATTTGCGCAGGTTCGCGTCAAGGCCGCTTTGCGCTATGACGAGCGTGACAACAAGACGCCCCAGCTTGCGTGGAGCCGCGTCATTGCCGACAGCTTCCTTTCCGGTGAGACCGAGTTGAACGTTCCTTATGGATTCGAGCGGCTGCGCATGAACCTGGGCGCGGACTATGAGCTGTCGAAGACCATCCGGGTCGCCGCCGGTTACGACTTCACGGATCTCGACCGGGATTTCCAGGAGGTCTCCGAACAGACCGAAGATACCGGCTGGGGGCGTGTGCAATGGCAGGCTAATGAATTCCTGGAAATCGGTGTGCGCGGCGGCGTATCCAGACGGGAGATCGACGGCTATGACACGACGCTCGCCGCCAGTCTCGACCAGAATCCGCTGCTGCGGAAATTCAATCTTGCGTATCGCTACCGGCAATTCGGCGAACTGTCGGCGTCCTTGTCGCCGGGCAAGGGATCGATGACCATCGGCGCGCAGGCGTCCTATGCGGACGACAGTTATTCGAGTTCACCGATCGGATTGACCGACAGTGAGGAATTGCGCCTGGCGCTCGATTTCAGCTGGGCCGTATCGGACAAGGCGTCCGTCTATCTGACGGGCGGGTTCGACACCGTTGATGCGCAGCAGGCAGGCAGCGGAAGCTTTTCGACCCCCGACTGGCTGGCGGATCATTCCGACGAGTTCTACAGCCTCGGTGGCGGCTTCCGCATGATCGGAATCGGTGGCAAGGCGGATCTGCAGCTCGATTATACGCGCGCCAGGGGCACGACCGAGATGGACGTCACGGGCGGCGGTGGACCGAGCCGGCTGCCGGACCTGGAGTCGACGCTCGATTCGCTGCGGGCACGAGTCGTCTTCCACTGGACCCCAAAACTCGAAATGAGCATGCAACTGCGATATGAGAATGTTCCGACCGAAGACTGGGCGCTGCAGGACGTCGCCCCGGATACGTTGCCGTCTATCCTGACGCTGGGCGCCGCACCTTACGACGACGAAGTCTGGATGGCCGGTTTCGGTTTTCGATACCTGATCGGCGATCGCTAGCCGCCAGGCGTCTCTTCAGACCACTCGCGAGTATTTCGGCGCAAGCCCGCCAGGCTGGCGGCTTTGATAGGCATCGAATTGCATCGCAATTACCCGCACCAATAAGCGGCCGAGCGCTCGGCTGAGAGACTACCCACAACTCCAGATTCTCGATGCGATTGTCGTGACGGTGAGCATTGATGTGATGAACGTTCTCGTTTTCTCGGAGCGCCCTGCCCAAGTAGTCGGCCAACACCTTGCGATGCTGAGAGGCCCAGAGACCGCCGCCGCGACTCGCCTCGCTATGCCCGGTTGCCTTGATTAATACATAGCCACCGCGATCCGGGCGCACTGATCCTTCTGGAATGACCACGGGTTCCCACAGTGGGTCACCGCGAACTTTCCAACGATCGTAATGGAGGGCGCAGTATCCCTTGGCTATGACAACGTCCTTGCAACCAACGACACTGCAAGAGACGCCCGGCCCAATCTTCTTGGGTGCGCCCGCCAATGGATCGCCCCACCTGCGACGTCTTGCGTCGTGATTTCTGCAAAGACCGTGCATGAAAGTGATGGCGACCGCCGTGCAGCACATGGCGTTCGCCACGCCAGACCTGCAGTCCGTGCGCAGAAATACCTGAAAAATTAAATGCTTGCAATCGGTTGTTCGCCGCTCTCTTCAGGTGGCGCGGACTATACCAGAGTGAAGGCGAAGTTCGCCCCCGGCGCGCGGGTTCTATCAGCTCGTTTCGGCACTGACCTCATCAGCCGACGTGGCGAGTGTTCGCAATACAGTTTCAGCCACCAGCCGGTGCCCATCGTCGTTGTAGTGGCCGCGGCGGCGAAATGGGAACAAACCGAGCGGATCGCCGCTCGATTCGAATGCGGCCCGTATGTCGATGAACTCTACCCCCAGCGATTGAGCAACGCCTCGCACGCGTTTCCGTTTTTTCTCGTCCAGTCGGGCCGCACGTGGCTCCGCGAAGCGCTCGCGCTCCGGCAGATACACCACATAGAATTGGCCGCCCCACGATTCGACGGTCGACTTCGCCACGGCAAAAACGTTAGCAAGCAAATCGATCGACTGCTCCATCTCGGCCTCACGATCGACCGGCCGACGCATGACACGCAGCGTCCGCCGGATGCTTTCAAAGCGCACGGCATCAGGAATGATGCTCTTCCTTTCGTCGGGCCAGCGAGCCTGGACTTTCTCGAGAGCCCCCATCCAGTGACGTTCGAGCGCTCGGTCAAGATCCGCCTGTTGATCTAACAAGCCCTGCACAAAGTCGTGACCGAGATAGCGCATGAGCAGTGGAGAATCGCTCTCCCTGTTCAAGTCCCCGAAATCGTTCTCTTCGTAGAAAAACCACAATACGATCTTCGGTCTGAATGGAGCGGCGTACTCCTTCAAATCCGCCAATGACATCAGCGGGCCCTTGTTCGAGGTTCCCAGGTTCAATGTGGCCGGATAATGCTGACGGATGACGGCCGCAAAACTCCGGTCGGAGGGGACGCAAGCACCCTGAGCAAACGAATCGCCGAGCACAGCGACGTCGAAAGTTTCGGCGTTCCAAATGCCCCTCGGATTATTAAATCCGTGCTCATCACTTTGGTAAGTGACCCAATCACCGGCTTCATTGCAGAAAACCGTGAGGCTGTTGCTGATCCCGCTGAGCGGCAGTGATTCCTTGCTCTTGATCGTAATCTGCGAACGCACGGTGCCATTGGGTTGCCGCCGAAAATTCCCGAATGGATAAACAGCCGGGACAGCTTCGACTCCTTGCGAACGAAGATCACGTACCACTTGCAATTGAGTTCGGCTGTCATACTCGACGCCGAATCGCCGCGCGAGCTTTACCAACTCATTCACGTCCTCCTTGGTGGCCGGGGTCCAGAGGGTCGTGCTGCTCGACTTCAAATTGTTTTCCAGGACGACCTCGGCGCAAAACAGTGCGAGACCACTGGAAGCAAGCAGAAGCGCAAGGTTTTCCTTGACGCGGGGCCGCAACAGCAAAGCGGCAAAGAAGAATAGCGAGGCAATGGCTGGCAGCCCGTAACGAATGGTCATACCAACCGTGCCGGCGCGCGGCGGATCAACGATCGAACCATCGCGAAAAAGCAAATAGAGGAGTGCAAGAAGGCAGAGCAGACCGCCTCCTGCCAGCACAAGTTCGGCGGCCATTGTCAGGTTTGATCGGCTTTGTTGCGTCACCTGATCACCGCGAACCAGCGGGCGGAGCTGGTCAACTCAAGTGCATTGAACTGCCGTTGGTCGGAATTTACGACTAGCCGGATCGGTGAACAAGAATAAACTGCGAAAGAAACGACGATCAATGGACCGGCAGGATGTTCGCAGACTCGAACGATTTGAGGAGACAGCAATAACTTTTTGTTTTGGTTGGTAAGCCTTGGTGGGATAAAGTCCTACACCGTCTGCGACACGTGGAGGCAAAAGGCAAGCTGCGCCGGGGCGGCGCCTGTGAGTAGAAAAAGCCCGGCCGCGGGCACCGGGCCGTGAATGCCCTCGATCTGGTGCGGTTTCCGTCAACTGCGTTCGCGCTCGCGCGATTGAGATTGTCTCGCAACCAGTGCTTCCGCTGGCGCAGCCACTGGCAGCGGCCGGCGCGCAAGTGAGCTAGAAGTACTGAGGGGCCGGCCGCAGTGCGGACAGGTGCGGGAACTACTTTGATTTGTTTCAGTGGACCCGTTCACGACCGAACCCTCCCCTATTGCGGGGGATTCTGACTCCGACATGTTTCAGGCATAAGTCAGACGGATCCACATCAGTTTGTAAGATTGCGTCGGTCCCGGGTGGCGGCCTGGCGCCGATTGGACCGGCCGCCTTCGCCAGGCTCTTCGAGTACGGGACGGCATGCTGTCATCCAGGCTCGTTGCGCGGTCGCCATGGTCGGCGTATACGTTTCCGGGCTGGTGGCTCAGGCTGGATAACCGGACCAAATCAAACGAAATATTCCTTCGATTGGATCGGCCAACATTGGCGTGGCGTAGCTGTGCTCACCGCTATCGCCGCCGCTTCCGGGTGGGCGGTGGGACGGCAACATGACAACCCCATGCCCGTGGCCACACCCAGCGCATCGTCAGATCAAAAATGGTCCGCAGATCGTCGGCAGTTCACTGCGCTCGCGCCTGTCGAATCCAGGGTACAGGCGTACAAGCCTGAACATGAAGCGCCAGCCTCGCCTGACGCTGAAAGTCTGGCTTATGCATTGACCGTCGGCACGGACAATGAACGTCTTGTTGCACTCACGATGGCGCTTCAGCATGACGTCGAGCTGCCGCCCGACGTTTTGATACAGGCATTTGAAAACGATCCGTCAGACGACGTTCGACTATTGGCGTTTTCAACTTATATCGATGCCAAATCGGATGATGTGGAACTTGTGCGGGCAGCGTTGCAGCGGGCGGCGAATAACACAAGCTCGGCCGTACAAGCGGAGGCACATCGCCGCCATACCGAATTGACTAATTACGAAGCGACATTGGCTGCTTCAGCCGACCAGGGAATGCCATGACAGTTTGAGAGTCGGCGCGAAGGTGGCACACGCCGACTTGAATGATGAAGCCACGTTTAACTACCCAGGGGATAACGCATGAGAAGGTTAGCCAAGATAGTAACTGCGGTCGCCCTTTCCGCGATTGCCGTTACAGCGCATGCCGCGACAAAAATTTATGTTACGCGCACTGGCAATTTCATCACGGCCGCACCGGTCATACCAGTGCCGTTGGATCAAGTAGGTGGGACCATTCGCAGCTTCAATCTTGCCTCGGCCAAAAAACTGTATTTGACCTATTCGGCCGAGTGTGCGGTGGGCTCGCCAAATCCCTCTGCCATCTCATATGTGGATCTCGATATCATCGTGAACGGCATTGTCGTGGGGCCAACCGTCGGGACCGCGGATGCATTCTGTACGTCGAACCACACGCCACCCGCCGATGGATGGGTGCGGAGCTCAATTACCGTGCAGATTCAGGGGATCGCGGGCACCAATTCTGTTCGAATCATCGCTAAGCTACAAAATGGCGCAATCCCTATGCACCTCGGCGATACGGCATTGCTCGTATTTGAAAGCCAATGAGCGGCGCCCTTGCTGGCGAAGGTCTACCTCGGGGATCGTTCAGTTTCGATCTCAGCGCAGGTACATCGCTTGAGCAAGCTCATCACTTTGCAAGGGTCTGTAACTTGCACATCAGCGCGTTCGCATTCTCTGCGGGGTGAAAAAAAAGGCCCGCCGAAGCGTGCCCTTGTTGCCAAGTATGTCGCGGTAGTCGCCTATCTGCGAATTTGCAATGAAGCGATCCGGTCGTTGACAAGCACGAAGTGAAAGTTAGCGGTCATCGGACTGCCCAGAAACTTTCCGCTCAGTTCGGCCTTGAGAGTCGTATATCCATCCGACGTCCTGATCTCGAGCGGTGTGACCGTATGGTCGTGCCTTTGTTTCATCCTGGACCTCCATGCTCTGATCGCTGGAAGCCCCTCAACGTAGAGATCTGCGTAGCGCATCGTTGCGTATGGCACAAAGCAATCTGACATTGCCTCGACGTCGCCTGAGTTTTCGGCGCGCACGTATCTGTCGATCGGACTCGGCAACTCGATTTGCATCGTTAATGTCCTCAATGCGCCCGCTGTAATGCCGATACTTTAGACTGCATCGGTACGTAAAGGGCGCCCGCGCGAAATGTGTTCGGCAAGGCCGTTGCGAAAACGTAGCCTTGTCAATGCGATGGCCCCTGCTCCTCATTAAACATCTCGATGTTGGTGCCCCGGGCAGGAATCGAATCGGCATGGCCTTGCGGCCAACGGATTAAAGAGTGCTTTCCTGCGCAATGCAACGCAACAAGACGCATAGCTGCCTTTCTTAACTCATTGATTCCGCGGCATTCGCAGATAAGGCGGTACCGCGCCCGGACCGATTCCCTAACGCGGGTCTGGCGCTGGGGCTTCTTCTTTTTGTGGTCGGCCCTTGGGCGGAATTGGAGCGAAGATTCGCCACGCGTCTTTAGGGTTCATGATTGCCCAGAAAGGCGCAGCGACTCCGCCCCATGCGTCTTGGCTCACGTCGCGCATTGGCGCGAGTATGGCCGGGGCTGTCACGATGACCTCGTCGTCGTCGATCGGGGCGGTGAGAACTTCACCAGTTCTGATCTCGTAATTACGAACGATCGCCTGCAGTTCTTCCCGGGTCAGCAGTAAGTTCAGCGGCTTGTTTGCCGCACTCGTCGCAATTAGCGACTGTCGCAAATTTACCTTCGAGGAATCTGAAATGGGCGCGTCCCTCGGGTTCTCGTCTTCGGCTTGTCCCACACTGGCAAACAGTAAGGCCAATAGTGTCGTGCCCAACAATGTGCCTGGGCGCCTACCAATTTGGTATATGGCCTCTTGCATCGCCTCTTGAGCATACGCCCACGCCCGGGGTTCAGGCGCAGGAGGGATGGGCCCCTGCGACCGCCACTCGCCCTGGGAACCGTATCGCCGCGACATCAGGCGCTCTAACGCGACTTGAAGATGCGAGTTACACCTAGGTTCAGCACCGGTTCCTCATGCTGAGTTCCGCTGCGACCCGATTGCGATAGAGGTAGTTGGGCGGATGCTCTTATTACCCATCCGTCGCTGGCATCGAACAGGATCTGTGGCCAACGTCTCACCCGAGATATTCACCGTTATCAGCTGCTCGGAGGAAGTTTCGTCGGCCGCGTTGGCGCCAGACACACCCAGAATCAGCGCAATGCTGATCGCTATTACCTGATGAGCGTACATCTGTGCCTCGGCGCGCTCGCATTCTCTAAGAAGTGAAAAAAAGAGGCCCGCCGAAGCGGGCGCCAGCCGCTAGATCCTAGGCGTACCGGACTATTGAGAGCAGGTTGAGCATGATAGGTACCTCAATGGAAGCCCGTGACCGATGGGCAAAAAAAAGCCGCGGCGAGCGTGGCTGGCCAGTAAAACTGGCGGACGATTGTTAACTAGCAGCGGCGCAACGTGGAGGGAGCGCCGACGGCCTGCACGCGCGGCGCGCCGCAATTCCAAAACTCAACTAAGCCACTGATGTTGGTGCCCCGGGCAGGAATCGAACCTGCATGGCCTTGCGGCCAACGGATTTTAAGTCCGTAGCGTCTACCCGTTCCGCCACCGGGGCATTTCCAGTCATCAAGTTGACATAAGCGCCCGACCAATGCATCGACGCCTATGGCTTTGCCAGCATCGAGGAGCGTATGGTATCCCTGCTCCTTCCGGGAACGCCTCGGGTAATACGATTGGTACTGACTGGCCCGGAACATAAATGCCAGCAGCGGGAAGTGAAGGTAAAAACAGAATGAAGGACTTACGACGGGTCATACATCGCAATGGGCTCGTCGAGTTCGACGATCCTGGCACCGGTCGGCACATGGTCGTCATGGAAGGCATGACGGTCGAAAGCAGCGACAACGATGCGCTGGCCATCGTTTCGGTCGGCACTGTCATCACCTGTGGTTCGTGCTTCAGGCGCTGGATCGTGCCGGTCGTGGATTACCGGAATGGCTGGAGCACGTGCAGGCACTGCAGTACGCGCCTGTTCATGCCGCCGATCTACCTGCCCTCGCCCGAAAAACTCGGCACGACATTGCCTGCGCCAAACGTCCACGGCCAGAAGCGCAAGAACGAACGCAAATAGCGCGGCCATTTTCGCGGATTGTTACGCTGCCACGTAGCCTGCGCCTGACAGCCAGGAGCGGCGATCTATTGCAAGCCGTGCCCATTATGACTGAGCCAACTCCAGGATCTTCTTGAGACTCAACTTTCCCTTCGCACCCCATCCCCCCTCGCCCTCAGGGACCTCGGGCCGAAACGCTTCGTAAAGCTGAAACGCTTTGTCCACCAAGGCGTCATGCCCCCTGGACTGTGCAAGCTTCTTCATCGCACTCCGCACTTCGGGCAGCCTTTCGCCGAACTTCGACTGAAGGTACTTTTCGACGCTAGCGGGTGCCATCGGCTTCTGAACTTTGTCCACCGCCCTCAAACCCTCATCGGTACGCAGAACCGACACGGCCCGGCCCAGAAGCGCGACCTTCAACACGTCCGCAGCTTTCGCCTTCTTCGCTCTCTCCTTGCGTATCGCGTCAGGTGAGGGTGTAAAGATGCCGAGGCGTTGCCCCTTCGACTGCGCCGTGAGTCCCGCCACGGCCTTACCTAGCGTGAGAGCTTCCTCGCGATCGAACCCGAGACGCTCCGCAACTACCGCTGCCCACAACGTCAACACCGGAGCCCGATTGATGGTAACTACGTCCATGGGAAGGCGGTCCCTAAAGTTGACTCGCGATCGTCCATCTTAGGCATCTGCGGCGGCCTGACGGCAAATACGACGCTGGCTACGTATTCTGGCCCGGTGCCCGCGGCCGGGCCTTTCTATTTGGAGCCTCCGTCCTACGGCTCAGGCTCAATTTGTCGCGTATACGATCGATTATGGGGCGCACACGGCGAAAGCACATGGAACGTACACAATGGGATTCTTCGGCAAGCGCTCTAACTCGGAATCCAAACAACCCATCGAAACGGCCGGCTTTTCTCTAAGACTTGTCGGCCATGGCACGTTTGAATTCGACATCATTGGTGAGTCCCATTACCAGGACAGCCTTAAAGAACTGTATGGGGGCGGCACTCTAGACGGGCATAAAAAAGAAGTTGAGGCCACGCTAATTCATGACGACGCGAGCCAATCTGACGACAGAGCCGTGTCTGTATCCGTTGATGGTAAGACTGTCGGATTTCTCGACCGGACATTAGCCCGCAACTTCCGGGCAAGAATGAACTTGTTGGGCGCGCCGGGAGTTCCCGCTGTCTGTCAGGCAATGATTGTCGATGAATGGGACGGAGGCGACGGCAACGTTGATCACTTTGAGGTCAAGCTCGACCTGCCTCCACAATTATCAGAATCAGACGCTGATGATTTAGAAGAGAAAAAAGCTGACGACGAATAGCCTCCTGGTGACAACTCCGTCGTTCCCTTTTCCGCATAGGCACACGGGCTGATTTTGGCTCGCCGGCTGACCGAAACTCGCTTCCGCAGATCTTTAACTTATCGCCTCCGCTGCTTTAAGGCGGGGCCATGCGTACGCTACCGCACAGATGGGCGGTGACCGCGTTGATACGGTTTGCGCCTAGTTCACAAGCGGGAGCCCAGCAATGGACGTGCGAGATGTGATCGGGGAGCCGGAGTCGTGGTCCAACTATTTGCGGGCCGATTTGCACACCAATGCAAACATGGAGGGTGCGACAATCTCGGACGTGATTAGCTCTGGTAATGAGCTTGCCATCCATACAAAAGGCGCACCCGGCGGTGATACGTTTTCAGTCTTCCAAATTGCGGATCCAGGCATCCGCGAAAGAACCCTGTGCGCGTTGCGACTGGGAGCCGCGGTACACGAGGCTGTCGGCGCGTCGCTGCGATAATTTCGATTGCTGAGTCAGGCCAGGTGCCCACTGCCGGGCCCTTTCATTTAGCCTATGCAAATGGCTATGCGCAGTTCACGGAAAACACAGCGTCAAGATGGCTCAAGTGGCCAACGCTATTGGTACGAGAAGCCAGCCGGAAAGATCGTAATCGGCATTGTTTCCACAATCATTTCTGGGTTGCTTCTTTGGTTCATTACGGACCAGATACTTAGCCAACGGGATACACCTCCACCTGTAGTAATTGAATTGCCAGCGAAGGCCGAGCCTAAGGAAGACAATGCGATGCAGCCCGAGTTGGCGAAGCCGCGCCGTCCGGCGGTGCAAAGGACTGAAGACCGGAAGGAACAAGACAAACCCGACAAGTCCAACCCACCCTAGAGCGGACCCGGATGATATTTACCGGGAAATATCGGTTTTTCTCGCGTCGGAAGCGCGGCCGCGGAGGCTGTCGGACGCGCTAATGGAGGCTAGGGTCGGAATCGAACCGGCGTAGACGGCTTTGCAGGCCGCTGCATGACCACTCTGCCACCTAGCCTCGGGGGCATTAAACATGAAACCCCGGAACGCCGTCCCGGGGTTTTTCAGGTAAATCTGGAGCGGGAAACGAGGCTCGAACTCGCGACCTCAACCTTGGCAAGGTTGCGCTCTACCAACTGAGCTATTCCCGCAGGCGCCGTCAAACAGGAGGCGTCATTTTAGGAGCGGGGTCCGGACTGTCAAGTTTGGCGGAACCCGCTCAATTCCGGCCAGGCCGCGTTGAGGTAGACAAACATCGACCACAAGGTCAATGCGGCCGCCAGCACCGTGAAGGCGAGGCCGATCAGATAGATCGGCAGACCGAACAGGTCCTCACGGAACAGCATCATCGACAGCCCGACGATCTGCACGATCGTCTTGAACTTGGCGATCGCCGTGACCTTCATCTTCTGGCGGGCGCCGATCTCGGCCATCCATTCGCGGAGTGCCGAGATTGCGATTTCGCGGCCAATAATGACGGCGGCGGTGAGCGTCACGTACCAGACCGGATTGCGGCTGACGATCAGCACGAGCGCGGTCGCAACGATCAGCTTGTCCGCCACAGGGTCGAGAAAGGCGCCGAGCGGGGACACCTGGCCGAGCCTGCGCGCTAGATAGCCGTCGAAAGCGTCCGTAATGCCGACTACAGCGAACAGCAGTCCGCAGGCCATGTCGGACCAGTGGTACGGCAGATAAAACAGTCCAACGATGGCCGGGATCAGCGCGATCCTGAGCCCGGTCAGCAAGTTCGGAATGGTGTAGGGATTGCTCATCCGGCTCCCGGGTGCAGATGATCGAATATAGCCTGAGCGAGCGCCGGACCGATGCCGGGCGCGCGGGCCAGATCTTCGACGCCCGCGCGCAACACGCCCTGCAGACCGCCAAACTGCTTCAACAACGCCCGGCGTCGGGCGGGACCGAGACCCGCGACGGCTTCCAGCATCGAAGTCTGGCGCGAGCGCGCCCGGCTTCTGCGGTGTCCGCTGATCGCAAACCGGTGCGCTTCGTCGCGTGCGCGCTGAATCAGGTGCAGCGCCTTCGAATCGGGCGGCAGTATAAGTGCCGCATCCCGGCCCAACAAGAAAATGCGCTCCTGTCCCGCGCGCCGATCCGCGCCTTTCGCGACCGCCGCGACTGCCGGCAGACCGATGCCGAGTTGCTCGAGTACCCTCGCCGCCTCCGCGAGCTGGCCTTTGCCGCCGTCAATCAGCAGCAGATCGGGCAACGGGGATTCTTCCTGCTGCCGGCGGCGATAACGGCGCGTCAATGCCTGGCGCATCGCGCCGTAATCGTCCCCGGCGGCAACACCGTCGATGTTGTAGCGGCGATATTCGCTCTTGATGGGTCCTGCGGGGCCGAACACGACGCAGGAGGCAATGGTCGCTTCCCCTTGCGTGTGGCTGATGTCGAGGCATTCGATGCGTGCGACAGGCTGCAGCAGGCCGAGAAACGAAGTGAGTTCGGCGAACTGCTCGTCGAGACTCGTCTGGCTGGCTGCGCGCATTCGCAGCGCGTTCTCGGCATTCTGCCGGGCGAGCTGCATCCATCGTTGCGGCACGCCGCGGCTCGGCCGGCGCAACCGTACGCGCCGTCCCGAGCGCTCGGAAAACGATGCCGCGAGCGTTTCCGCATCGTCGATGGCATGCGACAGCAGGATGCATGGCGGCGGATCACGTTCCAGATAGTGCTGGCCAACGAAGGTCGACAGCACTTCCGGTGCCTCGCTGATCGGGGCGCGCGGGTGAAAGACCGACGTGCCAAGCAACTGGCCCCCGCGGATGAACATCAGCGCGACGCAGAACTCACCGCCCGCCTCGGCAACCGCGATGACATCCGTATCGGCATTGCTGCGCGCGCGGCTTACCACCTGGCGCGACTGGATGTCGGTCAGCGCCGCCAGCTGGTCGCGCAGTGCGGCGGCACGCTCGTACTGCAGGGCCTCCGCGGCGTTGTCCATTTCCTCGCCAATCCGTTCCGTCACGTCGGCCGCGCGGCCCTCGAGCACCATGACGGCCGACTGCACGTCACGCGCATAACTGGCTGCGTCGATCAAACCGGTACAGGGGGCCGAACATCGCCCGATCTGGTACTCGAGACAGGGCCGCGAGCGGTTGGCGAAATACGAATCCTTGCAACTTCTGATGCGGAACAGCTTGTGCAGCTGATTGAGCGTCTCGTGCACCGCGCCCGCGTTCGGATAGGGACCGAACAACCGGCCCGGCAGGCGCCGCGTGCCGCGATAAAAAGAGAGCCGCGGGTACGGATGGGCCGACAGGTGCACGAAGGGAAAGCTCTTGTCGTCGCGCAGGATGACGTTGTAGCGGGGCCGGTGCTGCTTGATTAGGTTGTGCTCGAGCAGCAGCGCTTCGGTTTCCGAGTTCGTCACCGTGACTTCGACGCCGGCGATCAGCCGGACCAGGGCCTGCACTTTGGGCTGAAGTTGATCCGCGCGGAAATAGCTGCCGACCCGGGCCTTGAGGCTGCCCGCCTTGCCGACGTAGAGAATCTCGCCCGAGGCATCAAGCATGCGATAGACGCCGGGCCGGGAAGGCAACGTCGCGACGAAGGACCGGGAATCGAATCCGTTCACCCGCTCATGGTGTCGCGTCGGTCAGTCATCGAGCAAGTGGCGCGCCCGGGCAAAGATGTCGTCGAACATGGCAGGTGTCAGCCGGCGTGTCTGCGTGTTGTAGCGGCTGCAATGATACGAATCGAGCAGCTGCCGTTCCCCGGGCAGCGTGTGCCGGGCGCCATGTGCAAATCGTGCCTGTGCCGGCTTCATGCCCGCGGCCCGGAGCACCGCTCCGTGGGCGATGCCGCCGAGCGCGACCACGACGGCCGCAGCCGGCAAGGCAGCGAGTTCCGCAGCCAGGAAATCATTGCACTGCCGAACCTCGGCAGGCAGCGGTCTGTTCGCCGGCGGCAGGCATTTGACCGCGTTCGTGATGCGGCAGTCGCGCAGACGCAGTCCGTCGTCCGCCGATACCGACTCGGCGCGCGTCGCAAAACCGTGCGCATGCAGGGTGCGGTACAGCAGGATGCCGGCGTGATCGCCGGTGAAAGGACGACCCGTGCGATTGGCGCCGTGCAATCCGGGCGCAAGGCCGACGATCAGCAGCCGATGCCGCGCACTGCCGAACGGCGCGACCGGTCGGCAATGGTAAGCCGGGTGGCGCTTGCCGACCGCATCGAGGAATGCGGCGAGCCGGGCGCAGCGCCGGCAATCCGGATCGAAGGGCGCGGCCCCCTGGCGCATTGCCGGGCTCAGCGCACCTTGAACTGGGCTTCCTCCGTCGAGCCGTGCATGGCGGTGATCGACGACGTCCCCGCCGTCACCGTCTGCGTGACGTCGTCGAAGTAACCGGCGCCGACCTCGCGCTGATGCTTCGTCGCCGTATAGCCCTGCGGTTCGGCCGCAAACTCTGCCTGCTGCAGGGCGACGTATGCGCTCATCTGGGTTTCACGATAGCCGCGCGCCAGTTCGTACATCGAGAAGTTGAGCGCGTGGAATCCGGCGAGCGTGATGAACTGGAACTTGTAGCCCATCGCGCCGAGTTCGCGCTGGAACTTCGCGATGGTCGCGTCGTCGAGCTTCTTGCGCCAGTTGAACGATGGCGAGCAGTTGTACGCGAGCAGTTTGCCCGGATACTGCCGGTGCATGCCCTCGGCGAACTGCTTCGCGTCGTGCAGGTCGGGCGTCGCCGTTTCGCACCAGACGAGGTCGGCGTACGGCGCATAGGCGACGCCGCGCGCGATCGCCTGCTCGATCCCCGCACGCACCGGGAAGAAGCCTTCGCTCGTACGATCTTTCGACTGGATGAATGGCAGGTCGCGCTGGTCCACGTCGGCCGTCAGCAGGTTCGCCGACTCGGCATCGGTACGTGCAACCAGCACGGTCGGCACGTCCGAGACGTCTGCCGCAAGCCGCGCCGCGATCAGCTTGTTGATTGCCTCCTGCGTCGGTACGAGCACCTTGCCGCCCATGTGGCCGCATTTCTTGGCGCTCGAGAGCTGGTCCTCGTAGTGCACGCCGGCGGCGCCCGCCGCGATCATCGCCTTCATCAGCTCAAATGCATTCAGCACGCCGCCGAAGCCGGCCTCCGCATCCGCGACGATCGGCTGCAGCCAGTCGATCGAGTCGTCGCCTTCCGCATGGCAGATCTGATCCGCGCGCAATAGCGTGTTGTTGATGCGTCGTACGACCGAAGGCACGGAATCCGCCGGATACAGCGACTGGTCCGGATACATCTCGGCGGCCAGATTCGCGTCGCCCGCAACCTGCCAGCCGGAGAGATAAATCGCCTTCAGGCCGGCGCGCACCTGTTGCATCGCCTGGTTGCCGGTCAGCGCGCCCAGCGCGTTGACGAACGGCAGCGCGTGCAGGTGGCGCCACAGTTTTTCGGCGCCCTGTCGCGCGAGTGAATGCTCGATGTGCACGCTGCCGCGCAGCCGCACGACGTCCGCCGCGCCGTAGGCGCGCGTGACGCCTTTCCAGCGCGGGTTGGACTTCCAGTCTGTTTCGATTTGAGCGGCGTTCTTCAACGTCATGGAGACTCCGTGGTCAATCGATGTCGCGGTATGCGACCAGTGTCAGGAACGGATCGAATTCCGGATTCGCGGTCAGCTCGTCGAGAATCGCGGCCGCGCGCTCGAAGTGACCTGCCGTGAAGGCGGCGTCACCCTCCTCCGCACGGATCCCGGCGAGTTGGGCCGCGATCTCGGCGCGCACCAGCTCAATCGTGACCGCGCGGCCATCGGCCAGGCGCCGGCCGTGATGCCGCCATTGCCAGAGCTGGGCGCGGGAGATCTCGGCGGTCGCGGCGTCCTCCATCAGGTGATGGATCGGCACGCAGCCATTGCCACCCAGCCAGGCGGCCAGGTAACGGATGCCGACATCGATGTTGTTGACGAGACCGGCGTGGGTGATCGCACCATCGGGCACGGCGAGCAGATCGGAAGCGTCGACGCGGACGTCCTCGCGCAAGCGATGCAGGTTGTTCGGGCCCGTCATCAGGCGATCGAATATCTCGCGCGCGAGGCCGACAAGGCCTGGGTGGGCAACCCAGGTGCCGTCGTGGCCGTCGCCGGCTTCGCGCTCCTTGTCGGCGCGTACCCGCGCTAGCGCCTGCTCGTTCGCCTCCACATCGCCCTTGATCGGGATCTGCGCGGCCATGCCGCCCATCGCAAACGCTCCGCGGCGGTGACAGGTCCGGATCACGAGCTGCGCGTAGGATCGGAGGAAGTGCGACGTCATCGTGACGCTGCCGCGATCCGGCAGGACGCTATCGGCGCGTCGGTTGAATTTCTTGATGAAGCTGAAGATGTAATCCCATCGGCCGCAATTGAGCCCGACGATCCAGCTGCGAAGCTCATGCAGGATCTCGTCCATTTCGAATGCTGCCGTGATCGTTTCGATCAGCACCGTCACCTTGACCGTGCCGGGCGGCAGGCCCAATGCGTGTTCGCTGAAAGCGATCACGTCGGCCCACAGGCGGGCCTCGAGATGACCTTCCAGCTTCGGCAGGTAGAAATACGGGCCCGTGCCGCGCCGCTGCAGTTCCGCGGCGTTATGAAAGAGGTACAGGCCGAAATCGACCATGGCAGCCGGGATTGCACCACCGTTGCGCATCCAATGCTTTTCCACCAGGTGCCAGCCGCGCGGGCGCACGATGAGCACGGCCGTCCGCTCGTTGAGCGCGTAGCGTTTTCCGTCGGGACTCGTGAATCCGAGCGTACGGCGCACCGCGGCCATCAGGTTGACCTGCCCGTCGACGATGTTGCTCCAGGTGGGGCACAGCGAATCTTCGAAGTCCGCCATGAAGACATTTGCACCGGAGTTAAGGGCGTTGATGATCATCTTGCGGTCGGTGGGCCCGGTGATTTCGACGCGCCGGTCCTGCAGGTCCGCCGGTACCGCGCCGATCCGCCAATCCGAATCGCGCAGCGCGCGCGTCGATTCGAGAAAATCAGGGCGCGCGCCGGTGTCGAATTGGCGCTGACGTTCGGTGCGTCGGGCGATCAATGTCGCGACCGGCCCGCCGAACCGGTCGGCGAGCGTGTCGACGAAGGCGATCGCAGCGGGGCTCAGGACGTCGCGCCATTCGGTCGGCACAGGCGGCATGACGGTCGCCGCGGCATCGCTATGTAATCTCTCAACAGGCAACTCTAACTCCATGAATAAACGTTATTTTATGCCACCCGCCGAGGGCGCGCGATGCGCATCGCCAGTTCGAGTGCCTGTTCGTAGTTGAGCCGCGGATCGACCGTCGTGCGATACGCGCGTGCGAGGTCGCCGTCGGACAGCCCGCGCGCGCCGCCCGTACATTCGGTCACGTCGTCGCCGGTGAGTTCGAAATGCACGCCGCCCAGGATCGATCCGCAGTCCTCGTGGATTTTGAATGCGGACTCGACCTCGGACAGGATGTTGTCGAAGCGCCGCGTCTTGACGCCCTGGGGTGTGGTCTCGGTGTTGCCGTGCATCGGGTCGCAAACCCACAGGACGTCCCGTTCGCTGTCTCGCACGGCGCGGATCATCGCCGGCAGCGCCGACTCGATTCGCCCGGCGCCGAAGCGGTGGATCAGCGTGAGGCGACCCGGTTCATTGTCGGGATTCAGCACGCGAACGAGGTCGCCGAGCGCTGCGGCGTCGAGTGCGTCGCCGACCTTTACGCCGATCGGATTCGCAATGCCGCGGAAGTATTCGACGTGCGCGCCGCCGGGCGTCGCCGTGCGCATGCCGATCCATGGCATGTGCGTCGACAAGTTGTACCAGCGCTGACGGCGCTGCAGATATCGCGTCTGGGCCTGCTCGTATAGCAGGTGCAGTCCCTCGTGGCTCGCATAGAAGCGCGCCTGAGAGGCCTCATGCACCGGCCTGCCGGATACCGTCTCGTAGAAATCGAGCGAATCGGAAATCGCGTCGACGATCTTCTGGTACGCGTCCTTGAGCTTTGCGTGCTGCATGAAGCCGAGGTCCCAGTACTCGGGATGATGCAGGTCCGCGAAGCCGCCATCGACCAGCGCGCGCACGAAATTCAGCGTCAAGGCGGCTCGCTCGTAGCCGCGCAGCAGCAATTCCGGATCCGCTTCGCGGTCTACCGGGGTGAAGGCCGCATGATTGACGATGTCGCCGCGATAGCTCGGCAGAGTCACGCCATCGCGGGTCTCGGTATCGGCCGAACGCGGCTTCGCGTACTGGCCCGCCATGCGGCCGACGCGAATGACCGGCTTCTTGAGGCCATGCAGCAGCACGACGCTCATCTGCAGCAGGATCTTGAGCTTGCGGGCGATCGTGTCGGATTCGCAATCGGAAAACCCTTCCGCGCAGTCGCCGCCCTGCAGCAGGAACCGCTCGCCGCGCTGCGCCGCTGCCAGTTCGTCCTTGAGCTGGTCGACTTCCCACGACACGACGACCGGCGGCAACCGGGCGATTTCCTGGAGCACGCGCGCAAGCTTCGCCGGGTCAGCGTAATGCGGTTGCTGAAGCGCCGGCCGGCTCTGCCAGCTGTCGGGGCTCCAGCCAGCCTTTGCGACGGCGATATGCATGATCCCGTTCATCGTACACGGATTCGCTGCACTGCAAAATATCGCGTTTCAGGGGGTGGTTTATGTGGTTAGGAATGGGCAGAATGCGCCACCTTTTTTGAAGGTCATCCGTATGCATCGCGTACTCGTTCTCGGCGCCGGCAAGATCGGCGCATTGATCTCGGGACTGCTGGCCGAAGCCGGCGATTACCAGGTGGAACTGGCGGACGTCAGCCTCGACGCCGCGCGCGCGGTCGTGCGCGCCCATGCCCGCCGAAACGTGACGGCGCATGCGCTGGACGCTTCCGATGCGGCTGCCCTGTCGCGTCATTTCGCTATGCACCGCCGCGACGCCGTGATCTCGTCCCTGCCCTTCTATTGCAATCCGGGCGTCGCAAAGGCCGCGCGCGAACATGGCCTGCATTATTTCGATTTGACAGAAGACGTCGAAGTGACCCGCGCGGTGCGCGACGTCGCCGACGGTGCGTCCACGGCCTTCGTGCCGCAATGCGGGCTCGCACCAGGATTCGTGTCGATCGCCGCGAACGAATTGATCAGCCACTTCGACGAGCTGCGCAGCGTCAAGATGCGGGTCGGCGCCTTGCCTCAGCATCCGAACAACGTCCTCAAATATTCGCTGACCTGGTCGACCGAGGGCCTGATCAACGAGTACGGCAATCCCTGCCATGCGATCGCGGACCGCCGCCTGATCGAAGCGGCGCCGCTTGAGGGTCTCGAGGAAATCGAGATCGACGGCACGCTCTACGAGGCATTCAATACCTCGGGCGGCCTGGGTTCGCTCGGCGAGACCTTCGGCGAGCGCTGCGAGCAGATGAACTACAAGACCATCCGCTACCCCGGCCACTGCGAGCAGGTCCGCCTGCTGATGAACGACCTCAAGCTGAACCAGGACCGCGGAACGCTCAAGCGCATCCTCGAGAACGCGGTGCCGCAGACGCTGCAGGACGTCGTGATTGTCTATGTCGCGGTCTGCGGCCGGCAGGACGGGGAACTGCGTGAGGAAAACTACGTCAACAAGATCTATCCGCAGGAGATCTCCGGACGCCTCTGGTCGGCGATCCAGGTGACGACTGCGGCGGGTCTCTCCGCTGTGGTCGACCTGGTGCTCTCGCGCCCCGACGATTTCAGCGGCTTTGTGCGCCAGGAGCAGTTCAGCCTGCCGGCCGTGCTCGCTAACCGCTTCGGCGCCTGGTACCGCACGGGTGGTGACAAGGCGATCTCGGCGCGCATGGTCGTCGAAGGCGCGGCGGGCCGGCAACGCAGCCTTGCAGGAGGCGCAAGATGAATCCTGCGCAGGTGCTCGAAGGCCTTGGCCTGACGACGGTCAATGACGGCGCCTGCTCGGGCGACGGCTGGCATGGCGACGCCTCGTCGCCGCTGATCGACTCGATCAATCCCGCGACCGGAGAGATCATCGCGCGCATCCGTCCGGCGGGCGGCGCGGACTATGAACGGGTCGTCGCGAGCGCCGCGGGCGCCTTCGGTGCCTGGCGCAACGTCCCCGCCCCGCGCCGTGGAGAGGCCGTGCGGCTCATGGGCGACGCGCTGCGCGCGAAAAAGGATCTCCTGGGGAGCCTCGTCAGCCTGGAAATGGGCAAGATCAAGGCCGAGGGCGACGGCGAAGTCCAGGAGATGATCGACATCGCCGATTTCGCTGTCGGCCAGTCGCGCATGCTCTATGGCCTCGCGATGCATTCCGAGCGGCCGCAGCACCGCATGTACGAGCAGTGGCATCCGCTCGGCGTGGTCGGCATCATTTCCGCGTTCAATTTTCCGGTCGCCGTCTGGTCCTGGAATGCATTCCTCGCCGCCGTTTGCGGCGACATCTGCGTCTGGAAGCCCTCGCACCACACGCCGCTGTGCGCCATTGCCGTGCAACGAATCTGCAATGAGGTGATCGCCTCCGCCGGGCTCCCGCCCATATTCCAGTTGTTCATCCCGGCTGACAACTCGCTCGCCAGCCGTTTCGTCGACGACCGTCGCATCGCTCTCATGAGCTTCACCGGGTCGACCCAGGTCGGCCGGCAGGTCGGCGAACGCATCGCTGCGCGCCTCGGCCGGAGCCTGCTGGAACTCGGCGGCAACAATGCGATCATCGTCGACGAGTTTGCTAATCTGGATCTCGTGGTTCCGGCGGTCCTGTTCGGATCGGTCGGCACCGCGGGCCAGCGCTGCACGACGACGCGTCGATTGCTGGTGCACGAGTCGCGCATCGCGGACCTCGAGCGACGGCTGGCCACCGCCTACAAACAGGTCCGTATCGGCGATCCGCTCGATCCCGCGGTGCTGATGGGCCCGCTGGTCAGCGCCTCCGCCGTGCGCCAGTACGAGGCCGCGCTCGCTGATGCGAAGAACCAGGGTGGCGAGATCCTGTGCGGCGGCCGCGTGCTGCCCGGGCCGGGTTACTACGTCGAGCCGACCATCGTCCGCGCGCGAAACGACATGAAGGTCGTGCGGCACGAGACTTTCGCGCCGATCCTGTACCTGATTCCATTCAAATCACTGGACGACGCGATCGCGATGCACAACGACACGGATTACGGGCTGTCGTCGGCAATCTTCACCGATCGGCTGCAGCATGCCGAGCGGTTCCTCTCGGCTTCGGGCAGCGACTGCGGCATCGCCAATGTGAACATCGGCACCTCGGGCGCCGAGATCGGCGGCGCGTTCGGCGGCGAGAAAGACACGGGCGGCGGACGTGAAGCGGGATCCGACTCCTGGAAAACCTACATGCGACGGCAGACCAACACGATCAATTACTCGAGCGACCTGCCGCTCGCGCAGGGCATCCGGTTCGACGTCATTTGACGGTTCGCGCGGCGTCCCGATACAGCATCTGGATGTAGCGCTCGGCCGTGATGAAGCTCCAGCCATAGGTTTTGTCCAGCTCCGCAAACGGCTTGGAGGCGAGCACCTGCTCGACTGACTGGCCTGCCTTCACCAGCTCCTGCATCCGGGCGCTGGTGTCCGCGAGCAGCTTGCGATACGCGAGCAGCCCCGCCCGGTCCGTCGCCTTGCCGTGTCCCGGAATGATCCGGGTCTTCTCGTTCGCGAGGACCAGCATCTTGTCCACCCCGGCGATGACACCGGCGACCGAGCCGCCGGAATCGAGATCCACGAACGGATAGAGCCCGGCGAACATCAGATCGCCCGTATGGATCACGTTCGCCTTGCGGAAGTGTATGAAGACATCGCCGTCCGTATGCGCATTAGGCACGTGGATGGCGCGTAGCTCATCGCCGTTGACATGCAGCGACAGGTTGTCGCTGAACGTAACGACCGGCAACGCGCCCGCCGGCGAAGGCGGCGTCTTGCGCTGGAAGAATTCGTTGAACTGTTCGGTGCTCATGCGCTCGCGCACGCGCTCCTGCGCGACGATCACGGAGCCCTTGCCGGCGAGGTTTTCGTTGCCGCCCGTGTGGTCGCCGTGCCAGTGCGTATTCAGCACGAATCGCGGCGGCTCCGGGTTTAGCTTGGCGAGCGCCTCGATGATCTGCGGCGTCGCTGGAGCGTACTGGTCGTCGATCAGGATCACTCCGTCGTCACCGACAAACACTCCGATGTTGCCGCCGTTGCCGTAAAGCACGTGTACGCTGCCGGACACCGGCTCGATGCGAATCGCGACTTCCGGCGCGGTCTGCGTCTGGGCCACGCAGGTCATAAGCAGAAAGCCCGCTGAGACGATCATTTTCGACATGGAAACCTCCGGCGTTCGAACGGGGTCTGTCTTGCTATGATAATCGTCAGACACGGAGGATATCCGGATGTCGCCCTCGCGCCGCTCGCTGTGCCTTCATGCCGCGATGACGTTGTTCGTCGGGCTTGCGGGCATTGCCGCCGCGCAATCCGGGCCGGGTGCGGCGCCACCGGATCCGGCCCTCGGACGGACCGCTTTGCTGCTAGAAATCAAGGACGCGATCGGCCCGGCTACGCGTGAATTCTTCGTGCGTGCGCTGACGCGCGCGGAAGAGCAGGACGCGGAGCTGCTAATCCTCGTGCTGGATACACCGGGTGGTCTATCAGAGTCCATGCGCGACATGATCCGGGCCATCCTGAGCGCGCGGGTCCCGGTCGTGACCTACGTGGCCCCACCGGGCGCGCACGCCGCCAGCGCAGGTACCTTCATCCTTTACGCGAGTCACGTGGCGGCGATGGCGCCCGCCACGAATCTCGGCGCCGCGACGCCGGTGCCGATCGGCGGTGCGCCCCCGCGCGGCCGGGATGTGGCGCCAGACGATGGCGAAAGCGGCTCCGGCGATGGCGGCAAGGAGCCGGCTGACATGGACCGCAAAGCGATCAATGATGCGGTCGCATACATCCGCAGCATCGCCGAGCTGCGCGGCCGCGATCCGACATTTGCCGAAGACTCCGTAACCGAGGCGGCGAGCATCACAGCCGGCGAAGCGCTGCAACGCGGCGTGATCGACCTGATCGCGGGCGATGTGCCGGCACTGCTCAAGGCTCTCGACGGTCGCGAGGTCGCACTCTCCGACGGTAAAACCGTGCTGGCGACCCTAGGACTAACGGTCGATCGGGTCGAGATGGATTGGCGGACGTCGCTGCTGGCGGTGCTGACCAACCCGCTCGTGGCCTATGGCCTGCTGATCATCGGAATCTACGGTCTGCTGTTTGAAGGCTACAACCCCGGAGCGCTCCTGCCGGGCGTGATCGGCGGTGTCTGCCTGTTGCTGGGCCTGTATGCCCTCCAGGTGCTGTCGGTCAATTTCGCGGGGCTCGCGCTGGTCGTGCTCGGCATCGCCATGATGGCGGCGGAGTTCTTCGTGCCGAGCTTCGGCGTGCTGGGCTTCGGCGGCCTCGCCGCGTTTGTCATTGGCTCGATCGTCTTGATGGACACCGATGCGCCTGGCGTGATCGTCAGCCGCGGCCTCGTTGGCGGCATCGCGACGGTGGCAGGTGCGGCGATGCTGGGCACGATCTGGATGGCCATGCGGTCGCGCCGGCGACCGGTCGTGACCGGCCGCGAGCAGATGGTCGGAGGAATAGCCGAAGCGCTCGAAGATTTCAGCGGGCCCGGCCACGTGCGGATTTTTGGCGAGACATGGAATGCGGTCAGCGCCGCGCCCGTGACACGCGGTCAGCGCCTGCGTGTCGACAGTATCGAGGGGCTGACCCTGTTCGTTTCACCGACGCATTGAAAGGAGACAAGCAATGATCGGCTCAGCGGTATTCTGGGGTGTCATTGCTGTCATGATTTTCTCGCTCCTGAGCAGCGCAATCCACGTGCTGCGCGAGTACGAGCGTGGAGTGATCTTTTTTCTCGGCCGCTTCGATGGAGTCAAGGGACCGGGCCTCATCCTGGTGTGGCCGGTCATCCAGAAGATGGTACGCGTCGACCTCCGAACGATCGTGCTTGACGTTCCGAAGCAGGATGTAATATCCCGGGACAATGTCTCGGTCAAGGTCAATGCGGTTGTCTATTTCCGCATCGTCGATCCCGCCAAGTCCATCATCCAGGTGGTCAATGTGTTCGAGGCGACGAGTCAGCTGGCGCAGACAACGCTGCGCTCGGTACTTGGCCAGCATGAACTCGACGAAATGCTGTCAGAGCGCGAGCGGTTGAACGCGGACGTGCAGAAGATTCTGGACTCCTCGACTGACGCATGGGGCATCAAGGTCTCGCACGTCGAGATCAAGCACATCGACCTCGACGAGACCATGATCCGCGCGATTGCCAAGCAGGCTGAGGCCGAGCGAACCCGACGCGCCAAGGTGATTCATGCCGAGGGCGAGAAACAGGCCGCGGCAATGCTGGTCGAGGCTGCAAAACTGCTTGGCGCCGACCCGCGCGCGATCCAGTTGCGCTACATGCAGACGCTGACGGAACTCGGCAACGAGAGAAGCAATACGATCGTGTTCCCGATGCCCATGGATCTGCTCGCGCCGCTCGTGATGAAGATCGGCAACTTGGATTGATCAGCCGCGGCACGCAGCGAGGCGCTGCTCGAGTCGCCGCGCCGAAACCGGGACCGACGTGCCGAGCTGTTGCGCGAACAACGACACGCAGTACTCGTCCAGAAGCCACTCCAGCTCCGCTGCCAGCCGGCGGTCGCGCAGCCGAGACACCCGCTCGCGCCACGTGACGAGTTCCCGGTGCTGGGCCGCATTCCTCACCTCCTGCAGCCGCAGGACGCGTGCGAGCTGACCGGCGAGCAGCCGCGGCAGCTCGTCGAACCAGGGGTCCGGCGCTGTCGCAACGAATCTGGCGCCTGCAAGTCGCCCGAGCGCAGCCCGGCAATCGGCGAGCGCCGCTGCATCGACGCCTGCCGGCATCGTTTCGAGCGCGGCGCGAATCGTGCGCGCCGCCTGCAAGGCCGCTTTCGCGCGGCTGCCGATCGCAATGCCGAGCGCATAGACCGTTGGCCGTCCCCGTTCGAGGGCGAGGTCGAACGCCGTGCGATCCCGCGGCAGCGGCCCGTCCGGCGACAGACAGGCACGCTCGACCGCCCGGTCGCAGACATCGTCGACGAGCAGCGCCAGCGGCCCGATCGACTGCTGCAGCAATACGAGTTCGCGATCGTGCGCGAGCGCTTTGCGAACCGGCTTCAGCGTTTCGGCGAGCGCAATTGCGAGCAGCCGGCGCAGGCCCCGGCGATGAGTCGCCTGCGCTTCCGCTTCGTCTTCGACGGCGATCAGTGAAACGCTGCTGCCGTCGTCCGACAGCGCCGGATGCACGTCGATGCGCAGGCCGCCGCGGTCGACCTGCACCGTGGTAGCGAGGCGTCCAAAGTCCCAGTGTCGAAGCCCGCTCTTCGTGAGTTCTCGCGTCGACTCGCGCAGCGCCGCCTGGCGTGCGCCGCGCAGCGATTCCCGCAGCCTTCCGTAGTCTCTGCCCTGCGCAATGATTCGACCGTCATCGCCGACCACGCGCAAGTTGAGCCGCAGGTATTCAGGCAACGCCACCGCCTGAAGTTCGACCGCTGCGATCGGATGGCCTGCCTGAAGGGACAGAACGCGGGCCAGCTCGCCCCACAGGTCTCGCTCCGTGTCCGCCGCGGCGAGCGCCCGCTTCGCCACCGCCGGCGCCGGCACCAACGGCTTTCTCCGAGCTTTAGGCAGGCCCCGAATCAGCGTCGTCACGAGTTCGAGCCGCACGCCCGGAAGACCCCAGGCCAGGCGACCGGCCGGAAGCGTCGGCAACAAGGCGAGCGGCACCTCGATGGTCGCGCCGTCGTCGGCAGCGCCCGGCTCGAACCGGTATTCGACGGCGTAGGCGCGATCCCCCATGGCGAGCTCGTCCGGAAAAGCTTCCGGGTCCGGCAACTCGGCGCCGGTCGTGATGACGTCGTCGGATCGCTGCAGCAGGCGGCCCGGTTCGGCCGATTCGGCGACCTTGCGCCAGCGCTCGAAGCCGCGCAGGTCGTGGATCGTTTCCGGGATGCGGCCGAGGTAGAAATCCGCCGCGCGATCCTCGTCGAACAGCGCGCCGTGCCGGCGAAGCTTCGCCTCTTCGCGCTCGAGTGCAGAGCGCACGCCGCGGTTGTGCGCGACGAAGCGTGCGGCCAGCGAGCACCGGCCGCCGACCAGAGCCTCGCGGACGAAGATCCGCCGAGCCGCCGCGGGTTCCACATGTCCGTAGTTCACGCGCCTGCCCGCGGACAGCGTCAGGCCATACAGTACGATCGTCTCGCGAGCCGCGACAAAGCCACGCTCCGGCGACCATTCGGGCTCGTCGTAACTGCGGCGCAGCAGATGAGGCGATGCGGCCTCGATCCAGCCCGGCTCGATCGCCGCGACCAGTCGCGCATAGACCCGGCCCGTTTCGACGAGCGTCGCCGCCATGATCCAGCGCGGCGGACGCGCGGCGAGCGGCGTCCCCGGTGCGATGACGAATCGCAGGCCGCGCGCGCCGAGGTAATCGCCCCGCTCGGTCCGTTCGCCGATGCCGCCCAGCAGGCCCGTCAGCAGCGCCCTGTGGGTCGCTTCGAAGGAGGCAGGCTGCACGTTCTCGCGCCAGCCCAGTTCCGTCGCGATCTGGGTGAGCTGGCCGCGCAGTTCATCCCACTCGCGCATGCGGGCGGCGGACAGAAAGTGCTCGCGGCACCAGCGTCGCGCCGCGCTCGTGCCTTTCGTCTCGCGCACGCTGCGCCAGGCTTGTCGCAGATTCAGCAGCGCCGAAAAGTCCGAGCGCGGGTCGGCGAACACGCGGTGCTTTTTCGTCGGCCTGGCCCTGCATGCCTTGCGGCCGCTCGCGCGGATCCTGAATCGACAGCACTGCCGTCAATGTGAGTAGCTCGGACAGCGCGCCATGCCGCTCAGCCTCGCGGAGCATCCGCGCAAGCCGCGGGTCGACCGGCAGGCGCGCGATCGATCTGCCGAGTTCCGTCAACCGGCGGTCGTCGTCGATCGCTTGCAATTCGCCGAGCAGGCGATAGCCGTCGTTGACGAGACGTTCGTCCGGCGGGTCCGGAAAGGGAAATTCGGCGACCGCACCGAGACTGAGCGACTCCATCTGCAGGATCACCCGGGCCAGGTTGGTGCGGAGAATTTCCGGCGGCGTGTACGTTTCGCGGGCGGAAAAATCGTCTTCCGAGTACAGCCGGATGCAAATGCCCGGCCCCACGCGGCCGCAACGTCCCTTGCGCTGATCGGCGCTCGCGCGCGAAATCGGTTCCACCGGCAACCGCAGGATCTTGCTGCGGGGGCTGTAACGCGCAATGCGCGCGAGTCCGGTGTCGATCACGCGCGGATGCCGGGCACGGTGATCGAGGTTTCGGCGACATTGGTCGCAAGCACGATTCGCGGCCGTCCGTCCTTCGCGAAAATCTTCTGCTGATCCGACCAGGACAGGCGCGAATAGAGCGGCAGCACGTCGGCGCTCCCCAGGCCCTCGAGTGCCTCGGACGCATCGCGGATTTCCCGTTCGCCGGGCAGGAAAACGAGAATGTCGCCGCGCGCGGAAGGAGGTCCGCCCTGCAGTTCGCGCACCGCTGCGACGATACCGGCGGTCAGTCCCGGATCGAGATCGTCTTCCTCGTCGGCGGCGAGCGGACGGTAACGGACTTCGATTGGCCAGGAACGGCCGCTGACCTCGATGACGAGCGCGCCGTCGAAGTACGCGGCGATGCGTCCCGGATCGATAGTCGCGGATGTCACGATCAGACGCAGGTCCGGCCGACGCGGCAGGAGCCGCTTCAGGTAGCCGAACAGGAAGTCGATGTTCAGGCTGCGCTCGTGGGCTTCGTCGAGAATCAGCGTGTCGTAGCGGCGAAGCATCGGATCGCCCCGGATCTCGGCGAGCAGGATGCCGTCGGTCATGATGCGCACGAGGCTGTTCTCGCCGCCGGCTTCCGCAAGGCGGATCTTGAAACCGACCTGCGCGCCCAGGGGGACGCCCAGTTCTTCGGCGAGACGGGCCGCGACCGCCCGGGTCGCGATGCGCCGCGGCTGCGTGTGTCCGATGAGCCCATCGATGCCGCGTCCGGCCTGCAGGCAGGCCTTTGGCAGCTGCGTCGTCTTGCCGGAGCCGGTTTCGCCGCAGACGATCACCACCGGGCGAGCCTGGATCGCCGCGGCGATCTCCTCGATGCGCGCACTGACGGGCAGATCGGGCGGATAAACGAGCGGCGGGACCGAGCTTCGGCGCCGTTCTCGGCGCGCCTCGACGGCGGTGGAATCGAATGCGTCGTGCAGTCTCGCGCGGTTGCGGCGCGGCGGTCGCGGCATCGGCGGTCAGCGGCCCGGCAGGCGCAGGCTGACCCGCGCACCGCCCAGGCGGCTGTCGCCGATCTCGAGCGTGCCTGAATACGCAGCCGCGATCTCACGCGCGACCGACAGGCCGATACCCTGGCCGGCAACGCTTTCGTCGGCGCGCGCGCCGCGCTCCAGCACGCGAGATCGCTCGGCCGGCGCGATGCCGCGCCCGTCGTCCTCGACATCGAGCACGAGACCCGGTCGCCGCCATCCTGCCGCGGTCCAGGGCGTTGCGCGCACGGCGATCGCCTCACGGCAGTACTTCCATGCGTTGTCCATCACGTTGCCGGCGAGTTCCAGGAAATCGCCCGGATCGATCGGATAAGCAGTTCCGGGCGCAATCGCGAGCGTGGCCGTCACGTGGCGGTCGGCGTACACCTTGGCGAGCGCCGAGCGGAGCTGCTCCAGCGGTTCCTGCACGGCGAGATCGGTCAGCGTCGCCGCACTGCTGCCGAATACGGCACGCTTCAGCTGGTGCTGAACGATTTCCTGCATGCGGTCGACTTGCGGAATCAACGCCTCGGGTGCCGTTTCGCCGCGTTCGAGCAGGCCACGAATGGCCGCGAGCGGCGTCTTCAGGCTGTGCGCGAGATTGCCGAGCGTCGCGCGGTAGCGTTCGAGGCGCTTGCGCTCGCCCGCGAGCAGCGCATTGAGATTCCCGGTCACGCCCGCGAGCTCCCGCGGCCAGACCGTGCCCAGCAGTTCCCGACGACCCGCTTCGACGTCCACGATGTCGCGCTCGAGCTGCCGTAGCGGTTTCAGCGCAATACGCAATGCGATCGCGAGGCCCGCGACCAACAGCAATGACAGCAGCAGGGAACCGGCGACCAGCCAGGCGCGGACGCGCGCGAGTTCCGCATACCAGGGCTCGAGGCTTTCGGCGGCGCGTATCACGAAGTCGCGGCTGCTGCCGTCCTCGAGTTGCCAGCGCACGCCGAAAGACAGGCCGACGACGCGCGTGCCGTCGGCGAGCCGCGCATACTCGAGCCGGCGTTCGCCTGCAGCCGGTTGCGCGCCGAGGTTCAGCCCGCTGCCGAGCGCCGACGGCGAACGCCAGCTGCCCTGCGAACCCAGGATTTCTGCATAGAGCCCCGATCCGGGCGTCGCCAGACGCGGCTCCGCGAGGTTGCGAGGCACGAGCCGGCCGTCCTCGCCGATGTCGGCCGACGAGATCAGCGCGATCACCTGCGCATCGAGCACCGCCTCTCGCGCGCGCCGGCCCTGCTCGCGGTAGAGACTGTCGAGCGACCACGCCGAAACCGCAGCCGCCGCCAGCAGCAGCACGGCCAGGGTGACGAGCAGGCGCCGCTGCAGGGAGGTGGGCGGGCGCGCCACGATCAGCCGCGAGCGACCCGATAGCCGCGCCCACGCAGGGTTTCGATCGGCTGATACTGACCGTCCGGATCGAGCTTGCGGCGCAGCCGCCCGATGAACACCTCGATGGTGTTGCTGTCGCGCTCGAAATCCTGCTCGTACAGCTTGTCGGTCAGCTCGGACTTCGATACGACCTCGCCCGCACGCAGCATCAGGTATTCGAGCAGCCGGTATTCGAATGCGGTCAACTCGATCGGTTGTCCGTTGACGCGGACTTCCTGGCTGCGCGTGTCGAGCTCGACCGCGCCGCTCTTCTGCAGCGGCTGTGACCAGCCGCCGGACCGGCGCAGCAGCGCCTGGACGCGCGCCAGCACTTCCTCGAAACGGAATGGCTTCGTGACATAGTCGTCCGCACCGGCGTCGAGGCCGGTCGACTTTTTCCTGCCAGCTGTCGCGCGCCGTGAGAATTAGCACCGGAAAGGATTTCGAAGCCTTGCGCCAGGCGCGGATCGCATCGAGCCCGGAGCGTCCCGGCAAACCGAGATCGACGACTGCGACATCGATCGGAAACTCGAGGCCGGCAAATTCGCCCTCGACGCCGTCAGCGGCCACGTCGACCGCAAACCCCGCTTCACGAAACTGCGCGGCCAGCGTTTCGCGCAGGGCCGGCTCGTCCTCTAGCACGAGGAGGCGCATGCGGCTCTCACTTCTGGCGGGCGGAACCCGCGTCGATCGATACCTCAAAGACCCGACCATCCTTGTCGAGCAGCCGGATGCGATAGACGATGCGATCTCCGTCGCGCTTTTCCTCGCCGTGCACGGCGCGGGCGCGATAGCGCTTCTCCGCCTGCGCCATCGCCTCGTCAAGCGACATCACCTGCTCAGGCGAGTCTTTTGCCTGATCATCGCGATTCGGCAAAGGGTCGCGATCACGATTGTCGTCGCGGTCGTCGTAGCGATCTTGATCGGCAGCGGACGCGGTAGCCGGCGCCAGCGCGACGGCAGCGAAGACCAGGCACGTCATGATCGTGAGCAGTGGGCGCGTCATCGGCATGACTTCATTGTAAAGGAACGGGAAAGCCCGGTCCGCTCGCGCGGCCCCGCCATGGTTTTAATCGTCCACTCGCTCATCCTGGTCGTGGCCGATCGCGCCGCCCATCCAAAATTTGCAGTTCATGGTGCGCCTTATCCATTGGTACGGTGCCAATCTACGAGGCGCCCGATGAACCGGTCCTGAACGCGTGGCCCCGGAAACATTAAGGATTCTCGGCTTTTGCGTCTGTCCACAGCCGGTCGAGCAGCGACGCATCAGCGGCGGACGGCAGCAGGCCCTGTTCCGCCAGCGCCCGCTCCACATGTCTGAAACGCCGGCTGAAGCGGTCATTCGCGCGGCGTAGTGCCTTCTCGGGATCGATATCCAGGTGACGCGCGAGGTTCACCACGGAAAACAGCAGGTCGCCGAATTCCGCCTCGAGGCGCCCCGCGTCTCCCTCATCGACCGCCCGGTCGAGCTCGACGAGTTCTTCGTCGATTTTCGACCGCGGTCCCGCCGAATCCGGCCAGTCGAATCCCACGTCCGCCGCACGGTGCCCGAGCTTGCGTGCGCGCGTCAGCGCTGGCAACGCGGCCGGAATATCCGCGAGCGCACCGTCCGCCGGTCCCTTCGCCTGGCGCTCGGTGGCTTTCATGCGCTCCCAGGCGCGCGTCTGCTCGCCGGCATCGGCGATCGTGGCGTCGGCGAATACGTGTGGATGGCGGCGTGTTAGCTTGTCGCAGATCGCTTCGACGACGTCGTCGAATGTGAATGCACCCTGCTCGCCTGCGAGTTGCGAGTGGAATGCGACCTGGAACAGCAGGTCGCCGAGTTCGTCCCGCAGGGATTCGAAATCCGAACGCTCGATGGCGTCGGCGACCTCGTAAGCCTCCTCAATCGTATGCGGCGCGATGGACGCGAAATCCTGTTCACGGTCCCACGGACATCCGGCTGCCGGGTCGCGCAGGCGCGTCATGATCGCAAGCAGCCGCTCAATCGCCATGGATCGGCGCTCCGCCCAGCACTTCGCGCAGCGTCAGCAGCATGCTCGCCGTCGCACCCCAGATGTTGAAGCTGCCCCAGGGCAGATCGAGCGTTTCGACCTCCATGCCACCGATGCGCCGCCAGCGCCTGGCATGAGTCGCCGGATCGAGCAGGTGACGCAGCGGCGCCTCGAACGTGCCCGCGACTTCAGTCGGATCGAGCACCAATTCGAAGCCCGGCCGCACCAGGCCGACGACGGGGGTCACGCGAAAGCCGCTGATCACGACGTGGTCCGGTAGCACGCCGAGAACTTCGATGAACTCGCGCCGCAGACCGATCTCTTCCTCGGTTTCGCGCAGCGCCGCCGCAATCGCATCGGGATCGCCGGATTCGAGACGCCCGCCGGGGAAGGAAATCTGTCCGGCATGATGCGTGAGCTCGTCGGAGCGGAGCGTCAGCAGCACCGACAGCTCATCGCCGCGCTCGATGAGTGGAATCAGTACTGCCGCGCGAGTCGTCTCGCGTGGCAACACGGACTCGAGCTGCGCCTTCGCGCTGCGCGTGTAGTGGCCGATCCGCACCTCCGATGCATCCTGGATCCGGCCGGCGAGACGGCGGCGCAATTCGCCGAGCAGCAACGGGGCCGGCAGCCGATGCAGTTCCTGCCAAGCCTCAGCGGCCATGATCCGGGCCGTCGCCGCGCGCGAGCCGCGCCGGATCGAGCAGGCGCGCGAGTTCCTCCCGCGGCAGGCCGGTTTCCTCGACTGCGACGTCGAGTATCGGCCGCCCGTCGATCGCGGCGCGCTTCGCAATCGCGGCCGCACGGTCATAACCGATGCGCGGCGCGAGCGCGGTCAGCAGCATCGGATTGCGGGCGAGTGTTTCGGAGATGCGATCGCCGTGAATGACGAGACCGGGCAGCACGCGCTCTGCGAGTGCGCGGGCCGAGTCCGTCAGCAGTTCGATGCTCTGCAGCAACGCATGCGCGATCAGCGGCAGCATCACGTTCAACTGGAAGTTGCCCGATGCACCCGCCATTGCGACCGCCACGTCGTTCGCCATGACGCGCGTCGCGGCCATCGCGACCGCTTCCGGAATCACCGGGTTGACCTTGGCAGGCATGATGCTCGAGCCGGGCTGAAGGGCCGGCACGGAGATCTCGCCGAGGCCGGCGAGCGGCCCCGAATTCATCCAGCGCAGGTCGTTCGAGATCTTGAGAAGTGCGACCGCGGCCGTGCGGAGCTGCCCGGACAATTCGACCGCCGTGTCCTGCGAAGCGAGGCTGGCGAAACGGTCCGGAGCCGCTGTCAGCTTCAGTCCGGTGCGGCCGGCGAGCGCGCGCTATTGCCCGACCTGCGAAAGCGGGATGCGCATTGACACCGGTGCCGACCGCCGTTGCGCCAAGTGCGAGACGCGTGAGCCGCGGCAAAACTCCTTCCAGTCGCACCCCGGCATCCATTACCTGGCTGCGCCAGGCGCGCATCTCCTGCGAAACAAGGATTGGCAGCGCATCCATCAGGTGCGTTCGGCCCGGCTTGACCTGGTCTCCGGCCTGCTCCGCCCGGGCTGCGATCGCCTCTGCGAGGGATGCAAGCCCCGGCAACAGCACGTCGCGCAACTCGAGCGCGGCAGCAACATGGATGGCGGTGGGGATCACGTCGTTGCTGCTCTGGCAGCGGTTGACGTGGTCGTTCGGGTGAACCGCCGCGCCAAGGCGCTCGCCGGCAAGTCGCGCAACGACTTCGTTGACGTTCATGTTCGTGCTGGTGCCGGAGCCCGTTTGCATGACGCCGACCGGAAACTGGTCTGCGTGACGGCCGCCGGCGATCTCGAGCGCCGCCGCGGCGATGCCGGCAGCGAGCGGCGCAGGAAGTTCGCCGAGTTCGCCATTGGTCTCGGCTGCGGCCCACTTGATGAGGCCGACTGCCCGGATCAGCGCAGGCGGCATGCGCTCCTGACCGATGCGGATGTTGTCGATCGCGCGTTGCGTCTGGGCGCCCCAGAGCGCCGACGCTGCGACAGGAACGTCGCCGAGGCTGTCCTTTTCGATGCGGTTCTGGTCGCTCACGGGTAACATGGGCATTCTATCATTCGTGCCCGCCCCCATGACTGACGCACGCCTGACCGCGCTGTCGCCGCTCGACGGCCGCTATTCCGACAAGTGTGCCGACGTTCGGCAGCTTTTCAGCGAATCCGCGCTGATCGCCCGTCGCGTACGCGTCGAGGCGGCATGGCTCACCCACCTGTCGGCGTCCGGCCGGTTCCCCGCCATCGAGAAGCTGCGAACGTCGGTCGCGTCGAAACTCGAGGAGCTTTCTGGCGGCATCGAGGAGGCCGGTGCGGGTCGCGTCAAGACGCTCGAGCGAGAGACGAAGCACGACGTCAAGGCGGTCGAGTATTTTGTCCGCGAAGAACTGGCGGCAGTCGGTGCCGACGCCGGCGCAGCTCGAATTCGTTCATTTCGGCTGCACCTCCGAAGACATCAACAATCTCTGCTACGGCATGATGCTGGCCGCCGCGCGCGATTCGATACTGCTGCCGGCGATCGGAGAGGTCGCTGAGTCAGCTCGCGGGCCTTGCGGCGCGCCATGCCGGCACCGCCATGCTGTGCCGCACCCATGGACAACCGGCGACGCCTTCGACGCTCGGCAAGGAGGCGGCCAACTTTGCCGTCCGGCTGCGCCGAGCCTGCACATTCGCTCGCACGGGTCGAAGTGCTCGGCAAATGGAACGGCGCGGTCGGTAATTTCAATGCGCACGTGGTTGCCGCGCCGGCAATCGACTGGCGTGCGGAGTCGCGGCGCTTCGTCATGAGCCTCGGTCTGACGCCGAATGAATACACGACGCAGATCGAGCCGCACGACTGGATTGCGGAGTATTGCGACGCGCTGGCCCGCGCCGACACGATCCTTATCGACCTGTGCCGCGACCTGTGGGGCTACATCTCGCTCGGTTACTTCGCCCAGCGCCCCGTCGCCGGTGAGGTCGGTTCGTCGACGATGCCGCACAAGGTCAACCCGATCGACTTCGAGAATGCGGAAGGCAATGCGGGATTTGCGAATTCGATGCTACATCACTTCTCGGAGAAACTGCCGGTGTCGCGCTGGCAGCGCGACCTCACCGATTCGACGGTAATGCGCAACCTCGGCGTCGCTATCGGGCACAGCGCGCTCGCATGGCGATCCGTGCTTGCGGGACTTGCGCGCATCGACGCGGATGAAGCGCGGATCGCCGCGGATCTCGGTGCGCACCACGAGGTTCTCGCGGAGGCGATACAGACCGTCATGCGGGCGCACGGCATCGTGGATGCTTATGACAGGCTCAAGGATTTCACGCGAGGCCGTGCGATCGACGCGGCGACGCTCACGGCCTTCGTCACGGGTCTCGACCTGCCGGAGGACGCTCGCCGGCGCCTCGAGGCGCTCACACCGGGCTCGTATACCGGCCTGGCCGAGGCGCTCGCACGGGCGCTGTGAGGCCGGCCATGGGGTCGGACCAGATAGAATGTGTGCCGGCGACCTGGGACGCCGATCGGCCCGTCTTGCAGCGCATACGACGCACAGTCTTCATCGAAGAGCAGCAAGTGCCGGAGTCCGACGAATGGGACGATGACGATGCCGTCAGCGCCCACGTCGTCGCGCGCCTGAACCGTGAACCAGTTGGCACCGGACGTCTTAATCCGGCGGGTAAGATCGGCCGCATAGCGGTAATTGCCGGCATGCGCGGACGAGGCATCGGCGCGACTGATTCTGCGCCACCTGCTCGACGAGGCCCGCCGCCGCGGCATCCGCGAACCTTACCTGCATGCGCAACTGCAGGCCTTGCCCTTCTACGAGAAGCTTGGGTTCCGCAGCGAGGGTGGTGTGTTCGACGAGGCGGGCATCCCCCATGTGAGGATGAGGCACGCCCTGGAGTGAAGTGCAGTGCAGACCCAGCGGCAGAGCGTGACGGGAACGCGCTCGATCATCGCGACGCTCGACGAGGCGCGTCTCGCCACGCAGCAGGTGGCGACGGCAGCGCGTCGCCTGCTCACGATGTATACGCAGGATCTCGAGCCCGCCGTCTACGACCAGCCGCACTTCCTCGAGACCGTCAAGAAACTGGTGCTCGCGAAGAGCTACGCGAAAGTCCGCGTGCTGCTCGCCGACCCGTCGCGCGTCGTTTATGAAGGCAGCAAGTTCGTGCATCTCGCACGGCGAATCACGAGCCACATAGAGATCCGCCGCGTCAAGGCGGACAGCCGCGACAACCAGTCCGCATTCCTGATCGCGGACGACCGCGCCCTCGTCTATCGCCTGCAGGCCTCGCGCTGGGAAGGCATCGTCGAAATGAACGATGCGATTGTCGCCCGCCGCTACCTGAACTACTTCGACGAGATCTGGATCGCGAGCGAACCGGAAGCGGAGACGCGTCAGCAGCATCTTTGATGGGCCCTGCGGCGCCGCCGCTATAATCGGCCCATGTCCCTGAAAGTCGATTTCACCGTGGCGGCGATCGCCGAACACGACGGGCGGTTCCTGGTCGTGCAGGAACGCGCGGCGCGGCGCATCGTGCTGAATCAGCCCGCGGGCCACCTGGAAGACGGCGAGTCCCTGGCCGACGCGGTGATCCGCGAGACCCGCGAAGAAACCGGTCGCCGCTTCGAGCCGCAGGCGCTCATCGGCCTCTATCTCTGGCGCGGGCCGTCTGAACGCACCGTGCTTCGTGTCGCATTCGCAGGCACGGTCGGCGAACGCGATGAAATGATTCCACTTGATCGTGCGATCCTCCGGACCCTCTGGCTGGGGCGCGCGGAACTCGCGGCGCGCAGCGCAGAGTTGCGAAGCCCGCTCGTTCTGAGATGCATCGACGATTACCTGCAGGGCGCGCGCTACCCGCTTGCTCTCCTCAATCACGTTCCGCGGGACGAACTGCCGCGATTTGCGGTCGCTGCCGGGCTGCCATGAGCCGTGTCATCGTCGCGCTGTCGGGTGGCGTGGACTCGGCGGTCGCCGCGCTCCTGCTGATGGACGCCGGCCACGACGTCGAGGCCCTGTTCATGACGAACTGGGAAGAGGACGAGACCGGTTATTGCACGTCGGCCGCGGACTTCCAGGATGCACGACGCGTTTGCGCGGAGCTCCGCATTCCGCTGCACCGGGCCAACTTCGCGGCCGAGTACCGCGAGCGCGTGTTCGCGCACTTCCTGGACGAGCTCCGGCACGGGCGGACGCCCAATCCCGACGTGCCCTGCAATCGCGAGATCAAGTTCGGTGCGGGACTCTCGTATGCGCTTCGGCTCGGCGCCGAGCATTACGCGACCGGGCATTACGCGCGGATTGCGCCGGGGCCGAGGCTGTTGCGCGGCTTCGATGCGGACAAGGATCAAAGCTATTTCCTGCACGAAGTCGGCGCCCGGGAGCTCGCACGTTGCGCGTTTCCGGTCGGCGAGCTTCGCAAGACGGAGGTTCGGCGCATTGCCCGGGAACGCGGATTGCCCGTGTTCGACAAGCGGGATTCGACCGGCATCTGTTTCGTCGGCGAGCGCCCGTTTGCCGAGTTCATCGGCGGCTTCCTGCCGGCCCGGCCGGGCGCCATCGAGACGCCGGATGGCGTCGTCGTCGGACGGCATCGCGGCCTGGAGTGCTACACGCTCGGGCAGCGCAGCGGACTCGGCATCGGCGGGCTGCCGGGCACGCGTGACGAGCCCTGGTTCGTCGCGGACAAGGACTCGGCCCGCAATGTCCTGATCGTCGTGCAGGGAGCGGATCATCCCGCGCTGCATTCGAGCGGTCTGGTCGCCGGCTCGCCGCACTGGATTGCCGGCAAGGCCCCAGCCGCGGAATTCGATTGCACGGCAAAGTTGCGCCACCGGCAGGCCGACGTGTCCTGTCGCGTGGCGATTGCCGGCAACGAGCTCCGCGTGCACTTCGCCACGCCGGTCAAGGGCGCGGCGCCCGGCCAGTACATGGTGCTGTATGACGGCGAGGAGTGCCTGGGCGGCGCCGCTATAATGTCGCTTGTTCCCGCGGAGGCATCATGCAGGACAGCTTCAAGTCACGTCGTCAGCTCGCCGTCGGCGGCAAGAGCTATGACTACTGCGCGCTAGACGCGCTTTCGGAATACCGCGTCGGGCGGCTGCCCTTCTCGCTCAAGGTCTTGCTCGAAAACCTGCTGCGTCACGAGGACGGCCGGACCGTCACGAAGGACGACATCGTTGCGCTCGCGACGGCGGACCTCAGGAAGCTGCCGAAGCGCGAGATCGCCTTTACGCCTGCGCGCGTGATCATGCAGGACTTCACCGGCGTCCCGGCCGTGGTCGATCTCGCCGCGATGCGCGATGCCATGGCGCAGCTCGGTGGCGATCCCGGCCGCATCAATCCGCTGATACCGGCCGAACTCGTCATCGACCATTCCGTGATGGTCGATCATTACGGCTCGCACGACGCCCTCAACCTCAACGCCCTGCTCGAATTCAAGCGCAACCGCGAACGCTACACATTCCTGCGCTGGGGCCAATCCGCATTCGACAACTTCTCGGTCGTGCCGCCCGATACCGGCATCGTGCACCAGGTCAATCTCGAGTTCCTGGCGCGCGTCGTGTTCACCGACCGGAACGGACTCGTCTATCCCGACACGGTTGTCGGCACCGATTCGCATACGACCATGATCAATGGCGTCGGCGTGCTCGGCTGGGGTGTCGGCGGCATCGAAGCCGAGGCCGCGATGCTCGGCCAGCCGTCGACGATGCTGATCCCGGAAGTGATCGGCGTGAAACTGACCGGCCGTCTCATCGAGGGAGCGACGGCTACCGATCTCGTGCTGACGGTGACCGAAATGCTGCGCAAGCGCGGCGTCGTCGAGAAATTCGTCGAGTTCTTCGGCGACGGGCTCGGCCAGCTGCCGCTCGCCGACCGCGCGACTATCGCCAACATGGCACCCGAGTACGGCGCGACCTGCGGCATCTTCCCGATCGACGAAGAAACGCTCACCTACCTGCGCCTGACCGGACGCGCGGAGGACCAGATCGCGCTGGTCCGCGACTATGCACAGGCACAGGGTATGTGGCGCCACGATGGGGCGCCGGACCCGGAATACACGGACATCCTGCACCTCGATCTCGCGACGGTGCAGCCTTCTCTGGCGGGGCCGAAGCGCCCGCAGGACCTCGTGCGGCTCCCCGACATGCAGGACGCCTACCGGGACGCATTCGAGCGTGACCAGGACAAGTGGCCGTCACGCGGCCCCGCGATGGTGAAAGACGAGACCGCCAAATTCGAACTGAAGGACGGCGCGGTCGTCATTGCCGCGATCACGTCCTGCACCAACACGTCGAATCCGGCCGTGATGATGGCCGCCGGGCTGGTGGCGCGCAACGCACGCGGGCGCGGCCTCACAGTTCCGCCCTGGGTCAAGACTTCGCTCGCGCCCGGCTCGAAGGTCGTGACGGACTACCTGACACGCTCTCGATTGCTGGACGATCTCGAGTCGCTCGGCTTCCATATCGTCGGCTACGGCTGCACGACCTGCATTGGCAATTCCGGCCCCTTGCGGGAGCCGGTCTCGGCCGCGATTGCCGACCATCGCCTGTCGGTCGCGTCGGTGCTCTCCGGCAACCGCAATTTCGAAGGCCGCGTGCACCAGGAAGTCCGGATGAACTTCCTCGCTTCACCGCCGCTGGTGGTCGCCTTTGCGCTTGCCGGCACGGTCGACATCGACCTGACGCGCGATCCGCTGGGCAAGGATGCCTCGGGCAAGCCGGTCTACCTGCGCGACATCTGGCCGAGCGCCCGGGAGATTCAGGAGCAGGTGGCGAGCTGTGTATCGGTCGACATGTTCTCCAAGACCTATGCAAATGTATTTCACGGCGACGAGCGCTGGCGCGGCATCGCCGTGCCGATGACGAAGACTTATGCCTGGGACGGTGACAGCACGTACATCCAGAATCCACCATATTTCACGGGGATGAATCGAAAGTCGCCAGGCTTGTCCACGGTGCGCGGCGCGCGCTGTCTCGCGCTGTTCGGCGATTCGATCACGACGGACCACATCTCCCCGGCCGGAGCGATCCGCAAGGATTCCCCCGCCGGCCTGTACCTCCAGCATCAGGGTGTCGTACCGGCGGACTTCAACAGTTACGGTTCGCGCCGCGGCAATCACGAAGTGATGATGCGTGGTACGTTCGCGAATTCCCGCATCAAGAACCTGATGGTTCCAGGCATCGAAGGCGGCGTCACGCGCTACCAGCCGGACGGCGAGCAGATTTCCATCTACGACGCGGCCATGAGATATATCGCGGCAGGCGTGCCGCTGGTCGTGATCGCCGGCAAGGAATACGGCACCGGCTCCTCGCGCGACTGGGCGGCCAAAGGCACAAACCTGCTCGGAGTCAAGGTGGTCCTCGCCGAGACTTTCGAGCGCATCCACCGGGCAAACCTGGTTGGGATGGGCGTGTATCCGCTGACGTTCCAGGATGGCCAGAACGCATCGACGCTCGGTCTCGACGGCACCGAATCCTTCGACTTTGAAGGCATGACGGCCGGCAGCCGGGTCGCGACGGTTCGCGCCATGCGCGCGGATGGGAAGGTCACGACCTTCAAGGCCAATGTGCGGGTCGATACGCCGAAGGAATGGGAATACATGGAGAATGGCGGGATACTGCATTTCGTGCTGCGCCAGCTGGCTGCCTGATCCGCCGCCGCCGCGACGGCAGAACCGATGGGTGACAACCGGCTCGCGGTCTTCGATCTCGACGGCACGCTCACGCGTCGCGATACCTTCCTGCCCTATTTGCGCGGCTGGCGAATGCGTCACTCCGGTCGACGGCGCCCGATTCCCGTCCTTGCAGCGATCTGCCGCTTCGTCGCGGCGGGCCGGGATCGCGGACGGCTCAAGTCCGACCTGATCCGCGCCTGCATGGGCGGCGCCTCGCGTCATGACGTCCGCGAGTGGACGGACGCATTCGTTTCCGGACTCGGCGAGCGCGAGCTCTGCCCCGGCGCGCTCGCCGCGATCGCCAGGCACCGGGCCGCGGGTGACCGGCTGGTGCTGCTGTCGGCCAGCGTCGACCTGTACGTTCCGGCGATCGGCGAGCGTTTCGGTTTCGCGGAATCGATCTGCACCGGCATCGCCTGGCGCGGCGAACGACTGGACGGAGCGCTGACGACGCCCAATCGCCGCGGCGAGGAAAAGAAGCGCTGCATCGCGCGGCTGCGCGATCGTTTCCCGGGCGCGACAATCGCCGCCTACGGCAATTCCGGCTCGGACCTCGCACACCTTGCGGTAGTCGACCACCCGATGCTGGTCAATGGGGGCGGCAGGACGCGCCAGCAGGCCGGGAAAATGCGAATTCCGACGGCCGACTGGCGTAACAAAAGGCCATGACCACCGGTCCAATCGATATGAGCGACGATGCGCGCGTTCGACCCTCGGAAATAACCCCGGAAGCGATGTACCTCGACCGGCGTGCCCTGCTCGCCGGGCTTGCCGGCGGCGGCCTGCTTGCTTCAGTCCCCGCGCTGGCGCAGCCCGTAATGAACGTTTCGCTGATCGAACGATTGCGCTACACGCGAAGCATCCTCTACTCGACGGACGAGAAGCCAAATACGTTCAAGGATATCAGCAGCTACAACAATTTCTACGAGTTCGGCACCGACAAGGCCGAACCGGCGGAGCACGCGCATCGGCTGCGCACGCGTCCCTGGTCCGTGGTCGTCGACGGCGAATGTGAGAAGCCGGGCACGCTAGCGATCGAGGACCTGCTGAAGCCGCACGCGCTCGAGGAGCGCATCTATCGGCTGCGCTGCGTCGAGGCGTGGTCGATGGTGATTCCTTGGGTTGGCTTCCCGCTGGCGGACGTGATCAAGCGGTTTGCGCCCACCTCGCGTGCCAAGTACATCGAGTTCACGACGCTGCATGATCCGAAGCAGATGCCCGGCCAGCGCTACGGCGTGCTGGATTGGCCCTACGTCGAAGGCCTGCGGATGGACGAGGCGACCCACCCGCTCACGATTCTCGCGGTGGGGCTCTATGGGCGCGTGCTGCCGAATCAGAACGGCGCGCCACTGCGGCTCGTCGTGCCGTGGAAGTACGGCTTCAAGAGTGGCAAGTCGATCGTCCGCATCCGCTTCAGCGAGCGCATGCCCGCGACCTCCTGGGCCTTGTCCGCGCCGAGGGAATACGGATTTTTCGCCAACGTCAATCCGGAAGTGGACCATCCGCGCTGGAGCCAGAAGAGCGAACGCCGCATCGGTTCGAGCAATCCATTTGCGCGCATTCCGACGCAGAAATTCAATGGCTACGAGCGCGAGGTCGCCGGGCTTTACCGCGGCATGAATCTCGAGCGCTATTTCTGATTCCATGCTTGCAGACACCCTGACACGGCGCGTCGCCAAGCCGATCGTCTTCGCGCTCGGCCTGCTGCCGCTACTGTGGATTGTCGCAGGGGTCGCCGGTTGGGCCGGCGTCGACCTCGGCGCCAATCCGGTCGAGAAGACGCAAGACACGCTCGGGATCTGGGGGTTGCGGCTGCTGCTGGCGACGCTCGCCGTGACGCCGCTGCGCGAAATCGGCGGCTGGCCGCGGTTGCAGCTTTTCCGCCGCATGCTCGGCCTTTATGCCTTCGCGTACATCCTGCTGCATTTCCTGTTCTATCTGCTGGTCGACCAGGCCCTCGACTGGCGGCAGCTCGCCACCGACATCGCAAAGCGTCCGTACATCACGGTCGGCTTCGCGGCGCTCCTGCTGCTGGTGCCGCTGGCCTTGACCTCGACGCGCCGCGCCATGCGCAGGCTCGGCCGGCGCTGGCTGATGCTGCACCGGCTGGTGTATCCGGCCGCGATACTCGGCTGCGTGCATTTCTGGTGGCAGGTCAAGGCGGATGTCCGCGAACCGCTCGTCTATGCCGCAATTGCGGCCTTGCTGCTGGGCTGGCGCCTGTTCCGCTTCGCGCGCCGGCGCCAGGCGCGGATCCGCTCGTCAGCGCTGGCCGCGCGCGGCGCCCGCCCCGATCGCGATGCCGGCAAGAATCAGGATGCCGCCGGCGCCGGTGCGCCAGTCCACGGCCTCTCCGAGTAGCCACCACCCGAGCAAGGCGGCGAGCACCGGTTCGCCGACGAGGGCGACCGCGACGAACAGCGGGTCGAGGTGCCGGAGGGACCAGTTGTAGCCGCTGTGGCCGATCAGTTGCGATACCAGCGCCATGCCGGCGAATGCCCACCAGGTCGTCGAATCGAATCCGGTCGCCTGGGTACCAGTCACGCCGACCGCGAGCCAGAGCCAGGCTGCAGCCGATGCATAGGCGATGCCGAGATAGCCGCGAAACGGCAGCGAGGATTGCGCCGCGCGCGCCAGCATCAGGTAGCCCGCCATCGCGATCGCGCCGGCAACGGCCAGCAAGTCGCCTTCCAATGCCGCGGTCTCTCCGAGCCCTCCGGATCCGACAGTCAGGGCGCCCGCAGATGCGAAGGCGAGCGCAAGCAGCGTCGAGCGCGAGGGCCGCCGGCGGTCGACGGCATACTGCATGAGCGCCACCCAGATGGGCGCCGTGCTGACGAGCAGCACGCTGCGCGCGATCGTCGTGAAATCGAGCGATGCGATCCACGTGCCGAAATGCAATGCGAGCAGCGCACCGGCGCCGATCGCCAATGCCACGGCGCGCGGCCTGAAGCCGCCCGCACCGGGCGCAGCGATCGCGAACGGAACGACGACGAGGCAGGCGATGCCGAGACGCCAGGCCGCGATGGCGAACGGCGCCGCATCGGCAAGCCGCGCGAAAATCGCGCCATGGGATACCGCGACGAGCGCGACGGCGAGCACCAGGAATGGCACAAGGCGCGCGGATGCGACGACCGCTGCGCCGGGCACTGGCAGGCTCAGCGCAGCGCCCAGCCGGGCACGGCACGCCAGCCCTGGGAGAGCGTGGCATCAAGTTCGCGCCACCGCGGTTCGAGCCGCTCGACGGCGGCCCAGAACCGTCGCGAATGGTTCATGTGCCGCGTGTGGACCAGCTCATGGATCAACAGATAGTTGACGACCGGTGGCGCCTGAAACAAAAGACAGGCATTGAGGCTGATCGTGCCATTCCGGGAACAGCTGCCCCAGCGCGTGCGCTGCCGTCGGATCTGCAGGCGTTCGAATGCAAGCCCGCTCGCCGCCGACACTCCCATGAGCCAGGGCGCGAGAATCGTATGCGCCATGCGCATCGTGAACCGCTGCAGCGCGTGCCGCACGAGCGCGGTGCGCGCGCAGTTACCCGGTGACCACCACGTGGCCGCCCGCTAGCTGCGCGCGGGGCGCTCCCGGTGCATTCTCGTAGCGCACCTCGAATGCCTGCGCGCTCGCGGCGAAAGCTACGCGGCCGGGCAGGCCATCGAAGGGCGCCAGTTCCGCCGGTTGGTACTGCGCGACCTTGCGGTCGATCCAGTCGCGGTGACGCGCGACGAACTGTTGCACGGCCCGTGGCCGTGTGCCGCGCGGTACGACGATCTCGACGACGCCACCGGGCATCACCCGTACCGCGAGCCGGCGCGCACGCTCACTCGGCCGGACGCGCCAGGTCTCGGGCGCGACCGCCGTGTCGTCCAGCAGCGCGAGCTGCTGCCGCATGTCCGGTCTGGCGTTCATAGCGATGCCGCGAGGCGTGCCCCTTCGTCGATCGCGCGCCGCGCATCCAGTTCGGTCGCGACATTCGATCCGCCGATCAGGTGCGCCGTCATGCCGGCGGCTTCGATCCCCGCGACCAGCTCGCGCTGCGGTTCCTGGCCCGCGCAGATCACCACCTGATCGACCGCGAGAACGCGCGCTTCGCTTCCGTGCGTGATCGCGAGTCCGCGATCGTCGATGCGATCATAGGCGACGCCGGCCAGCATGCGCACGCCGCGGCGCTTCAGGGCGAGGCGATGCACCCAGCCGGTCGTTTTACCGAGGTCGCGGCCTGGCGGCGTCGGCTTGCGCTGCAGCAGCCAGATCGTGCGCGGCATCGATTTCGCCAGATTCTTTTCCGGTACCAGGCCGCCCCTCGACTCGAGTCGCATGTCGATGCCCCACTCCTCCATGAATGCCGGAATATCGAGCGACGACGGGGGATGCGACGCATCATGGCTCAGGAATTCGGCGACATCGAAACCGATGCCGCCGGCGCCGACGATCGCGACCGCACCGCCGACCGCCCGGCCATGGAGCAGGACGTCGATATAACTGAGCACCTTCGGGTGGTCGAGTCCATCAATGGCCGGCCGCCGCGGCACGACGCCGGTCGCGAGCACGACGGCATCGAACTCACCGCCCGTCAGCGCGGCGGCATCCGCGCGCCGCGACAGGACGAGCCGCACACCGGTGAGCTCGATGCGCCGGCCGAAGTAACGCAAAGTCTCGTGAAACTCCTCCTTGCCAGGCACCACTTTCGCCATGTTGAACTGGCCGCCGATTCGATCCGCCGACTCGAACAGCGTCACACGATGCCCACGGCTCTGCCGCAATCGTCGCGCACGCGAGACCCGCCGGGCCTGCGCCGACCACAGCGACACGCTTCGGCAAATCGGCCGGCAGGTAGTTGAGTTCGGTTTCGCGGCCCGCGCGCGGATTGACGAGACAAGTCGCAACCTGGTTCTCGAACACGAGGTCGAGGCAGGCCTGGTTGCAGGCGATGCAGGTATTGATCTCGTCCGCGCGTCCCTGCGCCGCCTTCACGACGAATTCGGGATCGGCCAGCAGCGGCCGCGCCATCGACACGAGGTCCGCGTCGCCTGCCGCCAACAGCCGCTCGGCGACCGCGGGATCGTTGATGCGGTTGCTGGTTACGAGCGGAACCGCCACCGCGCCCCTCAGCCGGCGCGTCACCCAGCTGAATGCGCGCGCGCGGGACCATGGTCGCAATTGTCGGAATTCGCGCTTCGTGCCAGCCAATGCCAGTATTGATGATCGTGGCGCCGGCGCGCTCGACCGCCTGCGCCAGTTCGATCACCTCGTCCCAGCTGCCCCCGCCCTCGACCAGGTCGAGCATCGACAGACGATAGATGATGATGAATTCGCGTCCGACCGCCGCGCGGGTGCGCGCCACGATCTCGATCGGCAGGCGCATCCGGTTCGCCCAGTTCCCGCCCCACGCGTCCGTGCGGTGGTTCGTGCGCGCGACCAGGAACTGGTTGATGAAGTAGCCTTCCGATCCCATGATCTCGACGCCGTCGTAGCCGGCGGCCTGCGCAAGCACAGCCGAGTGCACGAACGCGTCGATCTGCCGGCCGATGCCGCGCACTGACAACTCGCGCGGAGTGAAACGCGAAATCGGCGCCTTCAGGCGCGACGGAGCGACCGCGAGCGGATGATAGGCGTAGCGTCCCGTGTGCAGGATCTGCATGCAGATCCGTCCGCCGGCGGCGTGCACCGCGTCGGTGACGAGCCGGTGCCGCGCGACATGCCGGCGACCGCTCAGGGTGCCGGCGAACGGCTTGGTCCAGCCCGCGGCATTCGGCGCAATGCCGCCGGTCACGATGAGCCCGACACCGCCCCGCGCGCGTTCGGCGAAATACGCGGCGAGCTTCGGATAGTCGTCGCGCCGGTCCTCGAGCCCGGTATGCATCGAGCCCATCAATACGCGGTTCGGCAGAGTCGTGAAGCCGAGATCGAGCGGCGCCAGCAGGTGCGGGAACGGATTCGGCGTCACGCGCGCAATCATATAGCATGCAAGCCGCGATGAAACCGGCGCTCGAAGTTCGTGATCTCGTCAAACAATATCCCGGCGTGCGCGCCGTCGACGGCGTGTCGTTCTCGATCCAGCCGGGCGTCTGTTTCGGAATGCTCGGCCCGAACGGCGCCGGCAAGACGACGACCGTCGAGATCATGGAAGGCGTCACCGCGCCCACTTCCGGCGAAGTGCTTTACCACGGCGAGCCGCTCGGCGCGCGCTTCCGGGCCGAGGCCGGCATCCAGTTCCAGAAGACCGCGTTGCAGGATTTCCTCACGGTGCGCGAAACGCTGCGCCTTTTTCGCGGCCTCTACCCGAACGGCCGCGACATCGACGACCTGATCCGGCTGTGCGCACTCGAACAGGTTGCCGACCGTGACAACCGGAAGCTCTCGGGCGGACAGCTCCAGCGGCTCCTGCTCGCGATCGCTCTCGTCAATGATCCGCGGGTGCTGTTCCTGGACGAACCGACGACTGGACTCGATCCGCAGGCCCGCCACAACTTCTGGGACCTGATCCGCTCGATCAAGGCCGAGGGGCGAACGGTGCTGCTGACCACGCATTACATGGAAGAAGCCTACTTCCTGTGCGACGTCGTGGCGATCATGGATCGCGGGCGCATCATCGCCGAAGGCCCGCCGTCGCGGCTGCTCAAGGAACATTTCGACGACGTCGTGCTCGAGCTGCCACGCGAGGACTTTCGCGGCGAAACGGGGAATTTTCCATTGCCGCTGCTGGTCGCGAGCGACCGGGTCGAAATCTCGACACCCGACGTCGAAGGCGCGTTGCGCGCGCTGCTCGAACGCGGCGTGCCGCTCAGGCACCTGCGCATCCGGCCCCGCAATCTCGAGGACCTGTTCCTCGAACTGACCGGGCGGGAGCTGCGGACGTGAACCTGCGCCGCATGCTTGCGATCTGGCATGCGCGGAATCTCGAGTTCCTGCGGGACCGCTCGACGCTCATATTCAATTTCCTGTTTCCGCTGGCCCTCGTGATCGCATTTGCCGTCATCTTCGGCGGCGAGGCCAGGAGCCTCTTCCGGATCGGCGTCGTGGCGCCGCCCGATGCCGTGCTCGACGTTGAGCTTTACCCGTTTCTCGGCACGCGGCACATCGAGTTTTATCGCGGTCGAACCCGCCGACCTGGACGGTGCGGTGAGAAAGGTCGAGCGCCACCAGGCGGACCTGCTGCTCGATTTGCGCGGTCCGCGTGCGTTACTGGGTCAATGACGACTCGCCGAAAGGCTACCTGGCGGAAAAGCTGCTGCTCGAGTCCGCGCACGGCGCGGCGGTCCGCCAGCCGGTGACGGGCGCCGCGGTACGGTACGTCGACTGGCTGCTGCCCGGCATCCTCGGCATGAACATGATGTTCAGCTGCCTCTTCGGCGTCGGCTACGTCGTCGTGCGCTATCGCAAGTCCGGATTTCTCCGGCGCCTCTCCGCGACGCCAGTGACCGCGCTCGAGTTCGGCGCAGCGCAAATCCTGTCGCGGCTGCTGCTGACGGTCAGCGTGTCGTCGCTGCTCTACGGCGCGCTCGCCCTGTTCGTGCCGTTCCGGAACGAAGGCAGCGTGTTGCTGCTGCTCCTGATCGCGATCGCGGGCGCGCTGTCAATGATCGCGCTCGGCTTCCTGCTGGCGGCGCGGTTCAGGAGCGAAGAACTCGCGAACGGCGTGATCAATCTGGCGTCCTGGCCGATGATGCTGCTGTCGGGCGTCTGGTTCTCGCTCGAAGGCGCGCCCGCCTGGCTGCGTGTCGCGGCCGAGGCCCTGCCATTGACGCAGATGCTGAATGCCGCGCGCGCCGTTATGCTGGATGGCGCCGGATTCGTCGACGTGTTGCCGCAGATCGGCCTGCTCGTCGGCGATGTCCGTCGTCTTCCTGATCGCTGCGGCAGCGGGATTCCGCTGGCGCGCCGACTGACGGCTGTCAAGGCGGCGCGCCGACCCCGCGACTATGGCAGACTTTCGGCCCCGGACGGCTGACCGCGGCGGGATCGCTTGGACAAATCCGAACTGTTGAAAGAACTGCGCATCGATCGGAAGGTCACTTGATGATCAACCGCCTTCGCGCGCGCGCGTCCGTCGGTGACGACGGCCTCGCGTGCGGCCTGAAGCAGAAGGCGGCATGGCGGCGCCGATGCGGCCCCGGCGCTCATCGACATCGGCGTCAATCTCGCCCACGACAGCTTCGACCGCGATCGCGAGGCGGTGATCGAGCGCGCGCGGCAGGCGGGCGTCGCGGCGATGATCGTGACCGGCAGCTCGCTCGATGACAGCGCGCGCGCGGCGGCCGTATCCCGCCAGTGGCCGCAAAATGCTGCGTGCGACCGCCGGCGTGCATCCGCATCATGCATCCTCATTCGACGCCGGGGACCTCTCGCGCCTTGCCGAGCTGCTGGCGGATCCGCTGGTGGTCGCAGCCGGGGAATGCGGGCTCGACTACTACCGGAATTTCTCACCGCCTGCCGACCAGCGTCGTGCGTTCGCGTTGCAGCTTGGGCTCGCGGCGGAACACGGCGGCCGCTCTTCCTGCATCAGCGGGACGCGCACGCGGACTTCCTCGCGATGCTCCGCGAACATCCGGCCGTCGCGGCGCACGCCGTGATTCATTGCTTCACGGACGGCATCGCGGAGCTCGAGGCGTGTCTCGAGGCCGGGCTGTCGATCGGCGTCGCCGGCTGGATCTGACGACGAGCGGCGCGGGCAGGCGCTGCGCAGGCTGCGCCGCGCATTCCCGCGGATCGGCTGATGATCGAAACCGACGCGCCTTATCTGTTGCCCCGCGTCGCTGTCGCCGAAGCCGCGCGACCGCCGCAACGAACCGATGTATTTGCCGGCGGTGCTCGCGGCGCTCGCGCGATTGCCGCAGCGAAACCGCGGCGGATCTCGCGCGCGTGACAACGGCAAACGCGAGCCGCTTCTTTGGCCTTACACTTCGCGAAGCGGCGGCCGCAGGCGACGAGCTACACCTATTGTTTACATTGACATGTCACTGTAAGTATTGAAATAGGGACTTTTAATGGATTTCAAACGCGCCAAGCAATCGACTGCCGGACGGCTTCCGGAATTCGATCGTGCCGCGGCTTTGCGATTACATCCGCATCCCGAACAAGTCGCCCCTGTTCGACGCGGACTGGCAGAAAAACGGCTACATGGATCGCGCGGCCGAACTGATGGCGAGCCTGGTGCCGCGAGCAGCCGATCCAGGGGCTCACGGTCGAGATTCTCCGCGCAAAGGGCCGGACGCCTTTGCTCTTCTGCGAAATCCCGGGCACAGGCGATGACACGGTGCTCCTTGTACGGCCACATGGACAAGCAGCCGGAATTTACCGGCTGGGCGACCGGCCTCTCTCCCTGGGGCCGGTACTGCGCGATGGGAAACTCTACGGACGCGGCGGCGCCGACGACGGCTATGCCGTTTTTTTGTCGCTGACGGCGATCCGCCTGCTGCAGGAGCAGCGCGTTCCCCACGCGCGCTGTGTCGTGCTGATCGAGGCCTGCGAGGAAAGCGGCAGCTACGACCTGCCCCACTACGTCGATCAGCTCGCCGATCGCATCGGCACGCCGAGCCTCGTCGTCTGCCTCGATGCCGAATGCGGCAACTTCGACCAGCTCTGGTGCACGACATCGCTGCGAGGCAATCTGGTCGGGACGCTCACGATCGAAGGATTGACCGAAGGCGTGCATTCCGGCGCAGGCACCGGCATCGCACCCTCGGTGTTTCGCATCGCACGCACATTGCTCGCGCGCGTCGAAAGCGACGTGACCGGCGACCTGCTCCTGGATGAACTGCAGGCGCCCATTCCGTCGGCGCGCATCGCCCAGGCGCGCGCGGCGGCCAGCGTGTTAGGCGATCAGATCGCGGGCAAGCTGCCATTCATGCCGGGCGCACGGGCGTTGTCCGATGCGCCGGTCGAACTGGTGCTGAACAACACCTGGCGTCCGACGCTTGCCATCACCGGCGCCGCCGGCCTGCCGGCGCTGGAAAACGCGGGCAACGTGCTGCTGCCAAAGCTCGACCTGAAGCTGTCGTTCCGGCTGCCGCCAACGACCGACGGCGCAAGGGCGGCGGCGGCCGTCAAGTCGCGGCTGGAGGCCAATCCACCGTATGGCGTGCGCGTGGAATTCGATGTCGATTCGTCGCTCGCCGGATGGGACGCGCCGCCGGTCGCTCCGTGGCTGGAGACGGCAATGCGTGACGCCTCGAAGGCCACGTTCGGCCGCGATGCGATGTATCTCGGCACGGGTGGCAGCATCCCGTTCATCGGCATGCTGGGCGAGCGCTTTCCGGAGACCCAGTTTCTCGTGACCGGCGTGCTCGGCCCGCATTCGAATGCACACGGCCCCAACGAATTCCTGCACCTGGCCTGCGCGGAAAAACTGACGGTGTGCGTGGCCCGGGTGCTGGAAGCCCACTGCGCCCGCGGCAAGGTCTAGCCGCGTCCGAGCGGGCTCGGCTCCGACTGCGCGACAACCTCGTCCCACGCGGCGCGATAGCGCTCTGCCGGATGCGGCGCGGAGCCGGTTTCAGGCGACGGATATTCGGCTTCCAGCGATGCCAGGCGCAGCACGTGCGGCGGCCGACCCTTCGGAAAAGTGGCGCCCTCGGTGAAGATGATGCGGCCCTCCACTGGCACGTCGCCCGCGAGCGCTTTCACCGCCGCGACACGGTCGTACAGCGTCTCCAGCGGATTCAGGAAGGTCGAACGCTGATGGCCATTCATGACGGCCCATTCGCGCATGTGCTCGCCCCCGAAGACGATGCCCGCCGCGTCGCGGTAATCGACGACCAGCAGACCGCGGCCGGTCAGGAGCAGGAAATCGACGTGCAGGTGCCCACCGCTGCCATCCGGGATCAGCACGTCCTTCAGCAGTGCCGCCGAAGCCGCTTCGAACGCGCGGATCAACTGTCGGCGCGCTCGATGCCGGCCCCAGTACCGATAACCCGCGACGCCGGCGAATGCGAGGAGCGCGGCCAGCATGACCGCGACCGTCACCTGGACGATGAGATTTTCAGTCGTCATGCGGTCAGCAGTTCCTCGCGGAGCACGTCGATATCGGCCGCAATTTCCTTGCAGCGAAGCGGCCGCGACAAAAGCTGTGCGAGCGACGGCGGCGGCGTCAGCCTGCGATGGATGAGCGGCTCGACGATCTCCGGAAACTTTGCCGGGTGTGCGGTCGCGACGACGACCCAGTGCAGTCGATCGCCGTTCGGCCACCGGGAGCCGATGCCAGGCTTCCGCGGCGACCGCGCTGTGCGGACAGAGCGCGTCGCCTGCCGGACGCGGCCTGGATTCGGGCGCGGATGGCGGAATCGTCGACGGAATCGGCCCGCAGGCGGGTCACGATCATCTCGTGGTCCGGGTACAAATCGCGCAGTCGTTCCATGTTGCTCGGATCGCCGACATCCATTGCATTGGCGATGGTAGCGACGGATGGTCGCGGCCGCCATCGGCCTTGGACGAAATAATCCGGGACCGTGCGATTGGCATTGTGCGCGAGCAGGATGCCGCCGATCGGCAGCCCCAACTCGCGCGCCCAGATGCAGGCAAGCGCGTGGCCTAGATTGCCGGACGGAATCACGAAACCGGCATCGCGCCCGTCGTTTCCGCGAATGCCGAGGCTCGTCGCCGCGAACGCGGCCATCTGGGGCAGCAGCCTGCCGACATTGATGCTGTTGGCCGACGAGAGCGCGAGCGACGCCGACAGCGCGGGATCGGCTATCGCCTGCCTGGCAAGGCGCTGGCAGTCGTCGAAATTGCCGCGGACCGCAAGTGTCGTGACATTATCGTCCCAGCAGCAGAGCTGGCGTTCCTGCAATGGCGAAACGCCGCCCTGAGGATACAGCAACACGACCCGGAATTCGGATCGTCGATGAAAGGCGGCGGCAACTGCGCCGCCCGTATCGCCGGAAGTCGCGACCAAGATCGTCAGGGGACGCGCATCCGCGCGGGTCACGCGGGCAAGACAGGCCGCGAGGAAGCGCGCGCCGATGTCCTTGAACGCCGCGGTCGGCCCGTGGAAGAGCTCGAGTACGGATGGGAACGATGCGTCGCCCGCGATCCAGGGCGCCGGGAAATCGAAGGCCTCGTCGAGGATCTCGTCCAGATAGCTCGCAAGCAGATCGTGGGCGAAGAACGGGCGCAGCAGCGGCGTGGCGACGGCGCGAATTGTCTCCCGACCAGTGAATGACGATGGATCGAGCCGAGGGAATTCCTCGGGAACATACAGGCTGCCGTCCGGCGCGAGCCCGTCCTGGATCGCCTGCGACAGCGTCACCGGCGGCAGCCTGTCCCGCGTGCTGCGGTATTTCATCCGCGATCCAGCAGCCGCGCGCCGTCATTGTCGATCGTCGAGCTATATGGACTCGCCTCGAGCCCATGCCTGGCGAATGCGGCGACCATGGCAGCGCCGATCGCACGGACCTGGTGATCCTCGCACCAGGCAAAGACGCTGGGCCCGGCGCCTGAAATCGAACAGCCGAGCGCGCCGCCCGCGAGCGCCGCGGACTTGACGTCGGCAAATCCCGGGATCAGTCCGGCGCGCTGCGGTTCGATCAGCACGTCCTCGAGGCCGGCGCGAATCAGGCCGAGGTCGTTCGCATGGCAACCGGCGATGACGCCCGCCAGATTGCCAAGCTGTCGGATCGCAGCCGCCAGACTCACGTGCGGCCGCAGGATCCGGCGGGCGTCGCGGGTCGACAGGAGCATCTGCGGGTGCACCACCACGCAACGCAATATGGACGGGACGGGGATGCGCTGCACGCGCGGCGGATCACCGCCGACCGTGACGACCAACCCGCCGAACATCGACGGCGCGACATTGTCGGCATGGGGCGAACCGCTCGCGACGGTTTCTCCAGCGATAGCGTGGACCAGAAGCCCGGTCCGCGGGATCGGCCGGTCCAGCAGCTCATTGGCAGCGACGACCGCCGCGACCGCGGAAGCTGCCGAACCGCCGAGACCTGCGCCCAGCGGAATGCCCTTTTCGATCGACAGCTCGATGCCGAAGTCGCCGCCGGCAGCCTCGAGCAATGATTGAATGGCGCGGCCTGCCGTGTTTTGCTCCGGCTCCCGCGGCAGGTCCTCTGAGATGCCAGTGATCGTCACAATTCGAACGCCGGGTGTGTGGCTGCGATCCGCCCGCACGCGGTCGCCGAGCACCGGGAACGACTGGCCGAGCACGTCGAACCCGGCCGCGACGTTGCCGACGCTGGCGGGCGCAAATGCCGTTGCGAAGCGGTAGGACATCAGCGCAGCGATTGCCACCAGCGCAGGACGCGCGCGCCGCCGGGAAACCGGAGCATCCGGAGCAGCACGCGCACGGCGAAGCGGTCTACAGCCGACAGTTCGAAACGCGCGTGCATCGGTCCGTAGAGGGCTGGACGCACATCGAGGTAGTCGATGGCCCTGGCCTGAAAGTCAAATACGCCTTCGGCGCAGATCAGCCGCCAGCGCATTGCCGGCATCGCCGCGCCGTCGCCTGGCGCCAGTTCCGGCCGCGTGACGCGTTCCGGTACGGCGGCTCCGCAAAATCCGGAAATCACGATGAGCCTTGCGCCATCGTTCGCATCCTGGCGCAGCACGAGCCTGGAAAATGGTCCCTTGCGCTCGATGACGCGAAATACGGAAGCGGCCGGCGTCGCTGACATCGACAAACTATAGTCGGGGACGATCGCGGCAACCACCGGCGTCGCGTTGCAGCATGACTGCGCGGCATGAACTGGAGCGCGCCGCTAGCAAAGCTACTGGCCTGACCACAATGCGGTTCCTGCTTTGCCGCGCGACGGCTGCGTGGTTACTGCCGCATCCGACTACCCGACGATCGGCGGAATTCCCGCGACTTCCGTTGACATCGCCGTTCACTGGGCGTAGACGTCTGGATACCGCCGAGCCGTAACAGCGTTCGCGGAAACGACGATTCGGGCCGCCACTCCTACGGAGAAATCAGTAAGGGGGCCTGAGATGAGAGCGAAGCTCGCGTTTGCACTGATTGCTGCTCTATACGTGTTCACCTACGCCCCGCAGGCACATCCTCAAGCGGGTATCTCGCTTGAGATCGAAAAACACGCGCGCTTGAGCGAACCCGGGGCGGCCGTTATCACGATCCGCATCGTCTGCGGCCCATTTGAGGGTGTCGAAGAATTCCAAGAGGCTGTCGCCGGCGCCTTTCAGGCAACGACCGGCGCGGAGGCCGAGGGCGGCATCGATGGATCAGTCGTGTGCGACGGAGTGGAGCGAACTCATACCGCTCGCTTGTCACCTTTCTCGGATGCTGGTTTCAAGCGTGGACCTGCCGTTGCCGACGTGTCACTGTTCGTTTGCGTGCTAGTCGCAGATGAGCAGATATGCTTTCAAGGCTCCACACAGCGTCGCGTAATTGTCCGCGGTCGCCTGGTGCCCTGACGACTTGCTTCGCCATTCAGCGTCAGGTTAGGACTTGTTTGGTGGGCCGTGGTGGGATCGAACCACCGACCAACTGGTTAAAAGCCAGATGCTCTACCACTGAGCTAACGGCCCATCAGAGGGCGCGAATCATACCCGAGCGCCTTGCCGCCTTCATCTGTAGCGCGTGGGGTCCGCAATGGCGGCCAGCGTGAAGCCTTCGCGGCGGAGCCGGCAGGCATCGCAGCGTCCGCAGGCGGCGCCGGTCTCATCCGGCTGATAACAGGAAACTGTCATAGCGTAGTCGATGCCCAGCGCAATGCCGCGCCGGATGATGTCCGCCTTCGATAGCTTGATCAAGGGCGCATGGATGCGCATCGGCTGCCCTTCGATGGCGGCTTTGGTCGCCAGATTCGCCATGGCCTCGAATGCCGCGATGAACTCCGGCCGGCAGTCCGGATAACCGGAGTAATCGATCGCGTTGACACCGATATAAATGTCGGTCGCGCCGGCGACTTCGGCGTAGGCGAGCGCACAGGCCAGGAACACCGTATTGCGCGCGGGCACGTAGGTGACCGGAATCCCGGCGCCTCGCCGGCTCCGGCACCGCGATCGACGGATCGGTCAGCGCAGACTGACCGAACTCTCCGATCGGCAGGGAAAGCACGCGATGTTCCGCGGCGTCCAGCGCCCGCGCAATGCGCCGTGCGGCATCGAGTTCCGCGCGATGGCGCTGCCCATAATCGAACGACAGCGCGAGACAGCGATGCCCTCGTTCGCGCGCAATGGCAAGCACGGTCGCCGAGTCCAGCCCGCCGGACACAAGCACGACCGCTGGGGCCGGCGGAAGCCGTTGCCTTTTCAGCGCCCAGGCGTATTACCCCACAGGTACTTGTGGAGCTGGATCTGGAATCTCACGGGCAGCCGATCCGCGAGTATCCAGTCGGCGAGTTGTCCCGGCGGCAGCTGCTCGTGGCTCGGCGAAAAGAGCACCGGGCACAAGGCATCGAGGCGCCGTGCCCTCAGCAGGTCGCGGCTCCATTCGTAGTCCGCGCGATCGCAGATGACGAATTTCAACTGGTCGCCCAGCCGCAATCCGTGAATGGTGGGATCGAGATTGCGGTGCGATTCGCCTGACGCCGGCGTTTTGATATCGATGACGCGCGCGACGCGCGGATCGACCGGACTGGCATCGATGGCGCCGCTTGTTTCGAGCGATACGGCGAAGCCTTCGTTGCAGAGCGCCGCGAGCAGCACGAGGCAGTTCTTCTGCGCGAGTGGCTCGCCGCCGGTGACGCAGACATGACGGGCGCCCGAAGCGCGCGCCTGCTCCACCAGCATGCCGACCGTACGCCACTCGCCGCCCTGGAAGGCGTAAGTCGTGTCGCAGTAGTGGCAACGCAAGGGACAGCCGGTCAGCCGCACGAAGAAAGTGGGCCAGCCGACGGCGTCGGCTTCGCCCTGCAGGGAATGGAACGTCTCCGTGATCCTGAGCCGCGCCGCGGCGGGCACGGCGTCGGCAGCGACGGCCATCGTCCCTCCTAGCGGCCTTCCGCGGCCAGGCGTTCGAGTCGCGCCGCCGCTTCGGCCGCGGCGGGCGTGCCGGGATAATCTCGCGCCACGCGCGCGAGCGTCGCGCGCGCCTGATCGTAGCGCTTCAATTCATGCTGGCAATAGCCGGCCTTTAACAACGCGTCGGGCGCCTTTCGCGCCTCCGGGTAGTCCTGGAGCATGCCTTCGAATGCGGCGAGCGCCGCCGGATAGTCTCGGCGGACGTAGTGCGCCTCGCCGAGCCAATACATGGCATTCGACGCGAGCTCATGATCCTTGTAGCGGGCCAGGAAATCGCGCAGACCCGCGGCGGCCGCGTCGTACTGGCCTTCCTTCAGCAAGTTGATGGCCGCCTGATAGTCCGCATCCGGTCCCGCCGGAAGGCCCACGGCCTGGGGCGCCGCGAGCGAGGTTTCCGCGGCTTTCATCCGCGTGTCCAGGTCGACGTACTGGTCCTTCTGCTGCGCGCGTGCGCGTTCGACTTCATGCTCCAGCCGCTCGATCTCGCCGCGCAGCCGTCGGATTTCGGCCTCCTGCGCTTCGATCTGACGCGACATTTCGAGCAGGCCCTGGTTCTCGAGCTGGCGCTCGACTGCGGCCATCCGGCCCTCGAGCGTCTCGATGCGCTCGCCCTTGGATTGCGCGGCGGCGCCGCCGGCGGACAGGACCGCGATCGCAGCCGCACCGATGATCCATGGCGGTTGCGCATGGCGTCAGCGACCGTAGATGATCTCGACGCGGCGATTCTTCTCGTAGGCGGACTCGTCCGCACCCTCTGCCGCCGGCCGTTCCTCGCCATAGCTGACCGTCGTGAGCTGCCCGTCGGTCGCGCCCTGCAGCATCAATGCGCGGCGAACGGACTGGGCACGCCGTTCAGCCAGCGCGATGTTGTATTCGCGCGAACCGCGTTCGTCCGTGTGACCTTCGAGGCGCACCTTCGTCGAGCCGTGCGACGCGAGATGGCGGGCATGCGAGGTGATCAGCGCGGCAAACTCGGGCCGGATGTCGCTCTGGTCCAGTTCGAAGTAGATGACGTTCGCGACGCCCGTGGGTGCCGCGCCTTCCGCGCCGATGCCACCGGCGCCGGGCAGGCCCTGGCCCTGTCCCACCTGTCCGTCGGTGGTCTCGCCAGTGCTGCCGTCCTGCGACGACGAGGTGTCGGCGCCCGCTTCGGGCACCGTGGTCGGTTTCTTCGGGCATCCGCCGAGGCCCAGGCTCAGGGTCACGATCAGCAGAACAGGCAACAATCGCATCGCTCGATCTCCTTGGTTCGGTTTTTCGCCTGGCGGGACCGGGACCTTACTAACACAAGGGACCGCTGCCCGCCACGCCCTTTCACTGCAGGTAGGGCGACCACGCGGGCTCCCGCACTTCACCCGCGCTCGCGGCAAGCCGCTGCTGGATACGACCATCGCTCGAAACGATGGCGAGCACGGCGCGCGCGCCTTCCCGCGAGGCATAGATGATGTCGGCGCCATTAGGTGCGTACGAGGGCGATTCGTCGTGCTGGCCCGACGTCAGAACGCGCAGGCCGCCGCGCGCGATGTCCACGGCCGCGATCCGGTAGGCATCACGGTCAATCGTGACGAGCGCGAGTTCGCGTCCATCCGGCGAAACGCGCGGGCGCGCATTGTAGGTGCCATCGAAGGTGATGCGTTGTGCGCGTTCGCCGGACCCCACGCCCTGGCGATAGACCTGCGGCGCCCCGGCCCGGTCCGACGTGAAATACACGGAGCGGCCATCCGGCGCCCAGACCGGTTCCGTGTCGATCGCGGCATCGTCGGTCAGGCGCAGCAGCGCCTGGGTCGCGAGCGTCAGCAGATAGATGTCGACATTTCCGTCCCGGCGCGACAGCGCGATCGCAAGCTGGGTACCGTCGGGTGAATAGCTCGGCGCGCTGTTGATACCGGACTTGGCCGACACACGCACCTGCTCGCCAGTGCGCAGAGTCTGCACGTAGATCGCCGGCAGAGCTGCTGTGGAACGACACATAGGCGAGCGAAAGCCCGTCGGGCGACCAGGCCGGCGACAGGATCGGCTGCGGCGACGCGAACACGACGCGTTCATTGGCGCCGTCGGCATCCGTCACGATCAGGCGATAGCTGCGGGCAGTTTTCGGCCCGTCGACGGCGACATAGGCGATTCGCGTCGAAAACGCGCCGCGCACGCCGAGGATGCGCTCGTAGATCGCATCCGAGATGCGATGGCTCGCGCGCTTCAGCGCATTACGGTCGGCAGGCAGCGCCATGCCGAGCAGCCGTTCACCATTGGCGACCGACACGAGCTCGTAACGCACCTCGAACCGCCCGTCGGGCAGCGGCGACAGCCTGCCGACTAGCACATAGTCCACCTTCAGCATGCGCCAGTCGGCCGGGTCGACCTCCGCCGCGGCATGCGGCTTTTCGAGCATCTGCCCGCGCGGCAGCGGGCGGAAGCGGCCGCTGCGCTCGAGATCCGCGTGCACGGTCTGGGCGACGTCCCAGGGCGCCGGCTGCGGCGAGTCCCAGGCGAGCGGGACGATGGCGATCGGCACGGATTCCGCCATGCCGCGCAGGATCTGCACCGTCAGTTGGGCCTCCGAACGGGGCGCCATCACGGCGGCTGCGATTACGATGATCATCAGGCGAATGGTCGTCAACGGCTCGTCTCCTTCGGCGTAAAAACCAGTTCAACCTCGCGGGCGAACAACGCGGGCTCCGGCGGCGCCGGCAACGGCGAGGCGTTGCGGACGGCCGTCTCGATCGATTGCCGGACCGCGGCGCCGCCATTGCAGGCGCCGAAACGCGTGCCGACCACCTCGCCGCCCGGAATCTGCGTGACAAACACCGTACAGCTCATGCCGGACGCCATGCCCGGCGGCTCAAACCAGCGCTGTTCAACATGCGCCTGTATCGCGCGGATGTAGCTTGCCTTCAGACCCTGAAATGCCGGGCCAGTTCGCTGATCTTCCTCGGCCAGCAGTGCCTTCAGATCCGACTCGCGCTGATCGCGCAGCCGCGCCTCTTCGGCAGCGCGCTTCTTCTGTGCCGCGGCCTTTGCCTGGGCCTGCTGTTCCGCGCGCCGCTTCGCCTCGGCTTCCGCCTTGCGCTTGGCCTCGGCCTCTGCCCGCACCTTCTGTTCCGCCGCCGCCTCCTCCTGCCGCTGCCGCACTTCTTCAGCGGCCCGCCGCTCGACTTCCTGCCGTTCGCGCTCGGCCTCCTCGGCGACGGCCTGCTCGCGCCTTTGCTCCTCGGCTTCCCGCTGCTCGATATCGCGCCGCTGATTGCTCGCGGCCTGAATCACCGACTGATCGACGACCACCGCATCGATCGGCAGGGGCATCGGCTGCTGCTCCTGGAGCGGCACGCTGAGACCCAGGTACAGCAGGCCGGCGATGATCGCGTGCAGCGCGATCGACCATCCAATGGGCGCGATGCCCGGCCGCGCCGTCGTGCTCATCGGCGCCGCTCGAGTTCCTCGAGTGCGCGAACGGCCTTCGGGTCGGTCAGGAACCCGATCTTTTTCGCGCCCGCCTGCTGCAACAGCACCATGCCGCGCACCACGCTGCCATAGGGAACACGCTCGTCGGCCTTGACGAGCACCGGCGTTTCGGCGTCTCGTGAAAGAACGGCGCCCGCGCGCCGCGCGACTTCGGCCTCGTCGATCGGAGCTTCCTCGTCGCCGCCGATATTGAGGAAGTACCGGCCGTCGCGATCCACCGACAGCACCAGCGGCTCGCGGTCCCGCAGCAGCGCCGGGTCGAGCGGTTGCGCGTCGGCGTCCGGCAACTCGACCTGCACGCCCTGCGTCAGCAACGGCGCCGTGATCATGAAGATGATCAGGAGCACCAGCATGACGTCGATGTATGGAACGACGTTGATCTCTCCCATCAGCTGGCGGCGGCGTTTGCCAATGGCCATGTCAGGCGCTCCGCGGAGACGCGTGGCGTTGCAACAGGGTCGAGAACTCGTCCATGAACGCGTCGTAGCGCATCTCGAGGCGGTTCACCTTGTCGGCATAGCGGTTGTACGCGACGACCGCCGGAATCGCCGCGAAGAGGCCAGCCGCGGTTGCAATCAGCGCTTCCGCAATACCGGGCGCGACCATCGCGAGCGTTGCCTGCTGCACGTTCCCGAGACCCTGGAATGCGCCCATGATGCCCCAGACCGTGCCGAACAAGCCGACATAAGGACTGGTCGATCCGATCGTCGCAAGCGTCGCCAGGCTCTCCTCGAGCCGGTCAATTTCACGCAGCTGCGCGACGCGCATCGTGCGGCGCACGCCCTCGAGCAGTTCCGCCGGCGAACCGCCGGACTGTCCGCGCAGACGCGAGAATTCGCCGAATCCGGCCTCGAAGATGCTTTCCATGCCGACCGATGGCTTGCCGCGGGTCTCGATCGAGCGATATAGCTTGCCGAGATCGCCGCCGGACCAGAATACGCTCTCGAAACGATTGGCCTCGCCGATCGCCATCCGCAGCAGGCGGCGCTTGCGGAAGATAATGGTCCAGGACATGAGCGACGCGGCGAGCAGTAGACCAATGATGACCTGCACGACGGGCCCCGCCTGCAGGATCAATTGCAAAATCGAATGCGATTCGTTCAACGGCATTTCCTCACGTTAATGCGGCGAGTGCCGACGGCAGCGGACGCGGCCGCAAGTCGACCGAATCGAGGCAGGCAGCGCGGATGGTCGCGCTGACCAGCAATTCTCCGTCCATCGTGTCGCGGCGCACTTCCTGGCGCATGACGACCGAAGCGCCGCGGCATTTGTCGAGCAGGACGGACACCCGCAACTGGTCGCCATAGCGCGCGGGCCGATGGTAATGGACGTGCGCTTCGACCACCGCGAACTGAAGGCGTTCGTCTCGAAGCAGCGCGGCCTGGTCGATGCCGAGCGAACTAGCCAGTCCGTGCGCGCTCGCTCGAGAAAGCGCAGATAGTTGGCGTAATAGACGATGCCGCCGGCATCCGTATCTTCCCAGTAAATCCGCACCGGGATCGTGAATGGCTGCATCGCTCGCGCTAGCCCCGGAACAACGGCAGGCTGCTTCCAGACGTGTCGGCCGGCGGCTCGAGCCCGAAATGCCGCCAGGCGCTTTTGGTCGCGATTCGGCCGCGCGCGGAGCGAACGAGGAAGCCCTGCTGGATCAGGTAGGGCTCGACCACGTCCTCGAGGGTATCGCGCTCCTCGCCGAGCGTTGCGGCCAGGCTGTCGATGCCAACCGGACCGCCGTCAAACTTCTCGATGATCGTCATCAGCAGCCGCCGGTCGAGCAGGTCGAATCCCTCGCGGTCGACCTCGAGCATATCGAGCGCGCTGGTCGCGACCGCCGCGTCAATCTGACCGGCCGCCCGCACCTCCGCATAGTCGCGCACGCGCCGCAGCAGCCGGTTGGCGATGCGCGGCGTGCCGCGCGAGCGCTCCGAGAGCGCGATCGCTCCCGGCGCGTCGATTTCGAGATCGAAGATTCCGGCCGTGCGCACGACGATCCGCCGGATCTCCTCTTCAGTGTAGTAATCGAGCCGTTGCACGATGCCGAACCGGTCGCGCAGCGGAGAAGTCAGGAGTCCCGCTCGCGTCGTGGCGCCGACCAGCGTGAAAGGCGGCAGATCGAGCTTGATTGAGCGAGCGGCCGGACCCTCGCCGATCAGGATGTCAAGCTGGTAATCCTCCATTGCCGGATAAAGGATCTCCTCCACGATCGGGCTCAGGCGGTGAATCTCGTCGACGAACAGGACGTCGCGCGGCTGCAGGTTGGTCAGGATCGCCGCGAGGTCGCCCGGCCGTTCGAGCACCGGACCGGAGGTCTGGCGCAGTCCGACGCCGAGCTCGTGCGCGACGATATGGGCCAGCGTCGTCTTGCCGAGGCCGGGCGGACCGAAAATCAGGACGTGGTCGAGCGCCTCGCCGCGGCGGCGGGCGGCTTCGATGAAAATGCCCATCTGCTGCTTGACCGCAGCCTGGCCGATATAGTCGTCGAGGCGTTTCGGGCGCACGGTCTGCGCCAGGACTTCGTCCTCGCGCGTTGCGGTCGCCGTCGTGACCCGGTCCTGCTCGATCATCCGCCGATCCTACCTTGCTGCTGCCTGCAGCGCGCGCCGGATCAGTTCCTCGGTGTCGGCCCCCTCGTAGTCCACCGACTTCAAGAGCCGCGTGACCTCGCCCGGCCGGTAACCCAGCGCGACCAGTGCTGCATACGCTTCGGCCTGTGCGCCTGCCGCGGGATGCAGCCGGTTCACGGCCGATGGCATTTGGCCCGTGGCGCGGATGCGGTCGCGCATCTCGATCAGCAGGCGCTCGGCGGTCTTCCGTCCTATCCCGGGAATCCGGGTCAGCGCATCGACATCCTGTGCTTCGACGCACAGCAGAAAGGTGTCGACATCGATGCCGGACAGCAACGCGAGGCCGATCTTCGGGCCGATGCCGGTGACGCGCAGCAGGTCCCGGAACAGGCGGCGCTCATCCTCGGTTGCGAAACCGTACAGGAGGTGTGCGTCGTCGCGGACGACCAGGTGCGTATGAAGCCCGACCTCGCTGCCGACTTCCGGCAGGCTGTAGAAGGTCGACATCGGCGCCTCGAGTTCGTAGCCGACGCCGCCGACCTCCACGATCAGCGCCGGAGGCGCCTTGCGGATCAGCCGCCCGCGCAGGTGGCCGATCACCGGCGCAGCGCCCCGGTGATGCGCGTGACAGATGGCGATCGCCAGTGCATCCGCCGCATCCGACGCGAGGCGCCCCTGCAATGCCAGCAACGCCTTGATCATGTGCTGCACCTGCCTCTTCTCCGCCGCGCCGGTGCCGGTCACCGACTGCTTGATCGCGCGGGCGGCGTATTCGAATACCTCTGCGCCGCCATGGCATGCACCACAGAGCGCCGCGCCGCGCGCCTGCCCGAGCTTCAGCGCGCTGTCCGGATTGCGGTGCATGAACACGCGCTCGATTGCCACCTCGCCGGGTCCATACGTGTCGACCAGTTCGGTGACGTGGCGGTTGATTTGCAGCAGTCGGCCCGCCATCGCGCCATTGCCGACGCGTATGCAGCCGCTCGCAACATAGCGGAGACCGGATTTTCCGGCATCGACCACGCCATAGCCGGTAACCCTCGAACCAGGGTCGAGGCCGAGGATGCGAACCATGGGAGTTATGATAACGGCTCGCCATGAAGACGACGACCTCCGCGGCTGCGGCCAGCGCGGCGCGTGCTGGCCGATTTACGCACCCTGCTCGCCACGCTTGCGACGGACACGCCTGCGTGGGATACCGCCGCGCTGCAGGGATCGGAAACCGCCGAGATCGTGGCTGCGCTCGATGCCGAGCGTGAGATCGTCGCCGGTGCTCTGCTGCAGCCGCTGCTGGCGGCCGGGTTGCTCACACAGCCCGCCGCGACTGCGGCGTTTGGCGTACCGGTCGTGGCGTTCGCCATGCAGCTCGGGCAATTGGGAGAATTCCGCACCGGCGCGCACTGGTCGCCCGATCGTGCGCTGTCTGCGGGCCAGGCGGATGCGCTGCGCCGCATGCTGCTCGCCGTCGTCACCGATCCGCGTCTCGTTCTCGTGCGTCTCGCCGACCAGCTGCGGCGCATGCGGCACGCGCGCGAACTCGAAGAAGGCGAGCGCATGCACCTCGCGTGGGAAACACGCGAGGTCTACGCGCCGCTCGCGAACCGGCTCGGCATCTGGCAGTTGAAGTGGGAACTGGAGGATCTCGCATTCCGCTACCTCGAGCCCGCCGAGTACCGGCGCATCGCGGGCTGGCTCAACGAATCGCGTGTCGATCGCGAGAATCACATTGCGACCGTCATCGCGGATGATCCGCCAGGAACTCGGCCGCGCCGGAGTGGCCGCGGAGGTGGTGGGGCGCCCGAAGCACATCTACAGCATCTGGCGGAAGATGAACCGTAAGAACCTCGCATTCGAACAGGTGTTCGACGTGCGGGCCGTGCGCATCATTGCCGGCTCCATCGCGGACTGCTATGCGGCACTGGGCGTGGTCCACGGTCTCTGGCATTACATCCCGGGCGAGTTCGACGATTACATCGCGACACCGAAGGATAATCTCTACCGTTCGTTGCATACCGCGGTGATCGGCCCGTCGGCCGTGCCGCTCGAGATCCAGATCCGCACGCGCGAAATGGACGATCACGCCGAGCTTGGCGTCGCCGCGCACTGGCGCTACAAGGAAGGCGCGGCGCGGGATGCCGCTTACGACCGCAAGATCGATTGGCTGCGGGAACTGCTTGCGCCCGCCGCGGAAACGGAGAGTGACAGCGATTTCCTGAGCCGCGTGCGCGCGGACCTGTTCGACGACCGCGTTTACGCGCTGACGCCGAAGGGCGAAGTCATTGACCTGCCGGCTGGCGCGACGCCGATCGATTTTGCCTATCACGTGCATACCGATCTCGGGCATCGCTGCCGCGGCGCGCGAGTCAACGGACGGATCGTTCCGCTCGATCATCGGCTCGCGAACGGCGAAGTCGTCGAGATCATCGGCGGCAAGGAGGCGCGGCCTAGCCGCGACTGGTTGATCGAACAGGAAGGTTTTCTCGCGTCGCCTCGCAGCCGCGCGAAGGTGCGCGCCTGGTTCAAGAAGCGCGACGCCGGCCAGAACCAGCAGGAGGGCCGTGAAATGTTCGAGCGGGAACTGTCGCGGCTCGGGGCGGGCCAGGCAATCGTTTCGGAACTCATCGGCGAATTCGGAGTGACCGGCGCCGATGCGCTATACCTCGCCCTCGGTTCGGGCGACTTGTCCGTCGCCCAGGTCTCGGCCGCCATGCAACGTCGCCTGCGCAGCCACGCATCGGCCGCGCCGGCAGCGGAACTGCCCCGCATTGGCCCGCGGCGCGGGCAGACCGGGGCCGCGGTGCAGGTCGAGGGTATAGGCGACCTGTTGTCGACGCATGCGCGGTGCTGCAATCCGGTGCCGCCGGAGGCGATCACGGGTTACGTGACGGTCGGCCGCGGGGTAACGCTGCACCGCAGCAATTGCCGCAACCTGGCGCGGCTCGCTGCTCGCGCGCCGGAACGCCTCCTGCAGGTCGATTGGGGCAAGGCCGCAGGGCGCCGGTTTCCGGTCGAGATCCTGCTGCATGCCATGGATCGGCGCGGCCTGCTGCGCGACGTGACGACGCTGGTCGCGGAGGAAAAAATCAACATCGAGCAGCTCGCGTCGCATGGCGACGCGGCGCAGGGCAGCGCTGACCTGTCGCTCCGGATCGCGGTGACCGGACTCGATGAACTGACGCACCTGCTCGCACGCCTGTCAGCCCTTCCCGGCGTAATCAGCGCCCGCCGCCGCGTCTAAAGGGGTGCGTCCCCTTTAGCGGTTCGGGATGTCGATGGCGCGCTTGTCGACGGCGAGCGCCGCTTCGTGCAACGCTTCCGACAGCGTTGGATGCGCGTGGATCGTGCGCTGCAGATCCTCGCTACTGGCCGAATATTCCATCGCGAGCACAGCCTCGGCGACCAGCTCGCCCGCCATCGGCCCGATGATGTGGATGCCGAGGATCTCGTCGGTGGCTGCGTCGGCGACTACCTTGCAAAAGCCCGCGCCTGCCTCCATCGCCTTGGCCCGGCCGCTCGCCGCGAACGGAAAACTGCCAGCCTTCGTGCTACGCCCGGCCGCCTTCGCCTGTTCCTCGGTCTGGCCGACCCAGGCGATCTCGGGCGCGGTATAGATCACGGAGGGGATGACCTTGTAATTGACGTCGCCGTAGAGACCCGCGATGCGATCGGCGACCGCAACGCCCTCCTCCTTGCCCTTGTGCGCCAGCATCGGCCCGCGCACGCAATCGCCGACGGCCCAGACATCGGCTGCGCCCGTGCGACAATGATCATCCACGACGATGAAGCCGCGCTCGTCGAGCGCGACACCGGTGTCGTCGCCCAGCAGGTTTTTCGTGAACGGCCGCCGGCCGATCGCGACGATGACCCGGTCGACGACCAGTGTCTGCGCACCCTTCGCGTCCGTGTAGCCGACGTGCACACCGTCGCTCTTGACGGTCGCCGAGCTGACTTTGGCGCCGAGGCGGATGTCGATGCCCAGCTTCTTGAAGTGGCGCGCCGCTTCCTTCGCCAATTGTCCGTCCGCCATCGGCAGGAACTGCTCGAGCGCCTCCAGCATCACGGTCTCGGACCCCAGGCGGCGCCAGACGCTGCCAAGCTCGAGACCGATGACACCCGCACCGATCACGCACAGCCGCTTTGGCACCTCCGTCAACTCCAGCGCTCCCCAGGAATCCACGATGCGATCGCCATCGAACGTGATTCCGCGCAGCGCCATCGGCTCGGAACCGGACGCGAGCACGACATGCTTCGCCTGCAGCGTGCGCTTCGCGCCATCGTGGCCCGTGAACTCCACTTTCCGGCCGGCGAGCAGCCGCCCGTGCCCGGTCAGCGGCGTGACGCCCGCGCCCTTGAACAGCGTCAGAATGCCCTGGGTCATCTGCCGGACGATTCCGCCCTTGCGTTTCTGCATCGCCGACACGTCGAAACGCAGACCGTCGATGCCAACCCCGTGCGCGGCAAACTCGTGCTGCGCGCGGTGGTATAGCTCCGTCGACTCGAGCAGCGCCTTCGACGGGATGCAACCGGCGTTCAGGCAAGTGCCGCCAAACGCGGAACTGCCATCGCGATTCTTCCATTCATCGATGCAGGCGACCGACAGCTTGTTCTGGCCCGCGCGGATCGCGGCCGGATAACCGGCGGGGCCGCCGCCGATGACGATGACGTCGTAGCTGTCGCTCATGATGCCTCGCTCGCTCAGACCTGCAGCAGCAGGCGCGCCGGATCCTCGAGCGCCTCCTTGACCGCGACCAGGAACTGCACGGCCTCGCGGCCGTCGATAATCCGATGATCGTACGTCAGCGCGACGTACATCATCGGCCGCACCACGACCTGGTCGCCGACGGCGACCGGGCGCTGCTGGATCTTGTGCATGCCGAGGATCGCGCTTTGCGGCGCATTGACGATCGGCGTCGACAGCAGCGATCCGAACACGCCGCCATTCGTGACCGAGAACGTACCGCCGGTCAGTTCCTCGATCGTAATCGTGCCATGCCGAGCACGCTCGGCAAAGCCCGTGACCGCTTTCTCGATATCCGCGAAACCCATGCGGTCGGCATCGCGCATCACCGGCACGATCAGCCCGCGATCAGTCGAGACCGCGACGCCGATGTCGTAATACTCGTGATAGACGATGTCGCTGCCCTCGACCGATGCGTTAACGACCGGAAAGCGATGCAACGCCTCGACGCAAGCCTTGACAAAGAACGACATGAAACCGAGCCGCACGCCGTGGCGCTGCTCGAAGGGCTCCCTGTACTTGCTGCGCAAGCCCATCAGCGCCTGCATGTCGATCTCGTTGAACGTCGTCAGCAGCGCCTGAGTGGTTTGTGCTTCGACGAGGCGCTGCGCGATGCGCGCGCGCAGGCGTGACATCGGCACGCGCTGGTCATGGCGAGTCGTGGAAGCCGGCGGCGCCGCCGGACCGGCTTCGAGGTGGTGTGCGACGTCGGTCTTAGTTATTCGACCGTCGCGTCCGCTGCCGGCGATGTCGCCTGCCGACAGGCGATTCTCCTCGACCATGCGCCGCGCTGCGGGCGACAGCTTGCCGCCCGTTTCTTCCTTCGGCACAGCGGACGCAGCAGGCGCAGCAGACGCGGGAACCGCCTTCTTTGGCTCCGGCGCGCGCTTCGTTTCAGCCTTAGGCGCGGGCCTCGCCGGCGCCGCTCCCGCCGCAGCCTGCTCGTCGATGATCGCGAGCAGCTCGCCGCTCGTCACCGTGGTCCCAGCGGCCTTGTCGAGGGACTTGATGACACCGCCGACCGGCGCCGGCACTTCGAGCACAACCTTGTCGGTCTCGAGATCGGCCAGGTTCTCGTCGCGCGCGACCGCGTCGCCCGGCTGTTTGTGCCAGGTCACCAGTGTCGCGTCGGCGACGGATTCCGGCAGCTGCGGCACGCGAACTTCGGTGGTCATGAACTCTTCCTGGTGGACGCGGCCGTCAGTCTATGCGTCGCGCGATGGGATTCCTCGGATTCTGCCGCATGCAGGGCCGCCGCCACGAGCGCTTCCTGCTCGCGCAGGTGCAGCGCATGGATACCGGTCGCCGGTGCGGCTGCACCCTCGCGGCCTGCATACAGCAGCCTGTGATCCTGGCCGAGCGCGGCCTGCAGACGATGGCGGATCTGGTACCAGGCGCCCTGATTCTGCGGCTCTTCCTGGCACCAGACGATCTGCCGCGCATTCTCGTAGCGGTCGATGATGGCCTGGTACTCCTCCGCCGGGAACGGGTAGAGCTGCTCGACGCGCACCAGCGCGACATCCGTCATCGCATCCGCCTCGCGCCGCTCCAGCAGGTCGTAGTAGACCTTGCCGCTGCAGAACACGATCCGCCCCACGCCGGCCGCCTGGGGCGCCGCAGGATCGTCGATGACGGTTTGGAATTCGCCTACCGACAGCTCGGCCATCGAGGACGTCGATCGTTTGTGGCGCAGCAGGCTCTTGGGCGTCATGACCACGAGCGGCTTGCGGAGCGCCCGCAGCATCTGCCGCCGCAGCATATGAAACATCTGCGCCGGCGTCGAAGGAACGCAGACCTGGCCGTTAAGTTCGGCCGAGAGTTGCAGGAAACGCTCCGGGCGCGCGGAACTGTGCTCCGGCCCCTGCCCTTCGTACCCGTGTGGCAGGAACAGCGTGAGCCCGGATACACGCCCCCATTTGGCTTCGCCGGAGGAGATGAACTGGTCAATGATCACCTGTCCGCCGTTGACGAAGTCGCCGAACTGCCCCTCCCAGATCACGAGTGTATTGGGGTCGGCCGTCGAGTAGCCGTACTCGAATCCGAGTACGGCTTCCTCCGACAGGGTCGAGTCGATCACGCGAAACCGCGCATGGCCTTTCGCGATGAGCTCCAGCGGCACCAGCGTGCGACCGCTCGCCTGGTCGTGCAGCACGGAGTGCCGGTGAAAGAAAGTGCCGCGCGCCGTGTCCTGGCCTGTCAGCCGCACGTCGAAGCCGTCGGTCAGCAGAGTCGCGTAGGCCATGGTTTCGGCCCCGCCCCAGTCGAGCGGCAGCTCGTCGGCGTACATGCGCCGGCGGTCGTCGATGATGCGGGCGACGCGCGGGTGCAGCGTGAAATCTGCGGGCAGCGTGGTGAGTTGTTCCGCAAGCGACGCCAGGCGCTCGCGCGTGACCCCTGTGTCGGGCTTTTCCGACCAGTCGCCATTCAGGTGGCGGCTCCAGTCGACGGTATGGCGGTTGCCGGTCGTACCCGCGAAGGCGCGAGCCTGCGGGCGGCCTTCGTCGAGGCCGCGACGATAGTCCTCGACCATCTGCGCCGCCTGGCCTTCGCCGAGCAGGCTGTCCTGTTCGAGGCGCTCGCCGTAGATCTGACGCGCGGTCGCGTGCTTGCGGATCGCCTGGTACATCAGTGGCTGGGTCGCGGCCGGTTCGTCCGCCTCGTTGTGGCCGTGACGGCGGTAGCAGACGAGGTCGACCACGACGTCCTTCCGGAACTTCATGCGGTATTCGAGCGCGAGCCGCGCGACGAACACGACCGCTTCCGGATCGTCCGCGTTCACGTGGAAGATCGGCGCCTCGATCATCTTCGCGACGTCGCTGCAATAGAGCGTGGAACGCGCGTCGCGGGGTTCGCTGGTCGTGAACCCGACCTGGTTGTTGACGACGACGTGCAGCGTGCCGCCGGTCGAGAACCCGCGCGCCTGCGAGAGCTGAAGCGTTTCCATCACGACGCCTTGGCCCGCGAACGCCGCATCGCCGTGGATCAGCACCGGCACGACGGTCGCGCCGGAATCGTCGCCGCGCTGCTCCTGGCGCGCGCGCACCGAGCCTTCGACGACCGCGTCCACGACTTCAAGATGAGACGGATTGAAGGCCAGCACGACGTGCACGTTGCCGCCAGCCGTGCGCAGGTCCGCCGAGAAGCCCTTGTGGTACTTGACGTCTCCGGAGCCTTTCAGCTCGTCGAGGTCGACCTTGCCCTCGAACTCGGAAAACAGCATCGCCGGCGACTTGCCAAGCACGTTGACAAGTACGTTGAGCCGGCCGCGATGGGCCATCCCGATGACGATTTCCTCGACGCCGCTCGCACCGCAGCGCTGCACTACGTCGTCGAGCAGCGGGATCAGCGCATCGCCGCCTTCCAGCGAGAAGCGCTTTTGCCCGACGTAGCGCGTGTGCAGGTAGCGCTCGAGGCCCTCGGCGGCCGTGAGTTGCCAGAGCAGATTCAGGCGTTCTTCGTTGTCGAATCGGTCGTGCAGCCGGCCGTCCTGGAAACGATCCTGCAACCAGAGCCGCTCGTCGCCGGTCGAAACGTGCGCGAACTCGACGCCGATGCGACCCGTGTAGATGTGCCGGAGCTGCTTCAGGATTTCCCGCAGCGTCATCTGCTTCTCGACGCCCGCCGTGCGGCTTCCGGTGTGAAACTCGGTGTTCATGTCGACGTCAGTCAGGCCGACGTAGGCCGGCTCGAGCACGCGCGGCGTCGGCCGCTGCATCAGGCCAAGGGGATCGATGTCCGCGATCAGGTGGCCGCGGTGCGCATAGAACTGGATAAGTCGGGAAACGGCCGATTGTTTTTCGCCGGGGTCGCTCGGCGCCGCGGGCGCGGGCTTGGCGACATTCGATGCAGGTGCCGATGTCGCGGAGCCGCGCGACCAAGGGGCGAGTTGTGGGACGCACGCTCGGGCCGAACTGACTGAAGAAATCGCGCCACTCCGGCGTGAGACTCGCCGGGTCTGTCAGATAGCGTTGGTACTGGTCTTCAAGGTAAGGCGCCTGCGCGCTGGAGAACGGGCTCGACTCGTAAAGCTCGCGCAGGGAACGGCTCATGGCCCGTGGAATTATACCGGACCAGTACGGTACAGAAAGCAGAGTCCTTCAGGCCACGGCAAGCCGCAATGAGACCAACGCAATAACGGCGACGTATATGGAGACGGGCGTGACGCATTGGACCCGGTTGCATCGAGCCAAAGCAACGTTGGTCGGTACCTAGCCAATGGCTCCGGAATCTTTGATGGCACGCAAATCCGGCATAACGCCGATCGGGAAATTCAGGGGGTCATCGGACGCTGTGCCATTCGCTGGATTGCTTAGAAGTGCCCGCATCTGCAATGGCGTCTTGCGCTTATTGCGCCCAAGACTTTCCTCAGCCATGCCTTGCACCAGTAATGCGGCGCCGGCAATGATTGCCGAAGCACTTGAGGTTCCGCCGAAGTCTCCACGGTATTCGTTCTTGGAAAATGGGGTGACTGTCGTTGAAGTCGCACAACACACATTTTCGCCCCACGCAAAGCAATCGACGCGGTTTCCGTAGTTGCTGAACTTCATCCGCGAGTGTGGATTCATCGAAGTAGCGGCAGCAACCATGATGGCGCCGGAATCTCCCCTGAAGTTGATATCTTTTCGGTTGAGTATCCGCTTGCCTGCGTCGTCGTACTTGTCGAGATCGACACCAAACATTCCGCCATTTCCGGCCGGCTCGATGACAATGATTCCTGCTTCCGTCGCAAGACGGATGTAATCATAATTGCCAAGCAATGCTTCAGCCGGAAGCCCAGATTCTTGTACTTCGAGCAGAAGTACGCCGCAAGGCGGGAAGTTGATGATCGCCTTGGCAATTGCATCGGGCAGTGAAAGCAATGCCCCCCCGCACATCCCACGATGCGACATGACCTGCACCGTGGCGACTTCAGGAGCGATTCCGAGACCTCCGATTTTCTCATGCGTGGCACACATCACGCCGAGTACGTTGGTTCCATGCGGATGTGACGATGCCAGGTTATCGCCGCACATCAGTGTGGCTCCGTGCGCGGCAATGTCCTGATGATCGAGCGTCCAACCTTTCTCGATATCGACAATCTGCTGTGCTTCTCCCTTTCCGCCTGCACGCGTCCACGCAAACCTGGCGTCGATGCCGATGGGCGCCGGATCGAGGTGGCCGGGATTCCGCAATTGTGGATCGTTGGCGTTCAATTGCGGATCTTCGCCTGGCGGATCGAAATACGCTGTCTCGACGGACTGCCAGCTTGAGACCTCCTCAACCAATCCCTCGACATTCACATCGACAGGAACGTCGATAACAAAATAGCTGAAGAAGTCAGGCGGCCGATAGCTGGGATTCTGTCGCACCGCCCGGGCAACCAATTGTCGGATTTCCTCCGGTTCGATCGCACTGACTAATCTGCGCATGGAAATACCGGGGAATTGTTCCGCGAGACGCCGCCATGGGCCGATCTCCCGCCTTTCGAGATTGTCGGCCACGCGGTCGTCATACGGGAGCCCAATGCGGTCTCGAAACTTCACGACGACCCTGGGGCTGTATCCCGGCACCTCTTGGCGCAGATGCGCTCCTCCTCCAATTATTCTATTCATCGTTTCACGAAGCGCCCGATATGCCATGCCGCTGGCATCGACCTTCCAAATGGACGCAACTCGCCATTTCCAGCATGTCCAAGTCAAGCCGAGACGTGGATTCAGACGCTCTCATAAATGCCATCAATTAGCATCGCAAGCAATAGGTCTTCCCCGAAACCAGTCGCTGGCAATAGCCCGTGGGGCAAGCACTCGGGTCTTCGCCTGGAGTCGGACACATCATTTTATTGCTCGTGCCTGTCAAGTCTTCCGCAAACCCTAGTGGACCTGGGCCCACCGGATTCCCACTTTCGTCGACGTAGATCGCATAGATGGCCGTGCTGTCGACCGCCACGCGCTCATTTTCATTACAAGAACCACTGCTGAATTCCCCCCTGTTTGCCACAACCGGTTTTTCTTCCGGCACATTCGCCTGTTCCTTGGGCGCATCTTGCGAGCAGCCAGCGATGAGAAGGCCAATAGCCAACAGTGTCATTCCACGTGCCTTCAATGAATTCTTCACTTCGTTCTCCTTTTAGTTGCATCCCGATCAACTGATATTCACGTCGCTTTACCCATACTTGAATCGACTTCGTTTCAGATCAGAAACTGACCGATATCCTCAGCAGAAATTGCGAGTCCGGGATGTAACGTGGCGCTGCTGATTGATCGATTTCCTGGAACTGAAACTCTTCATCAAAGATATTCCTCCCCTGCAAGCTGATCGTCCCCCTGCGGCCGGGCAGACGATAGGCCACGACTGCATCGACCACCAGGAAGCTATTTGAACCGGCAGCAGCTATTCCACCCGCTCCACTGAAAATGCCGCTTTGTTCCACTCCTGTGAAGGACACTCCCATCCACAGCCCGGACTGGGAAATGAATTTAAGTGCCAATGGGACTTCTGTCAGGTCCATCTCGTCAAAGGTATCGCCTTGATCAAAGTCCTGGTACTGCGGTTCCAACGAGACGGTAACGCGTTCGCTTGGCAACCAATACAAGTACCCCCTTGCAACGTCTTCCTTTTGCCGCCGGAATACAACCGCCCCATCGATGAAGGCAGGCACACGGGTAGACCTGTGTCCGATCTGTAGACCGGCGGAAACTTCAGCCGTGATTCTGAAGTCCGCTGCCAATCCACCGCCTTCGGATTCCGCGCCGTTCCGATCGTCGAAAAACTGATTGAAGCCCGCAAGTTGTGTCGGTTCGAGCCCTTGATCCGAGTTGATTCTGCGTTTTAGGACATGGAAACCAGCCGCACGTAAGGTCACAGTTTCCGCGACTTTCCAGATCAGTCCGATCTTGGGGTTGACTTCGGACTGGTCTCCAACATCGGAACTCAGATCGTCATAAGAAACGCCGAGCTGCAGCTGCGGCAGCTTGCCGTGCGCAGGAAACAGAAGATAGCCATAGGCATTGGTGTGGCGAGGACTGAATGTGGTAACGAATGAGTCGGGCGGAAATATCAATTCTTCGCGGCTGTCTCCTTCAAAGTAGCTGGCGCCCAGAATCACATCCAGCCCCCCCCGACTCGTCATGTATTGCGCTTCAGCCTTCCAGCTTTCCTGGTCGTCCAGAATTGTTGCGGGAAAGACCGGGTCAGGTGCATCAAGTGACGCTTTCCGGTCTTGCCGGATGACTGACAGTACGAGATCCGACCGAGGATCGATGACCTGGCGTAGTCCTAATCTCTGCGTGTCGGTCTCTTCGTCGTTGCGAATGACATCGCTGAAGAAATTCGGATCAAAAGCACTCTGGAGATCGCCCGAATCACGAGTGGAATGCGTGACTTCGATCTGGGCGCTAGTGCCTGTCGTAAGTTGCCATTGGGCGAATCCGTCGTACTGCCGCAGCTTGTCGTCATTGTTATCTCTGAAACCATCCGTGTCCGAGGCGAACTGACTCAAGCTGAATGAAAATGGCCCGTGCAGACCACTCATGATGACCTGATCCCCGTATGTATCGTTATCACCCAGTAACCCGAAGAACTGAAAATCCAGTCCATCCCGGATGAAAAGCGGATTGAATTCATTCAGGCCGACAGTTGCAACACCAAAGAATGTGTTCTTGAACAACACGTCGTTCGCAAGCTGCGGAAGCAAAGGGGGCGCACCCAGCGGCTGGCGCAATTGTGCCTGCAATAACTCGCTGGCGCGCGCGATATCGTGGCGAGGAAGCGTCGCATAGATGTCCGCTAAAAATCGGTGAGCTGAACCGCTTGCGGGATCGACGGACAAGGAGCGTGCCGCCTGAGTCAAGCCGAGTTGATGAAAGCCAAGCTCGTTGTACACCGTGGCCTGACTTGCACCGCGAGCCGCGAGGTCTTGGTCCAGAAGTTGTCGTGACCTGTATACGGCTCTGTCATCATTCAGTTGAGTTGAGCGAGCCAAACCTTCCAGGGCTTCCACCGGACGTGTCTGGCTTTCCTTGAGGATAGAGTCATAGAACCAGGGTGTGGGATCACTTGGATCCAGTTCCTTTGCGGCTGCGAACTGGGTCGATGCCAGTTCATCCCGTTCCTGGCTGTTTTCCTCGTAATAGGCCTTGCCGGCATAACTGCGAAGCAATGAATTCGCCGGGTCGAGCGCGACCGCAATTTCCAATTGCTCGCGGCCCTTGACCAACTGTCCGTCGCGGATCATCGCCAGTCCCAGGCCGAGCCTTGGCAGTGCATTGAATGAATCGCGATCGATGGCGGTCCCAAAAGCTGCACGTGCCGCGTCGGTGTCGATCTTTGCTAGATGTATGAATCCCAGTACGGTATGTGCATTGCTTTCCCGGGAATTGGTATTGACTGCCTTATGCGCCGATGCTTCTGCTTCAGTCAAATGACCGAGCGCAAGTAGTAGTTCCGCGACTCGCGCATGCATCAGGGAACTATTCGCTATTAGCGACTCCGCCTTCTGTGCGCTTTCAAGTGCTCGCTGCAGCTCGAACGACGCCTGTTGTGCATACGATAGGGCGAGCCAGCCACGATAGTTCGATGGATTGGTGGCGGTCGCCTTGCCAGCCGATTCCAGTGCAGCCGCTTTGTCGTTCTTGCCGATCTGGATGATTGTGCGAAGTGCATTCGCATCGCCGTCACTTGCATCCAGGGCAAGCGCCTGGTCGATGCCCTGCAGGGCCTCGTCGACACGCCCGAGTCGCAGCAGGACTTCGGCACGTTCCGTCAGGCACAACCGCCGCGAAGTCTCAGGCAAGCCATTGCAAGCTGCATCAGTCGGAATCTCGGGCTCAGCCGTGGCGTCGCTCAGTGGCGGATATTGCAATACCCACTGCACCGCGTCCGCAGGTCTGATCACCGTACTGAAGGCCGATCCCGTAGCAAGTCCAGTTTCAAGTCGTTGGCCTGCTGTCAGGGAACGCGACTCCTGCGTCGCCGTCGATTGCGAGAGCACTTGGCCTTCGAGCACAGTCAGTGCCGTCGCCTCGCAACTCGACTCGACCATGAATTCGGTACCTTCGACCGCCGCATTCATGTGCGGTGTCGCGACCTTGAATTTTCTGGGGAAACGCGTAATGAAATAGCCGGCACCGCAGGACTGCGCGTCATGCGCGGTCTGCGAGACCTCGTCCGTATGGAACTCGACCAGCACTTCGGCAGTGGTCTGGTTCAGCGAGATTGTCGTGTTCTCATCGACCCGAATGAGCGTTTCGGGCTGGACGAACAAGGCGGCCCGGCTGAATGCAGCTGTGCGAAGTCGATCGCCGGCGCAGATCGCGATATCGAGCCGGCTGACCCTGAGCCAGTTCGGCGTACCTTCGCGCTGAACTTCTACATTGCCCTGAAGAGAGACCACGCGACCAATCGCTGGCGTGCAACTCGCCGCGGCATCCTGTGCGAGCGCCTGATTGCCGACGGTCGATGCATTGCCCGCGAGCAGGACAAAGCCCGAGCACAAGAGCCCCCTTAAACTCGTGGACACCAGGCTTGTCCTGCACACCCGCATCTTCCCGCCCACCCTGTCGGAATTGGGAAGCTCGGACGTCATAGTTTTGGTTGATTTCCGTTTCAACTTAGTCCTTTAGGGCAGCCAGTGCAATTAGGCGCCGGCGCCGCGGTACCGCCTGAAATCGAATTCAGGTTAGGACTGCGTCTCGGAAAGAACTGTCAACAGGACGACACAGCGAGTGATTGAAAATTCTCTGCAATCAATCGACTACCCATGCACCGTCCCGTCTCTCCAGCCCGGTTTGCAGGCTCCTCAGATAGAAGGCGGTAGGCCCGTCTTGTGGGAATGCAACTTGAATCGTTCTAAACCGGGACTCCGCGGCCGCCACATTGCCGTTCCCCAGTTCCTGGAAGCCGAACTGAAATTGAGCGCAAAGGTCCGCAACCCACGGCATGACTCGTGCCCGCTCGTCGAAGAGTTCATACACGTGGACCGCCTGGCTCTTGCCGCGCAACAGAAATCCTCCCAGGTCCCGCAGCACGTACTCGCCGCCTGCATCCCCGATGGCGGATTGAGAAATCAGGATCCGCGTGCCCAGCTTCTTGTTGAGTTCCTGGATCCTGGTAGCGGTATTTACGGCATCCCCCACGGCACGGTACTCGTAGTGCCCATGGGCGCCCACCGTCGAAAGCGCGACCCGACCCCAATCGACTCCGAACCGGGTCATCAGGCAGTTTGCCGCCAGCCGCTCGTTGAATTGCTGGGCCGCATCGCGCATTTCCAGGAGCGCATGCAACAGCCGCCCGTGCGTATCTGCGGCCCGGTGCGGCCAGATCGCAAGCATCGCATCGCCCACGACGTCCGAGACGAATCCGCCACACTCTGCGACACGCCCGAACAGTGCTTCGAAATACCGGTTCAGGAATTCCGTTAACTGCTCCGGCGTCATCGCCTCGGCGAGCGGCGTGAAATTCGCCGCATCTGTCGCGACACACGCGCACTCGATCGATTCCTGTGATGTCCCGATTTGCCCGGCATTGCGCTCGAGTGCGCTGACCACTGTGCTCGGAACGAAATAGCTGAAGGCATGCCGCAGTTGGGCGCGCTGCTTGTGGGCGATCCAGAACTTCCATCCGAAGGCGCCGAGCATCCCCGCCGGAACCGCAATCAGGAGCGGCCAAAAGACGGGAATCCAGAGCTGCCGTGCGTCGAACAGGTAAAGCGCCACTGCAGCATATGCAGCGATACCGGCCACGACCACGACGAGAGCGAGTCGGTTGCCGAGACGATCGCAAACGACGTACGCTAGCAGGCCGGCGAGGAACGTCAGTACCAACCAATAGGCCAGGGAAAGTTCACGCAGCGTGCGATCATCGCGAAGATTCGCAAACGCAGTCGCTGCGATTTCGACACCGCTGAGATCCGCGCCATTGTTCGAAGAATACGCGGTCGCGAAATGCTCAACCTGTTCGGGCCGTGATGGCTCCCCAAAACCGACGAATACCACCCGTCCCTTGAAGCGATCGGCATTGGCCTCGCGCGAAGTTGCAAGAACATCGTCGTAGCGAATGGCCGGAATTGTTCCAGCCGGGCCGTAAAGGTTCAGGAGTCGCGTGCCCTCACCGGCGTACAACGTCACCAGCGATCGAATGCTGGCGCCATTTGCGGCATCCGGTTTCACGATGCGGGGATTCGCCGCGTCCTCACGAAGTTTTCCAGCCAGCCGCGGGTCATTGCGCACAATCTGGCGTAGCAGCAATGCCGACGCCTGAACCTGTCCCTGCGCCAGGAACTCCTCCGGAGTTCGCGCAAGCAGAGCCGCCGTCTCATCGGAGTTCTGCGCAATGAATTGGCGCAAAAATGGATAGCCTTCGATAGCGTGAATCTGTACGGCGATCGCGGGCATCGTCGGCGTCACGAGCCCCTCCTCCTTGAACACCATGAAACGATCGGCCCGCCGGCCGGATTCCGATACCAGCGGGAATGGCGCGGATCCAAGCACGGCGTTCGCGATGGCGGGGCTCAGATCCGCCAGTGATTCTGCGCCCTCGCTGAATTCCACTTTCTGGGCGATCACCACGCGCGTCGCCGCTGCCGCAGCGGCAAACTTCTCGTCCTGCCAGGCGTGCAAGTCCCCGCTCGCTCCCGGCAGCGGCGGCCGTTGGCGGAACAAGACATCGAACGCCACTAGCTCAGCTTCCGCTGCGGCCAGCCGATCCAGGAGCAGCGCATGCACGCATCGCGGCCAGCGCGATGGCATGGCAGGAAGGCTCACATGCGTGGGCGGCCGATCGCCGACGCGCAGGTCTTCGCACCGATAAAAGCTTTCTGGCGCGCGCAGCAGCGAGACCCTGGCCGCCGCTTCCTGATTCATCAGCACCAGCACGACGTTTTCCGGTGGCGCGACCGGGCCTCGTAACTGGAAGAGCCAGCGCAGGCCGACCTGCTGCTCGAGCGCGCGAACCTGCGGCATCCCGAGCAGCGCTGCGCAGATGGCACCTATCGCCATTCCGGACGCAACCGCATGCAATCGGGCTTTCATGACGCGCCCGGATCATGCCCGACGCGTCGACTCAATGTCATCTTCGGACTTGTATCCGGACGTGGACTGAACCACTTCGCTGCTGCGTTCATGGTCAGTTCCGCGTCGGACCATCAACCAGAAGGCTGGAGAGCCCACGACTGCGTCGAACTGGGCCGTGGCCGCGTCACAGTGCATGACGAAGTTGCGATCAGGGAGGCGGCACGGGAGCCGTGAAAGCTGGCGCCCCGGGCCGGAGTTGAACCGACGACCTGCCGCTTAGGAGGCGGCCGCTCTATCCACTGAGCTACCGGGGCGGACGCACAGGAATGTTACCCGAGGACCGGTCCGTTGGGACCGGTCCTGGGCTCATTCCACTGCACGAAACCCCCGGATCGAGGGTTCAGGCTGCCCGTGCCGGCTCGTTCGGTGCCGAGGGCGACGACATCGCCGTCTCGACCGCGGCGCTGGCGCGGTCGACCTGCGTCGCCGCAGTTGCGACCATTTTGTCTGCAGCACGCTCGACCGCATGCGTCGCCTCGCGCACTTTTTCCGCGGACTCCTTGATCGCAGCGCGCGCCTTGGCCTGCACGACCTTGGCGGACGTGCGCGTGGTCGCAGCGGCGTCGCGGGCGATTCCGCGCGCCATGGTGCCTGCCTTGCTCCGCGCAACGTCGCGAGCGACGCGCGAGACCGTCTTGCGAACGGCTGACTGCTTGCGCTTGGCACTGGCCTTGCGAATCACGCGCTTCGTGCGCTTCGCGCTCGCACGTTTCGTCGCCGTGCGCTTCGCGGAGGCGCGCTTCGCCGTCCTGCGCTTGGCCGTCGTACGACGCCGGGCGCGCACCGGGCGGCGGCGCGCTGACTTTCTCGACTTCTTCCTGGCTGCCATCTTGGCTTCTCTCCGAATGATCCTGAGGTGATGCAAGTCGCGGGAGCGCGACTAACCGGATCACGCTAGGCCGCGATCAGGTCACTGTCAATCGGAGAAATGGTGGAGCGGAAGGGGATCGAACCCTCGACCTCTGCATTGCGAACGCAGCGCTCTCCCAGCTGAGCTACCGCCCCACGAACGGAGGGGGCGGATTGTAAAGAGCCGCCGCTGGGCCAGCAAGCAATGCGACCCGAAAGACGGCCGCGGGCGCTTGGTGTACCGTTCCCCAGCCATGAACATTCGCGACGCGACCCTCGCCGATCTCGGCTTCATCGCTGCCGCCAATACGGCGTTGGCCGCCGAAACGGAGGGCCAGGCGCTGGATCCCGCCCTGCTCCGCCCCGGCATCCGGGCGCTGCTGGAGGATCCTGCGCTCGGGCGCTATTACATCGCCGAAATCGACGGGCAGGCCGCCGGCCAGTTGTTGACGACCTTCGAGTGGAGCGACTGGCGAAACGGCGTGTTCCTGTGGATCCAGTCCGTCTATGTACTGCCTGCCGCCCGTGGCTCGGGTGTTTTTCGCGCGCTGTATGCGCACCTCGAGGAGCTCGCCCGCACGGATGAGCGCATCTGCGGCATCCGGCTGTACGTCGACCGCGACAACGACCGGGCGCTTGCCGTGTATTCGCGGCTCGGCATGCGTCGGTCCCACTACCGGATCATGGAGACGATCTACCGTGGCCCTTCCTCCAGTGACTAGGAGCGCATGCGATGCTATCGAACGGTGAACTGGCGCCGGATTTCGAATTGCCCGATCAGGATGGCAAGCCCCGGCGTTTTGGCGCGCTCCTGGGCGGCAAGTCGATCATCCTCTATTTCTATCCGGCGGATTTCACGCCCGGCTGCACCAAGGAGGCCTGCGACCTGCGCGACCTGCACACGCAGATCCTGAGGGCGGGGCTTAAAGTCGTAGGAATCAGCCCGCAGTCGCCCGAAAGCCATCGCCGCTTCCGCGACGAGCACCAGCTTCCGTTCGAGCTGCTCTCGGACGAAAAAAAGATCGCCATCAAGGCCTTCGGCGTGGACGGCCCGCTCGGCATCGGCGTGCGGCGGGCAACCTTCCTGATCGGCCCCGACCGGCGCGTGCAGGACGCGGTGCTGGCGGACCTGCGCATCAGCCGGCACCAGGCGTTCGTGCAGAAGGCGATCGCGGCTAGGGAAAATCGAAGCGCGTGACCGCGGCGCGGCTGAATCTCGGCACGGTGACCAGGTAGACGACGCCGAACTCGCTGTCGTCCATTTCCGGCACCGCGTCGCCGCTCAGTTCCTCGACGATCGCGGGCACCGTGTCGGAATGCCCGACGATCAGCACGCGGCCGCCGCGATACTCGCGGAGTGCGCGATTCGCGACCTGGCCTGGATTTGCGGCTGGCACGACGATCATTGGAATGCCGAGGCGGTTCGCGAGGGGCCTCACCGTTTCCTGCGTGCGGCGGAACTCGCTGACGTAAATGCAATCAATGCCAATTCCCTTCGGCGCGCGACCGAACTGCTCAGCGAGCGCGGTGGCCCGCGCCTCGCCCGTCGGCGACAGCGGCGGATCTTCCGGCGGGGTCAGGGCCTTTTCAGCATGCCGCATGACGAAGACGGTGGTGGTCGACGCGGCGCTCAGCATCCAGATCGCGAGCCCGAGCACGGCGATGCCGGCGAGCGCCGTGAGCCAGACCGGAGCCAGCAGAGGGCGGCGCCGCAGGCTCGCGTATTCTTTGCGCATGCGCCCGATGATACCCCGGCCCTGGGTCCTGCTGCTGGCGGCGGGCGGCAGCCGTCGCTTCGGCAGCCCAAAACTGCTCGCCCGTTTTGCCGGCGAATCGCTGCTTCGCCGCTCCGCGCGCGTGGCGCTAGGATGTCGGGCGACCGGATGCACCGTCGTGCTAGGCGCGCAGGCGTTGCGTCTCAAAGGCCAGCTGCACGGCCTTCCGATCGACATCGTCGTCAATCGCAACTGGCGTCGAGGAATCTCGTCATCGCTTCGCGCCGGTCTCGCGGCAATTCCACCGGCCGCGCCGGCGGCACTCGTGCTGCTCGCCGACCAGGTTTCCGTTGGGCCTGGCGACCTGGAATTGATGATTGCTGCGTGGCGACGCCGTCCGCGGGCGATCGTGGCCGCGCGTGCGGGCGCGATGCTCGGCCCACCCGCTATTTTTCCGCGTTCGACATTCGCCGCCGTACGCCGCCTGCGCGGCGACACGGGTGCAAAGTCGTTGCTTTCGGATCCGGCCCGCTCGGTCATCGAGGTCGGGATCGCATCCGCGGCAATTGACGTCGATTCGCCGGTGGACCTGCAGCGATGGCGGAGAGGGTGAGATTCGAACTCACGAGCCCCGTGAGGGACTGCCGGTTTTCAAGACCGGTGCATTCAACCGCTCTGCCACCTCTCCGGTGCTTTGCGTCAGCGGCGAAATTGTCGGCCCCGGCGCCCGGAGCCGCAAGGGAGGGTTCGCGGAACAGTTCCGTTATACTGTGGTCACACCGGACGCAGGTCCCCGGAGATCACTCAAATGGAACGGAATCCGATCGCCATCCCCCGCACGGCCGCGACGCGCGAATCCGCCCTCGCGACCAACAGGGTCCTGAGAAATACCTATCTGCTGCTGGGCGCCACGCTCGCTTTCAGCGCGCTGATGTGCGGCATTTCGCTCGCCTTGAACCTGCCGTATCCCGGCCTGGCCGTGACGCTGATCGGCTATTTCGCCCTGCTCTTTGCGGTGAACAAGACCGCGAATAGCGCGCTCGGACTCGTGTTCGTGTTCGCGCTGACCGGTTTCATGGGCTACACGCTCGGCCCGATCATCGGGTTCTACCTGCAGGCGATCCCAAACGGCCATGCCGTCGTGCTGAATGCGCTCGGCATCACGGCGGTCGCCTTCGTCGCTTTGTCAGCCTATGCGATCCGCAGCGGACGCCGTTTTTCCTTTATGGGCGGCTTTCTCTTGGTCGGCATCTGGACCGCATTCGCCCTGGCGTTGGTCGCGATTTTCTTCACGATGCCGCTGCTGTCGCTCGCGGTTTCCGGCATGTTCGTCCTGCTGATGTCGGGCCTGATCCTTTACCAGACCGGCGAGATCATCCACGGCGGCGAGACGAACTACATCCTCGCGACCGTGACGCTCTACGTCAGCATCTACAACCTGTTCTCGAGCCTGATGCACCTGCTCGGTGCCGCCGGCGACGACTGATCAGGCGGGCTTGAGGCGCTCGACGCCTCCGAGGTAAGGACGGAGCACCTGCGGCACGGTCACTGTGCCGTCGGCCTGCTGGTTGTTCTCGAGCACGGCGACCAGCGCGCGGCCGACCGCGACACCCGATCCATTGAGCGTATGCACGGCTTCCGGCTTGCCGGTCTCGGGATTGCGCCAGCGCGCCTGCATGCGCCGCGCCTGGAATGCCTCGCAGTTGCTGCAGGATGAGATTTCGCGATAGGCACCCTGGGCCGGCAGCCAAACCTCGAGATCGTAAGTCTTCGAACTCGCGAAGCCGACATCTCCCGCGCACAGCGCCAGGACTCGATACGGCAGCTGCAGCAATTCGAGCACTTTCGCGGCATGCCCTGTCAGCTCCTCGAGCGCGACATAGGACTGGTCCGGTCGCACGATCTGCACGAGCTCGACCTTGTCGAACTGGTGCTGGCGTATCAGGCCGCGCGTGTCCTTGCCGTAGGAACCCGCCTCCGAGCGGAAGCACGGTGTATGGGCGACCAGCTTGAGCGGCAATTCCGCAGCATCGAGGATGCGGTCGCCCGCGAGGTTTGCCAGCGGCACCTCCGCGGTCGGGATCAGGAATAGCTCGCTTTCGGCAGTGTCCCGCTGCAGCTTGAAGAGATCCTGCTCGAACTTCGGCAACTGGCCGGTGCCGGTCAGCGCCTGACGCGACACGAGATACGGAACCCAGGCTTCGCGGTATCCATGCTCGCGCACATGCAGGTCGAGCATGAATTGCGCGAGCCCCCGGTGCAGCGCCGCCACCGGTCCGGTCAGAACCGCAAAGCGCGCGCCCGACAAGCGGCTCGCGGACACAGGATCAAGCCCGCCGAGCCCTTCCGCAATCGCAACGTGATCCGCAGCCTCGAAATCGAGCCGCCGCGGTTCGCCATGACGGCGAATCTCCACGTTGGCAGCCGCGTCTCGTCCCGCGGGAACGCTCTCGTGCAGCAGGTTCGGCATGTCGAGCAGCCGACGGTCGATTTCCGCCTGCAGTCGGTCGAGCGCCTGCTCGCTGGACGCAAGCCTGGCGCCCAGCGACTCGACTTCCGCCAACAGCGGCGTCGCGTCCTGGCCCTGCGCCTTGGCTATTCCAATCGCCTTCGAGCGCGTGTTGCGTTCGTTGCGCAGCGCGTCGACGGCGATCTGTGCTTCCTTGCGATGGGCTTCCAGCGTCGTGAACGCTTCGAGGTCGAGCGCGTAACCCCTGCGGGCGAGATTGGCAGCAACTCCTTGCGGGTCGCTGCGCAGCTGTCGGATGTCAAGCACGGTCGTCCGGGTCCTTTCGTGGTGCCCACTGTCCCGGCATCGCGAAGCGCTCGAATGCGTTCGAGCGTTTCGCGCAACTTCGCTTCGAGACCGCGCGGTACCGGATCATAGTAATTGCGCGGCGCCATCGCATCCGGGAAATGGCGCTGCCCGGTCACCAGCGCATCCGCCTCGTCATGCGCGTAGCGATATCCCTCGCCGTATCCGAGCTCCTTCATCAGCCTCGTCGGGGCATTGCGCAGGTGCAGCGGCACCTCGAGGGTGCCAAGATCCTTCGCGTCTTTCATCGCCTCCCCATAGGCCGTGTAAACGGCATTGCTCTTAGGGCTGCAGGCCATGAACACGCAGGCCTGCGCCAATGCGAGTTCGCCTTCGGGCGACCCGAGGCGGTCGTAGCTGTCCCAGGCTGCGAGCGACAGCGTCAGCGCGCGTGGATCCGCGTTGCCGATATCCTCGCTCGCCATGCGGGTCAGTCGCCTGGCGATGAAACCCGGATCGCAACCGCCATCGAGCATCCGGCACAACCAGTAGAGTGCAGCATCCGGATCGCTGTCGCGCACCGACTTGTGCAGGGCTGAGATCTGGTCGTAGAACAATTCGCCGCGCTTGTCGAAGCGCCGGTGGCCGCCAGCCGTCGCCGCCCGCACATTGTCGAGCGTGATCCGTCGCCCATCGGGCGAGTCCACCGCGAGGTCCGCCGCCACTTCGAGCAGATTGAACGCACGGCGGGCGTCGCCATCGGCGGCTTCGGCCAGAAGCGCTACTGCCGCTTCATCGGCAGCGATGCCGGAACTGCCGAATCCTGCGCGCCGGATCGGCGAGCGCGCGTTCGAGCAGCGCCGTGAGGTGCGAGGTGTTCAACGCCTTGAGCACGTAGACGCGAGCCCGCGACAGCAGCGCAGAGTTGAGCTCGAACGACGGGTTTTCGGTGGTCGCGCCGATAAAGACGAGCGTTCCGTCCTCGACGAATGGCAGGAACGTATCCTGTTGCGCCTTGTTGAACCGGTGCACTTCGTCCAGGAACAGCACGGTCGCGGCGCGGCCGGCGCCACGTTCCGCTCGCGCATGCACGACCGCCTCGCGGATGTCCTTGACCCCCGCGGCCACGGCCGATAACGAAATGAATTCCGCGTCACTGGCCAGGGCCGCGAGCCTTGCGAGCGTCGTTTTGCCGCTGCCCGGCGGCCCCCAGAGCACCATCGAGTGCGCAACGCCGTCCGTCAGCAGGCGGTGCAACGGCCGGCCCGGAGCGAGCAGGTGCTCCTGACCGACGAATTCCGCGAGGCTCGCAGGTCGCATGCGGGCCGCCAGCGGTCGATGTCCCGCCTCGGAAGCGATATCGATCGGCAGATCAGATTGCTTGCGCATGGACCGGCGATTCTAGCGCCGCAGCAGCCAATCCTCGATGTGCCGGGACCAACCGCTGCGGTCATTGCGGACGATGAGCCATGCGGCGGCGACGCCCGCTGCGTTCGCGAGCATGTCGCGCCAGTCGGCCTGGCGAGACACGACCCAGAGCCCCTGCGCGATCTCGAGAGCGAGACCGAGCAGCAGACAACGCAGCGATGACGACCCATACGCGTTCGGCGCTGACGATGCCGGCGCCTAGCGAGCGCGAGCGCGAAGTACGAGAAGGCGTGGCTCAGCTTGTCGCCGCCGACCTCCGCGCCGGGAACGTGGAATGGCAGGAGACTGCCGGCGACGATGGCCGCGGTGAACGCCACGATCATCGCCGATCCAGAGCCGCCGGAAGCCAGCGCCGTTCAAATTCAGCCGGCCGGCGCCCGACCGACGACGTCCACGCCGGGCGGCGGCGTGAACCGGAAAGTCGAGCTGCCCAGTCGCGGATTGCGCTCGATGCTCGCGAATTCGAGCTCGGTCGTCTGCCCGAGCCGGTCGAGGAGCGTCATGTGCCGCAATTCGCCCTCCGCGAAACCCAGCCGCAATTCGCGGAAGTCCCCGTCCTCGCGGCGAGGCAGCAGCCGGCTCCATGCGAGCCCCTGGGTCGTGCCGCCATCGCTGACGTTGAATTCGGTCCGCAGGTCGCCCTCGCCCGTCAGAAGCATTGCCGGCGTGCCTTCAATGGTTTCGGCCGCCTTGCGAATCGTCACCTGTTCCAGGTCGATGTCGTGAAACCAGACGGTTACTCCGTCCGAAACGATCACCTGCTCGGGCACGCGGTAATCCCAGCGGAAGCGGCCCGGGCGCGCGAGTGACATCGTGCCCTCGGCCGATTCGATCAGCTTGCCGTGCGCGTCCATCACCGACTGGTGGAATTCGGCGCGCAGGCTCGTGAGCGAGCCGAATACTTCCTCGACGCGCCGCAGCGCAGCCGCATCGAGCGCCGGATCCGAATGTGCCAGTGCGGGCATCGCGAGCAGCGATGCCAGGAATATCGCGCGCATCAGGATTCCGGCGGCGGTGGCGCCAGCACTTCGCGACTGCCGTTCGACTGCAGCGGTCCGACGAGTCCCGCCGCTTCCATCGACTCGACCAGCCGCGCGGCGCGGTTGTACCCGATCTTCAGCCTGCGCTGTACGCCGGAAACCGATGCGCGGCGCGATTCCGTCACGATCCGCACAGCTTCGTCGTAGAGCGGATCCTGCTCGCCGTCGGCCTCGGACTCGCCGCCTTCAGTACCATCGTCCGGCAGGCCGGGTATCGCGCCTTGCGGACCGGTCAGGACCTCGTCCACGTAGACCGGCGCGGCCCCGCCCTGCAACGATGCGACGACCCGGTGCACTTCCTGGTCCGAGACGAAGGCGCCGTGCACGCGCTCCGGGGTCGACGTGCCGGACGGCAGGTACAGCATGTCGCCATGGCTCAGCAGAGATTCCGCGCCGTTCTGGTCGAGGATCGTGCGCGAATCCACTTTGGCCGACACCTGGAATGCGATGCGTGACGGAATATTGGCCTTGATCAGTCCGGTGATGACATCCACGGAAGGTCGCTGCGTCGCAAGCACGAGGTGGATGCCCGAGGCGCGGGCCTTCTGTGCGAGCCGCGCGATGAGTTCCTCGACTTTCTTGCCGACGATCATCATCAGATCGGCCAGCTCGTCGATGACGACGACGATGTACGGCAGCGGCTGCAGCGCCGGCACCTCGCCGGTGTACTTTCCGGTCGCGAGCAGTTGCGCGATCAGCGGGTCGGGGATCGGCGTGTTGGCCTGCTGCGCGTCGCGGACCTTGCGGTTGAACCCGCCCAGGTTCCGGACGCCGAGTTCCTTCATCAGGTGATAGCGCCGTTCCATTTCCGCGACGCACCAGCGCAGCGCATTCGTCGCCTGCTTCATGTCGGTAACGACCGGCGCGAGCAGGTGCGGGATGCCTTCGTATACCGACAGCTCCAGCATCTTCGGGTCGATCATGATGAGCCTGACCTGATCGGCCGAGCTCTTGTACAGCAGGGACAGGACCATCGCGTTGATTGCGACCGACTTGCCGGAGCCCGTCGTGCCCGCGATCAGAAGATGCGGCATTTTCGCGAGATCGGTCACGACCGGCGCGCCGCCGATGTCCTTGCCGAGCGCAAGCGCGAGTGGCGACGCCAGTTCATCGTAGGCGCGCGAGCGCACGATCTCGCCGAGCGTCACAAGTTCGCGAGATTCGTTCGGAATCTCGAGCCCGACGACGGACTTGCCCGGGATGACCTCGACGACCCGCACGCTGATGGCGGACAGCGCGCGCGCCAGGTCCTTCGCCAGCGCGCTGATCTGGCTCACCTTGACGCCGGGCGCCGGCTTCAGCTCGAAGCGCGTGATGACCGGGCCCGGCAGCACCGCCACGACTTCGACATCGATGCCGAAATCCTTGAGCTTGATCTCGACCAGGCGGGAAATCGCATCGAGCGCCTCGGGCGAATACGACTTTTCGCGAGCCGGTGGATCGTCCAGCAGCTTGAGTTCCGGCAGGTCGCGCGCCGCGGGCTTGGCAAACAGCTGGACCTGCTTTTCCTTCTCGACCCGCACGCTCCGCTCCGGTACGGGCGGCGCCGCACTTTCGATGCGCGGCGGCGTACGCGACGCCGCTTTCTTCTGCACCTCTCGAACCACGGCTTCGCGCGCGACGCGCGACTCGCGGCCGAGTGCGTGGTCGCGCGAAGTCGCCATGCGACCGCGCACCCACGATGCGCCCGCGAGCACCCAATGGCCGATGAAGTCCATCACCCGCGGCCATGAGACGCCCGTGTAGAGCTGCACGCCGGCAAACCACAATGCGAGCATCACGAGCGTCGCGCCGAGGAGCGCAAGCACGCGTTCGAGGCCGTTGCCGACCAGGTTGCCGAGAATGCCGCCGGCACTGACGCCGGCCGGCATGCTGCCCGCGTCGAAGTGCAGCGCCGCGAGCCCGCAACTCGTCGCGAGAACGATGACGAACCCGACGGTGCGAAGCGCGATCGTCGAGCGCGCCTGTGCCGGATCGCCGGCCATGTGCTTGAATCCGACCCAGGCGCTGAATGCGATGACCAACGGAAACAGATAGGCCGGCCGGCCGAACAGCATCAGCAATGAGCCGGCGATCTTGGCACCGAAGGGACCGATCAAATTGCCGACCTGCCCGGGCTCGCCCGTGTAGGTGAAGCTCGGGTCGTAGGCGTCGTAACTCGACAGCGCGATCAGGAGCACGAGCGCAAGCGCCGCGAGCAGCCAGAACGCGGCTTCGCGCAACGCCCGCGCAAATACCGGATCGAGCTTTACATTGGCGTTATTGCCATTGACGGACTTGGCCACCGAGTCAGAATCCTTGTCAGGAATAACCTATAAGCGTTTGATTATAAGAGTGTTGCAATTCGAGCGGCAAGCACCCATCCACGATGCCGAAGCGATCGCGACTGACGGTCATCGAAAGACTATCGCGGTCCGATGCGCTCCCCTAGGATTCGCGGCTACCCGCAGTGCCGGCGAGCGAACGGCGCGGAACGAAGCGGAGATCACTATACATGACGGCTCCCCGGCACTCGCGGCTCATCATCCTGGGATCGGGGCCCGCGGGCTATGCGGCCGCAGTCTACGCCGCACGCGCGAATCGCAAGCCGTTGCTGATTGCCGGGCTGCAGCCGGGCGGACAATTGATGACGACGACGGAAGTCGACAACTGGCCCGGCGATGTCGAGGGCCTGCTCGGTCCCGACCTGATGGATCGCATGCGCCGGCATGCCGAGCGTTTCGGCGTGGAGATCGCGTCCGATCAGGTCACCCAGGTCGACCTCGCTCGCCGGCCGTTTCGCCTGACGGGCGAAGACGGCGGATACACCTGCGACGCCCTGATCATCGCGACCGGTGCGTCGGCGCGGTATCTGGGACTCGACTCCGAGACCGCATTCCGCGGCCGCGGCGTCTCGGCCTGCGCGACCTGCGATGGCTTCTTCTATCGCGACCAGGCCGTCGCGGTGGTCGGCGGCGGCAACACCGCGGTCGAGGAAGCGATCTATCTGGCAAACATCGCGTCGCACGTGACGCTGATCCATCGACGCGACAAGCTACGCGCGGAGGCGATCCTGCAGGACCGCCTGAAGTGGCTGGCGAGCAAAGGCAAGATCTCCCTGCTCTGGAATCACGAAGTCGATGAGGTCCTGGGCGGCGATCAGGGCGTGAGCGGCGTGCGCGTGCGCGCGGTCGGCGGCAAGGCGATGCGCGACCTCGCGGTGACAGGACTCTTCGTCGCCATCGGCCACACGCCGAACACGGAGCTTTTCCAGGGACAGCTCGACATGAAGAACGGCTACATCGCGGTGAAGACCGGCCTCGCCGGCGATGCGACGGCAACCAGCGTACCCGGCGTATTCGCGGCGGGCGACGTCGCGGATCACGTCTACCGTCAGGCCGTCACGTCTGCCGGCACCGGCTGCATGGCGGCGCTCGATGCCGATCGCTATCTCGAGCGCGCTGCGACCGGCTGAGGCCCGATGACCATCCGCATCGCCCGTTCGCTCGGCGACGTCGATGCGGACGCGTGGAATGCGCTGCGATCCCGATGCGCCGCCATTCCTGCGTCACGAATTCCTGTGGGCGCTGGAAGACACCGGTTGCGCGACCGCGGCAACGGGCTGGCACCCGCATCATCTCGCTGCATCACGATGACGTCGGGTCGGCTGGCAGGCGCCATGCCGCTCTATCTGAAGGACCACTCCTGGGGCGAATTCGTGTTCGATTTCGCATGGGCCGAAGCTTGGCAATCCGCCGGACTGCCGTACTATCCGCGGCTCGTCGCGGCCGTGCCATTCACCCCGGCCACCGGGCCGCGCCTGCTGGCGCCGACGGAAGCCGTCCGCCAGGCACTGCTCGACCGTTCACGCGAGCTGGCACGCGAACTCGGCGTGTCGTCGCTGCACGTGCTCTTCCCGGACGCGCGTGACCGCAAGTTGATGCAGTCCGCGGGAATGTTGCCGCGGCTGGACTGCCAGTTTCACTGGCACAACCAGGGTTACGGCTGCTTCGATGATTTCGTCGGCGGATTCACGGCGGAGAAACGCAAGAAGGTCCGGCGCGAACGGCGCCGCGTGGCGGAAGCCGGCATCGAGTGCCGAACCGTCACCGGGCGGGAACTCGATGCGTCTGCCCTCGATACGATCTATCGATTGCATGCGGAGACCTTTGCGCGTTACGGCAATGCGCCCTACCTGAACCGCGAGTTCTTCGGCCGGCTGGCCCGCGACTTGCCCGACGCGCTCGTCGTCGAACTCGCCTTGCTTCATGGCGAAGTCATCGCTTGCGCCATATCGCTGAAGGCCCGCGATGTGCTGTATGGCCGTTACTGGGGCGCCGCCGGCGATCATCACAGCCTGCACTTCGAATTGTGTTACTACCGTGGCATCGACTACTGCATCCGCGCCGGACTCTCACGCTTCGAGCCGGGCACCCAGGGCGAACACAAGCTGCTGCGTGGATTCGCGCCGGCTCCGGTCTGGTCGATGCATGACGTCGCCGACCCTGAATTCTCGGAAGCGATCGGTCACTGGCTGCGGCGGGAACGTTCGCACCGGCGGGCGTGGTTGCACGCCGCGATGAGACACCTGCCCTTTCGGCGCGCCGACATCCCCGCTAGTCTTTCCGACGATGTCCGGGATTGCCTGGCTGCAGAAGACTGATCCGCCGACGGCATTGCCGCCGACATCCCGGGCGCTTCGCGAACCGAACGGCTTGCTCGCGGTCGGCGGCGCGCTGACTCCCGAATGGCTGATACACGCTTATCGCCACGGTATTTTTCCGTGGTTTTCCGACGAGCAGCCAATCCTGTGGTGGGCGCCCGACCCCCGGGCGGTCCTGCTGCCGGGCGAATTCCGGATCTCGCGCAGTCTCGCACGCTCGATCCGCCGGCGCGGCTATGAAACGCGCATCGACACCGCCTTCGAAGCGGTCATCGAAGCGTGTGCGGCGCCGCGGCACGGCACGGCGGGCACCTGGATCACGCACGAGATGCACCGGGCCTATGTCGTGCTGCATCAGCGCGGACTCGCGCATTCGGTGGAGACCTGGCATGACGGTCGCCTGGTGGGTGGCCTCTACGGTGTCGCGGTCGGCCGAGTGTTCTTCGGCGAGTCCATGTTCACTCGCGAAACGGACGCTTCCAAAGTCGCGCTCGGCCGGCTCGTGCAGGAATGCGGCCGGCTCGACGTGCCGCTCATCGACTGCCAGTTGCCGAGCCCCCACTTGACGAGCCTCGGCAGCCGCAACCTGCCGCGCGCCGCTTTCGAGGCGGAATTGTCAGCGCTGGTGGGCGGAAAGGACCGCTTGTGGCGCAGACCAGACAATTAATTGCGCGGGCAGGTCGCGTACGTCACAATCCGCGCGGTTTCCGCTACACCAACGGGTCGCGATGGCGAAGGAAGAAGCAATTCAGATGGAAGGGGAAGTCGTCGAGACTTTGCCCAACACGACGTTTCGCGTGAAATTGCAGAACGATCACATCGTGACCGCTCACATCTCGGGCAAGATGCGCAAGCACTACATCCGCATCTTGACCGGCGACCTGGTCACCGTCGAACTGACGCCTTACGACCTGTCGAAGGGCCGCATCGTCTACCGCGCGCGCTAAAAGGGGTCGCATCCCCTTGCGTGCGGCACGCAAGGGGATGCGACCCCTCTTCGTCTAATCTTGTCCTAGTAGCTCCGGCGTCTTGGCCGGTCGGCAGTCGAGTGCGAGGCTCCCGCCGTCTTCGGCGACCGACACCAGCACGCTGCCGCCGCCCGCGAGCGTGCCGAACAGCAATTCCTCGGCGAGCGGACGCTTGATGTGTTCCTGCAGCACGCGCGCCATCGGGCGCGCCCCCATCTTCGGATCGTAGCCGCGCGCGGCGATCCAGCGACGCGCCGCGTCGTCGACTGACAGCGCCACGGATTTCTGTTCCAACTGGGTCTCGACCTCGAGCAGCAGCTTGTCGACCACGCGCGCGATCGTCGTCTCGTCGAGCGGCGCGAACTGGATGATTGCGTCGAGGCGGTTCCTGAATTCGGGCGCGAAGATGCGCCGCACCGCTTCCATCCCGTCCGGCGCGTGATCCTGAAGCGTGAAGCCGATGCTCGAGCGACTCATCTCCGCGGCGCCGGCATTCGTTGTCATCACGATAATGACATGACGGAAGTCCGCCTTGCGGCCGTTATTGTCCGTCAGCGTGCCATGATCCATCACCTGCAGCAGCAGGTTGAAGACGTCGGGATGCGCTTTCTCGATCTCGTCCAGCAGCAGCACGCAGTGAGGCTGCTTCGCGATCGCCTCCGTCAGCAGGCCGCCCTGGTCGAATCCGACGTAACCGGGCGGCGCGCCGATCAGCCGCGACACGGTGTGGCGTTCCATGTATTCGGACATGTCGAAGCGCAGGAACTCGACGCCGAGCGCAATCGCGAGCTGGCGCGTCACCTCGGTCTTGCCGACTCCGGTCGGTCCCGCAAACAGGAAACTGCCGACCGGGCGCCGGTCGTTGCCGAGCCCGGCACGCGACATCTTGATCGCGGCGGCGAGCGCGTCGATGGCGACGTCCTGGCCGTAAATGACGAGCTTCAGATTGCGCTGCAGGTTCGCGAGCACCTCGCGATCGGAAGTCGAGACGTTCTTCGGCGGTATCCGCGCGATGCGGGCGACGACGGCCTCGACGTGCGCCACAGTCACCTCGGTCTCTCGCTCGGCCACAGGCTTGAGGCGCAGCGACGCCCCCGCCTCGTCGACGACGTCGATGGCCTTGTCGGGCAGATGCCGGTCGTTGATATGGCGTTCGGCGAGTTCCGCCGCGGCGACCAGCGCCTCGTCGGCGTAGCGGACCCCATGATGCTCCTCGAAGCGCGTCTTCAAACCGCGCAGGATGTCGATGGTCTCGGCGACCGATGGCTCGACCACGTCGATCTTCTGGAAGCGGCGTGCCAGCGCGTGGTCCTTCTCGAAGATGCCGCGGTATTCCTGGTAGGTCGTCGACCCGATACAGCGCAGTTCGCCGCTCGCGAGCACCGGCTTGATCAGGTTGGAGGCGTCCATGACTCCGCCCGACGCGGCGCCCGCGCCGATCACGGTGTGGATCTCGTCGATGAAAAGGATCGCGCCGGGCCGCTTCTTGAGTTCCGCGATAACGCCTTTCAGGCGCTTCTCGAAGTCGCCGCGGTATTTCGTGCCGGCGATCAATGAACCCATGTCGAGCGCGTAGATCGTGCAGTCTGCGAGCACGTCCGGCACTTTTCGTTCGACGACCAGCCGCGCGAGCCCTTCGGCGATGGCGGTCTTGCCGACACCCGCCTCGCCGACGTAGAGCGGGTTGTTCTTGCGCCGGCGGCAGAGTATCTCGACCGTGCGCTGCACTTCGAGTTGCCGGCCGATCAGCGGGTCGACGCGACCGGCCTGGGCCTGTGCGTTCAGGTTGATGGTGTATTTCTCGAGCATCGAAGCGCCGCTCTCCTCGGCGCCCTCACGCTCCGCGGCCGCGGCGTCCTCGCGCGGGGCTTCGCGATTCTCCGTGCCGGACGGCAGTCCGTGCGAAATGAAGTTGACGACATCGAGGCGCGAGACGTCCTGCAGCGACAGCAGGTACGCGGCATGCGACTGCTTCTCGCTGAAGATCGCGACCAGCACGTTCGAGACCGCCACTTCCTTTCGGCCGCTCGACTGCACGTTGAACACGGCGCGTTGCAGCACGCGCTGGAAGCCGAGCGTCGGCTGCACTTCGCGATCGTCGTCCGCGGCGAGCGAGGGCGTCGTTTCGTCGATGAACTTCTGCAAATCGGCCTGCAGGCGTGCGATATCTGCGCCGCAGGCCTTCAGGATCTCGCGGACACGGGGCGCGTCCAGGATCGAGAGCAGCAGGTGCTCCACGGTCATGTACTCGTGCCGCGCGTCGCGGGCCTTCTGGAAAGCCTCGTTCAGGCAGAACTCGAGTTCACTGGACAACAATCAGGTTTCCTCCATCGTGCACAGCAATGGGTGCTGATGCTGGCGCGAATACGTCATCACCTGGGCCACTTTGGTCTCCGCGATCTCGAATGTGAAGACCCCGCACACTCCTTTGCCCTGCGTGTGAACCTCCAGCATGATGCGCGTCGCGCGCGTCCGGTCGAGACTGAAGATGCGCTCCAGCACGTCGACCACGAATTCCATCGGTGTGTAATCGTCGTTCAGCAGCACCACCTGGTACAGAGGCGGCTTGCGCAGTTTCGGCTGCGCCTCCTCGACCACCAGATTGTGGCCAACCTGCCCGTGCTGCTGATCGTCTTCGACACCCACCGATATCGCCCATCCTGGCCTGCCGTCAGTTATAGGGTTCGCGCGCAGGCCATACAAGGGACTGTCACCCAGTCGCGACGGGCGCACAAATTGCGAGCCGAGTTTGAGAAGTGTCGCACAAGTGCCCGACATTGCATCGTTTTCCGGCCCCTTTCGCCTTGTAGGGCTCTGCCGCCTGCCCGTATCATGTGGCGCTCAAAGGGGGGCCTGTCCGGAACCGGGACCGCATGCAACTCGTCGATCGTATCGTCGCGCCTTTGCGCCGGCCCGGAACGGCCGGCCGTACCGGCTTTGCAGCCGCTGCGCCCACCCTCGCGACGCTCGTGCTGGTCGTGGTCATTGCGGCGCAGCTCGCGGCGTTGCTGTGGCGCACGCTCGGGTCCGGCGACGATGCCGACGTGGCGCCCATTCCGGTCGATGCCGGCGCCGCGCCGGTCGTTGACCTTCCGGCCATCGTCAATGCGCATCTTTTCGGTATCGCCAAGGACAGCGGCGATCCTTCCGACGCACCGGCGACCTCCGCGAATCTGGCGCTCGCGGGCACGCTCGCGGGAACCGACCCGTCAACCGGCTGGGCGATCATCGGCGCAACAGGCCAGCCGGCGCGCGTATATGCAACCGGGTCCGCGCTGCCGGGCGGCACGCGACTAGTCGCCGTCTACCCGGATCGCGTGATTCTCGACCGCGGCGGCGCGCGGGAATCCCTGATCCTGCCGCGCCTGAGCGGCGGCGCGGGCGGCGCGGTTTCTGCCAACTACGCACCGCCGGTGGACCAGGGCGGCTTGACGCCTGATGACATGGTCCGGCAGGTGATGGGTCAGGAAACCACGGTCAACGAATTGCTGCGCCCGCAGCCGGTCTATGCCGGCGGCCAGCTGCGTGGTTTTCGCGTCTATCCCGGCCGCGATCGCACGTTGTTCGCTCGTACCGGTCTGCAGCCCGGGGACCTGGTCACGGCGATCAACGGCGCCGCGCTCGATGATCCGCAGCGCGGACTCGAGACGCTGCGCGGCATTGGCCAGGGCGCGGCGGTCACATTGACGATCGACCGTAATGGCCAGCAGCAACAACTGTCGATCGATCCCGCCGAGGCGGTGCAGCCGCTCACCGAACCGGAACCACCGGAGTCGGAGTCTACCGAGTGAGGCCCGGCCTCCGGAGGAATGACGCATGACCCGATTCATCCGACTGACCCTGCTGTTCGCACTGGCGCTGCCGCTCGCGGCGGCGGCGCAGCAAGGCGCGCAAATCACGCCGAACTACAAGGATGCGGACCTGGGCCAGGTCATCGAAGCCGTCAGCCAGGTCACCGGCAAGAACTTCATCGTCGATCCGCGGGTTCGTGCGCAGGTCACGATGCTGTCGAACACCCCGATGAGCCCGGCCGCATTCTACGAAGCGTTCCTGGCGATCCTGCAGGTGCACGGCTTCGTCGCGGTCCCCTCCGGGAACGTGATCAAGATCCTGCCGGACGCCACGTCGCGGCAGCTGCCGGCCAACGACCTGCCGGACCGCGTCAGCGCGACTTCGGATGAAATCGTCACGCAGGTCCTGCAGGTCCGAAACGTCTCGGCTGCGCAGCTCGTGCCGATCCTGCGCCCGATGATGCCGCAGTCCGCCCATCTGGCCGCGTATCCGAGCGCGAATATGCTGATCATCTCTGACCGTGCATCCAACGTCAGCCGCATGACCCGCATCGTCCAGCGGATCGACCACACCGGCGACGGCGATTTCGAGGTGGTGCGACTCGAACACGCGTCGTCGAACGAGATCGTGCGCGTGATCAATTCGCTGAGCTCGGCCCAGGGAGCGGAAGGTGCCTCCGGCAGCGCGCATCGTCGCTGACGACCGCACCAACAGTGTGCTGATCAGCGGCGAGGCCTCGCAGCGCCTGCGCTTTCGCACGCTGATCACACACCTCGACACGCCGCTTGAGGCCGGCGGCGACACGCAGGTGCGGTACCTGAATTACGCCGATGCGGAAAAGCTCGCAGGCAAACTGAAGGAGCAGTCGGTCGCGACGGCCGCAGGCCAGCCGGGCGCAGCGGCAGCGGCGGCGGCCCCCGCGGCCAGCGGCGGCGACAAATCCGTGACAATCTGGGCCGAGCCCGAGACCAATGCGCTCGTCATCACGGCGCCTCCGAAAACCATGCGCGTCGCTGATGTCGGTCATCGACCGCCTCGACGTGCGGCGCGCGCAGGTGATCATCGAGGCGATGCTGGTCGAGGTGTCGAGAGATGCCACGCGCGACCTCGGCGTCAACTGGATCGTCGACGGTTCCGGCGACAACTTCCTCGTGGGCCTGTTCAATACGCCAATCGGCGGCGTCAGCTTGGCTGACGTCGCCGGCGCGGTCGAAACCCCGGACGATGTTGCCCCGCCCGGCGGTTTCACGATCGGTGCCGCCCGTCGTAAGGACAGCGGCACGAATTTCGCAGCCATCCTGCGCGCATTGGCCGGGGACGGCGATACGAACGTCGTGTCGATGCCTTCGGTCATCACGCTCGATAATGAGGAAGCGCAGATCAAGGTTGCACAGGAAGTGCCGTTTCTGACGGGTCAATATGCGACCAACCTGCAAACGCCGGGCGGGCAGCCGAACCCCTTCCAGACGATCGAGCGCAAAGAGGTCGGCAACATCTTGAAGATCACGCCGCAGATACGGACGAGAACACCATCTTGCTCAAGATCGAGCAGGAAGCTTCGGGCATCGCGGCCGCGGCCGCCCAGGTGTCAAGCACGGACCTGGTGACCAACAAGCGTACGATCACAACGCGCGTCCTGGTCGACGACGGCGGCATGATCGTGCTCGGCGGCCTGATTGAGGACCGCCTCACCGAGAACGAGCAGCGCGTGCCGGGTCTCGGGAGGATTCCGATCATCGGCAACCTCTTCAGGGTCCGCAACACGCAGAAGACGAAGACCAACCTGATGGTCTTCATCCGACCGCGAGTCGTTCGCACGGCGGAGCAGGCGGCAATCGTGACCAATGCCAAGTACAACTACCTGCGAAACCTGCAGCTCGAGAAGAAAGGCGGCAAGGTCCAGCTGATGCCGGGCGAGAACCGTCCAGCACTGCCGCCGCTCGTCGGACCTTCGGCTCCACCGACTGCCGTTGCACCGCCGGAGGCTGAAACGCCTCCATCGACCGAACCCGGACCGCCACCGCCGGACAGCGCGGAAGCCGTCGAGAATCCCGGCGGGTGACCGGGAACGGCCGATGATCGCCGGCAATCCGCCGAAATCGGTGGCGCCCGTCGGACGCCTCCCCTTTGCCTTCGCCAAGCGACATGGCGTGCTCGTGCGCGCCGTGGCCGAAGGCAAGGCACAGGTCGTCTATCGGGAAGGCGCGCAGCCGTCCGCCGTGGCGGAGCTCCGACGCTTCCTCGGCATCCCGCTCGTCATCGAGCGCGTGGGTGTAACCGCGTTCGATGAGCTGCTGCGCAAAGCCTACGAGGGCGGCAGCGGCGAGGCCGGCCAGATCGTCGAAGGCATCGAGGGCGAAACGGATCTCGCCGGCCTGGCGGAAGGCCTGCCCGAACCATCCGACCTGATGGAGAGCGAAGACGACGCGCCGGTCATCCGCCTGATCAATGCGGTGCTGACGCAGGCGATCAAGGAAAACGCGTCCGATATCCACGTCGAGCCCTACGAGAACCGGCTCGTCGTCCGCTTCCGGGTGGACGGCGTGATGCGCGAAGTGCTGCAGACCAAGCGCGCGGTGGCGCCGCTGCTGATCTCGCGCATCAAGGTCATGTCCCGGCTCGACATCGCGGAAAAGCGGCTACCGCAGGACGGGCGAATCAGCCTGCGCATCGCGGGGCGTGCCGTGGATGTGCGCGTGTCGACGCTCCCTTCCGGCCACGGTGAACGCGTCGTGCTGCGACTGCTCGACAAGCAGGCGGGCCGTCTGGAACTCGACTCGCTCGGCATGGAGCCCAGCGTCCAGGGCATGATCGACGACCTGATCCACAAGCCCCACGGCATCATCCTCGTGACCGGCCCGACCGGCTCCGGCAAGACCACGACGCTGTACGCGGCGCTCGAGCGCATCAACGACCGTACGCGCAACATCATGACGGTCGAGGATCCGATCGAGTACTACATCGACGGCATCGGCCAGACCCAGGTCAACACCAAGGTCGAGATGACGTTCGCGCGCGGATTGCGCGCGATCCTCCGCCAGGACCCGGACGTCGTGATGGTCGGCGAAATCCGCGACACCGAGACCGCGCAGATCGCGGTGCAGGCATCGCTGACCGGCCACCTCGTCCTTTCGACGCTGCACACGAATACCGCGGTCGGCGCGGTCACGCGCCTGCGCGACATGGGCGTCGAGCCGTTCCTGCTCGCTTCCACGCTGATCGGCGTGGTCGCGCAGCGGCTCGTGCGGGTGCTGAATCCGGATACGCGCATCGGCTATCCGGCCGGCGATTACGAGGCGAAGCTGCTCGGCCTCAGCGCGGCCAACGCCGGCAACGCGACGCTCTATCGGCCCGGCGCCGATGCCGGCGGCGGCTACCGCGGGCGCACGGGCATCTACGAACTCGCGATCGTCGACGACCGCATGCGCGTGATGATCCATGACGGCGCAGGCGAACACGAACTCGAGCGTCACGCGCGCCAGATCACGCCGGGCATCCGTGACGATGGCCGCGCCAAGGTGCTGGCCGGGATCACATCGCTCGAGGAGCTGCTCCGCGTCAAAAGCGAGGAGTGATGGCGGCCTACGAATACAAGGCGCTCGACGCCGCCGGCCGCGAGCAGCGCGGCGTTCTCGAAGGCGACAGCGCGCGCCAGGTGCGACAGCTGCTGCGGGAACAGTCCCTGCTCCCGGTCAGTGTCAACGAAGTCACCGACGCGCCGGCGGCGCGCACGTTCGAATTTTCCTTCGCGAAGCGCATCGGCATACCGGAACTCGCACTGCTGACGCGCCAGCTGTCCACGCTGCTGCGCTCCGGCATTCCACTGGAAGAAGCCCTGCTCGCGGTTTCCCAGCAGAGCGAAAAAGCCAGGGTCCGCAGCGTCATCGCCGGCGTGCGCACGCGCGTCATGGAAGGCCGCACGCTGTCGGAAGGGCTTGGCGCGTTTCCCACGGTGTTCCCCGAAATCTACCGCGCCACGGTGTCTGCTGGCGAACAGTCCGGCCATCTCGATCTCGTGCTCGAGCGCATGGCGGATTTCACCGAGAATCGCCAGGTGCTGCAGCAGAAGATCACGAACGCGATGATCTATCCGGTCCTGCTGACCGTGATCTGCTTCGGCATCGTCGGGCTGCTGCTCGGCTACGTCGTCCCGGAAGTCGTGCGCGTCTTCGAGGCCGGGGACCGGGAACTGCCGGTCCTGACGCGCATGCTGATCGCAAGCTCCGATTTCCTGCGCGCCTGGTGGTGGCTCGTGATCGCGGGCGTCGCCGCGGCCGTCTGGGGATTCCGGCGCTGGCTGCGGGACCCCGCGGCGCGCAAGCGCTTCGACACCTTCAAGCTCCGGCTTCCATTGATCGGGCGCATCACGCGCGGGAATAACGCTGCGCGGTTCGCTCGTACCTTCGCGATCCTGACGGCGAGTGCCGTACCAGTGCTGGAGGCGCTCCGGATCGCCGGCGAGGTCGTCACGAACACGCGCATGCGGCAGGCGGTCCAGGACGCGGCGGTCCGGGTCCGCGAAGGCGCTCCGATTGCCCGCTCGCTCGGCGCCAGCAAGCTGTTTCCGCCGATGCTCGTGCACCTGATCGCGAGCGGCGAGACGAGCGGCGAACTGGAATCCATGCTGGGACGGGCGGCCGACAACCAGGAACGCGAGCTCGACGGGGTGGTCAACACGGCCGTCGGCATCCTGGGGCCCGCGATGATCCTGCTGATGGGCGGCTTCGTATTCATGATCGTCATCGCACTTCTGCTGCCAATTTTCCAATTGAACCAACTCGTAGGCTGAGACCTCTTGCGAATGCGGCCGCCGCGTCTTATAAGTCGGCCCGCAGTGACCCTGGAACGGTCGCATGAGCGAAAAGCCGAAAGAAGAGTTCGAGGACGAGGAACCGGACGAGATCGAGGACGCCGCGGAGGACCTCGATGTCGACCAGTTGATGCGGGATTTCGACACGCGCAAGCGGCGCGGCGCGCGCGCGGCCGGCGAGCCCGCCTGGCGCAAGCTCGAGCGCATGCGCGAGGAAAAGCGGACCGCCGGGCTGCTGTCGGACTTCGACGACTACGATGTGGGAGATTCCGGGTCCGGCGATGGCAAGAAGCCGCGACACGCGCCGTCGCGGCGCCGCTGAGTCAGCGGAAATCCCGGGACGGCGCCGAGAGCGCGCCGAGCAGCGCCGAGCGGTCCTCCAGCCGGTCCACGACGACGTGCCGCACGTCGCCAGCGCGCTGCAGACGTCCATCGACGCCGAGCAGCCGGGCACCCAGCAGCACTTTCCGGTGCGCATCCGCGATCCGGCTCCAGATCACCAGGTTCACGTAGCCGGTCTCGTCCTCCAGCGTCGCGAAGACCACGCCCCCCGCCGGGCCCGGCCGTTGCCGCGTCACGACGATGCCGCCGGTCCGCACCGCGGCGCCGTCCGGCAGTGCGGCGACGGCGTCGGCCGTGATCCAGCCGCCGCTATCGAGTTCCCGCCGCAGCAGCGCGAGCGGATGCCGCGCGAGCGTCAGGCCGAAGGCCCGGTAATCCGCGACGATGCCCTCGCCCTCCGAGGGCGCGCGCAGGAGCGGCAGCCCTTCCGCGTGATCCGTGCCAAGGCCGAGCGGCAAGGCGGGCTCGACACCCAGCACGTCCCAGGACGCGCGATGCCGGTGCCCCGCGATGCCCGCCAGCGCACCGGCCCTGGCGAGCGCCGCCAGGTCGCGCCGTCCGAGTCCGGCACGGCGTGCGAGTTCGCCGACCCGCTGATAGTTGCCCGCGGCGCGCGCCGCCACCAGCCGTCCGGCGGCATCCTCCGACAGTCCCCGCACCCGGTCGAGACCGAGACGCAGCGCCACATCGCCACCGTCACCAGGTTCCAGCGTCGATTCGGCGGCGCTCGCATTGACATCCACCGGGCGCACCGTGACACCGTGCGCGCGCGCATCGCGCACGAGTTGCGCGGGCGCGTAGAAGCCCATCGGCTGGCTGTTCAGCAGCGCGCAGCAGAAGGCGGCCGGCTCGTGATGCTTGAGCCAGGCGGAGATATAGACCAGCAGCGCGAAACTCGCCGCATGCGATTCCGGAAACCCGTACTCGCCGAAACCGAGGATCTGCTGGAACACCTGGCGCGCGAAGCTCTCGTCGTAACCGCGCGCGCGCATACCCTCGACCAGGCGCTGCTCGAAGGGTCCGAGCGTCCCTTTGCGCTTCCAGGCCGCCATCGCGCGTCGCAGCCGGTCGGCCTCGCCCGGCGTGAAGCCCGCGGCGACGATCGCGAGTTGCATGACCTGTTCCTGGAATATCGGCACACCGAGCGTGCGCTCGAGCACGCCTTGCACCTCCGGACCCGGGTAGCTGACTGGCTCCTCGTCGCTGCGCCTGCGCAGGTAGGGGTGCACCATCTGGCCCTGGATCGGTCCCGGCCGCACGATCGCGACTTCGACGACGAGATCGTAGTAACAGCGCGGCTTGAGTCGGGGCAGCATCGCCATCTGCGCGCGCGACTCGATCTGGAACACGCCGATCGTGTCCGCGCGGCAGATCATCTCGTAGACGGCGGGATCCTCGGCGGGAATGTCCTGCAGGCGGAACTCGCATCCCCGCCGCGCCGCCACCAGCGCAAGCGACCGGCGGATCGCCGACAGCATGCCGAGGCCCAGTACGTCCACCTTGAGCAGGCCGAGTTCGTCGAGATCGTCCTTGTCCCACTGGATCACCGTGCGATCGGGCATCGCGGCGTTCTCGATCGGCACCAGTTCCTCGAGCGGTCCGCGCGAGATCACGAACCCGCCCGTGTGCTGCGACAGGTGCCGCGGGAAACCGATCAGCTCGCGGGTCAGTGCCAGGACGCGCGCGATCCGCGGACTCGCGGTGTCGAAGCCCGCGTCCTCGATCCGCGAGTCGGCGATCTCGTGTCCGTCCCACCATTGCATCGCGCGCGCGAGGCGGTCGATCTGCGTTCCGTCCAGCCCGAGCGCGCGACCGACGTCGCGCACCGCACTCTTCGGGCGGTAGCTGATCACGGTGGCGGTGAGCGCGGCGCGTGCGCGTCCGTACTTGCGGTACAGATACTGGATCACCTCCTCGCGCCGCTCGTGCTCGAAGTCCACGTCGATATCCGGCGGCTCGTTGCGTTCGCGCGAGAGGAAGCGCTCGAACAGCATGCTCATGCGGGCCGGATCCACCTCGGTGATGCCGAGGGCATAGCAGGCGGCGGAATTGGCGGCCGAGCCGCGGCCCTGGCACAGGATGCCGCGCTCCCGGGCGAACTCCATCAGGTCGTGCACCGTCAGGAAATAGCGCTCATAGCCGAGTTCGGTGATCAGCGCGAGCTCGCGCTCGATGAGCGCGACGACCGAGGGCGGCGTGCCCGCTGGCCAGCGCAGCCGGGCGCCCGCCTCGACCAGCCGCCGCAGGTGACCGGCCGGCGTCGCGCCATCCGGCACGACCTCCTCCGGATATTCGTAGCGCAGCTCGTCGAGCGAAAAACGGCAGCGCGCGGCGATCTCGAGCGTCGCGTCCAGCAATGCCGGAGGATAGAGCTCGGCAAGGCGGGAGAGCGTGCGCATCGATCGCTCGCCGTTCGGGTGGAGCGCGTGTCCTGCCTCCGCCACGGTCGTCTTCAGGCGCACGGCGGTCAGCATGTCCTGCAGCGCACGCCGGCGCCGCTGGTGCATGTGCACGTCGCCGCAGGCGACCGCGGGCATGCCGAGGTCGCGCCCGATCCGGCAAAGCCCTTCGAGTCGCTCGCGGTCGGCACCGCCTGCCATCAATTCCACCGCAATCCAGGACCGTCCGGCAAAACGCTCGCGCAGCCAAACCCCTTCGGCGGGTATCGGTAGCGGCCCTGGCAGCCACAGGACGAGGCAGTCATCGAGGCCCTCCGCGAGATCGGAGCGGTCGAGCCGGTAGCGCCCCTTCGGCGCGCTGCGGCGGCCTTTTGTGATGAGCCGCGCGAGCGCTCCATAACCTTGCCGGCTGGTGGCGAGGCAGACGAGCCGCGGCCCGTCCGCGAGCGCGATTTCGCTGCCGACGATCAGCGGCAGGCCGGCGTCGCGCGCCGCTGCGTGCGCGCGCACGCAGCCGGCGAGCGAGCATTCATCGGTCAGTGCGAGCGCGGCGTATCCGAGGTCGTGCGCGCGCGCGACGAGTTCTGCCGGGTGCGAGGCGCCGCGCAGGAACGTGAAATTGCTGATGCAATGCAGTTCCGCATACGACATCGCGCATCGGCTCCGGACGCAGTCGCGTCGGCACGCTCGCGTTGCGCGGCCGGGACTCCGGCTCGCTCGCGCCGCCGGAACTTACGCGCTCGCTCGCCGGGTCCCGTCCGCACGCGAGCGTGCTGCGGCTTCTTCGGCCCGCGCCACGCGAGGTGGCGGGGTTCTCGCGAGCGAACTCGTAAGTTCCGGCGGAGTTCGCGAGCGAGAAATCCCGCCGGATCCCGCGTGGAGCGGGCCGATGTCAGGCAGCTTCTCATTCGCGTCTTTATCCGAAAACCCCGTGCAGGAACCAGCCACGACCGGGCGGACGCTCGCGGAAGAGCCAGAGGCGGACACCCGCGCGCGTCAGCGCGACGTAGTAGTCGCGCCGTACGTCATGCCCGTCCCACCAGCCCGTCTCGATGCGCTCGGGGCCAGTGACGAGGGCGCCTTCCCAGCCGTCAAAGGGCTGCGGCTCGACGAGCATCCACAACGGCCGCTCCGGACGCATGACGGGCCATTGCCCGGGCAAGGGCGTCGTGCCGCCCGGCTCGGCGATCCGCCACGCGCGCTCCGGGCGATGCTCCGGCACCGGGCAGACGCCGAACACCGCGTCCGGCCCGAGCCGCGCGCGCAGCCGGTCGAGCAGGCGCGCCGTCGCCTCCGGATCCGCGCTCTGGCCGCGCTCGAACAGCCCGGCATCGCGCAGCGACAGCGGCAGCAGGACGCCCGAGCGCAGGCGCAGCGCCGTGACTGCGGCAGGCAGCCGCTCCCGGGCGAGCCGTTCGGCGAGCAGGCCACGCAGATGCGCCGCGTCGCCGGCCGGCCGCACCAGGCCGATACGGATCCGTGTCGGCGCCCGGGCGCGATGCAGAAGGTCGAGGCGCAAGCCCGGGATGCCGGAAGCGCGGACACGCAGAAAGGCGGCGAGATTCGTGAGCAATCGTTCGAGCACCGGCTGCAGGGCGGCCGTGACATCCGTCTCGGCGGCCAACTCAAGCTGCTCGTCGAAGCGCTCCGGCACGACGTGCCGGCGGCGCGGCTCAGGACGGCGCCCGACGCCCTCGTCGAGTTCGTCGAGCAGCCGCGGGCCGAACCGCGCGACAAAACCCGCGCGCGGCAACCGCAGCAGGTCCGCGACGTTCTGGACGCCGAGTCCGGCGAGAGCCGTCATCGTCTCCGCCGGCCACTGCAGGCAGGCGAGCGGCAGGCGCGAGGCGACATCCGGCATCGCAGTCGCCTGCGTGACGCTCATGCCGAGATCCGCCCGCGCCAGCCACAAGGCGCCGCGCGGCGTCGGCGCGAGCGCGAGCGATGCCTGCAGCCCGCTGTCGTGCAGTCCGCTCAACGCGCGGCGGCAGAGCGCCATCGCGCCGCCAAACAAGTCGAGACTGCCCTGCACCTCGGCGAGCACCGTGCAGGGCGGCTCGATGCTGACCACCGGGGTGAAGCGCAGCGCCCAGCGCGCGAGGCGATCGAGCAGCGCGGCTTCCGCCGCCGCCCGGCGCTCCTCGACCCGCAGCCCTGGCACCAACGCGAGCGCGGCATTGAGGCCCATGCCGGGCACGATGCCCTGGCGGGCGGCGCGCTCGTTGCAGGCGACAATGCGGCGCTTGGGGTCATCCACGGCGGTGACGACGGCTGCACGCGCGGAACCCGCCGCCGGCAGCAGGGCGTCCAGCGGCAAGCGGGGGAAATGCGCGGCGAGCCACAGCTCGCGCCGGTCGCCGTCGGCGGCGGGCGGCGACCCGCGAGGCACCACGGCGAGTGCCCGCCGATGAGTTGCCGGTGCCGGCGTGGACGTTGCCGGGCGTCCTTCCAGCATCGGAAAGCCCTCAGTGGATGGACAGACGATCGATGCGCGAAGGCATGCCGCCGCGGCTCTTCAGGATCTCGACGTCGAGGCCGTCGTCATGCGCCGTGAGCGCGAGCCGAAGCGCGGCGGGCGAGGCTTCCTCGCGGTGCGCCGATGGACGGAACAGGAAACCTGGGCTCCGCCCCTCTTCCGCCGCCAGCTTCAGACGGCGCAAGGCACGATCATCGACCGCGCCGATCCAGCCCAGCACGGCACCGCAGGCGCCCGAGCGCAAGGCCTGCTCCATCGCCCAGAGCAGATCGAGTCCGGCACGCGGCCGGATCACCAGCATACGTGCGGGATCGAGCCCGGCATCGGCGAGCGCGGGCGCGTACGGCAGATGCGGCGGGGCAAGCCAGGCGATCCAGCGCGGTTCACCGGGCGTCACGAGCGACAGTCGGCGCAGCGCCGGCAACAGCAGTTGGATTTCGCCAATGCCTGCGGCGGGGATCAGCAATTCGACCAGCGTCGACAGCGGCCAGCCGCCGCCGGGCAGGCGCTCATCGAGGCGGCGGAAACCGCTCGGCACGGCGGCGGGAATTTCGCCGCCGGCGTCGCCCCGCCAGAGCGAGGGGTGGCGCAGCAATTCGACGAGCGCATCGTTCACTGCATGACATCCGACCGGCCGCGCCGCAGCACCCCGACCACCACGCCTTCGATGGTCAGCGACTGCTTGCGCAGGTCGACACGGATCGGTTCGAACTCGGGGTTCTCCGGCATCAGCCAGACCACCGTGCCTTCCTGGCGATAGCGCTTGACCGTCACTTCGTTCTCGAGCCGCGCGACGATGATCTGCCGGTTGCGCACCTCGGGCGAGCGATGCACCGCGACCAGGTCGCCATCCAGGATGCCGACGTCGCGCATGCTCATGCCGCTGACCCGCAGCAGGTAATGCGGCCGCGGACTGAACAATTGCGGATCGATCTGGAAGCGGCCTTCGATATGTTCCTCGGCCAGGATCGGGCGGCCGGCGGCGACCCGTCCGATCAGCGGCAGGCCCATCTGTTCGCGCAGTGCATCCTTGAGCACGATGCCGCGCGCGCTGCCGGCGATCAGCCCGAGCACGCCCTTGCGCTGCAGCGCCCGCAGATGCTCCTCGGCGGCATTGGCGGAGCGGAAACCCAGCGCCCGGGCGATTTCCGCGCGGGTCGGCGGCATCCCGTTCGCGGCGATGGCCTCCTGGATGAACTCGAGAATCTGGCGTTGGCGGGGAGTCAGGTCTGTCATGCGGCACCTGTATGAATGACCAGGTGCTGTGATTATATACAGTCTTCGCTGCCTGGCAAGCCGGGCATCCGCCCCGCCCGGCCCTGCACGGCGCCGCCCGCGAAACCCGCCGGCGCCGACGTATCCGCGCATGGCGGGCGCACGATGGCGACCACGCGTAGACGACGACAGCGGTGCCCAACGATTGCCTGTACGTGGTTTTCATCGCAGCGGAAATTCCGCTGCAAACACGCGCAAGCATGTCGCCTTCCCGCGACATTGCGCATCGTGCTTTCACCGCCTGCGCTGATAAGTTACGATCCGTAATGAAGCCGCGTGCACAGGAAGGAACACGTGGCGCCGTGCATCCGCGAAAGCGGGTTGTAACGTTCCATGCAACCTTGTGGAGAAAAAACTCATGACCAATATCCTGAAGGTGGGCATCGCTGCCGCCGTCATCGCTTTGGGTGCCGGCTGTACCGATCTGAAGCCCCTGCAGGCGGAAGTCGACTCGCTCAAGTCGCAGGTTTCCAAGTTGTCCGGTGACCTCGATGGCGTGAAGACCGCAGCGGACGGTGCGAGCCGCGCCGCGGCTGCCGCCCAGCAGGCTGCCACCTCGGCGCAGAACTCGGCCAACCAGGCCTTGTCTGCGGCGCAGGCTGCGCAGCAGTGCTGCGATGCGAACAGCGAGAAGTTGAATCGCATGTTCGAAAAGTCGATGTCGAAGTAATCGACGTCGGACTCCGACAAAAAACCCCGCGGTGGCGACACCGCGGGGTTTTTGTTTCTCAGGGCGCGGGATCCGCTCCCTGTGCGTTCGCGGCCACGCGCGCGCCGGCCAACGAGATGACCGTCGGAATGCCGCGTGCCTCCCGCCAGGCTTGTTCCGCGCCATTCCAATCGATCGCCAGCGGCGCCGCGCGCGTTGCCTCGACGATCAACCGCGTCAGATCGGTCAATGTCAGCTGAGCAACCGCGTCTTCGCGCAGCGGCGGATGCACCTCGATCAGCAGCTCGCCGTCGTGCCACCCCCACTTGTAGGGCTGGTTCACGATCGTCACCGGCGTGTTCACCGCCACGAGGCCGAACAGTGTCTCGATGTCTTCCGGATACAGACGCATGCAGCCGTGCGTCACCTGCATGCCGACGCCGGCCGGCCGGTTCGTGCCGTGGATCAGGTAGGCGCCGCCGGGAATGCCGAGCCGCATCGCATAACGGCCGAGCGGGTTGTCGGGCCCCGCGGGCACGACCGCCGGCAGGATGTCACCGCGCCGGGCATGTTCTTCGCGCACCGACTTCGGCGGCGTCCACGACGGATCCTTGATTTTCGCGACGATGCGCGTCGCACCGAGCGGCGTGTTCCAGTCCATCTTTCCGATGCTGACGGGAAACGTCCAGACTACCGGCGTCCCGCCCGGTGCCACCGGCGGAAACCAGTAGAGCCGGTGCTCTGGCAGATTGATCACGATGCCCTGGCGCGGCGCGCGCGGCAGCAGGCGCCGTTTGGGCACGATGACCTCGGTGCCGGCGCCCGGCAGCCAGGCGTCCACGCCCGGATTGGCATTCGTGATCTCTTCGTAGCCGAGGCCGTTGCGGCGCGCCAGATCGAGCAGTGTGTCCTCCGCTTCGGTGCGCTCCCTTCGCATCTCGCCGACGACGTCGCTGTCCGCAGCGGGCAGCGCAAATTGCTCCGCCGCCGCTGATGCGGCAAGGAGCGCCAGGACCGTCAGGCAGAACGTCCGCAGCATGGGGCGAAGGATAATGGGAATTGGCGCCGGATTCCGCATCAGTAGCGGATCAGGGCAGAGCCCCAGGTGAAGCCGCCGCCGAAGGTTTCGAGCAGGAGGAGCTGGCCGCGCCGCACACGACCGTCGCGAACCGCCGTGTCGAGCGCGAGCGGAATCGATGCCGCCGAGGTGTTGCCATGATCCTGTACCGTCACAACCACCTTCTCCATCGGCAGGCCCAGCTTGTCCGCGGCCGACTGGATGATGCGCAGGTTCGCCTGGTGCGGGATCAACCAGTCGATGTCGCCGCGCTCGATGCCGTTCTTCGCAAGCGTCTCGTCGACGAGGCGCGACAACGTGCGCACGGCAACCTTGAACACTTCGTTGCCCGACATCTTGAGACCGGCGGTCGAGTTGTTGCGGAGCGTTTCGAAGCCGCTCGAGACGCCGTACGGGAAGTAGAGCAGATCCTTGTACTTGCCGTCGGAGTGCAGGTGCGTCGCGATGACGCCCGGCTCGTCCGCCGGCGTCAGCACGACGGCGCCCGCGCCGTCGCCGAACAGCACACAGGTTGCGCGGTCGGTCCAGTCGATGAAACGCGACAGGCATTCGACACCGACCACGAGCGCGCACTTCGACTCTCCGAAGCGCACGTACTTGTCGGCGACCGACAGTGCATAGACGAATCCGCTGCAGGCCGTTTCGAGCGAAAATGCCGGGCAGCCGTGAATGCCGAGCCGTTCCTGCAGCAGCGTGCCGGTGTTGGGGAAGATCAGGTCGGGCGTGGTGGTGCCGACGACGATGAAGTCCACGTCGGCCGGCGTCACGCCCGCCGCCTTCAGGGCACGCCGCGCCGCATGCTCGGCCAGCGAAGAACTGGTTTCGTTCGGTGCCGCGATGTGCCGCCGCTCGATACCGGTGCGCGTGCGGATCCACTCGGCGGTCGTATCGACACGCGCCTCGAGATCCTTGTTGGTCAGCACCTGCTCGGGCAGGTAGCTGCCTGTCCCGGCGACCCGCGAATAGCGGTTCACGCTGCGATCACTGCCGTCACCGGCGCAGGCTCATTCCTGTCCTGCGTCCTCGACGGGCACGTCAATCACCTTGCGCCCGCGATAGAAACCATCGCGACTCACGCGATGACGCAAGTGCGTCTCGCCAGTCGTCGGATCCTTCGACAGCGCCGGCTTGGCGATGCGGTCGTGTGAACGATGCATGCCGCGCTTGGACGGCGTCTTGCGGCTCTTTTGTACGGCCATGGAATTTCGCTCTCCGAATCAGTGTTTCAACAAATCCCTCAAACCCGCAAACGGCCGGCGCATTGCCGGCGCCGACGGCAGCGCGGCCGGTTCCGCGTCTCCCGGCAGCCGGCAGGATTCGCCCGGCGCGTGCCGCGCAATCGCCGGCAGCGCAAGCAGCAACTCGTCTTCGACGAGCCCTGCCAGGTCGATCCGTTTCGGGATCGCCGGTGATCGCTTCGTGCCCGGCAGGTACGCGATCGCTCTCCTGGATCACGAACGCGAGTCGCGAATCCGAATGCAGTTCGTACGGCATCGGCTGCAGGCAACGCTGACAGATCAGCGTGACCCCCGCCCGGACGTCCAGTTCGCCTGCCGGCACCTGGTCGACCAGGTCCAGGACGAGTCGCGCGCGGGCGACGCCTTCAGGTCCCGCCAGCCGGTCACGCAATCGGCTGAAATCGGCCAGCGCGAACTCGCGCTCGACGACGCCGCCTTGCGCCGCCTGCACCGCGGCATCCAGCAGAGGTTCCCGGGCGGTCGGCATGGGGGCGGTATGATAGTGATCCGTGTCGGGGGTGTCAAAGTAAATTCCACGCAAATCATTGTTTTTTAAGTACTGATTGCTATGCCGAGCGCACTGATACTGGCCTCGACCTCGCCCTATCGCGCCGCTCAGCTGTCGAGACTCGGCGTCAAATTCCGCGTTGAAGCGCCGGGAATAGACGAGCCGGTAGTCGATGGCGAAACGCCGGGCGAACGGGCGCTGCGTCTCGCCCATGCCAAGGCGGCGGCCGTCTCGCGGAAGTATCCGGAAGCCTGGGTCCTGGGTTCCGACCAGGTCGCCGACTGCAACGGAACCGTCCATGACAAGCCCGGCAATGCCGAGCGCTGCCGCCAGCAGCTACGCGAAAGCAGCGGTCGAGGCGTCGTGTTCCATACCGCGGTGGTGCTTCGCCTCGAAGGATCGGACGTCGCGCTGTCGCACCTCGATCGTACGACGGTGCGATTCCGCGTGCTCAGCGAACCGGAAATCGCCGCCTACGTCCTGCGCGACCGCCCCTATGATTGCGCTGGCGGATTCCGCAGCGAGGGGCTCGGCATCGCACTCTTCGACGCGGTCGAAACCAGCGATCCGACCGCGCTTGTCGGGTCTGCCGCTGATCTGGGTCGCCGGCGCGCTGCGCACCGCCGGTTTCGATCCGGTGAAAGGCACTCAAGCCTGACCGCGATTGCCATTCGCCAGCCGTCTCAGCAGATTTTCGAGATCCGAAGGCAACTCCACCGCGATGTCGAATGAATCGTGCGTGTCCGGCCACTCGAAAGACACGGCGGCCGCATGCAGGAACATGCGCCGCAGCCCGAGTGCGTGGAGCCGACGATTGAAGTCGCGGTCGCCGTACTTGTCGTCGCCCGCCACTGGATGACCGGCAAACGCCGCATGCACGCGAATCTGGTGCGTGCGGCCGGTGTCGATGCCGACATCCATCAGAGTTGCGATCGAGTCAAATGTCTGCCGCGGCGTGAATCGAGATATGGCGGTCTTGCCAGCCGCATGCACGCGTACGACGCGTTCTCCCGCCTGGCGCGCATTCGTGAGCACCGGCGCGTCGATCGTCTTCCGGCCCAAGCGCCAGCGACCGGCAACGAGTGCCGCGTATCGCTTCTGGACGCTGCCTTCGCGCAGCAGCGAGTGCAGCATGCGCAACGCCGGCCGGTTGCGCGCCACGAGCAGGCATCCGCTGGTGTCGCGATCGAGGCGGTGCGCGAGTTCCAGCGGCTCGGAAGGCCTGAGCGCGCGCAGCGCCTCGATAGCGCCGAATGCAAGACCGGAACCGCCATGCACGGCGAGTCCGGCCGGCTTGTCGAGGACCAGCAGGCGAGCGTCTTCGTGCACGATGGCGGCGCGCACCGACTCCAGCAGCGTGTCGGGCGGCCGGCGCGTTGCGCCAGCGGCAGCCGCCGCCTCGCGCACCGGCGGCAGGCGCACTTCGTCGCTCGCCAGGAGCCGGTAGTCGGCCCTTGAACGCTTGCCGTTGACCCGCACCTCCCCGCGTCGCAGCAGTCGGTAAACGCGGCTTCGCGGAACGCCTGCCAGTGTCCGCAGCAGGAAATTGTCGAGTCTCTGACCCTCGCCGCCGGCCCCGGCAAGCACCCGTTGCACCTTTCCGACCGGTAATCGATCCGTCGTCACGGAGATTCTCTAACGTATTGATTTCTCGGGCGCATTGCTGCTATCTTTCCGGGTAGTCAGGTCTTACGGCGCAGGTTCCGCGAAGCGGGACGTGGCCGCTGACCGGTACGCGGTCCCTCCCTCATCGACCCCGGTCCATCGTTGGTGTCGTCCCGGGCTGGCCGCATGTTAGTTGGTCCGGCATGACCGGACCATCGCCGGCCGTTTGCTCGGATGTGATGTCCCCGCGCGTGTTGATCTCGCTACCAGGTGCAGGAGTCCGTTTGCCAGCAGCATTGCGCTCTGGCCCGCTCCCCTGCGCCCGCGATCCGCGCCTGCAGGGTGATGAGCTTGCGCTCGTGACGCAGCGTGACATCGGCAGCATGACGGCCCCTGGAACCTCGGAAGGGGCTTATGAAAAGAATGCTCATCAACGCAACCCAGCAAGAGGAGTTGCGCGTCGCGCTGGTTGACGGCCAGAAGCTGTACGACCTGTCGATCGACATCCCGTCCCGCGAACAGAAGAAAGGCAACGTCTACAAGGCGCGGGTGACGCGCGTCGAGCCGAGCCTCGAAGCGGCATTCGTCGAATATGGCTCGCAGCGCCAGGGTTTCCTGCCGCTGAAGGAAGTCGCACGCGAGTACTTCCGCTTCCAGCCGGCGCCCGGCGCGCGATTCAACATCCGCGACGTACTGCAGGAAGGCCAGGAATTGCTGGTGCAGGTCGAGAAGGAGGAGCGTGGCAACAAGGGCGCCGCGCTGACCACCTTCATCAGTCTGGCCGGCCGCTTCCTGGTGCTGATGCCGAACAATCCCCGCGCCGGCGGCGTATCGCGTCGCATCGAGGGCGAGGAACGCGACGTGACGCGCGATTCGCTCGATCAGCTGCATGTGCCGGACGGCATGGGCACGATCGTCCGCACCGCCGGCGTCGGCCGCGCCCCCGAGGAGCTGCAGTGGGACCTCGACAACCTGCGCGCCAACTGGGACGCGATCGTGACCGCGTCCGCCGAGCGTCCCGCGCCGTTTCTTGTCTACCAGGAAAGCGATGCAGTCACGCGGGCCCTGCGTGACTACCTGTCGGACGACATCGGCGAAGTACTGATCGACGAATCCGGCGCGCACGGTCGCGCACTCGAGTACGTCCAGCGCTTCCAGACGCCGGAAGCACAACGCCAGATCAAGCTCTACACCGACGACGTGCCGCTGTTCACCCGCTTTCAGATCGAAAGCCAGATCGAATCCGCCTACTCGCACACGGTCACGCTGCCTTCCGGCGGCAGCATCGTGATCGACTACACGGAAGCGCTGGTCTCGATCGACATCAACTCCGCGCGGGCCACGCGCGGCGCCGACATCGAGACGACGGCCTACAACACGAATCTCGAAGCCGCCGAAGAAATCGCACGGCAACTGCGTATCCGGGACCTGGGCGGATTGATCGTCATCGACTTCATCGACATGGAATCGAAGAAAAACCAGCAAGGCGTCGAGGACCGTCTGCGGGATGCGGTCCGCTCGGACCGGGCGCGCATCCAGCTCGGGCGCATCTCCCGCTTCGGCCTGATGGAAATGTCCCGCCAGCGCCTGCGCCCCTCGCTTGGCGAATCGACTCACCTCGCCTGCCCGCGCTGCAGCGGAATGGGCACGATCAGGAGCGTCGAATCGATGGCGCTCGCCGTGCTGCGCCTCATCGGCGAGGAAGTCCGCAAGGAGCGCACCACCCGCGTCGTGGCCCAGCTGCCGGTGGACGTCGCGACTTTCCTGATCAACGAGAAGCGCGAGTGGCTGCACCAGCTCGAAAATCAGCGCGAGACGAACATCGTGCTCGTGCCGGACTCGAACATGCAGACGCCGAATTATTCGATCCGTCGCGTACGCGACGACGAACTGGGACTCGCAGAAAACGCCGTGACGAGCTACCAGATGGCGGGCCAGGCGCCGGTCGAGCTCGACTTCAAGTCGGCGACCGACCAGCGTCCGGCCGCGACGCCCGCGGCCGTGCTGCCCATCGCGCCGTCCACCCCCGCCCCCGCCCCCGCGCCGTCACCGGCCGCCCGCGAAGCTTCGTATCCCGGACTCTGGTCACGCGTGGTGCGCTTTTTCCGCGGCAGCGGCAACGGCGCGGCACGCCCGGAACGCGATGAAGTGCCGCGTAGTCCCACGCGCGACGAACGTCCCGGCGCCCGGCACGGCCGCGATCATCGCGACGATCGCGGTGCACGACACCACCATCGGGATCGCGGGCCGCGGCGCGATCGGGATCGCGACCGCAACCGCGATCGCAATCGCGACCGTCATCGCGAGCCCGACCGCGAGCCACGCGACGATCGCGTGCGCGCGGACCAACCGCGTGACGACCGGCCGCGGTCGGAGCGTCCGAGGGACGACCGACCCCGCTCGGATCGTCCACGCGACGAGAGCCAGCGCCATCGCGATCGTCCCGCCCCGGTGCCAGCGCATCCGCAACCGCACCAACAGGGCGCTGAACCGGCAGGCAGTGAAGGCGAAGCGCAGCGACGCCGGCGCCGGCGCCGCGGACGGGGGGGACGTGGCGGTCGCGACAATCGCGACGGCCGCCAGGATCCGCCGGTCGGCACCGATCAGTCGATGATGCCGCAAGCCAACGGCGATGCGCCGGCACGCGAATTCGCACCCGCCGCGCCTGCGGTCATTGAGCCGCCGCGCGCGCCGGAAGCGTCATCGCACGCCACCGAGGCGCCGCTGCCGTATGAGCCGGCGCCGACGGCGACGCCGCCAGCGGTGGATGGATCACCGCCGCAGCCGCAGAAGCCGACGCAAAATTATACGGTCTGGTCGTCGACACCGGGCGAAGGGCAACATTTCGGCCCGAAGGAATGATTCAGGCGCGGTTGCCGAGCGCGGTCAACAGGCCGCGCGCGGCCGCCTCGACGAGATCCAGGACGTCCTCGAATCCCTCCGGTCCGCCGGAATAGGGATCGGGCACTTCCCGGCGTCCGAGCTCCGGTGCGAACTCGAGGAACATCCGCACGCGATCGCGGTGCGCGGGCGGCGCGATTTCCAGCAGCCGCCAGTAGATCCGCTCATCCATCGCCAGCAGCAGGTCGAACCGCTCAAAATCCGACGCCGTCACCTTGCGGGCGCGCAGGTCGCGCATGTCGATGCCGCGGCGCGCCGCCGCGGCGATCGAACGTTCATCGGGCGGGCTGTCCGTTTGGTAGGCGTGAGTGCCGGCGGAATCCGCTTCGATAGGCGATCCGGCAGCCTCCCGCTGCACGAGGTCGCGGAACACCGCTTCCGCGGTCGGCGACCGGCAAATGTTGCCGAGGCACACGAACAAGACGCGCTGCGTCAAGCGCGCCTGCGCTGCCGCAGCCAGCCATCCAGTATTTCGATCGCCCGCATCGTTTCCGCCGTCGACACGGCGAACGAAATGCGGATAAAACGGCCCCCATGCACCGAGTCGAAGTCGCGACCGGTATTCAGTGCCAGGCCGGTCGCGTCGAGCAGTTCGCGGCACCAGCCCAGCGAATCGCCGGTCAAATGTCCGATGTCCGCATAGAGGTAGAAAGCGCCGTCCGCAGGCGCCATGCGCGCGATGCCGAGTGCGCGACAGCGCGTCCATCAGGAGTTGACGGTTGACCGCATAGGTCGCGACGTGCCGGTCGAGCACTTCGGTCTCGTCCATCGCAGCCAATGCAACGTGCTGGGAAAGCGTGGGCGGAACCAGGAACAGGTTGGACGCGTAGCGCCGCAGGACATCGATTTGAGCCGACGGGACGACGCACCACCCGAGCCGCCAGCCCGTCATGCACCAGTATTTCGAGAACGTGTTCACGACGATCGCGTCCGGATCCGTTTCCAGCATCGAATGCGCCGGCGCGCCGAAGGTGATGCCGTGATACGTCTCATCTGACAGGATGCGGATGCCCCGCTCCCGGCATACCGACGCGATCGCTGCCTGCTCCCGCCGGTCGAGCATGGTGCCGGTCGGATTCGACGGACTCGTCAGGATCAGTCCCGCGGGAGCCGGCGCGAGCGCCGCGATCATTTCGGCCGTCGGCTGGAAACGCGACTCGGCGGTGCAGTCCAATTCCACGGGTTCCAGGCCGAGCGCGTGCAGCACGTTCCGATGGGCCGGATAGCCGGGTCGCGCCAGGGCGATCCGCGTGTTCCGCGCGAAGAGCGCCGACAGCACGAGCACGATCGCCGCGGACGCTCCCATCGTCAGCAGCACTCGCGACGGATCGATGGCGAGACCGTGACGCTCCCGGTAAAGCCGCGAAATGCGCTCGGCGAGCGCCGCGCTTTCCCAGTAGCCCTGCGGCGCCTCGACGAGCGCGCGGCGACCGGTTTCGATCGCAGCAGCCGGCGCGCCCGCCGACGGCTGGCCGACTTCCATGTGGATCACGGGCAGGCCGCGGCGCTCGCGCTCGTTGGCGATCCGGTTGAGTTCGACCGCATAAAAAGGCGTGACCCTGCCGGCCGCCTCGTTCACGAAACGGGCACGCGGCGTAACTGCGCTTCGGCGCGCAGCAGGTCTTCGGGCGTATCGATGCCGGGACCCACCGGCTCGACCGCGTCGGCAACCGCGATGACGATTCCGGCCTGCAGGGCGCGCAACTGTTCGAGTCTTTCCAGCCGCTCGAGCGAAGACGGCGGCATCGCCGCGAGCCGCTTCAGGACCTCGACGCGGTACGCGTAGATTCCGAGGTGTCGACGTGCCTCGGGTCCCGCGCTCGGCTCCCCGTCACGATGCCAGGGTATCGGGGCGCGGCTGAAATACAGCGCCTGTCCGTTATGGCCGGCAACGACTTTCACGACATTCGGATCGCGGTGATCCTCGCTCGAAGCGATGGGTGTCGCGAGGGTCGCGATCGAGGCGGCCGCATCGTCTGCCAGCAGGCGGGCCACTTGCGCGATCAGGGTGGCCGGCATCAGCGGTTCATCGCCCTGGACATTGACGACGACGGAATCCGGCGCCCATCGCCGGCGTGCCGCGACTTCGGCGATGCGGTCCGTGCCGGACGGATGCCCGGTGCCGGTCATCTCGACGTCGGCGCCTGCCGCAAGGCAGGCTTCGCGAATGCGCTCGTCGTCGGTCGCGACGATCACTTCCTCCGCGCCGGAACGCAGCGCCGCGCGATAGACGTGCAAAACGAGCGGCGTACCGCCGAGCAGCGCGAGCGGCTTGCCTGGCAGGCGCGTCGAAGCGTAGCGCGCCGGAATCGCGACCCGGAACATTCAGCGTCCGGACAGCGCCGCGTCGTCCGGTGTGAGCGCACGCGCCTCGTCAGGCAGCATGACCGGGATGCCATCGCGCACCGGATACGCAAGTCGGTCCGCGCGGCACAGGAACTCGTTCGATTCGCGCAGCCATTGCAAGGGCCCCTTGCAGACCGGGCAGGCCAGTATGTCCGTCAGGCGTTCGCTCACGATTGAGGCGCTCCTTGCAGGCGGGCGGCGATCTCGGTCATCACGCGCTCGATCAGGCGCTCGCCGGCCGCGCCTTCGATGCGTGCCTGTACTGTCACATACCAGGCGTCACGCCACCCGCCGCCCGTGCATTTTACGGCATCCTTCTCGGTCATCAGCACCGGCTTGCCGTGGCCAACGCCCGCCTCCGCCGGCGTCACTGTCGCATGATCCGGAAATGCGCGTTCCTCGACGGCCAGGCCATTCGAGCGCAGCAGCGTGAAAAAGCGTCCCGGATTGCCGATGGCAGCGACGGCAATGACCGGGCGTCCGGCGAATTCCGCGAGCGGACGCCGGCTGAGGCCGTCGAGCGCGACGACTTCGACGGGCTCCAGGCGCATGGCGATCGCGTTCGGCCAGCGGAATCCCGAACCATTGATGACGACCGTGTCGACCGAGTCGAGCCGGGCCGTGTGTTCGCGCAATGGCCCCGCGGGCAGCAGGCGGCCGTTGCCGAAGCCGCGGGCGCCGTCGACGATCGCGATTTCAAGCTCCGGCACAAGACCCGGATGCTGAAGGCCGTCGTCGCACAGGATCACTTCGCTGGTTTTCTCGAGTAGGCGGACGGCCTGCGCGCGATCGGCGCCGACCACGACCGGCAGGTTGAGCCTTCGGCGGAGCATGCACGCTTCGTCGCCGACCGCAGCGGCATCGTCATGGGGCGCCACGCGGCGCGTCCGGCTGTCTACCGCGCCGTACCCGCGCATCGCAACGCCGACACGCATGCCGCGCGCGCGAAGATTCTCCGCCAGCCAGATGACGAACGGCGTCTTGCCGGTGCCGCCCACGGTCAGGTTACCGACCACAACGACCACGCGGCGCGAGCGATAGGCCTCCAGCCAGCCCTGGCGATAGACCATGCGGCGCAGCCACGCGACGCCTTCGTAGAGCCAGGCGAGCGGCTGCAGCCAACGGCCGCGTGTGGTTTCGCCGTACCAGGTCTCGATCAGCCAGTCGTGCAGCCGCGCGTCCATTGTCAGACGTTGAACTGCATCCGGTGCAGTGCTGCGTAGACGCCACCCGCGGCCAGCAGCGCCGCATGCGTGCCGGACTCGACGATGCGGCCTTCATCCAGCACGACGATCCGGTGCGCCCGCTCGATGGTCGACAGCCGGTGCGCAATGACGAGCGTGGTCCTGTCGCGCAGGAGTTCGGCCAGCGCGGACTGCACGGCATATTCCGATTCAGAGTCGAGCGCCGAGGTCGCCTCGTCCAGGATCAGGATCGGCGCATTCTTCAGCAGCGCGCGCGCAATCGCGACGCGCTGCCGCTGGCCGCCGGACAGGAGCGTACCGCGTTCGCCGATCTGCGCATCGAGGCCATCTGGCAGTTCGCGCGCGAAATCGAGCACGTGCGCGGCGGCCGCGGCCGCATCGATGGCCCGCGGCTCCGCACTCGGAGCGCTGAATGCGATGTTGTTGCGGATCGAGTCGTCGATCAGCATGACGTCCTGACTCACAAGGCTGATCTGCCGGCGCAGGTCGTTCAGCCGATACTGCCGCAGGTCCACACCGTCCAGCAAGATGCTGCCGGAGTCGGGATCATGGAATCGCGGCAACAGCCCGATCAGCGTCGACTTGCCGCTGCCGGAGCGTCCGACGATCGCAATGGTCTCGCCGGGCGCCGCAGTGAATTGGATTCTTCGCAGTACCTCGCCCTTCTCGGCGTCGTAGGTGAAGCTGACGTCGCGAAACTCGAGCGCGCCGCGGGACCTGCCGATTTCGAGCGTCCCGCCCTGGTCTTCGACCGGGGTGTCGAGGATCTCGAACACGCTTTCCCCCGCCGCGATGCCCTGTTGCAGCGGCCCGACCAGGCTGACCAGCCGGCGCAACGGCGCCGTGATGAGCAGCAAGGCGGTCAGGAACGACGTGAACTCGCCGACCGTGAGTCCTTGCGCCATCACGTCCCTGATCGCGACGTACATGACGGCGGCGAGCCCGAACGCGGCGATCATCTGCACGACGGGATTGGAAACGGCCTTCACCGTCACGAGCTTCATGAAGCTCGCGCGATTGCGCTCGTTGACGCGCTCGAATACCTCGAGCTGCTGAGGCTGTGCGTTGAATACCTTGATCATGCGCTGGCTTTCCAGCGACTCCTTTGCCACCCGCGTCACGTCCCCCATCGATGACTGGATACGCGCGCTATAGCGGCGGAACAACCGGCTCGTCACTCGGATCAGCCCGACGATCAGCGGGGACACCAGCAACGCGAATGCCGTCAGACGCCAGTTCAGCCAGAAAAGCCATGCGAGCAGCCCCGCGATCGTCAGCGTATCCCGGATCATCGACGTGATTGCCGTGGTCGCCGCCTCAGCGACCAGTTCGATGTTGTAGGTCAGCCGCGACAGCAGTTGCGCGACGCCGCTCTTGTCGTAGAACGCGGATGGAAGCTGCAGGTAGCGCGCGAACAGGTCGCGTCGTATCGCCTTGATCACCTGGCGGCCGACCCAGCCCGGCGCGTAGATCGACAGGTAGTCGCCGATCCCGCGCGCCGTAAAGAGGACGATGATGCCTGCCGGCACCAGCACCAGCATGCGTGAATCGCGTTCAACGAAGGCGCCGTCCAGAAACTGCTTGACGAGCCAGGCAAGCCCCGTGTCGACGGCGGCGAACAGCACCATGCCGACGACGCCGAGCACGAACATCGGCCAGTGCGGCCGCGCGTATGCCAGCAGCCGGAGGTAGATCCTGAGGCCGCTGGCGGACAGCGGCGGCAGGATCCCTTCAATCTTCCGCTTGCTCGCTGACTGTCGCAATGTTGACCTGAGTGAATCCGAGGCGCGCCGCGACGTCCATCGCGGTGACCACCGACTGATGGGTGGCGCGTGCATCCGCGCGGATCGTGACCGGCCGGGTGGATGCCCCTCCGGCCACCTGCATGAGCGCGGTGGCCAACGTGTCGCGCTGGTTGTTCACAAGCACCTGCTCGTTGACCCGGTAGCTGCCCTGCGCGGTGATCGTGATGACGAGCGGGTTGGCGGCCCGCTCCGCCACCGCGGAACCCGCCTGCGGCAATTCGACGCGCAGCCGCGCCTCCTGCACGAAGGTCGTCGACAACATGAAGAAAATTACGAGCAGCAGCACGACGTCGATCAGCGACGTCAGGTTGAGTTCGGGTTCCTCAGACCGCCTGGCCTGCAGTCTCATGATGCCGCTTCGCGCCGCCGCACGGCGGGCGTCTTGGCCTTCATCGTGTCGAATGCCTGCACCAGTTTCATGGCCTCCTTCTCCATCTCGACGACCAGGAAATCCACGACCCCGCGCAGATAGCGGTAGGCGAACAGGGCCGGAATCGCGACGATGAGTCCCGCCGCGGTCGTGATCAGCGCCTCGCCGATGCCGCCCGACAGCATGCGCGGGTCGCCGACGCCCTGCGACGTGATCGCATTGAATGCATTGATCATGCCGACTACGGTACCGAGCAGGCCGAGCAGCGGCGAAATTGCGGCGATCGTGCCGAGCGCATTCAGAAATCGCTCGAGCTCGTGCACCACGTGGCGGCCGGTATCTTCGATGGCCTCTTTCATGATTTCGCGGCCCCTGTCGTGGTTCGCAAGGCCGGCAGCCAGCACGCGCCCGAGCGGCGAATTGCGAGCCAGCGCCTCGATGTGGCGCTCGTTCAATGACCGCGATTCGACCAGCTTCCAGACCCGCTCGGTCAGCTCGCGCGGGATGATGCGCTTGCGCTGCAGCGTCCAGACCCGCTCGAGGATGATGGCGGCAGCGGCGACTGAGCACAGCATGATCGGCCACATGACGGGGCCGCCGGCGATGATGATTTCCCACATGGCGCGGCATGATACCGTGCGCGCCCGCTGCCTGTCCGCGCGGCTCAGCCGGCCGCAATGCGACGCCACCAGTGGCGTTGGCGACCGCGTTCGGTCTCGATCGCAATCACGCCCGGCCGGTCCGCGAACCGGACCGTCACCGCGCCCACATCAGCGGTCGTCAACACGGTCGTCCCTGCCGCGCGCCAGCGTGCCACGATTTCCGCCGAAGGCATTCCCCAGCGATTGCCAAAGCCTGCGGAGGCGATCCCGAGTCGCGCCGAAACGGCCGCGACCAGCGACGCAGACGATGACGTGCGGCTTCCATGATGCGGCAGCAATACGACGTCCGCCGCAATCGGCAGCTTCTGCAATTCCGCCTCGGCCGCATCTTCCGGATCGGCGAGCAGGAGCGCCGATCCGCCGGCGCCGGACACCCGCAGCGCGCACGAACGATTATTGTCGCTGCCGGCGGCACCCGTTGCCGGATGCATGACCTTGAATTCGACCCCGTCCCAGCGCCATCGATCGCCGCGCCGGCACTCCGGTCCGATCGGCTGCGCGCTCATACCAGGCCCGAGCATCGTCGAAGTGATCGCAATGGCACCGGCGAGTGTCATCATGCCGCCGGAATGATCCTGGTCCGCATGGCTCACGACGAGCCGGTCGATGCGGCGGACGCCGCGCGCGCGCAGGAATGGCAACAGCGACACGCGTGCCGCGGCCCCGCCCCTCTCCAGACTGGGCCGGTATCGAACACAAGCACATGACGGCGCGTCTCGACCACCGCTGCGAGCCCTTGGCCGACGTCCAGCACCGTCAGCGACCATGCGCCGGCCACCGGCATCCGCTCCGTGCCGGAGACGACCGTGAACACCAGCACACCGGCCGCCGTCTGCAGTCCGCGAAGCGGCAGCCACAAGGCAATGAGCGTGACGACGGCTGCAGCTGCCATCAGCATGGCGGGTTGTGCTGCCGGCGCCCAGCTCGAATACTTCCAGCCGGCAAGCCAGACGACGATCGGCCAGACCGGGTCAAGCGCCGCGGCGAGCAACTGCCAGACGTCCGCGCCGGCACCGGGCGTCAGCAGGTCGAGCACCGTGCCGAGCAGCACGCTGGGCAGCAGCATGGCGCTGAACAACGGGATCGCCACCGCATTCACGAATGGCGCAATCAGCGACACGCTTCCGAATGCGGTCGCCAGCACGGGCGTCAGCAGTGCGAGGATGGCAATCTGCGCTCCCGCAAATGCGCGGGCCCGCGCCAGCCAGCCGCGATCGCCGTCGAGCATCGACAGGAGCGCCGCGGTCGCCGCGAAGGAAAGCCAGAAGCCGGCCGATGTCAGCGCCAGCGGATCGGTGACGACGAGTGCGAAGGCCGCGCCCAGGAGCAGTTGCGGCGGCGGCAGCGTGCGTCGCAGCACGCGCAGCGACACGATGATTGCGACCATCGCCAGCGTGCGCAATGCCGGCAGCGACGCTCCGGACAACCATGCATACGCCGCGGTCACCAGCAGCACCGTGATTGCTTCGACGACGATTCGCATCGGTATGGCGCCCATACCCGGCAGCCGCCACACGCCTCGCAGCAACAGCAGCACGAACACCGCGCAGCCGGTCACGTGCAGGCCTGAGATCGCCATCAGGTGCGCAATTCCGGTCGCGGCAAATGCGTCCCACAGGCGGTCGGGGATGTTGCCGCGTACGCCGACCGACAGGCCCTGCAATACGGCGCCGGAAGGACTGCCTGGCAGCAACTGGTCGATGCCGGATGCGATGCGCGCCCGCAGCCGCTCGATGACCGTCATGCCCGGGCCGTCATCGAGCCGCACCGGCAGCGCGTCCGCGACGACATAGCCCGTCGCGCCGATGCCCTGTCGCAGCAGGTCGAGTTCGCGATCCTGCGCGCCCGGGTTCGCCATGCCGTTGCGACAGCGAAGCCGGAGCGTCATGTGCCAGCGCTCACCCGGCAACGGCAACACGGGCGGCTCGTACCAGCTGACACGTACGCGCGCGGGCGCCGCGCCCGTGGTCGAAGACTGCGTGACGTCCAAATCGAAATCGGTACGGCCGACGCGGACCACAGCAGGCGCCGCGACTTCACCGCTCACCTCGACCGCTTCACGATCTTGGCTGCAGGGCCAGTCCTGCTGCAATGCGCGCGCCATGCAAAAGCCTGTCCAGGCGAATCCAAGACAGAAAGCACCGAGCGCCGGGCGGTGCCGCAGCATCAGCAGCCCGCCGGCCGCCGCCAACCACAAGGCGGCCGCCGGCCACAGTGCCGGCAGCGCCAGCGCCGTTCCCGCGCCACCGCAGAAGGCCGTGACCCGATAGGACATTTCCGCAACCGCCGCAGCCCGACGGAGCATGCAACGGTCAGGTCATCGGCGTGCTGCGTTCATCTGCCGGGTTCGTTCAGAATGCCGTCTTCGAGCACGAACACACGATCCATGCGGGCCGCGAGGGTCTGGTCGTGCGTGACAATCACGAGGCTGGTGCCGAGCTCCCGATTGAGCTCCATCATCAGCGCAAACACCTGACGTGCGTGCGCGCCATCGAGGTTGCCGGTCGGCTCATCCGCCAGCACGATACGCGGCCGCGTCACGAGTGCGCGGGCGACCGCCGCGCGCTGGCGTTCCCCGCCCGACAATTGCGACGGCCGGTGCGTGAGGCGGTCACCGAGACCGACACGGCCGAGCAGTTCCCGCGACTGGCGCCAGGCTTCGTCGCGCGGCATGTTCCGGATCAGGAGCGGCATCCCGACATTCTCGAGCGCGCTGAATTCCGGCAACAGGTGGTGGAACTGGTAGACGAATCCCATCGCGGCGTTGCGCAGGCGCCCACGTTCGGCGTCGGCAAGCGCCGACATTTCGCGTCCGTCGATGAGGACGCGGCCGGACGTCGGCAGGTCGAGGCCGCCCAGCAGCTGCAATAGCGTTGTCTTGCCGGATCCGGAAGCGCCGACAATGGCGACCCGCTCGCCCGGCAGGATCGACACGTTGACGCCCCTCAGCACGCGAACGAGGGCCGGGCCCTGGCGGAATTCCTTGAACAGGGCCTCGCAGGCCAGCACCAGCGTCTCGTTCATGCGTCCGTCTCAGACCTCGTGCCGCAGGGCCTCGGCTGGCAGCGTCGTCGCCGCGCGCCAGGCAGGATAGACCGTGGCCGCGATGCAAAGCACGAGCGCAGTGCCGCCGATCAACAGTACATCCCCCATCCGGATCTCGGCCGGCAGATCGGAGATGAAATACACGCTCGGATCGACCAGCGCGATGCCAATCGCGCGTTCGATGCCGTGGACGATCGTCGTGATATTGACGGAAACGAGCAGGCCAAGCGCCACGCCTGCCGCCGTGCCCACGAATCCGATCACGGTGCCCTGCACGATGAAGATCGTCAGCATGTCGCGCGGCGATCCGCCAAGCGTGCGCAGGATCGCAATGTCGGCGCGCTTTTCCTTCACGACCATGACGAGCGTCGAAACAATGTTGAACGCGGCGACCGCGACCACGAGCAGCAACACGAAGAACATGATCGATTTTGTCACCTGGATCGAACGGAAGAAGTTGCCGTGGCGTCGGCTCCAGTCGCTGATCAGGTAGCGTCCGCCGAGTCCTTCCGCGATTTCGCGTATACGTCTGCCGGCACTGTCCGCATCCTCGAATGCATAACGCAGGCCGGTCACGGAGTCGCCCAGTCGGTATAGCCGCCGCGCATCATCGAGGTGGACGAGCGCCAGTCCCTGGTCGAACTCGTACATCCCGACATCGATCAACCCGGCGATCGTAAACCGGCGCATGCGCGGCGCGACGCCCGCAGGGGTCACGTTGCCCTGGGCGATCACGACCTGCACGGCGTCGCCCGGCGCGACGCCCAGCTTTTGCGCGAGGCCCGCGCCGAGCAGGATGCGCCACGCGCCCGGGACGAGCTCGTCGAATCCCTGCCCGCTGACGTGCCGATGCAGCGCCGACACCGCACGCTCCTCGCCGGGCAGGATGGCGCGCAATTCGACGGCCGACGATCGCTCACCGGCGACCAGCATGCCGCGGCCTTCGATGAAAGGTGCGACCGCGACGACCCCCGCCTTGCCGCTCGTCAGGCGCCGGATGACCTGCCAGTCGTCAAGGCGACCCTCCTCGCCCTCCAGCGTCGCGTGCGACACGACATCCAGGATGCGTTGCTGCAGGTCGCGCTCGAAGCCGTTCATGACCGACAGCACGGCGATCAGCGTCATCACGCCGAGTGCGATGCCCGCCATCGAAATACCGGATATGAAACCGACAAATCGATTGTCGCGACGCGCGCGCAGATAGCGCAGGCCGATCCAGCGGGTCCATGCCCTTGTCAGGGGCGTCTTGTCTGCTGGAAGTGGCGACTTTTCCAGGTGGTTGGCGGCCCTATTCATACCGTAGCGCCTGGGCAGGCTCGGTTGCCGCCGCGCGGCGGGCCGGGTAGATCGTCGCGACAAAGGTCAGTGCAAGCGCCGCGCCGGCCACCAGGCCGACGTCGCCCGCCCGCAGTTCTGATGGAATGCGCGTGATGTAATAAACCTGCGGATCGAAAATCTCGAAGCCGAACCAGTGTTCCAGCGCCGGCGCGATGTCACCGGCATTCACGGCGAGCAGGATGCCGAGCCCGACGCCGGCCAGGGTCCCGAACCAGCCGATCACCGTCCCCTGCACGATGAAGGTCGCGACGACGCTGCCGCGCGACAGGCCCATGGTACGGAGGATTGCGATGTCGTTGCGCTTCTCCTGCACCACCATGACCAGGCTGGCGACGATATTGAAGGCAGCAACCGACACGATCAGCAGCAGGATCACGGTCATCATCGTCTTCTCGAGGCGTATCGCGCGGAAATAAGCCGCGTGCTCGACCGTCCAGTCGGCGGGGATTCCCGTGTCGAGCGCGGCGGCGGTCGCGGCGGAGAGACGCGGCGCATCGAAGGGATCTGCAAAGAACAGGAGTATTCCGGCGGTGGCTGACGGACCCGCAAGCACCGCAACATCGTCGAGCGACGCGAACGCCAGTGTCGCGTCGTGATCCGCCAGCCCGATCTCGAAGACTCCGGCCACTTCCAGCGACCCGATGCGAGGAGCCAGCTCGCCGCCCTCGCCGGTGCGCAGCAGCAGGATCGACACCGGGTCGCCGACGTTGAGTTGTAGTTGCATCGCGAGCGCGCGACCGAGCACCACCTTGCGGCTGCCCGATATGAGCGCATCGAGCGAGCCCTGGCGCATCGCGTTGGAAAGCGGCGTGCCCGGCCCATGATCCGCCGGATCGATGCCGCGCAGCGAGGCCCCTGCAAGCATTGCGCCATTTGACAGCAGCGCCTGGACCTCGACGTACGGTTCGGCCCGCACGACGCCAGCCTGCGCACGCGCGCGCCGGGCAAGTGCCACAAGCGAACCGGAATCCGCGGGCGCCGGCAGGGTCGCATGCGCAGTCAATGCGAGCAGGCGGCTGCGCAATTCGCCTTCGAACCCGTTCATGACCGACAGGATCGTGATCAGCGCTGCCACACCCAGACAGACGCCCGCGAGCGATACCCAGCTGATGAAGGACACGAAATACTGGTGTTGCCGGGCGCGCACATAGCGCAATCCCAGCCCCAGCGGCAGGGGCGTCAGCATGGCGGCTTATTCATTCAAATTTGGGATGCCGATCAAGGATTTATGGGGGCAATCTCGATTGGATTGACCCGATGCTACACTCCGGAGTGGAGGAATCGCGATGCCTATCGTACGCACATTGCTGCTGCTTGCGCTGTTGACTGCGCAGCCGGCCCTCGCGGAGACGCTCAGCACGGCGACCGGCGATCCCGCCGCTGTCGCTGCGCGTCCGAATCGTGGCAGCTCGATGGCCACGGTGCAAAGCCAGTTCGGCGAACCGGTGAACCGGCATTCGGCGGTCGGCGAGCCGCCGATCACGCGCTGGGACTATCCCCACTTCGCGGTGTACTTCGAGCGCGATCGCGTGCTGCACGCCGTCCTCGTGAAGTAAGGGCCGCGCCCGACAGCCGACCGTTGCCTGCGGCCGCCGCGCGGGTATCCTGCGCTGCCTGACCCCGCCGGGCTCGCCCGGAACGGGGTCGTCCGCTTGCAGGTTGGCGCATGATTCGCGAACCCACGCCCGAGATTTCGCTTCCCGGCGACGGCCAGACCGTTCGCTGGGGCGAGCTCTATGGCAGCAGTCTCTCCTGCCACCTGGCCGAGCGGGCGGCGACAGCCGTCGGTCCTCTGCTGGTTGTCACGGCGTCCGGCCGCGAGGCGGATCAGGTCCTCGCCGAGCTCACATTCTTTGCGGGCACCGAAAGGCCGCCCTGGACCTTTCCGGATCGCGAGACCCTCCCGTATGACCCCTTTTCGCCGCACCCGGACATCGTGTCGCAACGCCTGCGGACGCTCTCGGCCTTGCCGCGACTGCGGCAGGGACTTGTCGTCACGACGCAGGCCGCGATGCTCGACCGGCTGCCGCCCCGCCAATTTCTCGATGCGCATGCATTCGATCTGAAGTCCGGCGACCGGCTGGATCTGACCGGCGCTGCGCGCGCGCCTGACGGATGCGGGCTACGTACAGGTCACGCAGGTGCTCAGTCCCGGTGAATTCGCCGTGCGCGGTTCCGTCGTCGACTTGTTCGCGGCCGGCGCGGCGGAGCCGTTTCGTCTCGACCTCTTCGACGACCGGATCGAGAGCATTCGCGCTTTCGATCCGTCCGATCAGCGTTCGGCCGCGAAACAGGACGCCGTGTCGCCTGCTGCCCGCACGCGAATTTCCGACGTCCGCCGAGGCGATCGCACGCTTTCGCAGCCGGTGGCGCGAGCGCTTCGAAGGCGATCCGCAGCAATGCGCGGTCTATCGCGCGGTGAGCACAGGCATCGTGCCGGCGGGCATCGAAGCCTGGCTGCCGCTCTTCTTCGACGAGACGACCGCATTGACGGACCACCTGCCCGCCGGCAGCACGATCGTCGATCTCGCGGATCTGGAGCGGTCGCTGCCGCTCGCCTGGGCCGAAGTCGGCGAGCGGCATGAGCAGCGCCGGCACGATCGCGAGCGACCGCTGATTGCCACCCGACGCCGCTTTCGTTCCCGCGGAGTCGACGCTCGCCGCGATCCGCATCTGGCCGCGGGCGATCGTCACGCCGGTCAAGGTCGAACCGTTCGGCGCAGCGCTGCCTTTCGTCAATTTCGGCACCGGGCCGCCACCCGACCTGCGCGCCGACGCGCGTGCCCCGAAGCCGCTGGACCAGCTCGAGTCCTGGCTCGACGGGTTCGATGGCCGCGTGCTGCTCGCCGCGGATTCCGCGGGCCGGCGGGAAGTGATGCTGGAGATGCTGCGCCGGCAGGATCTCGCACCGGCTATCGTGTCTGACTGGATCGCATTTGCCGCCGGCGATTTCCCGCTCGCACTCGCGGTCGCGCCGGACGTGCGCGGACTCGTCCTGCCGGCCGCGGCGGCTCGCGCTCGTCGCCGAGGACCAGTTGTTCGGCGAGCGGCGCGCGCCAGGAGCGCCGGCGGCGCCGCGCCGAGCGAGATCCCGACGCGATTCTGCGCGAACTCGCTTCGCTCTCTCCCGGCGCGCCGGTCGTGCACGAGGAATACGGCGTCGGCCGCTATCGCGGCCTGCGCGTCATGCAGGTCGGCGGGCAATCCCGCCGAGTTCCTGGTCACTCGAATACGCCGGCGGCGACCTGCTGTACGTCCCGGTGCATACCCTCGACCGCGTCACGCGCTACACCGGCGGCGCGCCGGAATCCGCGCCCTGGCACCGGCTCGGCACCGAGCAATGGGCCAAGGCGCGTCGCCGCGCCGCGGACCGGGTTCGCGACGTCGCGGCCGAACTGCTCGATCTCTATTCCCGCCGCGCGGCGCGTGCCGGGCCGTACCGCTGCAATTCGACGAGACCGCGCTACCGCGCGTTCGAAGCGGCCTTTCCATTCGAGGAGACGATCGACCAGCACGATGCGATCGAGGCGGTGCTCGCCGACATGCGCTCGGGCCGGCCGATGGATCGGGTGGTTTGCGGCGACGTCGGTTTCGGCAAGACCGAGGTGGCGCTCCGCGCCTGTTTCGCCGCCGTGTCGGGCGGCCGCCAGGCGGCAGTGCTCGTGCCGACGACGCTGCTCGCCCAGCAGCATGCGCAGACTTTCGCCGACCGCTTCGCGGACTGGCCGGTCCGGGTCGAGAACCTGTCGCGATTCCGCAGTCCGGCCGAGCAGCAGGCGGTGATCGAGGGCCTCGCGGCCGGCACGGTCGACATCGTGATCGGCACGCACCGGCTGTTGCAGCGCGACGTCGCACTTCCACGATCTCGGTCTCGTCGTCGTCGACGAGGAACACCGCTTCGGCGTCGGCCACAAGGAACGGCTCAAGCAACTGCGCGCGGACGTCGACATGCTGACGCTGACGGCGACACCCATTCCACGCACGCTGAACATGGCGCTCGGCGGCCTGCGCGACATGTCGCTGATGACGACGCCGCCCGCCGAACGCGCTCGCGATCAAGACCTTCGTCAGCCGAATGGAGCGACAGCCTCGTGCGCGAGGCCTGCCTGCGCGAGATTCGCGCGCGGCGGCCAGGTCTATTTCGTGCACAACAGCGTCGACGACATCGAGCGTGTGCGGCAGGCTGCGCCGGCTGGTGCCCGAGGCGACATCCGCGTCGGCCACGGACAGATGCGCGAGCGCGAACTCGAACGGCTGATGCTCGACTTCTACCATCGCCGCTTCCAACGTGCTCGTCTGCACGACGATCATCGAGAGCCGGCATCGACGTGCCGACCGCGAACACGATCATCGATCAATCGCGCCGACCGCTTCGGCCTGGCGCAGCTGCACCAGCTGCGCGGCCGCGTCGGCCGTTCGCACCATCGCGCCTAGGCCTACCTGATCGCGCCGCCGATCGCGCGCGATGCACGCGCCGATGCGGCGAAGCGCCTCGAAGCGATCGAAGCGCTCGAGGACCTGGGTGCCGGATTCACGCTCGCGACCCACGATCTCGAGATCCGCGGCGCCGGCGAACTGCTCGGCGAGGAACAGAGCGGCCAGATCCAGGAGATCGGCATCGCGCTCTACACTCGAAATGCTCGAGCGCGCCGTGCAGGCGCTGCGCGAAGGGCGGGAGCCGGACCTCGACCAGCCGCTGCGCACGGGCGCCGAGGTCGATCTGCAATTGCCCGCACTGCTGCCCGAGGACTACATCCCGGATGTCCACCTGCGGCTGCAGCTATACAAGCGGATGGCGGCCACCGCCGACGGCGCGGGTCTCGACGACCTGCAAGCCGAAATGATCGATCGCTTTGGTCCGTTGCCGCCGCCGTCGGTCACGCTGATGCAGATCCATCGGCTGCGACTGCGCGCGGCCGGCCTCGGCATCCGGCGGCTCGAGATCGGCACGCAGTCCGGGATGGTGGAATTCGGCGCCGGCCATCGCGTGGATCCGGCGCGCGTGATCCGCATGATGCAGCAAGGCGACGGACGTTACCGGCTCGACGGCCAGCAGCGGCTGCGCCTCAAGCTGGAAGCGCCTGACTCGGCGTCGCGATTCAAGGCGGCGGCCGGATTGCTCGACAGTCTGGGAGGTTGAGCGCGCTTCAGGCCGGCAGGTCGCCTTCGAGACGCAGTGCCGGCCGTTCGACGCATTCACGGGCGCTTGCGACGGCCGCGTGCCAGCGCGGGTCGGTGTCGAGCGGTAGCCCCCCGACTTCGCGACCATGCAGCCTCGCGAGGCGCAGGCGGCTCACGGGATCCACCGGTGTGCGCAGTCCGTCGAGCAGTTCAAGGGCGGACTTGCGGTCATTGCAGACCGGCAGGACGTCGCAGCCCGCCGCCAGCGCCTGGCGCGCGCGCTTCGTGATGTCGCCGAACGACGCGGCACCGGCCATGGACAGATCGTCGGCGAATACAGTGCCCGTGAACCCGAGATCCCGCCGCAGCACGCCGTCGATCCAGCCCGGCGACAGGCTGGCGGGCAGCTGATCGACCTCCGGGAACACGACGTGTGCCGCCATCACCGCGGTCAATCCGTTGGCGATCAATGCGCCGGTACGGCTGCAGGTCGGCCTCGATGTCCGGCCATTCCCGGCGGTCGACCGGCAGCGCCACGTGTGAATCGGCGGCGACCGCGCCGTGGCCGGGAAAATGCTTCGCGGTCGCCGCCATGCCTGCCTCGCGCATCCCGAGCATGTAGGCGACCGCGAGCTCGGCGACGACGGACGCATCGGGATGCAGGGCGCGATCGCCGATCGCCTGGCTGACGCCGTAGTCGAGGTCGACGCAGGGAGCAAATGACAGATCGATGCCGACGGCGCGCAACTCCGTCGCCATCAGCCAGCCGAGTTCCCGGGCGAGTGCGAGACCGTCGGCATGGCCGGCCGCCCAGCGGCGGCCGACGTCGCGCATCGCGGGCAGGCGCGTGAATCCCGACTGGAAGCGCTGTACGCGGCCGCCCTCCTGGTCGACGGCCACGAGCAGCGCCGGCGTGCGGATGCCGTGGATTTCGGCGACCAGGCGCGCGAGCTGTTCCGGGCTTTCGTAGTTGCGCGTGAACAGGATCACGCTGCCGACGAGCGGATGCGCAAGGAATTCGCGCTCCTCGGGCTCGAGCGCGATGCCGGCGACATCGACCATGACCGGGCCGAGGCTCATCGGGCGTGGCCGTCGCGCGACACCGCCTGCCGAAGGTCGGCCGGCCAGTCGCGGAAGGGCTCGCGAGCCAGCCGGAAATTGTAGTAGCGCGGATCGTCCGTGACTTCGTCGCCGAGCCATCGTGGCCGCGGAAATTCCTCGTCCGGATCGTCTAGCTCCACCTCGGCGACGACGAGCCCGAGATTGAGCCCTGGAATTCGTCAACCTCGAACACGTGATTCCCGACGGGCACCCGGTGGCGGATCTTTTCGATCAGCGGACCTTCGACGAAACCCTCGAGCAGTTCCGACGGCGTCCGCGAGCGGTATGGCGTATTCGAATTCCTGCCGCACGCGCCCGGGTTTCATCGCCTTGATCGAAAGCCAGGCTGCGTCGCCCGCGATACGCACGCGCACCGAGCCCGCTTCGGTATTCGCCAGGTAGCCCTGGCGAAGGGCGGTCGAAGCGACGGCCTGGCCGCGCCAGTCGCCGCTCCTGACCAGGAACTTGCGTTCGATTTCGAGGTTCATGCGGCGCGCTCGAACTGGGCGATCGCTTCGACGTGCGAGGTGTGCGGAAACATGTCCATGATCCCGGCCGCCTTCAGCCGATACCCGTGCTGTCCGACGAGTATGCCCGCGTCCCGTGCGAGCGTGCCGGGATGACAGGACACATAAACGATGCACCGCGGGCGGCTGGCGGTGGCCACGCCCAGCACCTCGCGGGCGCCTGCTCGCGGCGGATCGAGCAGCACCAGGTCCCAGGTCTGCCGCGCCCAGGGCGTCTCCGCCACCGGCAGCGCGAGATTCGCGACATGAAACCGGGCGTTCGTAACGCCGTTCCGGTCGGCATTCCATGCGGCGCGGGCTACGAGCGCCGCATCGCCCTCGATGCCGGCGACCTCGGCCACGCGACCGGCAAGCGGCAGGCTGAAGTTGCCGAGGCCGCAGAAAAGATCGAGCAGCCGGTCCTCCGGGCGCGGTTCCAGCAACTCGATGGCGCGCGCGATCATGGCGCGATTGAGTTCGCCGTTGACCTGGATGAAATCGGTTGCAGCGAAGGCGATGCCCGCCGACAGATTTGGCAACGCATAGTGCAGGATCGTCGCCGGCGGCGTGAGCGGCAGGACCGTTTCGAGCCCGCCCCGCTGCAGGTACAACTCGACGGATTCCGCCGCCGCGAACGCGCGCAGGCGCCCGAGGTCGGCCGCTGCCGGGTCGTCGAGCACGCGCAGCACGAGCGCGGTCGCATTGTCCGCGACCGCGACTTCGATCTGCGCGACACGGCGGCGGATCTCGAGCGTGCCGACCAGTAGCGCAAGTTTCTCGATCAGCGCGCCGACCGGCGCCGCGAGGATTTCACATTGCTGCAGGTCGGCGAGCAGCGGGCTGCCGCGCTCGCGGAAACCGACCAGTACGCGCCCCTTGCGGTCCACGAATTTGCAGCCCAGCCGGGCACGACGGCGGTATGCCCAGACCGGCCCTGCCAGCGGCGGCAGCCATCGCTCGGGTTCGACGCCGCCGATGCGCGCCAATTCGTCCGCGACGATGCGGCCCTTGGCCGCGAGCTGCGCATCGTGCGCCAGGTGTTGCAGGGAGCATCCGCCGCAGACGCCGAAGTGCCGGCAGCGCGGCGTGACGCGGTCGGGCGACGGCCGCAGGATCTCCAGCAATTCCGCCTCGTCGTGCCGGCGCCGCCGGCGCGTGCGCTGCAGGAGTACCCGCTCCCCCGGCAATGCGCCCGCGACGAATACCGCCTTGCCGGCGATCCGGGCGACGCCACGGCCATCGTGATCCATCGAGACGATGTCGGCGGTCTCGGGCGCCGGATCCGGCTTCAAGCGGCGTTCCATGCGGCGGCGAAGCGGTGCCAGTGGTCCTCCTTGCGCTCGGCCAGCCAGCTGCGAACGCGGCCGAGCTCGGCTTCATGGTCCGCGGCCGTCAGCGTTCCGCGGATCATTTCGAACCGAAGGTAGACGAGGTAGGTGTTCAGGACATCGGTTTCGCAGTAGTCGCGGATCTCTGCGATCCGGCCGTCGCGCCAGGCATTCCAGACCTGGTCGCCCGCCATGCCGAGCTTGCCCGGCAGTCCGAGCAGCAGCGCGACATGCTCCAGGCTCGCGCGGCCGCGAGCCTGGTACGCCGAGAGCACATCCATGAGATCGATGTGCCGCGCGTGATAGCGGTTCAGGTAATTGTTCCACTTGAAATCGCGATCGAGTTCGCCGCTGTCCCAATACGTCGGCGAAGCAACGCCGTGCCTCAGCATGCGGTAGTGCAGCACCGGCAGGTCGAAGCCCGTCCCGTTCCAGGAGACGAGGGTCGGGCGCAGCTTGTCGAGGCCGCCGAAAAAGCGCCGCAACAGCTCGTCCTCCGGGCTCTCTGTCGTCCCAACACTCCACAACTGAAACTGATCGCCCTCGCGCAACAGAGCGGAAATCGCGATCACCCGATGCTGTTCCAGCGGCAGGAACGATGAGCCGGTCGCTTCGATGCGCAGCGCAAACATCGCCTCCGCGACCAGTGCGTCGTCCGCGCCCGCAAGGTCCAGCAGCCGGCGCCCGAGTTCGACGTCGGGCACCGTCTCGATGTCGAACACCAGACAGTGGAGGGGGCGGCTCATGATTTCTTCATCAGGACTGCGACTGCGACGACGAGACCGGCCTCGTCAGTCAGACTGACATGACCGTCGCCGGCGCCGAGCTGGTCGGCGACCGCACGGCCGCGCGGCGAAAACCGGACTTCCGGCCGGCCCCAGGCATTCGGCAGGAATCCGACGTCGCGGATCCAGACGCCGTGACCGAACCCGGTGCCCAGTGCCTTGACGATCGCCTCCTTGGCGGCAAAGCGCATGGCGAGAAAACGCGCGGGCCGCTTGTTCGCATCGAATGCGGCGCGCTCTTCGGGCAGCAGCAGCCGATCCACGAAATGGCCACCGAAGCGTTCATAGACCGCGGCGATACGCTCGATTCGCACGACGTCGGTGCCGATGCCGAAAATCATGCGCCGCGCGCCGCGCGCATCAGCCGCTTCATTTCACTGACCGCCGGGCCGAAGCCGCTCATCACGGCGCGGGCGACGATCGCGTGGCCGATGTTGAGTTCCTGCAGTTCCGGCAGCGCGGCGACCGGCTGCACGTTGTGGTAGTCGAGACCGTGACCGGCGTGAGCAATCAGGCCAGAAGCCACGGCTCGCCGCGCCGCCGCAGCGAGCCGCGCCAGTTCGCGGCCACGTTCCGCGCCCTGCGCCTCGGCATAGGCGCCGGTATGCAGCTCGACGACCGACGCGCCGGTACGCGCGGCCGAGTCCACCTGCTCGGGGTCCGGATCGATGAACAGCGCGACGCGGATGCCCGAACCCGCGAGCCGGCGGCAGGCCGCGGAGACCGGTTCGAGTCCCGCGACGACGTCGAGTCCGCCTTCGGTCGTCAGTTCCGTGCGCTTTTCCGGCACCAGGCACACGTCCTGCGGCAGGATCGAAAGCGCGACATCGAGCATCGCGGGCGTCGCCGCGATTTCAAGGTTCATCCGCGTCAACAATGCCGCACGAATCGCCGGCACGTCCCGGTCCTGGATGTGACGGCGGTCTTCGCGCAAGTGCAACGTGATGCTGTCCGCGCCCCACTGCTCGGCGATCAGCGCCGCCAGCAAGGGGTCCGGCGAACGGCCGCCGCGTGCCTGCCGTAGCGTCGCAACGTGGTCGATATTGACGCCGAGCATCAGGGTCGACGCGCTCATCCGTCCTGCTCCTGGCGCCTGAGCGCCATCATGACTTCGCGGCTTGCGAGACTGCGGCCTTCCAGGCAGTGCGGCGATCGCCGCGCCGAAGATCCGGCGGGCTGCGGCCAGGGACTGGGCCCCGGTGAGTTCGCCGCGCGCAACCGCGATCACATCGCGTCCGCGCAATGCCTCGGCCGCCGCGCCTTCCCGCACCGCGAATACGCCGCGGCCGGGCTCGAAATGATAGTACCGCTCCGGTTCGACCGCCTGGCCGCTGCCGGCATCGCGGGCGAGATCGACGCCATAGCCGAGCTCATCGAGCAGAATGCGTTCGAATTCGCGCAACGCGCCGTGGCCGGGTCTGCCGCGCAGATTGCCGAGGGTCTCCGCGTAGGCATCGTACAGTCGCTCGTGGCGATCCTCTTTCGGCAGCAATCGCAACAGCAGTTCGTTGACATAGAACGCCGAGAGCAGCTGCGCGGGCGGCATGGCCACGACCGAACCGCCGATCTCGGCGCCCGTCAGCGTACCGCCGTCGCCGCGGCCCGCCCACGACACCAGCAGCGGCTGGAACGGCATCAGCACACTGCGCCACGGCGATTTCGGACGTCGTGCGCCGTGCGCAAAGAGCGTGATGCGGCCGTGAGCGCGCGTCAGCAATTCGAGGATGCGGCTCGTGTCGCTCCACGGACGGTGGTGCAGCAACCACGCGGGCTCGAGCTGCGTGCGCCGCGTCGTACTCATGAAGGATCGTGCCCCAGCCGGTTCAGCATGCGGTCGTCGTCGGTCCAGCCCTCGCGCACGCGCACCCAGGTCGAGAGGTGCACGCGCCGGCCGAGCAGCTCGTTGAGCGCCATGCGGGCGGCGGTGCCGATCGCCTTCAGCCGAGCACCGCCCGCGCCGATCACGATCTTGCGCTGCCCGATGCGTTCGACCCAGATCACCGCATCGATCTCGGTGCGTCCGTCCGGAAGATCCTCGAATCGTTCGATCTCGACCGCGAGCCCATAAGGCAGTTCATCGGACAGGCCCAGCATCAACTGGCCGCGCAGCACTTCGGCGGCGAGAAAGCGCTCGCTGCGATCGGTCACCTGCCCCGCCGGATACATCGGGGGCGCTTCGGGCAACAGGGACACGAGCACATCGACGAGGCGCTCCAGGTTGTCGCCGCGCGCTGCCGCGATCGGCACCACCGCGGCAAAGTCGTGCTGCTCTGCCACACGCTTGAGTAGCGGCAGCAGCTTGTCGCGCGGGTGCACGCGATCGATCTTGTTGAGCGCGACGACGATCGGCAGCCCGCTCGGCCGCAGATTGGCGAGAACGGCAGTGTCATCGGGCGTGAGGCGCGGCGCCGCGATCATGAAGAGGACGACATCGGCGCCGGCGACGCCTGCCGCCGCTTCGCGATTCATCGCGTGGCTCAGGCGGCTGCCCGCCGGCTTCCCGGCCCCCGGCGTGTCGAGCAGGACCAGCTGGAAACCCGGCCGCGTCACGATGCCCTGGATGCGGTGTCGCGTCGTCTGCGCCTTGTGCGTGACGATGCTGATCGTCTGCCCGACGAGCGCATTGAGCAGCGTCGATTTGCCGACATTCGGCCGGCCGGCCAGCACGACGGCGCCAGAACGGTGGCCGGTGACGGACGTCATCGCGGCGACCGCAGCGCCGGGTCTTCGAGCACCCGCAGCGCCGCCTCCTGTTCGGCGCGGCGCCGGCTGCTGCCGTCCGCCACGGCGAACAGCGAGAGCTCGCCGACGTCGCAGCGCACCAGGAAACGCTGTTCGTGCGCCTCGCCGCTGACTTCGAGCACGGTGTAGACCGGCAGCGGCAGGCCCCGGCCTTGCAGAATTTCCTGCAGGCGCGTCTTGGCGTCCTTCAGCTCCGACGCCGCCGGCAGCGCGCGCATCGGCTCGAGAAACAGCCGCGCGGCGACGTCGCGGGCCGCGTCGAGTCCACGGTCGAGGTAGATCGCGCCGAACAGGGCTTCCAGCGCGTCGGCGAGGATCGTCCCGCGTCGCTGTCCGCCGGATTTCAACTCCCCGTCGCCGAGCAACAGGTATTCACCGACTCCGGCTGCCGCGGCGATCAGTGCGAGTGCCTCGCCGCTCACGAGGCTCGCGCGGTAGCGGGACAGTTCGCCTTCGGTCGCTTCGGGAAAATTACGATAGAGCATTTCCGCGACGACGAAAGACAGCACGGCGTCGCCGAGGTATTCGAGGCGTTCATTGTTGTCCTGACCGAAGCTGCGGTGCGTCAGCGCCCGCCGGAGCATGCCGCCGTCGGTCAGCGTGCAGCCGAGGCGCTCCTTCAGCCAGCGACCCGCCGGATCCACGCCAGGCCCGGGCGCCCTCAGCGCGCCGTGACTTCGACGGTCTTGTCGAACTGCACGAGGAAGGAGACGTTCGAGACCAGCGGTACGGTATCCTCGTACGCCGCCCGCACCAGGAATATTCCGCCGTCGCGCTTGATCTCGATGTCGTGTCTCGGTGATCGCCGTGACGCTTTCGATATTGAAGTGGCGCTCGACGGCCTTGCGCAACATGAATTCGGTCGTGCCCGGGTTGTTCTCGTGCTCATCGCGGACTTTTTCGAGCGTCGCTGCGACCTTCATGTACTCGAGGTATTTCGGCGCGAGCCGGATGGCCGCGTATACCCAGGCCCCGACTACGACGACGAGGACGAGAATGCCGAGAAACGTCATGCCACGCTGTCGGTTCTGCATACGGAGTCTCCCTATCGAATCCCGGTGCCCATGCGATCCCAGAGCAGGAACGATCCCTGGCCCGGGTTGAATGCCAGCCAGATCGCTTCCGCCTTGCCGATGATGTTGCCTTCAGGAACGAAGCCGACTTCCGAAAAGCGGCTGTCGCGGCTGTTGTTACGGTTGTCGCCCATCATGAAGAAATGCCCATCCGGCACTTTCCACTCGCCCTCCATGCTGGGCCGCGCCGGATCCAGCATGATGCCGTGCGTCACGTCGCCGAGAGTCTCCTCGCCCACGCGCGTGAACGGATACTGCTCGTTTTTAGGGCCCGAATACAACTCACCCTTGTAAATCTGGGACGGCGTTCCATTGACCCAGACCTGCGAGCCGGCCACACGGATCATGTCGCCGGGCAACCCGACCAGGCGCTTGATGAATACCAGCGACGGATCGGACGGCTTGCGGAAAACGACCACGTCGCCGCGTGCCGGCCGGCCGATTTCGACGATCCGCGTGTTCAAGACCGGCAGACGCAGACCGTACCGCCACTTGTTGACGAAGATGAAATCGCCCTGGATCAGCGTCGGCATCATCGAATCGGAGGGAATGCGAAACGGCTCGTACAGGAACGACCGCAGCACCAGCACGATCAGGATGACCGGAAAGAAAGAGCGCGCATAGTCGACGAGCACCGGCTCTTTCGTAATGCCGCGCCGTGCGCGGCCCGGCGCCAGGAGCCACCGGTCGAGTCCCCAGACCACGCCACTGACGATGGCCAGCAACACCAGGAAAAACGAAAAATCGAAAACCATCACCGGTCTCCCCGCTTCACTTTTTGCTCACCTGCAGCACCGCCAGGAAGGCCTCCTGCGGAATCTCGACCGTGCCGAACTGCTTCATGCGCTTCTTGCCCTCCTTCTGCTTCTCGAGCAGCTTGCGCTTGCGCGTCACGTCGCCGCCGTAACATTTCGCGAGTACGTTTTTGCGCAGCGCCTTGACGGTCGCGCGCGCGATGACCTGTCCGCCGATCGCCGCCTGGATCGCCACTTCGAACATCTGCCTCGGGATCAGTTCCTGCATCTTGTCCACGAGCTCGCGGCCGCGATGGTAGGCGCTGTCGCGGTGCACGATCATCGACAGCGCGTCGACCCGATCGCCGTTGATCAGCACGTCGAGACGCGACAGCGGCGCGGACTGGAAATGACTGAATTCGTAATCGAATGACGCGTATCCGCGGCTCACCGATTTCAGCCGGTCGAAGAAGTCGAGCACGACTTCCGCGAGCGGCAGCTGGTACTGCAGCGACATCTGGGTGCCGAGCTGCTGCATTTTCTTCTGCACGCCGCGCTTTTCCTGGCAGAGCCTGAGCACGCCGCCGACGTGCTCCGGCGGCACCAGGATGTTGGCCGTGATGATCGGTTCGCGCAGCTCGCGGTAGCTCGCCGGCAGCTTTGACGGATTGTCGACCAGCTTGAGTTCGCCGTCGTTGCCGACGACCTCGTAGATGACGGTCGGCGCGCTGGTGACGAGCGACAGGCCGTACTCGCGCTCCAGGCGCTCCTGGACGATATCCATGTGCAGCAGGCCGAGAAATCCGCAGCGGAAACCGAAGCCGAGCGCGGTCGACACCTCCGGCTCGTAATGCAGCGCCGAGTCGTTCAGCTTGAGTTTCTGCAGCGCGTCGCGGAACGCCTCGTACTGGTCCGACTGCACCGGGAACAGCCCCGCGAAAACCCGTGGCTGCACCATCTTGAAGCCCGGCAGCGGCTTCTCGCAGGGACGCGCCTCGCTCGTGATCGTATCGCCGACCGGCGCTCCATCGATGTCCTTGATGCCGGCGGTCATCCAGCCGACTTCCCCGGTGGACAGCGTGTCCGTCGCCACGCGTTTTGGCGTAAAGCGGCCGACCTTGTCGACCTGCCAGCCACGCCCGGTCGACATCACCTGAATGCGGTCGTCCGGTCGCAGCACGCCGTTCATGACGCGCACCAGCGAAACCACGCCGACGTAGTTGTCGAACCAGGAATCCACGATCAGCGCCTGTAGCGGCGCCGCCGTGTCGCCGCGCGGCGGCGGTATGCGGCGGACCAGTTCCTCGAGCAGCGCTGGCACGTTCTGTCCCGTCTTCGCACTGACCTGGATCGCGTCCGTCGCCTCGATTCCGATGATGTTCTCGATTTCCTCGATCACACGGTCGGGATCGGCGGAAGGCAGGTCGATCTTGTTGATGACGGGCAGCACCTCGAGCCCCTGCTCGAGCGCGGTATAGCAATTGGCGACGCTCTGCGCTTCGACTCCCTGCGCCGCGTCCACGACGAGCAACGCGCCCTCGCAGGCCGCGAGCGAGCGCGAGACTTCGTAGGAGAAGTCCACGTGGCCGGGCGTATCGATGAAGTTGAGCTGGTAGTCCTTGCCGTCTGCGGCGTGGTATTTCAGCGTGACCGATCTGCGCCTTGATCGTGATGCCGCGCTCACGCTCGAGGTCCATCGAGTCCAGCACCTGCTCCTGCATCTCGCGCGCCTCGAGGCCGCCGCAGACCTGGATCAGGCGGTCGGCGAGCGTGGACTTGCCGTGGTCGACGTGCGCAATGATCGAGAAATTGCGTATCTGCTGCATCAAGTGGGAACCGGACGCCCTGTGGCCGGACAGGCGTGTCCGGGGAACGGGCGATTATACCAGTCAGGCGCCGCCGGTCCGGTTCAGCGGGTGATCAGGCGCGCGACTGCCGTCGCATCGTAGTGGCCGTAGCAGACGACACTGCCATCGACAGTCAGCACCGGCACCTTGAGGCCGTAACGCCGCGTGGCAACGGGATCGGCGTCGACGTCGCGAATCCCGAACGCCTCGCGGGAGGGCTCGAGCTGCCGTGCCAGATCGTGGACAAATTCGTCGCAGAGCACGCAGCCGTCGCGCGTGTAAACGAGAAAACGCGGATCCGGCATTTCCGGCGCGGTCAGTCCCGCCGATCGCTTGCGGATACGGCAGCGGGCACCACGGCCGGAGCGCCCGTGACGGGACGCAGGCCGATGGCGAACACCTTCAGCGTCCGCGGCGGCACCTCGCCGACGACGGTGACCTGGTGTCCCTGCACGACCGTCGAGAATGCGGAGGCGACACCCGAACGGCCCGAGCCTTCGACCGGCGTCTGTCCCGGAACCGGCGGCTGGATGAACACCGATACGGAGGCGAGTCCGTCCGAATAGACGAGATGCCGAACCAGCGTGCTCGATCCCGCGACCGCCTGCAGGCCACTGACCGAGAGCCGGAAGCCGGGCGGCACCTGCGCCGCGCGCCAGCCCGGCGATTCGTCGGCGATCTGCGGCGCCTGACGCACCCAGCGCAGCTTGGCGCGGTCGAGCGCGGGCTCGAACGCCGAATCGGGAATGTCGTCGTGAAAGGTCAGCTCGGTGAAGCGCAGGCGCTCGACCACTTTGCCGGCTGCATCGGACAATTCACTGCGCACCGGCATGTGGGAGTTTTCATCGATCCACAATCGGTAGCCGAAGCGGTAGCCATCGAGCGGACGAACCGCGACGACCGCTGCGCGACCGAGCAAGGCTGTTTCGCGGCCGACGTAGTCGACCTTGTACCAGGAATCCATCTCGTCCTCGAACGGCGGCAAGGCGCCGAGCAGGTCGCTGCGGCTCGGACGGCGTTCAATGATGGCGAGTTTCTGGTCCGGCAGGTAGACGACGACTTCGTCGTTCTCGCGCACCAGCTCGCGGCCGCTGCCCGAATGCGATACGAGCCGCTCGGAAACGACGCCGTCCTGGACGCGATGGGTGATGCTCAGGCGCTCGACCCGGCCGGCGGACTCGGATACGAACTCGCCGACATAGCTCGAGCCGTTCAGCGCCGCCGTCATGCGATCCAGCCATTCGCGGCCGGTCTCCGCAGCGGCGGGCGTTGCCGCAGCCAGGCACATCACGACCGCGATGGCCCGGGTCTGTTTCACGGGGACGTCCGCGCATCCATCGCCGCCGCTTCGGCCATGGCCGCTGCGTCATTTGCGCTGATCAGGCCGGCGCCAACACTGCGACGAACGAGCGGAGAGGCATATCCATAATGGGCGACGAGGTAATTCGCAAACTGCGCGGGCGGCAGGCTGCCCTGGCCGCCGGCCGCGGGCGGCGTGACGTAGCTCGCGGCCAGGGAATCGTCCATATCGTCGACCGCAGACACCGGCTCGATCGGCGACTCCTGGGCCTGGGCCATGACGGCCTCGGGCGCGGCGGGATCGATCGGCTGGCCCTGCTGCACCAGCAGCACCGCGGCCGCGGCAACACTGGCGGCGATCGCGAGCCCAATGCCTCCGCGCATCAGCGCGTCGCGGGCGGGCAGACGCAGCCTCGTGCGATCCTGCGCGGGCTCGCGCGCGATGGCCGCGCTGACGCGGGCGGCGACCTGGCGTGCGGCCGGCACGTCGCCGTCGTTGCGCAGCACCGCGCCAATCAGCGAATAGCGCGACAGGGCGCCCCGCAGTTCGTCGTCGCGTTCCAGCCGCTTCAGCAGCAATGCCGTCTCCTGGTCCGGCAATTCGCCGTCCAGGAAGGTAGAAAGCTGTTCCTTGATCCGGTCAGTCATTCAGAGATCTCCAATTCGCCCGAGGCCGCCGTCGAACACTTCGCGCAGGCTGCGATCGATCGCTTCGCGCGCGCGGAAGATTCTCGAACGAACCGTGCCCACCGGGCATTCCATGGTCTTTGCAATGTCTTCGTAGCTCAGGCCCTCGAGTTCGCGCAGAACGATGGCGAGCCGCAGATCGTCCGGCAGCGCCTCGATGGCTTCGTTCACCGTGCGCCGGATTTCATCCGTCAGTGCGAGCGCTTCCGGCGTCTCGGAATCGGCCAGCCGGGCATGGGCCTGGACTTGCGATCCGTCCTGCAGGTCGAGGTCGTATGACACCGGCCTGCGGCGGCTTGCGACCAGCGCGTTCTTCGCGGTGTTGATCGCAATGCGGTACAGCCACGTATAAAAGGCGCTGTCGCCCCGAAAGGCCGGCAATGCCCGATACGCTTTGATAAAGGCTTCCTGGGCGATGTCCTCGGCTTCGGCCGGATTGCGGACATAACGCTGCACCAGCTTCAGCACCTTGTGCTGATACTTGAGCACCAGGGCGTCGAAGGCGGATTTGTCGCCTTTCTGCACCCGGCGAACCAGTGCAATGTCGCCAGCCTCGGCCCGCATCGGCTCGCTGATTCGCGCTGTGCCCGCCGAATTCACGCCGGTTATGACCGGCTCCCCCCGCGTTAGTTCGCCGGGGCTTTGCGCAGGCAGGCGCGAACGCCTCCTTTTTGTGAGCTAACCGGCGGATTCTAGCAAGTCAGGCGGATGCGGGCCTTGAGACGGCGAAAGGCGTCTGCGGGCAGGGCCGAGCGCGGCAGCAGCCAGCCCACCCGGCGGCCGTTCAGCTGGAGATCGAGCAGCACGCATCCCGCGTACGCGCGGGAGCCAGCCGCGAGCGCGGCCGGCCGCCAGCCGGTTTCCCCGGTGAGTCGGGCGCGGCATCCGCTGCCATCCAGCGGAAACGGCCCGCAGCAGGCAGTGCCGTCCGGGCACCCGCGCGAGATTCAGCCAGCATCCCGCGAGCGCGGCGAGCGTCGACGCGATCGCAACGGGTGCCGGGCAGCGCGCGAGCCAAGGGGCGAGTGCGGCCGCCGCGTGCAGCAGAACGAGCCAGGCCGCCAGGCGCGGTTGCGCCGCCGGCTCAATGACGAGCGCGAACGATGTCATCGATCAGGGCGGCGAGTTGCCGGATCTTGCGGGCGCGAGCCGCCGATGAGCCAGTCGGCAATCTGCGGATCGGTCTCGTCGAGCAGCAAACCGAATGCGTGTCGGCGGTGGATGTCTGCGGCGGCGAAGCGCAGGTCGAGCCAACGCACGAGCAGCAGGTCCAGCTCCTTCATGCCGCGCCGGCAGCGCCACCGCAAACGGCCCTGCATCTCGTCCGTCACGACTACGACCCGCGCTTCAGCAGCCGGCGCTTGATGTCGGCGATCGCGCGCGCGGGATTGAGGTCCTTCGGGCAGGCCTCGATGCAGTTCATGATCGTGTGGCAGCGATAGAGCTTGAACGCATCGTCGAGCTGCGAGAGCCGCTCCGGCGTCGCCTGGTCGCGCGAATCGACGATCCATCGATGGCTCGCGAGCAGCGCGGCCGGCCCGAGATAGCGTTCGCTGTTCCACCAGTAGCTCGGGCAGCTCGTCGAGCAGCAGGCGCAGAGGATGCACGCGGACGGACGATCGATCCGTTCCTGCTCCGCCGGCGACTGGCGCCGCTCGCCGCCGGCGGGCGGCGGCTCGCGCGTCTGCAGCCACGGCTTCACCGCAGCGTACTGCGCATAGAACTGCGTCAGGTCCGGCACCAGGTCCTTGACGACCGGGAGGTGCGGCAGCGGAAAGACGCGCACGTCGCCGCCGATCGCGTCGATGGCCAGGGTGCAGGCGAGCGTATTGAGGCCGTCGATGTTCATCGCGCAGGAACCGCAGATGCCCTCGCGGCAGGAGCGCCGGAACGTCAGCGTCGAGTCGACCTCGTCCTTGATCTTGATCAGCGCGTCGAGAACCATCGTCCCGCAGCGGTCGAGATCGAGCTCGTAACGTGTCCACCCGCGGCAGTTCTCCCGATTCCGGATCGAAGCGATAGAGCTGGAAGCGCTTGACGCGTTTCGTCCCCGCCGGCGCCGGGTGGTGGCGGCCGGGCTGGCTGCCGTACTTCGAATTCTCGGGTCAGCGTGAACTGGACCATCCGTGCTGCTCCGCCCGTCCTAGTAAGTCCGCGCCTTCGGCGCAATGGATTCCACTTCCCCGGTCCGGGTCTGCAACCGCACGGGCCGGTAGTCGAAGCGGACGTCGCCGGCGTCGCCGACCCAGACCAGCGTGTGCTTGAGCCAGTGGGCATCGTCCCGTGCCGGAAAGTCCTCGCGCGCATGCGCGCCGCGGCTCTCGGTCCGGTTGCTCGCCGAATGGATCGTCGCCAGCGCCTGCCGCAGCAGATTGTCGAGTTCAAGCGCCTCGACCAGGTCGGTATTGAAGACCAGCGAGCGGTCGCTGATGCGCAGCTCCCGCAAGCGACCGAAGCTGCGCCCGACGCGCGCGGCAGCCCTCTTCGAGGCTCGCCGCCGTGCGGAATACGGCCGCATCGCGCTGCATGCCGCGCTGCATTTCCTCGCGCAGCGAGGCCGTCGGTCGTGCGCCGGCTGCATGACGGATCCGATCGAAGCGCGCGAGCGATGCCTCGGTGGCTGCGGCCGCGGGCATCGCCACGGCGGCACCCGGCCGGACGCGAGCTGGCGCAGTGCGCCGCGGCAGCGCGGCCGAAAACGACCAGGTCGAGCAGCGAATTCGAGCCCAGGCGGTTGGCGCCATGGACCGACACGCAGGCCGCCTCGCCGATCGCCAGCAACCCGGGCACGACGGCGTCGCCGCCCTGCGCGCGCGTCAGGACTTCGCCATTCAGCGTTGCAGGGAATGCCGCCCATGTTGTAGTGCGCCGTCGGCAGCACCGGAATCGGCGCCCGCGCGACGTCGACGCCGGCGAAAATCATTGCGGTTTCGGCGATGCCTGGCAGCCGTTTGTGGATCACTTCCGGGCCGAGATGCTCGAGATGCAGGAACAGGTGGTCGCTTTGCCGCGCCGACACCGCGGCCTTCGCGGATTTCGATGGTCATCGCGCGGCTGACGACGTCACGCGAGGCCAGGTCCTTCGCGTTCGGGGCATAGCGCTCCATGAAGCGCTCGCCCTGCGAGTTCCTGAGCACGCCGCCCTCGCCTCGCACGCCTTCGGTGATCAGGCAGCCGGCGCCGTAGATGCCGGTCGGGTGGAACTGCACGAACTCCATGTCCTGCAACGGCAGCCCGGCGCGCAGCACCATGCCATTGCCGTCGCCGGTGCAGGTGTGCGCCGACGTGCAGGACAGATACGTGCGGCCGTAACCGCCCGGTCGCAAGAATCGTCGCGCTGCGCCAGAAAGCGGTGCAGCGTGCCGGTCGCCATGTCGAGCGCGAGCACGCCGCGGCACTCGCCCTGTTCCATGATCAGGTCGATCGCAAAGTACTCGATGAAGAACTGCGCCGCGTGCCGCAGGCTCTGCTGGTAGAGCGTGTGCAGCATCGCGTGGCCGGTGCGATCCGCCGCGGCGCAGGTGCGCTGCGCGATGCCCTTGCCATAGTGCGTCGTCATGCCGCCGAACGGCCGCTGGTAGATCCGGCCGTCCTCGGTGCGCGAGAACGGCAGTCCGTAGTGCTCGAGCTCGATGACCGCCGCGCGGCGCTTCGCGGCACATGAACTCGATCGCGTCCTGATCGCCGAGCCAGTCCGAGCCTTTCACCGTGTCGTAGAAATGGAAGCGCCAGTCGTCCTCGCCCATGTTGCCAAGCGCGGCGCTGATGCCGCCCTGCGCCGCCACCGTGTGGCTGCGTGTCGGAAATACCTTCGTGATGCAGGCGGTCGACAAGGCCCGCCTCGGCGAGTCCCACCGTCGCACGCAGACCCGCGCCGCCGGCGCCGACCACGATGACGTCGAAGCGGTGATCAGTCAGCGGATAGGCGATCATGAGCCGCCGCCGGTCGCGAGCGTGCCAATCGCCCAGACGAGCGCCGCCGCTGCCGCCAGGTGCAAGCATCGGGAGATCCAGCGCGCACGCGGCATGCATGCGGCCGGTCACATAGTCGTCGACCACGACCTGAATGCCTTGCGCCGAATGCCACAGCGCGCACCAGCCGAACAGCAGCAGCAGGCCTGCCTGCCAGCGGATTCGCAAGCCAGGCGACACCGTCGCATGCGCAAGATCGGGTTGCGACAGGAGCGCAGACACGAACCAGATGCCGAGCGGCACGAGCGCCATTGCGCTGATGCGCTGGTTGCGCCAGTGGCGCGTCCCCGGCTCACGGTCTCGTCCACCAGCCAGCGCCAGGCCGGTGTCAGCGCAGAGCGTCGCGCCGAACGCAAGGGCCGCGAACAGCACCACCAGGGCGCCGCTTCGGCGCGCCGCCCGCAATTCGAATCCGAGGCCGGCGTCCCAGACGAGGTGCCGGATCCCGTTGAACAGGTGATACCAGAACACGGCGAGCGCGCCAGCGAGCAGCATCCTCACGGGCCAGCTCGCGAGAGACTTTGTTGATCGCGTCATATGGCGCGCGGCCACAGGCGGCGGCCACCAGCCAGGCGACCAGGACCACGCTGCACGCGGTCAGCAGCAGGCCCGTCGATCCGGTGCAGTCCGGACAGCACAGTCGTGAACGCCAGGCGATAAACCTGCAGGTACGGCGACAGCGGCCGCGGATCCGGTCTTTCAGGAAGTTCCATCGCTAAGCTATTCTGCCAGAAGGGTTCGCGCCTTCCCATGGCCATATGCGGCGTCTTCCGCGAGATGCGCTGCGCTACGATGTCGACATGATGCCGACGCGTGTCACATTGTTGCCGTCGTACGGTGTGGTCGCCGTCGCAGGCCGCGACGCGCGCGCGTTTCTGCAGGGTCAGCTCACGAACGACCTGCTGGGGCTCGAGCGTCATCCCGGGATGCTCGCAGCCGCCTGCAATCGCCAGGGTCGTGTCGTGGCGATGATGCGGCTGGCGGCCGCCGGCGATGGCGTCCTGATCCTGTTGCGGCGGGAAATCGTGCCGCTCCTGGTCGCGCATCTGTCCCAGTTCGTGCTGCGGTCCGACGTCGCGGTCGAGGACCAGAGCCACGTGCACGACGTGGCGGGATTGCTCGACGCCGAACCCGACGCGCGCTGGTCGCAATCGTCTGCCGCCGCCAGCGGACTGACGCTGCTCGTCTGCAGTGCGCGACGCATCCTGCTCGCGGGCCCGCGCGCGGCGCTGGCCGCAGCCGTCGGCGCGGTTGCGCGCACTGATCCAGCGGACTGGGAACGCACGGGCATCGCGGACGGCGAGCCGCCGGTCCATCCGGATACGTCGGCGTTGTGGCTGCCGCAGATGCTCAATCTCGACCTGCTCTCTGCGGTCAGCTTCACCAAGGGCTGCTACCTCGGGCAGGAAATCGTCGCGCGCGCGCAGCACCTCGGCCACATCAAGCGTCGCATGCTGCGTTACGTGGCGCCGCCGGGACTCGCGCTGCATCCGGGACAGCCGCTGTTCGGCGGCGACGAACGCGTCGCGCAGATCGTGACGGCAGCCGGCGACGCCGCTGCGATGCATTGTCTCGCGGTCGTCGAACTCGAGCGCTGCGCGGATCTGCTGGGCGTCCTGCCGAACGGATCCGAATTCGTGCCGGCCGGCCTGCCCTACGCGATTCCGCCACCGGAGCCGGTGCCGGTGGACTGAACGCCCACCGCCGTCAGTCGTCCGGTCGTCTGGCGAAGCTGCGGGAACAGCAGCACGTCGCGGATGCTCGGCGCATCCGTCAGCAGCATGACCAGGCGATCGACGCCGACGCCGAGTCCGGCAGTGGGCGGCATGCCGTATTCGAGCGCGCGGATGTAATCGCCGTCGTAATACATCGCCTCGAGATCGCCCGATTGCTTGCGCGCGACCTGCTCGCGAAACCGCGCGGCTTGTTCCTCCGGGTCGTTCAGTTCGGAGAATCCATTCGCGATTTCGCGTCCATCGACGAAGAACTCGAAGCGGTCGGTGACGAACGGATCCGCGCCGTTCCTGCGCGACAGCGGCGACACCTCGGTCGGATACGAGTGCACGAAGGTCGGTTGCAGCAGGTGCTGTTCGCAGGTTTTCCCGAACAGCTCGATCTGCAGCTTGCCTGCCCCGTCCGCCTCGCCGCACTCGATTCCGAGCGGCCCGCAGACACCGCGGAGGTACGCGACGTCGCGCAGGCGCGCGGCATCGATCCCGGGATTGTGCGCGGCGAGCGCCTGCTCGACCGAGACCCGGGCGAAGGGCGTGCCGAATCCGATCCGCCGCCCCTGGTAGGCGACCTCGCGCGTGCCGACGACGGCGTCGACGAGGCCCTGCATCATCCGTTCGACGAGGTGCATGAAATCCTGGAAGTCGGCGTAGGCCTGGTACAGCTCCAGCATCGTGAATTCGGGGTTGTGCTGCGTCGACAGCCCTTCGTTGCGGAAATTCCGGTTGATTTCGTACACGCGCTCGAAGCCGCCGACGACGAGCCGCTTCAGGTAGAGCTCCGGCGCGATGCGCAGGTACATGTCCTGGTCGAGCGCGTTGTGATGCGTCACGAACGGCCGCGCCACGGCGCCGCCCGGGATCGGCTGCATCATCGGCGTTTCGACCTCGAGGAAACCGAGGGCGTCCAGGAAGTCGCGCAGGATAGCGGACGATGCGCGTGCGCGTGCGGAACACTTCGCGCGACGGCTCGTTGACGATCAGGTCCACGTAACGCTGCCGGTAGCGTGTCTCAGTGTCCGCGAGCCCATGCCACTTGTCCGGCAGCGGCCGCAGCGACTTGACGAGCAGGCGCACGCTTTCCGCGCGCACCGACAGTTCACCGGCGCGCGTTCGCATCAGCGCACCCTGGACCGCGACGATGTCGCCGACGTCCCAGCCCTTGAACTCGTCGTACGCGGCGCCGAGCGTCTCCGCCTGCAGGTAGATCTGGATCTGCCCGGTCGAGTCCTGCAGCTTGGCGAACGACGCCTTGCCCATCAGGCGTTTGAACATCATCCGGCCGGCGACGCGCACGCGCACCGGGTTGGCGGAAAGCCATTCGTCCTGCCGGTCGCCCCAGGTCGCATGCAGGTCTGCCGCGAGCGCGTCGCGCCGGAAGTCATTCGGAAAGGGATTCGCCGCTTCGTGCAGGCGCGCGAGCTTCGCGCGTCGCTCGGCGATCAGCGCGTTCTCGTCACCGGCAGGAGGCGATCCTTCGTGGCCATGGAGCGAAGCTTACAAGCCCTGCTTCAGGCTCGCTTCCATGAATGGATCGAGCGCGCCGTCGAGCACGGCGGTGGTGTTGCCGGTTTCGACGCCCGTCCGCAGATCCTTGATGCGGGACTGATCGAGCACGTACGAGCGGATCTGGTGGTCCCAGCCGACGTCGGTCTTCTGGTCTTCGAGCACCCGGGCGGCGGCATTGCGCTTGTTGACCTCGAGCTCGTAGAGCTTGGCTTTCAGCATCTTCATCGCGGTCGCCCGGTTCTTGTGCTGGCTGCGTTCGCCCTGACACGCGACGACGATGCCCGACGGCAGGTGGCGGAGCCGAACGGCGGAATCGGTCTTGTTCACGTGCTGGCCGCCGGCGCCGCTCGCGCGGTAGGTATCCATCTCGATGTCGGCGGGATTCAGATCGACCTGGATTTCGTCATCGATCACCGGCGACACGAACACCGAGGCGAACGACGTGTGCCGACGGTTGCCGGAATCGAATGGCGACTTCCGAACCAGGCGGTGCACGCCGGTTTCGGTGCGGAGCCACCGTAGGCGTAGGGACCGTCGACTTCGATCGACGCGCTCTTGATGCCGGCGACTTCGCCAGGGCTCTGGTCTATCACCTCGCTCCCGAATCCGCGGCTGTCGGCCCAGCGCAGGTACATGCGGAGCAGCATCGAGGCCCAATCCTGTGCTTCAGTGCCGCCTGCGCCCGCCTGGATGTCGAGGAAGGCGCCGCGCGAATCCATCTCGCCGGGGAACATGCGCGACAGCTCGAGAACTGCGCACGCGCTGCTCGAGCGCGGCGGCATCCTGCACGATGTCCGTGAATCCCGCTTCGTCCTGCTCCGCTTCGACGAGCGTGAGCAACTCCGCCGCGTCCGCGAGCCCGTTCTGAAGCTGGTCGAGCTCGGTGATCGTCGCATCGAGTCGGGCGCGCTCGCGGCCGAGCGCCTGCGCCTTGTCCGGCGTGTTCCAGATCGCCGGGTCGCCGAGTTCCTGATTCAGCTCTTCGAGGCGCTCGCGCTTCGATTCGTAATCAAAGATACCCCCTCAGCGCGACGAGGCGCTCCGTGAGGTCTTCGATCAGGCGGCGGGTCGGTGCGGTTTCCATGCGGCCGGCATCTTAACAGAGGCTCAACCGCAGGATTGCAGGTACTCGGCCAGCATCTCGGCGCGCGCGCTGCCGCCGTAACGTCGTGGACTGCAGGCGGTAGGCGAGCCGGACGCGCGCGCCCGCGGCCGGTCGCGCCGCCTGCGCATCGTCGAAATGGCCGAAGGCGATTGCTTCGACCGGCGTCATGTCCGCGCGCTGCCGCACCCAGAGCTTGAGGTGCCGCTCGCCGACAATGCGCGAATCGACGACGTCGAATTCGCCGTCGAACAGCGGTTCCGGAAATTCTGGCCCCAGGGACCGCCCGATGCGAGCGCGCGTGCCGTGTCGAGCGAAATTTCCGAGGCATCCAGCTCGCCATCGGTGTCGAGCACGCCCTGCATCTGGTCCGGCGGCAACAGCCGACCGATCTCTTCGGCGAAGGCATCCGCGAACCGCGCAAGCTGCGACGGTCGAAGCGTGAGCCCGGCCGCCATCGCATGGCCACCATAGCGCTCGATCAGATCGGGGTGACGCGTGGCGATCGCCTCCAGCGCGTCCCGCACGTGCACGCCCGGCACGGAACGCGCCGATCCGCGCAGCTCGTCCTCGCCCGCGGGCGCGAACGCCACGATCGGCCGGTGCAGCCGGTCTTTCATGCGCGAGGCCACCAGTCCGACGATGCCGGCGTGCCAGCCGGGATCGAACAATGCGAGGCCCGGCGGCAGGCTGCCTTCCGAGATCCGCAGCCGTCGCACGGCATGCGCGGCTTCGTCGCGCATGCGCGTTTCCAGATCTCGGCGCTCACGGTTCAGCCGGTCGAGCGCATCGGCGAGCGACATCGCTTCCGACACGTCGTCCGTCAGCAGGCAGCGGATGCCGACCGCCATATCGTCGATGCGCCCGGCGGCATTGAGCCGGGGAGCGATCTGGTGGCCGAGTTGACGCGCGGACAGATCATCCAGGCGGCAGCCCGCCACGCGCGCGAGCGCCATGAGGCCCGGCACCGCGGCGCGCGCGCGCAGGCGCCGCAGTCCTTCCTGCACCAGGATGCGATTGTTGCGATCGAGCGGCACGAGATCCGCGATCGTACCGAGTGCGACCAGATCAAGAAGATCCGCGACCGCAGGCTGCGCCGGCCCGCGCGCCGCCTCCAGCGCACGCGTCACCGACGCCATCAGGTAGAACGCGACGCCGACGCCCGCGAGCGCGCGGCTGCCGAATGCGGCGCCGGGCAGGTTGGGATTCACGTGTGCGGCACAGTCGGGCAGGCGCGCGCCCGGCAGGTGGTGATCCGTGACGAGCACTTCGATGCCGAGCGCCCGCGCGGCCTCGATGCCCGCAAACGCGGAGACGCCGTTGTCGACCGTGATAAGCAAATCCGCTTTTTCGTGCGCCAGGTCGGCGACCAGTGCCGGCGTCAGGCCGTAGCCATGCCGCATGCGGTCGGGAACGCGAAACGTCAGATTCAGGTGGCCGAGCCGGCTCAGCTGGCGCATGACGAGTGCCGTGCTGGTCGCGCCGTCGGCATCGAAATCCCCGGCCACCAGGATGCGTGAACCGCGCGCGAGATGGGCCAGCAGCACTTCCGTCGCGCGGCCGATGCCATCCAGCGTCGAAACCGGCAGCAGCCGGCGGAGTTCGAGCGAGAGTTCGTCGGCATGCGCGATGCCGCGTGCGGCATAGACCCGACGCAGCACCGGATGCAACGATGACGGCAATTGGTCGATCGCGCCGGCTGGCCGGCGCCGGATGGTCGGCGGGGCGGCGCGTGGCAGTTCGGCAGATTTCATCGCGCGCCATCATAGCGGCGCGTGGCTGCCGGATTGGCTATATTTCCGGAGGCCCCATGCACTTCGAGCGCGACCCTGCCATCGAACCGAATGCGATCGTCGGCTGCGACGACGGCGAAGTCAGGCTGAGAAGCGCCACCTACACGCATAGCCTGATCGTCACGCGCGAAGCGATATTCGACGGCTGGCGCCCGCCGCCGCTCGAACGGCTGGTGATCGAGGATTTCGCGCCGCTCTTCGAGCGTCCGCCGGATGTGCTGCTGCTCGGGACCGGCCGCGGGCAACGAATGCCGCCCCTTGCGCTGGTCGGCGACTTCGCCGCGCGCGGCATCGGGCTCGAAGTGATGGACAATCGCGCGGCCTGCCGGACCTACAACCTGCTGCTGTCGGAGTTTCGCAATGTCGCAGTCGCCCTGCTGCTCTGATCAGCGGCGCGGCAATTGCGCAAGCGGATCGAGCGGCCTGCCGTCGAGGCGGATTTCGAAATAGAGCATCGGTTGACGCGCCGGACCGAGGCCCATGGCGGCGATCGGCTGGCCCGCTCGTACTTCGTCGCCTTCCTTCACGTGCAGCAGCGCATTGTGCCCATACGCGGATAAGCCAGCCGCGGACGTGGTTGATGATGATGAGCTGACCGTAACCGCGCAATGTGTCGCCCGTATAGACGACCTTGCCGTCCGCCGCGGCGAGCACTGGCTGATTCAAATCGCCGTCGATGCGCAAACCGACACCGCCGGACGGTTGCTGGACATTACCCATGACGCGGCCGCCCGCGACCGGCCAGCGCCATGCCGGCGGCCGGTGAGCTGGATCGGTCGGCAAGGCGCGCGGAGCGGGCACGGCAGCCGGGGGCCGATCCGAACGTCGCGGCGCGCCGGCCCGGCGGCGGATCGAGCCGCAGCCGCTGCCCGGGATGAATCAGGAAATCGCGGCCGATACCATTCCAGCGCGCGACATCGTGGTAGTCGAGCCCATAGCGCATCGAGATCGAGTACAGCGTCTCGCCGCGCTGCACGACGTGTTGTTCCGGAACCGCGGGCCGACGGTCGTGTCCCGCGCAGGCAGCGAGCGCGATCGCCAGCGTCAGCGCCGGTGCGGCTCGCACCTCAGGAGATGCCGCCCAGCAACGGCACGAAGCTCACGAATCCGAGGCGTTCGCGCAGAAACTGGTCGCCACGGCGTGTCAGGCGTACGAGTTCCTGCCGGCCTTCGGGCCCCACCGGCGCGATCAGGCGGCCGTTCTCCACGAGCTGGTCCAGCAGTTGCTGGGGGATTGCATGCGGCGCGGCGGCGAGCAGGATGCCGTCGAATGGCGCTTGCGACGGCCAGCCCCCGGACCCGTCGCCATGTTTGAAACGGACATTCTTGATGCCGAGTTCGCGCATCCGTTCGCGCGCGCGGTCGAGCAGCGCCTCGATGCGCTCGATGCTGTAGATCCGCCCGACAAGCGGCGCGAGCACGGCGGTCTGGTAGCCGCCGCCCGTGCCGATCTCGAGCACCTTCTTCGGCACGCCCCCGAGCGTCAGCGCCTCCGTCATTCGGGCGACGACGTAGGGTTGCGAGATGGTCTGGCCGTGCCCGATCGGCAAGGCGGTGTCCTCGTACGCGCGGCTCGCGAGCGCCTCATCGACGAACAGGTGGCGCGGCACGTTGCGGATGCGGTCGAGCACGCGTGGATCGCGGATGCCCTGCTCCACGAGCCGCTGGATCAGGCGTTCGCGCGTGCGCGCTGACGTCATGCCGATGCCGCTTCGCTCGCTCACGCCGGCGGGATCCCGCAGCCAGTCCCTGAGTTCGTCGAGTGCGGCATGACGTGTCAGGTCCACCTGCAGCGGCGTCACCGAAACCAGCCCTGGCCGACGGCGTGGAAATCGGTGCCGGGTCCCGCGTCCTCGCCCGCGCCGGCGGGACCGATCCAGTAGATCGGGCGGCCGCGTGGATCGACGCCACGCACGGCGGCTTCCGCGCGATGGCGGTGACCCAGCCGGGTCACCTCGAAACCCCCCAGCTTTTCGTATGGCAGGTCCGGCACATTGACGTTGAGGATCATGGACCGGTGCATCGGCTTGGCCAGCACGCGCAATACGAGTTCGCGCGCGACGCGCGCCGCCGTCGCGAAATGAGGGCCCGTGCCGCCGCCCGCGAAGAGCGAGACGGCAATCGTCGGCAGACCGAGGAAGCGTCCCTCGATGGCCGCGGCCACGGTGCCCGAGTAGAGCACGTCGTCACCGAGATTCGCGCCGTCGTTGACGCCGGAGACCACCATGTCGAATTCGTGCTCGAACAGTCCGGTGATGGCAAGGTGGACGCAGTCCGTCGGCGTGCCGTTGATCACGTACCAGGTGTCCGCATCGACTTGCTGAACGCGCAGCGGAATCTCGAGCGTCAGCGAATGGCTGGCCCCGCTGCAATTGCGGTCCGGCGCGACAACTGTGAGCGGCGCGACGCCGGTCAGCGCTTCCTTCAGGAAGCGCAGTCCCTCGGCGCGATAGCCGTCGTCATTGGCGAGCAGGATCTTCAAGGCCAGGCAACCGGTTCCCGTCGCGTCGGGCGCGACCGGGCCGCACTATACTGGAAAGCGCCGACGATCTGGCATCGGCGCGGGGTGCCGCCTGCATGAGCGACGAAGACGAGCGCGAATTGTTCCGCAAGGCGGTGCGCGACGTGCGCCGGCTGCGCCAGGCCCGAATCGCTCCCGAATCGCCCGCTCGGAGAGCGCTCGCGGTCTCGCGCCGCGCGGACGACCGGAGCGTACTTGCGGAATCGCTGGCGCTCGACGCCGCCGATCTCGAAATTGAAACGGGCGACGAACTCGCCTGGCGCCGCGCCGGCGTCAACGAGGCGACGCTCCGGCGACTGCGCCGCGGCCAGTTTGCCCGCCGCGCAGAGCTTGACCTGCACGGAATGACGCAGGCCGAGGCGCGGCTCGCGCTCAATGCGTTCCTCGCCGAATCGCGGGCGCTCGGCCTACAGTGCGTGCGCATCGTGCACGGCAAGGGTCGCGGCTCCGGCAATCGTGGGCCGGTGCTGAAGGCCGCCGTCAATCGATGGCTGCGGCGCACCGGGGCCGTACGCGCCTTCTGTTCTGCACGCCGGCCGGATGGCGGCACCGGCGCGGTTTACGCGCTGCTCGATGCGTGATCCGTCAGTCCGCTTCGACGTCCGGCACGGATGCCCGTACGACTTCGCGCAGGAAACTGGTCGCGAAGGCGCCGCGCGGCAGTTCGAAGTGGAGTTCCAGCACGCCCGGCGCAAACCGGTACTGCAATCCCGCCGGCCGCACGACGAGCGCGCGCCGCTCCGCACGGAGCCCCACGGCACCTAGACGCTCCGGCAGCGGCGCGAGCTCGACGAGCGTTTTCACCTCGACGGCGCCCGCGTCGGCGGCAGGCTGCATGCCGCCTTCGCCGCAGAGTGGTCCGGTCGGCCCGATGTCCCCGTCGCGGCAGCGACGCTCCAGCAATTCGTCCGGTTGGTCTACCGGAAACACCGACGCGCTGCCGGCCAGGCTCACGATCTCGCCGCGGAGCAATCGATTCCAGGTGCCGGCCCGGACGCGCTCTGCCAGCACGGCGTTGAACGCGAGCGAACGCGCGGAGGACAGCAGGAATCCCCTGCCCTCGCGGCCGCGCGGCAATCGGCCATCGGCAAGCCATCGGCGCACGCGGACGAGGTTCGCACCGTCGTGGCCGAATCGCTGCACGCCGAAGTAATTCGGGAATCCGGCGGAGCCGGCGCGTGCGATGCGCGCCTCCAGTTCCGCCACGTCGCCGGCGAGTTCGCGCACGCGCAACGTGAAGCGGTTGCCCGCCAATGCGCCGCGGCGAAGCTTGCGCGAATGCGGATGCACCGACAGCACGCGGAACCCGGCACCCGTCAATCCGTCGAGCGTTGCGCCGTCGCGGCGCGCAGGCGTCGAAAACCACTGCCGCGCGACGGCGCGCCGGTCCTTCATGCCCGCGAAGCCGACATCGCCCGGCGCACAGCCGATCCGCGTCGCGAGCTCGCGTGCCACGAACCGCGTATTGGCGTCCTGCTTCTCGACCCACAGCAGGCGGTGCGCGCTGCCGCCGTCCGGCTCGAAACCGAGCCGCTCCTCGACGACGAAATCCGCGGTCTCCGCGCGGATCATGCCGGTCGCCGACGGCAACCCCCCGGCCCGTGGCGGGTCGAGCGCCATCGCGCGCCAGCCCGCGAGTCCGGCATCCTCAGGCGCCATCGCCCTCCCGCAACAGCACGATGGCCTGCGCCGCGATGCCCTCGCCCCGCCCGAGCGCGCCCAGGCCTTCGGTGGTCGTCGCCTTGAGATTGACCCGGTTGCGATCGACGCCGAGAGCGGCCGCGATGGCCGTGCAGATGACGTCCCGGTGGGAGGCGATGCGCGGTGACTCGGCAATCAGCGTGAGATCGCAGTTCACGACTTCGAAGCCGCGCGCACCGATCTGCTTCATGACCTCGCGCAGCAGTCCGGCGCTGTCGGCCCGCGCAAAACGCGGATCGCCCGGCGGGAAATGCTGGCCGATGTCGCCGGCGCCGGCTGCGCCGAGCAGCGCGTCCATCAGCGCATGCAGCAGCACGTCCCCGTCGGAATGTGCGACGACGCCGCGATCGTACTCGATGCGTACGCCGCCCAGCATGACGTGATCGCCAGGGCCGAATCGATGCAGGTCGTAACCGCTGCCAATCCTCATCGTGTCACCCGGAGCCCGCGCATCGCCGCCTGCGCGAGCACGAGATCCGCCGGCCGCGTGACCTTGATATTGAGCGGCGAACCTTCGACGAGCCGCGGCTTCAGGCCAAGTCTTTCGATCGCGGCGGATTCGTCGGTCGCGTCGAAACCTTCGGCGACGGCACGCTGCAATGCGCGCACCAGGCGTCCGTGGCGGAACATCTGCGGCGTCTGCGCGCGCCAGAGCCTGTCCCGCGGCACCGTTGCGGCGCTGCGGTCATCGGCGTCCGCCTGCTTCAGCGTGTCTGTCACCGGCACGGCGAGAAGTCCGCCGACGCGGTCGCGCCGGCAACCGGCCAGCAGCGCGGACAGGTCCGCCGGCGGCACGCAGGGCCGCGCCGCATCATGCACGAGCACCCAGTCTTCGGGCGCGGCGGCATCGAGCGCCATCAGTCCATTGAGCACCGATAGCGAGCGCGTCGACCCGCCGGCCGCCGTGACGACTCCCCGTCGCACGGGCTTCGGCAGGCGCAGAAACCGCCGGTCGCCGGGCGCCGTGACAACGACGCCGCCCGCGAGTCCGGGAACGCGCAGGAGCGCGCGCAATGCGTGCTCCAGCAGGCTCTTGCCGGCGATCCGCAGGTAGGGCTTGGGAATGGACCCGCCGAAGCGCGCCGAGGCGCCGGCAGCGGCAATCACGAACCAGATGCGTTCGGACACCGCGGCATCAGGGTGCGGCAGACGCCTGGCTCGGCTGCTGCTCGTCCAGCGGCCGATGCGGCAGGTCGACGAACTGGAAGAACGTCTCGTTCACGCCGATCATGCCGAGGTCGCGGGCGCGCTCTTCGAGCGCCGTGAAACCTTTCTTGAGGTCGGCAACTTCCGCATGCTGCTGGGTATTGCGCTCGGCAAGCACGGCGTTTTCTGCCAGCTGGGCGGCGACCGACCGCTCCAGCGCCCAGACTTCGCGCATGCCCTCGTCCGACGCCCACAAGCGGTACTGAAGCAGCACCAGCGCGCCGAGCAGGCAGAAGAACAAGGCCTTCATGGGGGCGGGAGATTAACACGTTCCGGCATTTTCAAAACCCCCCGCTCAGCGCGGCTTGACCGGAAACGCCTCGCGCCCGGCGTAGCGCGCCCGTGCGCCGAGCTGCTCCTCGATCCGCAGCAGCTGGTTGTACTTCGCCATGCGGTCCGAACGCGAGAGCGAACCGCTCTTGATCTGCGTCGCGGTCGTGCCGACCGCGATGTCGGCGATCGTCGCGTCCTCCGTCTCGCCGGATCGGTGCGAAACGATCGCGCCGTAGCCCGCGCGCGCCGCCATATCGATGGCGGCCAGCGTCTCGGTCAGCGTGCCGATCTGGTTGGGCTTGATCAGGATGGCGTTCGCGACTTCCTCCGCAATACCGCGCGAGAGCAACTCGGTATTCGTGACGAACAGGTCGTCGCCGACCAGCTGCACCTTCTGTCCCAGGCGTCGCGTGAGTCCCGCCCAGCCATCCCAATCGTCTTCCGCCATGCCGTCCTCGATGCTGACGATCGGATAGCGTTCCGCGAGCGCCGCGAGATAGTCCGTGAATTGCGCTGACGTGAAGCGCCGGCCCTCCGACGCCAGCTGGTACACGCCGTCGCGATGAAACTCGCTGCTCGCGACGTCGAGGCCGAGGTAAACGTCCTGCCCGCCTGATACCCGGCCGCGTCGATTGCCTCGAGTATCACGTCCGAGCGCCGCTTCGTTGGATGGCGAGATCCGGCGCGAATCCGCCTTCGTCGCCGACCGACGTCGACAGGCTGCGCTCGCGCAGGATCTGCTTCAGACGCTGGAAAATCTCGGCGCCGTAGCGCAGCGCCTCGCTGAAACTCGGCAGGCCCGCCGGCAGGATCATGAACTCCTGGATGTCGAGGCTGTTGTCCGCATGGGCGCCGCCATTGATGATGTTCATCATCGGCACCGGCATCACGACCGCGTCGTCGCCGCCGAGGTGACCGGTACAGCGGCAGTTTCTGGCAGGCCGCGGCGGCATGCGCGTTCGCGAGGGACACCGCGAGCAGCGCATTGGCGCCGAGCCGCGACTTGTTGTCCGTGCCGTCGAGTTCCAGCATGCGCCGGTCGATGCCCGCCTGGTCGGCGGCGTCTCGGCCGACCAGCGAATCGCGCAACTCGGCGTTGACGTGCTGCACGGCCTGCAGCACGCCCTTGCCGAGGAAGCGCATCGGGTCGCCGTCACGCAACTCGACGGCCTCGCGCGTGCCGGTCGACGCGCCCGACGGCACCGCGGCGCGGCCCACCGTGCCGTCCTCGAGTTCGACATCGGCCTCCACGGTCGGGTTGCCGCGGGAGTCGATGATCTCGCGGCCCCGGATGTCGACGATGCGCATCATGAGCTGACGACTCCTCGAACGGACGCGCCTTGACGGCGCGGTCGAGTTCGACCAGCAGCTCCAGCAGCTCGCGCATGCGCGGCAGCGGCCAGGCATTGGGCCCGTCGGACAGCGCCTGCTCCGGCCGCGGATGCGTTTCCATGAAGATGCCCGCGACGCCCGCCGCGACCGCCGCGCGCGCCAGCACCGGCACGAATTCGCGCTGCCCGCCGGACGCCGTGCCCTTGCCGCCCGGCAGCTGCACGGAATGCGTCGCGTCGAAAACGACCGGCGCGCCGAAGTCGCGCATGACCGCGAGCGCGCGCATGTCCGAGACCAGGTTGTTGTAGCCGAAGCTGAAGCCGCGCTCGCAGACCATGATGGACTCGTTGCCGGTCGAGCGCGCCTTTTCGACCACGTTCGACATTTCCCAGGGCGACAGGAACTGGCCCTTCTTGATGTTGACCGGCCTGCCCTGCGAGCGCACGTTCACGATGAAGTTCGTCTGCCGGCACAGGAACGCGGGCGTCTGCAGCACGTCGACGACGGACGCCACCTCCGCCAGCGGCGTGTCCTCGTGCACGTCGGTCAGGACCGGCACGCCGATGCTGCCGGCGCACGTCGGCAAGCACCTTGAGGCCCTGTTCGATGCCGGGCCCGCGGAATGACTCGCGCGAGGAGCGGTTCGCCTTGTCGTAGGACGCCTTGAAGACGAAGGGAATGCCGAGCGCGGCGCGTGATCTCCTTCAGTGCGCCGGCGATGTCCTCGCGTCAGCGCCTCGTCCTCGACGACGCAGGGACCCGCGATCAGGAAAAATGGCCTGTCAACGCCGACCTCGACGCCGGCGAGCTTCACGCGCTGGCCGCCCGCGGCAGCTTCCCCGCGCGCGCATGGTCGCGCGCGGCGCGCACGAATCCGGCGAACAGCGGATGGCCGTCGCGCGGGTTCGACGTGAACTCCGGATGGAACTGGACGCCGACGAACCACGGATGCGACGGCAGCTCGACGATCTCGACGAGGTCGTCCTCGGAGAATGCCGAGAAGACGAAGCCCGGCCTTCTGCATGCGCTCCAGATAGTTGTTGTTGAACTCATAGCGGTGCCGGTGCCGCTCGTGGATCACATCGCGGCCATAGACCGCGCGCGCGAGCGTGCCCGGCCGGAGGCGGGACTCCTGCGCGCCGAGGCGCATCGTGCCGCCGAGATCGGACGCTTCGTCGCGCTTCTGCGTCCCGCCGCTGCGGTCGCGCCATTCGGTGATCAGCGCGATGACGGGATCGGCGCCTGGCGCGATGGAATTCGGTCTGATTCGCGCCCTTGAGACCCAGCACGTTGCGCGCAAACTCGATGACCGCGACCTGCATGCCGAGACAGATGCCGAGATACGGCACGCCGTGCTCGCGCGCATGGCGCACCGCCTGGATCTTGCCCTCGATGCCGCGCTCGCCGAATCCGCCCGGCACCAGGATCGCATCCATGCCGTCGAGGCAACCGGCGCCGGCCGACTCGATGTCGGTCGACTCGACGTAGTGGACTTGCACGCGGGTGCGCGTGCGCAGGCCCGCATGGCGCAGCGCCTCGTTCAGCGACATGTACGAATCGCGGATCTGCACGTACTTGCCGACCATCGCGATATTGACGGTCGCCTCGTGCTGGCTGGCGCGCCGCGACGACCTGCTGCCATTCGCGCAGGTCCGCGGGCGGCGCGTCGATGCCGGAGCTTCTCGCACGACGATGTCGTCGAGCCGCTGCTCGTGCAGCAGTAGCGGAATCCGGTAGATGTCATCGGCGTCGACGGCCGAGATCACCGCGCGCTCCTCGACGTTGGTGAAGAGCGCGATCTTGCGCCGCTGCTCTTCGGGCAGCGGGTCGCGGCAGCGGCACAGCAGCACGTCCGGCTGGATGCCGATGCCGCGCAGTTCCTTGACCGAGTGCTGCGTCGGCTTGGTCTTGATTTCGCCCGAACCGCCGACGATCGGGACCAGCGTCAGGTGCATGTAGACGCAGTTGCTGCGGCCCAGCTCGACGCCCATCTGCCGGATCGCCTCCAGGAACGGCAGCGACTCGATGTCGCCCACCGTGCCGCCGATCTCCACCATGCAGACGTCGGCATCGCCGGCGCCCAGCTGGATGCTGCGGCTGGATCTCGTCCGTGATATGCGGGATCACCTGCACGGTCGCGCCGAGATAGTCCCCGCGACGCTCGCTGCGCGATCACGCGCTCGTAAATCCGTCCGGTGGTGAAGTTGCTGTTGCGTCCGGTGGTCGTGCGGACGAAGCGCTCGTAATGCCCGAGATCGAGGTCGGTCTCGGTGCCGTCCTCCGTGACGAAGACCTCGCCGTGCTGGAACGGGCTCATGGTGCCCGGATCCACATTGATATAGGGGTCCAGCTTGACCATGCGGACCGACAGCCCGCGCGCCTCGAGGATGGCGCCGAGGCATGCGGACGCGATGCCCTTGCCGAGCGAGGACACCACGCCGCCGGTCACGAACACGAATCGCGTCATTTGGAACCCCGCCGTAATCAGGCAATGCGGGCCGACCCTGGCCCGCTGACGACGGGGAATCAGTCTAGCCCAGCGTGCGTCGCCGGGCCAGCGATCAGGAGCAGGTGCCGGCCGTAGTCGTGGTCACGCGGGCCGATCCGGTGGCGCTGATCGTCACTATGCGCTCCTGGCTGCCGTCGGGGTCGTCGCGGCAGACCGTGAAGCTGGTCGCAGTCGCGCCAATTCCGATGGGCTGGAATTTCACCTCGACGGTGCCACCGGCCTGCGTGACCCGGTAGCGGTCCGGCAGGCCCTGCTGGTACTGCAGCACCGTATCTGGAACCAAGGGATCGATGATGATGATCCAGCCCTGTTCCCATCCGCCGGACCCCGCGCAGGCCTCGCCATCGGCCGAGGCGCAGAGCGTCATCTCCGTGTTGCGCTTGATTGCCTCGCTGCGCGCGAGCTGAACGCTTGCGAGCAGGTTGTTCGCCGCGGCACTCAGCTGGCTGCCGAGCGACGCGTTCCTGAAGGACGGGACGGCGATCGCCATCAGGACGGCCAGCACGACGACGGTGATCAATATCTCGATCATGGTCATGCCGCGCGCGTAGGCCTTCCGGCCAGATCCCAACGTCGCTGCCGCCGCAATGCGCATGATCCGTCCCGCCCTATTGATCGATGAACCAGTACGTCAGGCTCTTCGGCTGCGTGCCCGTTACCGGCGGCGTCGGCAGCGTGCTTTCCAGCGGCGAGTCGCCCTCTGCGCCGATGACGAACGGCACGATCGTGCCATCGTCCAGTTCCACCATGCCGGCCACCGGCGGCGACGGCAGACCGCCACCGGCGACGGGTTCGTCCCGGTTGGTCTCGCCATTGGCCGGCCCGGCGTTGGTGAACACCACGTTGTAGACCCGCGCAATGCCCAGGTTGGAAGCGCACGAGCCCAGAGCCGCAACGGTCGGCGTGTGCGTGCTGAAGGTGGTCGTGCCGAACACGGTGATGGCCGAGGTCACCGACTGCTCGTGATCGCGCAGGTCGAGCGCCCAGCCCTTCATGGCCGCCAGGTCGGCGGCGTCGGGATCGGCGCCGCCGCTGGCGATGGGCACCAGCGAATCCAGGCAGATGACGGCGGAACCGCAGTTGGCGGTCTCGTCGGTCAGCCAGTCGGCATCGGCCGGATTGTCCTTGATCATGAAGAACTTGTTCTCCACTTCGTAGGCCACGGCGAAAGCCTCGCAGTGGCTTTTCGCGGTCGCCGGAGCCGATCAGCAGGTGATAGTCGCCGTTGAATTCGACCACGTCCGGCGTGGACAGGAATTTGCGATTCATCGGGCAGTCCACGGACGGGCTGGTTTCGCGGCGCTGTCGCAGCCGAGCGAGGCGATCTTGGTGATCGTCCAGCTGGCTGGCAGCTGTCGCACCGAATGGCAGGTTCGCGCGTGCTACCGGAGATGCGATAGACGTTGCCGCCGAGGTCCGCCACATAGGCGAATTTGGCGAGCCCCGTGCTGCCGTCCGGCACGACGAACACGTCGGCCACCACCGGCCGGTCGGTCGTGAACTCGCGCAGCAGGCTGCCGTCCGCGGCATCCAGCAGGTACACCGAGCGACCCTTCGCAGTCGACGTGCAGGTGTGCGGGTCCGCGATCCTCGCAGGTGTCATAGCCGCCGCCGAAGAACAACATCGGCTTCGCCCCGGTGATGTCGGTGTAGCCGGTCGTCTTGATGACCTGCGGCGCGGACCAGGTCTGTCCGATTCCTCGAAGCCGGTCGAGCAGTCCGTGTCGTCGGCCTGGTTCGGACAGCCCCGCTTCCACAGCAGCGTGGCGCTGCCCGGACTGGTCGCCATGGCCGTGACGTCGAAGGCGTACAGGAACCGCCCGCCGCGGCGCATGGCCGGGAAGATCCATTTGCTCGTCGGTGTCTGATAGGCCGTGATCGGTCCGTCGAAGCCATAGGGCTTGGGTTCCCGGTCCGGCGGTGGTCGCGGCGATCCCGTGAAGCTGATCGGGATCGTGTTGTCGCGCAGGCGCTTGATCTTGCCGTAGAACTCCGGCGCGACGAAGGACCACATCTCGTCGCCGGCGGCAAAGCCGCCGATGGCGGCGGCGCGATTGCCGTTGACGGCGCGCAGCACGCCGTCATTGCCGCCGTAGAACACGACGACGTCCGGCGCGGAGGTCGGGCCGTAGTTGATCGCGACCGGCCGCGAATGGAGCACGTCGCCGTGCGCGGACGGGCGCATCTCGCCCAGCGTAACCGGGGTCGGCGTATTCGGTCTTTCGTCGTCGACGTCGAGACCGCGCTGCCAGTTGATCAGCTCATCGCGCTCGGTGCTGTCGGCGGCGCCCAGCAGCGTGTCCGTGATCGCTGCTGTTCGCGTCTCGAAATCGGTCAGCGCCGTGCAGGACGCGAACACCGGGCTGCAGGTCTTCATCGTACGCGTGGTCGCCGCGCGCAGCCGGTAGGCCTGACCGCCCTTCTCGACGATGTTGCCGTCCGGATAGTTGGACACGTCCGAAATGCGGCACGGCGATGCAGTCGCCCTGCGGATTGAACGCCCAGTAGGTGTCCACGGTGGACGGTGTCCAGAAGCTGCGCGCGCATTCCGTGAGGAACCCGGTACCCGGGTTGATGGCGCTGAAGTCATCGGCGTCCAGTGTCCTCAACTGGTTGTTCAGGATGCCGAGCTTGTATTGCTTCAGGTTGCCCGGCCAGCGCGGCAGCGCATCGGCGTCCGGCCGGAACATGCCCGATGTAGACCTGGTTCAGGAAGGTGCCCTGGGTCGTGATGCTGACCGGCAGGCTGACCGACGCGAACACGCTGTTGACGGCCTGGATCTCGGAGAAGATGCGGCCGAGCGCGTCCGTCAGGTCGGCTCCGCCATTGCCGGAGGTGACGTCTGAAATACCGGCCATTGCTGACTCGCGCCATGCTTTCGAGCAGCTCGCTCCAGCCCGGTCCCTGGCCGGTCGAGATCTTGTCGACGTCGACCGTGTAGGTGATGATGCCCAGGCTGCTGCGCCGCATGAAGCGCGCCCATTCGTCCGCCACGTTGGCCTGCGAGCCGCTGGGCGAAATCGGAATCGTCGCGGTCGCGCCCGCCGATGTCCTCCGCGGCGGCGGCCGTGACCAGCATGCTGGTGCCGGTCGCTGATGTCCGAGTTGTTGTCCTGCGCCGCGCCATTGCTGATATAGATGATGTAATTGCGGCCGCAATCGCCGGTCGCGACCGGGCTGTTGTACGGCGACCCTGCGAACGCGTCGAGGGCATTGCCCGGCAGGGCGTGCATCGGCCTTGGTCGCTGCGTCGTTGCTGGCCGTCGTGTTGCCGAGGTAGTCGGTCTTGACCTTGCTGTTGCCGGCATACGGCGCCTGGCCGGCGAAATAGCGCTAGGCCTCGGCCATGGCGAGGCCGGCCTTGCCGTTGTTGGACTTGTCGGTGTGACGTCGAGGCTGTTCAGCATGCGCCATGAACTTGGTCTTGTTGGCCTCGGTCATGTCGCGGATCGCCGCCCGGACGTACCCGCCGTCGACGTTGCTGTTCGGGCTGCCGGTCTCGGTGAACATCATCACGCCGACCCGCAACACGGCCGTCCCGTCGTCGTTGACCGGCAGGTTGGTGAGCGTCGTCGATCAGTGCGTCCAGCTCGTTGATCCAGATCGCCTGTCCGTCGACGGTGCGGCCCCAGTTGGCCGTGTTGTCGAGGACCAGACAGCACGTTCGGTATACCGTGGCCGCGCCGGCTGGCTGGACGAACAGGTCGATGTCCTCCGCCCGCGCGTGCCCGTGACCGAACACAAGAGCTGCTCGCCAGCAACGCGCCGGCAGACTAGCCTGCTTTTCATGGAAATGCTCCTGCTGAATTCGTGTCGTCACGGGCATACCGCGTCCTTTTCGGCCGCTGAGAGCAGCACGCGCACGCCCGAGCGCACGCGCACCGCCGCGCCGCCCACGTTGTCCGCGCCGGCGACACTCGCGTCGAGGTCCCAGACCGTGTTCCAGGTCGAGACGTGGTCATGGTCGGCGGCAGCCCCAGGCTGCTCGGAAGTCGGCGCTGAACGCCTGGGATGCGGAGACGCATTGCGGCACAGCGATTTGCACCGTGTAGTCCGTGTCGTCGTCGTTGTCGATATCGACGTCGATCGTCTTCCGCCGCGGGCGCCGCCGTGAATGGCGAGCTGATGACCTGCTCGATCGCACTCGTTGGCCGCCGCGATCGCTTCGCTCGCGGAACTGCATGTTGGTCATGGCCCGGAAATTGGTCGTGCCGAGATTGAGCGCCGTGACCAGCATCAGCGTGATCAGCACCAGCATGATCAGGCCGACGACCAGCGCGGCGCCGCGCTGACGTCGACGTGTCTTGCGGGCTCACGGCGTGATCCTCCGGCCGGAGATGTTCGGCAGGCGCACGGTCGTCACGAAGACGTGGCGCTGGAACGCGTCGTTGAAGGGCCCAGCGTCGTGCCGGCGCCGAGCGTATAGGTCTTCTGTCCGTGTAGCCCCTGCGACTCCTCGCGGCTGCGCGACGAGCACGTAGAGCTTCACGGCCGTGAGATTCATGAGCTGCGCCGACCGTGCAGGGCGCGGCGGTCGTGCAGCGGACGAACGCGCCGTCGGGCACGCCGTCGCCGCGGTTGGTCGGCGTCGTGCGCGTGTCGGGATCCGCCCATTCGATCTGCCATCCGTGTAGTCGACCGGCGGCGCCGGTCTCGCTCAGGTCGTCGATGCCGAGTTCGACGCGAAATCCCTCGACGCCCTCGATCAACGGCACGGCCGGCTGATGTTCGAGCACGCCGCCCGCGAGGTCGAACTGCGAGCGCATCAGCGTCGGGATGCCGTCGCCGGCGGTGACGGCATAATCGCGGACGTAGTAGATGCTGGACATGAACTTGCGCTTGTCGGCCGGCGTCGCGCAGTCGCGCTGCGGCAGCGTGAAACCGCCGCGTCGTGTCGAGCACGTAGGTCGGTCGACGTCCGTGAGGCACAGCGTGGACTGGAAGTACAGACTTGCCGGCAACGTCGGCATCGCAGTTCGGCGACGGACCGCCCGGCACGCAGAGTCTCCAGCGTGGCGGACGACCAGCACGTCGGTATCGGCCAGCCGGTCCGTGATGACGCCGGCGCAGACCGTGGCGTCGTCGTAGGCCTGGACCGGCATCCCGATCAGGTTGTCAACGTAGCCGACGTCCCAGTCGGCCGGATCGTAGGCCAGGCACGGGTCCGGTATGGCGGTCGGCACATCGTCCGGAACGGCGGCTGCCGTCTGGTCGTCGAATCGGGCACATAGGTGCCCCAGTAGCCGGCGTGCACGCACGTCGCTTTCGAGCACCTGGATCGCGAGCCGGCCGTTCTCGATCATGCTGTTGGCACGCGCGAATTCGCGGTTGCTGCGGCTCGTGTTGACGAAGAGCGCGACGAGCGCGGCCAGGATCACCAGGCTGATGGCGACCGAGACCATCAGCTCGACGAGGCTCAATGCCCGCTCTGCGCGCTGGCCGAGCATCGATGTGCGACATCAGCTTCATGGCGTTCATGTCAGCGTCGCAATGCGCACGACGGTCGTCACGACGCGGCGGCACAGATCGTTGACGCAGGGCGTGCCGGCCGCGCCGTCGTAGAGAGTCGCGCCGCAGGTGACGCTCGCGGGCGGCGCCGCGATGGGCGCCATGGCCCTGCCACGCCACGGTCACGAGATATTCGCCGCCGGCGATGTCCTCGACGCAGCCGCGCGCGCCCACCATCGCGCCGACCTGATTGCGCGCCCAGTGTTTCGGCCGCACCCTGCAGCGCGTTGCACCACTCGTTGATGTCCGCTTCCTGCCGCGTCGCGCCCGGCCGACCGGGCAGGCCATGCCGACGCCGAGCGGCGTCGCCGGTCACGATAGTCGTCGGCGTCGTTGCGATTGAGCGTGATGCGGCTCGACATGTCGTTCAGCAGGATCAGCGCCTGCGAGCGCTGATAGGACTCCATCTGCAGCACGTGCAGCCGGCCGTGCAGCCCGACGAGGCCCAGCAGGCCGATGGCCAGGATGACCATCGCGACCAGCACCTCGACCAGCGAGGTGCCGCCCTGAAAACGACTGTGCCGCGTGCCCATGGCTACCACTTCTCTGCCGGGACTCTTGACCCCGACGCTGTCGAGCGAAAGGTCGCCGTCGGAGACCTGTTGATTTTCCGCCGTGAAAGTCACCGTGAAACCCGGCGGCGGCCCCGCGTCCAGCGCGATGGCGTACTCGTAGTTCTGGTCGACATCCTGCGGCAGCGTGTAATTGAGCGCGGTCTCGTCCGCGTAGACGCGATTCGCGATAAAATATTGGTGCTCGCGGTTGACGATTTCCATCATCACCGACTGGGCCGCGCGACGGTTGCCGCGCTTGACCGATTCCCGGTAGCTCGGATAGGCGATCGCGGCCAGGATGGCCACGATCACGACCACCACCATGAGCTCGATCAGCGTGAACCCTTTGGACTTGGTCATGTACGGCCTCGGTGAGATTCCCGCGGCCAAGTTACCGGCGACGGGGTCGGCAATGAAGTCCGTTCCGACGTGCGGTCGCTCCGGGACCCCCAACGGCCAGCCGACCGGAATCCGGTCACAGTTTCGGCTCTGGACGTCCCGCTTTATGTTGCATGTCGCGCATCCAGCGGACCGCCAGGCCCGGCTCGCCCGCTCCCGCCACCGCCGCGGATGCGACCCACTGCTCCCCCACGGCCAGCAGCGTTCCCTGGGAATAAATCAACGGTACGCGATCCCGGAGCCACGGCTCGGTGCCCGCTTCACGCAACAGCCGCGTCACGGACTTCTCGGTGCGTTGCCCGGCGGCCAGCAATCGTTCGCCACCCTGTCGCAGCCGCATGTCGAACGGTCCCGCAAACTGCGCGACGCTGATCCCGGCTCCCGTACCGACCACCAGAGCGACCGTTCCGATGCCGGTGGCGACGACGGTCTGCCCGGGATGGAGTGTCCACGCGCTCTCGACGATGGGACCGAGCGGCTGCATCGCATGGAGCCAGCCGCGGTGCCGCCGCACTTCACCGCTGGGCCAGGTCACGACCGGCTGGGCGCCGTCGCGGGCCGCCAGCAGATCGTCGAGAATCGCTGCCAGTCGCGCCTCCGACGGCATGCCGAGCCCGCGGCCGCGGAGCCACCAGCGCAGCAGGTTCGCCTGCCGGGCGCGCGACAGGGCCGCGAGTCGGGTCGCGAGCAGCCGGCCCTGTTCGAGCGCGCCGGCGGCATCGATCTCCGCGAGTTCATCAAGCAGAGCCTGGGCCGCGGCCGCATGTCGCGCAGTCCGGGCCACCGTGCGCGACACCGACGGCCAGCGCGCGCGCAGGCGCGGCGTGATCTCTCGGCGCAGCAGGCCGCGATCGAAGCGTTGCGACTGGTTCGTCGGATCGTCGATCCGCTCGAGGCCGGCGGCATCGGCATAGGCGTCGATTTCCCCTCGAGTCACGCCAAGCAGCGGACGCACCAGCAGTCCAGGACCGAGTGACGCCGAGGCGGGCATCGCTGCGAGCCCAGCAACCCCCGCGCCGCGGAACAACTGCAGCAGCACGGTTTCGAACTGGTCGTCCTGGTGATGCCCGGTCAGGAGTGTCTCATCCGGCGCGAGTCGCGAACGCAAGGCCTGATACCGCGCGTCGCGCGCGGCCGCTTCGACGCTCGCGCCCACCGGAGGCGACAGACGCAGTTCCAGCGTCTCGAACGGGATGTCGAGCGATGCGCAAAGCGCGCGGCAGCATTCCGGCCATTCCGCTGCCGCTGGCTGCAGGCCGTGATTGACATGGATCGCACGCAAGTGCACGGCCGGCTCTGCCCTGCCAATGCGATGACAGGCGTGCAACAGCGTCGCCGAATCCACGCCGCCCGACAGCGCGACGCAAAGCCGCGCCACGGGCCAGCCCGGAACCAGGCGGGCGAGTTCCCGCTCGACCGTCGATGCAACCATCGCGGGGGTTCGCATTTCGGCGCCCTAGGATCCGCCGAACACTCCGAAGCCGCGCAGGCGGGCGTGCCGGCGCCGGACCAGTTCGTCGACCGGCAGTTCGGCCAGTTCCGTCACGTGCCGTGTCAGCGCCCCGCGCAGTGCTTCCGCCATCGCGGCCGGCTCGCGATGCGCACCGCCGAGCGGTTCCGGAATCACCTCGTCGACCAGCTCGAGACGCGACAGGCTTTCCGCGGTGATACCCATCGCCTCGGCCGCCTGCTCTCGCCGCTCCGCGCTCTTCCACAGGATCGACGCGCAGCCTTCCGGCGAAATGACCGAGTACACGCTGTACTGAAGCATCAGCAGCCGGTCGCAGACGCCGATCGCCAGCGCGCCGCCTGAACCGCCTTCGCCGATCACGCCGCTCACGATCGGCACGGCGAGGCCCGACATGTCGAACAGGTTGCGGGCGATCGCCTCACTCTGGTTGCGCTCTTCCGACCCGATACCCGGATACGCGCCCGGGGTGTCGATCAGCGTGACGATCGGCAACCCGAATCGCTCCGCGGTCAGCATCAGCCGGCGCGCCTTGCGATAGCCCTCCGGTTTCGGCATCCCGTAATTGCGCCGCACGCGCTCCTTGGTGTCACGTCCTTTCTGCTGCCCGATCACCATCACGGCCCGGCCCGACAATCGCGCGAGCCCGCCGACGATCGCCTGGTCGTCGGCATACATGCGGTCGCCGTGCAGCTCCTGGAATTCGGTGAACAGCTGCGGCACGTAATCGAGCGTGTAAGGCCGCTGCGGGTGGCGCGCAAGCTGGGTGATCTGCCACGGCGTGAGGCTCGCGAAGATGCTCGTCGTCAGCGTGCGGCTCTTGTCGCGCAGCTTTTCGATTTCCTCGGCGATGTTGATCTCGGAGTCGTCGCCGAGGAAGCGCAGTTCCTCGATCTTCGCCTCGAGTTCGGCGATCGGCTGCTCGAAATCCAGGAATTGCAGGGCCATGACGGCAGTATAGGGTCAGTCCGGCCGCGGACCGTACATCAGTCGCACGCCATCGCGGCCGACCAGATGGCCGAGTTCGTCCAGCAGCGCGCGCGTCGGCCGCACCGACCATTCCTCGCCGAGCGCGAACATCGCACGCGCGTGGCTGCCACGTAATGCACCGCGACGCCGCACTGGCCGCCGCGGCAGGGACGGAGCGTCTCCTCGAGCCGCTGCATGAACCGGACATCGCCTTCCGCCGCCGGCATCCGGATCACGAGCCGGCGCGCTTCGCGGACGCGCACCTCGTCGATCGGCGTCAGCTTCTTTGCGTTGATGCGCCAGTCCTCGATGAATTCGTCGAACCGCAGCTGACCTTCGACGATCAGGATCGCGTCGCGGGCGATCATGCCGCGGTGCTGCTGCCACACGTCATCGAACAGGCTGACCTCGATGCGGCCGCTGCGGTCGTCGAGCAGGAGCGTCATCCGTGCGCCGCGGCGGCGGATCTCCAGCACGAGTCCGGCGATTGTCACGTTCTTGCCGCCGCCGAAGCCTCGCGCGTCGGCGGTCGGGCGCGGACCGCCGAGGTCCGCGATGCGCGTCGGAACGAGCTGGCGCAATTCCGCTTCGTATTCCGAGATCGGATGCCCGGTCAGGAACAGGCCGAGCGTGTCGCGCTCGCCTTGAAGTCGCACCGCGTCGCTCCATTCGGGCACGGCTGCCAGATCGATGGCCGACGGCGCATGGATCTCCGCGGATTCGGCCAGTCCGCCGAACAGATCGTCCTGACCCGCGGCGACTGCCCGGGTTCGCTGTTCGCCGAGCTGCATCGCGGCCGGCAACGCTTTCGTCAGCGTCGCCCGGTTCCAGCCGAAGCCGTCGAAACAGCCCGACTTCACCATCGCCTCCAGTGTCCGGCGACCCGCGACGCGCAGGTCCACGCGCCGGCAGAGGTCCGCCAGATCGCGATACGCGCCGCCGCGCTCGCGTTCGGCGACGATCGCCTCGACCGCGGACTGGCCGACGCCCTTCACGGCGCCGAGGCCATAGCGGATCGTGCCGGGACCCGCGACCGTAAACACGTACACGGAATGATTGATGTCGGGCGGCAGCACCTGGAGGCCGATGCCCTCGCATTCGTCGATGAAGGACACGACTTTGTCGGTGTGCTCCATGTCGGAGGACAGCACCGCCGACATGAAAGCTTCGGGATAGTGCGTCTTGAGCCACGCGGTCTGGTACGCGAGCATTGCGTAGGCCGCCGAATGCGATTTGTTGAAACCGTAGCCGGCGAATTTTTCGATCAGGTCGAAAATCTGTCCGGCGCGCACGGCGGATACGCCGCGAGCAACCGCGCCCTCGACGAATACGGAGCGCTGCGTCGCCATTTCCTCCGGTTTCTTCTTGCCCATCGCGCGGCGCAGCAGATCGGCCCCGCCCAGCGTGTAGCCGGAGAGCGTCTGCGCGATCTGCATGACCTGTTCCTGGTACAGGATCACGCCGTAGGTCGGCTTCAGGATGCCGGCCAGGCTCGGGTGCAGGTAATCGATCGCGCCGCTCGTACGTCCGTGCTTGCGCGCCATGAAGTCGTCCACCATTCCCGACTGCAGGGGCCCCGGGCGGAAAAGGGCGACGAGAGCGACGATGTCGTCGAAACAGTCGGGCTGCAGTTTGCGCACCAGGTCCTTCATGCCGCGCGACTCGAGCTGGAAAATCGCGGTCGTGCGGCAGGACTTCAGCATCCGGTAGGTGTCGGCGTCGTCGAGCGGCAGCCGCGCGAGATCGAGCGGCGTCTCGCCGGCGGCGCGCCGCGCTTTGTTGATCAGCTTGACGGTCCAGTCGATGATCGTCAGGGTCCGCAGGCCGAGGAAGTCGAACTTGACCAGGCCGACCTGCTCGACGTCATCCTTGTCGAACTGCGTGACGACGCTCGAACCGCTGGATTCGCAATAGAGCGCGGTGAAGTCCGTCAGTGGCGATGGCGCGATCACGACGCCACCGGCGTGTGTGCCCGCGTTTCGCGCGAGACCCTCGAGCCGCTGCGCGAGATCGATCAGGTCGCGGACTTCGTCTTCGGCGCCATGGCGGCGTGCAAGCTCCGGTTCCTTCTCCAGCGCGTCGGCGAGTGTGATGCCGAGTTCGAACGGAATCAGTTTCGCCACCCCGTCCACGAATCCGTACGGCAGGCCGAGTACGCGACCGACGTCGCGCACGACCGCGCGCGCGGCGAGCGAGCCGAAGGTGATGATCTGCGACACGCGGTCGCGGCCATAGCGTTCGGCCACGTAGTCGATGACGCGATCGCGTCGCGACATGCAGAAGTCGATGTCGAAATCCGGCAGCGATACGCGTTCAGGATTGAGGAAACGCTCGAACAGGAGGTCGTGTTGCAGCGGATCGAGATCCGTGATGCCGAGCGACCACGCGACCAGCGAACCCGCGCCGGAGCCGCGGCCCGGGCCGACGGGGATGTCTTGCGCGCGCGCCCAGCGGATGAAATCCGCGACGACCAGGAAATAGCCTTCGAATCCCATCCCGGCGATGACCGCCAATTCCTGGTCGAGTCGTTGGCGATACGGCGTCTCGTCGGCAGGCGGCGGTTCCTTGACGGCAAGCCGTGCGGCAAGCCCTCGCTCCGCGCAGATCCCGCAGGTGCGCCCCGGCCTGCGTGCCGTCCGGCGTCTGGAAGGCCGGCATGAAAATGCGCCCGTGCGCGAGCGGCAGCGAACAGCGGCGTGCGATTTCGACGCTGTTCTCCAGCGCCTCCGGCAGGTCGGCGAACAGACGCGCCATTTCCACGGGCGTTTTCAGGTATTGCTCGGGCGAATAACGGCGAGACCGGCCGGGATCGTCCAGGCGCTGGCCCTCGTGGATGCAGACCCGCGCTTCGTGCGCCTCGAATTCGTCGCGTTCGAGGAAGCGCACGTCATTGGCCGCGACAACCGGGGCCGGCCTTTCGTCGACGAGCGCGAGCACCGCACCCACGTGTTCCTCGTCGCCCGCCCGGCCGGTGCGCTGCACTTCGAGGTAATAGCGGTCGCCGAACAGCGCGAGCCAGCCGTCGAGCAGCGCACGCGCCTCAGGCAGCCTGCCAGCCAGCAAGGCGCGGCCGACGTCGCCTTCCGAGGCGCCGGAAAGCGCAATCAATCCGGCCGTCGATTCCGCATCGAGCCAGGCGCGGCTGACCAGCGGACGGCCACGGTCCTGGCCCTCCCGGTAGCTGCGCGAAATGAGGCCGGTCAGGTTGCGAAAACCCGCTCCACCCTGGGCAAGCAGCGTTAGGCGCACCGGTTCCGCGCGTTCCGCCTCCTCCCGGAGCCACAGATCGGCGCCGATGATCGGCTTGAGGCCGCGCCGTTCCGCCTCGCGATGAAACTTGACCATCGCGAACAGATTGCCGTGATCCGTCAGCGCGACCGCACCCATGCGGCTCCGGGCGACGGCCTGCATCAGTCGCGGCACGCGGACGATGCCGTCCACCAGCGAGTACTCGGTGTGCACCCGCAGATGGACGAACGGCGGCGTCGCTTCGGATTCAGTCTGGCGCATGCCAGGATTTTACCGGGGCGAAGCTCTGCCGGTGCAGGCGGCAAGGGCCGTGCCTCGCGAGCCGCCCCAGGTGCAAGGCAGTCGGATATCCCTTGTGGCGCTCGAAGCCGTAATCCGGGTACACGCCGGCGGCGTTCGTCATCCACGCGTCGCGCGCCACCTTGGCGAGAATGGAAGCGGCGCTGATCTCGCCGATCAGGGCGTCACCGCGCACGATGGCCTCGAAACGACAGTCGAATCCCAGCGTCGTGGGCGACGGGCAGCGGTTGCCGTCGACGCACACCCAGGCCGGCGCCAGGGCCAGTCCCTGCAGCGCGCGGCGCATGGCGAGCAGGCTCGCCTGCAGGATGTCCAGCACGTCGATCTCGGCGGCATCCGACCAGCCGATCGCCCAGGCGCGCGCGCGGGCGCGGATGATCGGCGCCAGCCGCTCACGTTCCGTGGCCTCCAGTTCCTTGGAATCCGCCAGGCCCATGATCCGGTGTCCGGGTCCTAGAATGACGGCTGCCGCGACGACCGGCCCGGCCAGCGGCCCTCGTCCGGCTTCGTCGACACCGGCAATCAGCCCTCGTCGCCACATGCGTCCTGCAGGCGCGGGTGTCCTCACGGAGCCTCTCCTCGCCCGAGCGCAACGATGGCCGCCGCCGCGCTGTCGCTGGCGCCCTGCCGCAATTGCCTGTGAACAACCGTGAAAAGCGTCTGCAGTTCGCCGACGGCATCCGGATCGTCGAGCCATCGCTCGATCTCGCGGCCAAGCCGCTCCGCCGTCACTTCGCCCTGGGAAAGCTCCGGAACCACCTGGCGGCCGGCCAGCAGGTTCGGTTGGGCGAAGTACGCCGCCTTCAGCAGTCCGAGGCGACGCAGCGCGAATGCCGTCAGGACGCCGAGACGATAGGCGACGACCATCGGCCGCTTGCACAGCAGCGTCTCGAGCGTCGCCGTCCCGGAAGCGACGAGTGCCACGTTTGCGGCTGTCAGCACGGTGCGGGCGCGCCCGTCCACAAGCTGCACGGCGACGCCGGGCGCGCATCGCGCGAGCGCCTGCTCGAACAGCGCGCGGGTCCGCTGATCGGCCAACGGCGCGATGAAGCGGATGCCGGGGCGGCGGCCGGAGAGCCAGGCGATAGCGCCCGCGAAGTCGTCGGCGAGGCGCTGCACCTCGCCGACGCGGCTGCCGGGCAGGATCGCGACGACCGGCGCCTCCGCCGGCAGGCCGAGGTCGAAGCGCGCTGCCGCCGAATCCGCGATGAGCGGCAGTTGGTCGGCCAGCGGATGGCCGACAAACACCGCGCGCAGGCCCACTTCCTCGTAGACGCCGAGTTCGAATGGCAGCACGCAGAGCACCAGATCGAGGTATTGCGCCATGTGCCGCGCGCGGCCGCGTCGCCAGGCCCAGATCTGCGGGCTGACGTACTGGACGGTCCGGATCCCGGCCGCGTGCAGCGCCGGCGCGATATTCAGGTTGAATTCGGGCGCATCGATGCCGACGAATACGTCGGGTCGCACGACGCGCATGCGCTCGCGCACGGCCCGGCGCAGCCGCAGGAGCCGTGGAAGGTGATGCAGCACTTCGAAGAGGCCCATGACGGCGAGCTCGCGCGACTCGGCCCAGGTCTCGCAGCCCTCCGCCTGCATCGCGGGACCCGCGACGCCGACGAAGCGCGTCGCCGGTGAAATCGCCCGCACTGCCCGAATCAGCGCGGCGCCCAGATTGTCGCCGGAGGATTCGCCGGCGACCAGCCCGATCGTCAGCGGTCGGTCGGGGCGCATCAGCGGATGATGCTGCGTTCGCTGGTCGAGAGGAAATCCACGAACGGCGTGAGCTCGGGCTGGCTCGCCGCCAGTGTCTTCAATTGCGCGGACGCCTCGGCGAGCTTCAGTCCCGACCGGTACAGGAGCCGGTAGGCATTCTTGATATTCGCGATCTGCGTCGCGTCGAAGTCGCGGCGCTTCAGGCCTTCGCTGTTGATGCCCTTCGGCTCCGCTCCCGTAAGACGCGCATCATGGTGCATTTTATGGATAAGAGCAGCTACTTTTTCCAGCTGCCCTCCATACTCTCTCTTCGAAGGATTGTGCCCAGGGATCAGAGGCTGGACGATGATTGACGAGCCACTTTCCAGCTGCCCGCAAGCCAGGAGAGGCGGCGTCAATCCCATCTCTGCCATCACTTGATAACGTTCGAGAGGGGCATCGACCTTCACAAAATAACCTCTTGCTCGCTGCCCTGCGCAAGATAGGTCTCCCATTCCCGTGCCGCGGCTGGAATAGAAAACTTCCAATCCTGGATTTTGGAAAATGTCTCTCCAGAAAACTCTGTACTTCCTGCCGGTGCTTTTGTCTCTCAGTCACGGGGCTTTCCACGTAAGGCATTAGCTCGTCAACTCTTCCAAACGATTGATGTAATCTCCCAGCACTTCAAAAGCATCTTCGATTGGCTTGGTGCTGGTCATATCCACGCCCGCGATCTTGTATATTTCCATGGGCGGTTTGGATGAACCCGCTTTGAGGAAATTGATATGATCCTCTGCGGCATTCTGCTTCACCGTTGAGAATCCGTTTGGCGATGGCGTTCGCAGCGGAGATGCCGATGGCATATTGGAACGAGTAAAAGTCGATGTAAAGATGCGTGGTGAATGTCCCCCAGGTGATGCCGACACGTTCGCGGTCCAGATCCATATTGCCGCCAAAGCCTTCGCTGAAAAGATCCGCCATTAACTCGATCATCGAATCGGCGGTGAGAGCCTGTCCCTTTTCGATGCGCTGATGTGTTTCCAGTTCGAAGCGGGCGAGCGTGGGCATGATGAAGAAGTAGCGATGGAAGTTATCCATGGCTTCTTCGAGCAAGGCGATCTGGAAATATTTATCGGGGTTGGTGTTGAGCAGATGGGCGCGCGTCATGGCCTGATTAAAGTTGGAGGCGGTTTCTGAAATGATGGACGGATACATGTAATAGATCATAGGCTGGGCACGGCTGGCATAATAGGCATGTATCGAGTGACCCAGTTCATGCGAGAGCGTGCTCATACTGCCGATGTCATCGGTATAGCTCATCAAAATAAATGGATGCGTATCTCTCGGGACGCGCGTCGAAAACGCACCCTGACGTTTCCCCGCGTTCGGTGGCCAATCCACCCAGCGATCTGTCAGACAGCCCTGGCGCATCACGCTCACATATTCTTCGCCCATCGGCGCAAGACCTTCGCAGATCCAATCCACCGCCTTCTCGAACGGGACCATATGCTTTTTGGTGGTGAGCGGCGCCCAGACATCATATGGATGCAAGGTCTTCACGCCCAATGCCTTGCGGCGGATCTTCCAATAGCGATGCCATAGCGGCAGATTCTTTTTGAAGATATCGAGCAGGTTATGGAACATTTCCACAGGAACATCCCCGTTGAAGAGCGTGGCTTCCAGCGACTGAATTGAAATTGCGGGCGCGCATGTTGAACACATTTTGTTTGATGGAAGTGGCGAGATTATTCGCCAGTGTATTTTTGTGTTTCAGATATAGATCGTTGTAATTTTCCCAGGCCGTTTTGCGCGCTTTGCGGTCCGAGCCGTTGAGAATGGCGTCGAACGTGCTTTGGGTTAGTTCCACTTTTTTGTTTTTGCGATCGCGCGCCGGCTTGAATTTGAAATCCGCATTTGCCAGCATGTTGGTCGTGTTACGCTGGTACTGCTGAATGGGTCGCGCAGCATGCCGAGCAATTCCTCCACTTCCGCATTGCGCACATGCGTCTGTTTGCGGAAGAGGTCATTGAAGTAATGTTCATATAGCTTCAGGCGCGGCGTCGTCATTGCAGCCATTGACGCAATCTTACTTCACCAACGGTCAGCAGTTCCGGGTCCACGAATGAGCTCGCCGCGCCTACCTGTGCCAGCGCGCTCATGGCTTTGCTGATCATCGCCGCGCCTGCCTGGTCAGCAGTATCCACCGCGCTGGACATGGTCGCATACACGCGCATTCTGGCGGCGCGTTGGGAGAGCACATCCATGGCATTCATGGCTTCGATGAATGTATCCGGACTATCACCGAGATGCCCTTGAAACTTTTTGAGGGAGTGGAGAATTGCCAGGATGCTTTCGACCTCCGCCTCAAATTCTGCGGGTGACTTGAAGACGCTTTCGGCGTTCCAGGTCTGGTCTTGTTTGACTTTGGATCGGGGAGGGGAGACGTCATGGTCGATATCCTTTTATGTCAATACTATATGGTTTAGTGTCTCAGCAGTGATGATATTCAGGATTATACTCACAACATACGCATAGTTCCGGGAAGGGAAAATGAAAAGAGGATTTTCAAAATGATCTGCATATTGACATCTGCCGTTTTGGTCAGTTCCTGCGGACCTTCGGACATGATCTGGCCGAGTGACTGGATCGGTCCAATGTGGGTAATCGCTACGGTCACACGAATGCGTATGTTTCTCTGGGAGCACTGCGATGAGGCGATGACCGGAGCACCCGGGACTCAGACGAGGGAATGTACCGTCCCATGGGTGGATAAATTATTCATCGGGCACGGTATTCGAGCCGTTGAAAAGAGTCAAAGAGATGCGCTTTGGGCGGCGAGGACATGGGAACTGTATATCGACGGTCACTTGGTGGATCTGCCGGCCTTCAATATGGCTGATTTCGATGCTGAGCAGGATGGAACAACATTCGGTTTCGGTTGTGGCGGATCTGGCTGCGGGAATTCCTCAAGGCGGGCAACACTCCATAATGTGATGCATGTCAATCAGGAAGTGGAAGGGGATCCCGCTTCGCAGTCTGTGGGGATCTATGAATTGCTGGTGAACTTTACTTTCGAAGCAAAAAAAGTAATATCCACGCA
>CAWIWZ010000014.1:0-212865 GCA_963839885.1 uncultured Gammaproteobacteria bacterium
TCGAGGTGCTGATGCGGGCCGCGGGCGTGGATCTGCTGATCCACGGTCATACTCACCGCCCGGATGTGCATCGCTTCGGCCTGGGCGCCGCGATCGGCACGCGTGTCGTGCTCGGCGACTGGCATGCGACCGCGCGGGTGCTGCAGTGGGATGAGGCCGGCTGGCGCCTGCTGCCCTGCCCGGCCTGATCAGCGCTCCATCTCGTCCCTTTGAGTTCCCGCGCGGCGTCCAGCAGCTGGTCGGCACCGGCGAAGCGACGCTCCGGACTCTTCGCGATGCATTGGTGCAGCAGGCTCTCGAAACGCTTCAACTCGGCGCGCAGTTCCGGCAGCGGCTCATGCGCGTGCTTGTAGATCACCTGCATCGGCGTGCCCGCGACATAGGGCTTGCGGCGCATCAGCATCTCGAAATAGATGATGCCGACACTGTAGATGTCGCTGCGCTCGTCGGTTTCGCGACCATGGCCCTGCTCGGGACTCATGTAGTACGGCGTCCCGAAGATCTCGCCGCTGCCGGTGATCGCGGCGTCGAGCGCGAGCTGCTTCGACATGCCGTAGTCGATGAGCGCCACGGACGTTTCATCGCGCAGCATCACGTTGCCGGGCTTCAGATCGCGATGCAGCACGCCGGCGCCGTGCAGCACCACCAGCGCTTCGGCCATCTGCCGCAGGAACGTCAGCGCCTGCAGCGGCGCGATGCCAATGCGGATGCGCGCGCGCAGGTCGCCCAGCGGGAAATATTCCATTGCGATGAACGCGTGGTCATCGGCGACGCCGAAATCGTGCACCCGCGCAACGTTCGGATGCTGGATGCCGGCCGCGATCTGGTATTCGCGCAGGAAACGGTCGAACGTCTTCGCTCCCGAACCAGCGTCCGGCGGCTGGTGCAGCACCTTCAGCACGACTTCCTCGCCTGTCCGCTCGCTCCGGGCGAGATACGCTGGACACCGGGTTTTCGGCGAGCGGGCTGACGGCGGTAGCCGCGGATGTTTGCTTCACCGAAGCGCGCGGTGCGCGGCGCGTCCTCCTGCCGGACGGCGGGGCCTGAAGTCACGCTGCGACGCGCCTGCGCACCCGCAGCGCCGCGACCAGGCCGCCGTGATTGATCTTGCGTCCGGACAGGCAGGCATGCGCGCCGGCTGCGATGGCCGCCTCCTGCGACTGCGTCGTCATATCCTTGAGCAGGTAGATCACGGGAGGAAATCCATTGCGGCGGCTGAGATCGCGCAGCCACGACAATCCGTCGTCGCTGCCCGGCGTGTCGCCGAGGATCGCGGCGTCGTAGGCACTACCCGAGAAATCCGCCGGCAGGCGGCCGCGCGCGACGGGATCGTATTCGGCGATCGACGGCGAGTCGAAACCGGTCGAAATGTGCTGGGCCAGCAGCCGCCGGAAATCGTTCTGGTCGTCGATGATCAGAACACGGACGCTCATGCCGGCATTCTACATGGGCCGTTCGCGCGACGGCGCGAGACGGAGCGCGAACACCACGTCGCCGACATTCGTGCCGGTGTCGCCGGTGCATACCAGGTCGCCAGTGGCCTCGAGCACGACGCCGCTGTCCGCGGCCGCGAGGGCGGCGGAAACGTCGAAACCGGCGCTGAGCGCGCGTTCGATCGTGCCGCCGTCGATGATCGCGCCCGCATCTTCGCTGTTGCCGTCGCGACCATCGGTGCCTGCCGCCAGCACCAGGAAATCGGGATGGCCGGCGACGTGGCTCGCGGCTGCCAGCGCCAGGTGCTGGCAGCGCCCGCCGCGGCCGGGCGCTGACGGCAGCCGAACCACGGTTTCACCGCCCCAGATCTGCAGGCCGGCGGAGCCAATGGCCAGTTCATGGCAGACATGTCTCGCGGCGTCGGCCGCATCTCCGGCGAGTCTCGGTTCCCTGCGGATCGCGTCAAGGCCGGCCTGCCGCGCGGCGCGGAGCACCGCCTCCAGTGCATCGTCGAGACAGCCGACGAGGGTGACGGCTGCGCCGGCCAGGAGTCCGGATCCGACCACCTCGGGATCGTCGCGCGGCACGTCGGAGATCATGAGCCCTTCAACAATGGAACCGGCAAACAGGCGGGAGCTTGCCGCCCTTGATCCGGAAAAGCCGGCCTCCCGCCTGTTGAGCTCTTCGATGTCCATGCCAATTTTTCCGAGTCGGCATACAACGCGCGCAATTGAGCCAGCGTGACACCGGCCGCCGGCGCTTCGAACAGGGCGGATGCGCCGCCCGAGACGCAGAGCAGGACGCGACTCCCGGCCGGCGTTTCCGCCGCAAAGGCGAGCGCCGCCTCGCCCGCGGCGAGACTGCGTTCGTCCGGCGCAGGATGTCCTGCCGCGCGACAGTCGAATCCTGGCAGTGAAGCGAGCGAATCGGGCATGGCGCCGTCGGGCACGATGACCAGAGCGCGCGAAACCCGCGCGCCGAGCGCGTCGTGCGCACCCAGCGCCATCGAAGCCGCCGCCTTGCCGACCGAGAGCAGGTGGACAGGCCCCGTGCCGGCTTCGGTCGCAAGCGCCGCACGTACGCGCCGGCGCCCGTCGACTGCGGCGAGGGCCGAGTTCAGCCAGTCGAGGAGCAGGTTGCGGCGCGGATCGGCCGCCGGCCCGCTCATCGGGCCCGGTCAGACCGCGCGGGCGGTGCGCCCGCCCGGCAATTCGAGCATGCGCTGGGCGCGCACCCCGTCCGAGCGGTCGCGCTCGATGCGCGCCAGATACTCGCTGGTGACGTCGCCGGTTACGTATTCGCCCGAGAAGCAGGAGGTGTCGAAGGCCGTGATGCGCGCATTGTGATGCCGGCACGCGGAGACCAGGTCATCGAGGTCCTGGTAGATCAGCCAGTCCGCACCGATGAATGCCGCGACATCGTCTTCGCTCCGGCCGTTCGCGACGAGCTCCGCCGCCACCGCCATGTCGATGCCGTAGACGTTCGGAAAGCGCACCGGCGGCGCAGCCGAGGCGAAATACACCTTGCGCGCGCCCGCTTCGCGCGCGAGCTCGATGATCTGTGCCGAGGTCGTGCCGCGCACGATCGAGTCGTCCACCAGCAGCACGTTTCGGCCGCGAAATTCGAGGTCGATCGCATTCAGCTTGCCGCGCACGGATTTCTGGCGCATCTCCTGTCCGGGCATGATGAAGGTGCGGCCGATGTAGCGGTTCTTGACGAAGCCTTCGCGGTACTTGACGCCGAGCGAGAGCGCGAGCTGCAGCGCGCTGGTGCGGCTCGTGTCGGGGATCGGGATCACGACGTCGATGTCGTGGTCGGGACGCAGGCGCTGGATCTTCTCGGCGAGCTTTTCGCCCATGCGCATGCGCGCCTTGTGCACCGAGATGTTGTCGATGATCGAGTCCGGCCGCGCGAAATAGACATACTCGAAGATGCAGGGCGTGTGCTGCCCTGCCGCTGCGCACTGTTGCGCGTGCATGCGGCCCTGCATGTCGATGTAGATCGCCTCGCCCGGCCCGACGTCGCGCACCAGCGAAAAGCCCAGCATGTCGAGCGCGACGCTCTCGGACGCCAGCATCCATTCGATGCCGCGCGGCGTCTCGCGCTTGCCGAGCACCAGCGGGCGGATGCCGTGCGGGTCGCGGAATCCGACGATGCCATGGCCAACGATCAGCATCACGACGGCGTAGCCGCCGCGGCAGCGCCGGAACACCGCCTCCAGCGCGCGGAACACATCCGCGGCCGCGGGCTTCGGCGCCGTCGAGCGCTGCAGTTCGCTGGCAAAGACATTCAGCAGCACTTCGGAATCGGACCCGGTATTCAGGTGCCGGCGGTCCTCGGCGACCATCGTGCGGGTGAGCTCCTCGGCATTGGTCAGGTTGCCGTTGTGGCCGAGACCGATGCCGAATGGCGCGTTGACGTAGAACGGCTGGGATTCGTCCGCGCCGTCGCGGCCGGCGGTCGGATAGCGCACGTGGCCGATGCCGGCATTGCCGACGAGCTGGCGCATGTCGTTCTCGCGGAACACGTCACGCACGAGACCCGCGTCCTTGCGCACAAACAGCGCATGCTCGTCCATGTCATGATGCCCGCGGCATCCTGGCCGCGGTGCTGCAGCACCGTCAGCGCATCATAGATCCGCTGGTTGACGGGCGACATTCCGACGATGCCGACGATGCCGCACATCGCGTCAGGACCGGGCTTTTCGGCGGCTTTTTCGTAAGGGCCGCCGCCGCGGGCTGCGCGTACCGTTCGAGCCAGTTCGCGACTGATTCGCGACCGGCATCGTCCGGGTCTTCTGCCACCACGCCTCGCCGTCGAGGTGCACCGCACGCGCACGATCACGATGAGGCCGACGATGACGATGCCGCGCACCAGGCCGAACACGGAGCCGATAGCCGGTCCATCATGGCGAGGCCCGCCGCGCGGTGCGCAAAATACGCGACGACGCCGCCAATGCCCGCGCCGACCAGCAGCACGGCAACAGCACGACGCGCTCCCGGCCCATTCGCGGATGCGGGCTCTGCGAGCGCGCCACCGAGCCAGGGATTGACCAGATAGGCGAAGTGCCAGGCGAGCCAGAGCGCGACAGCCAGGTCAGCAGCGAGATCGACTCGCGGATGAATCCGCGGATGTAGCCGAGGAGCCGGATGCCAGCAGGATGATCGCGAACAGTGGTCGGCGCCATTCATCGTGTGGTCGCTTCCGTCGAAAGGTGCGGCATTCTAGCCGATCACGGATGCGGCGCGACGACCGGCTGGAAGCCGTCCTTGCGCAGCCGGTCGGCGATTGCCGCGGCGCGCTGCCGGTCCTGCTCGGGACCGACGCGCACCCGATGCAATACCTTGCCGTTGGCCCGGTATTCGAGCACAAAGGCCGCGTAACCGCGCTTGCGCAATTGCGCCACCAGTGTCTCGGCCTTTTCGCGCGTCGAAAACGCCCCGAGCTGCACGGCCCAGGCCGGCTGGCCGGACGCGACGCCGATGGTTGGCGCTTCGACCGCGGCGGGGACGGCTTCCGGCGCGGCCGACCGCGGGGTTTCCGGCGCTGGCCAACGACCGGCGGGGAGCCGCCTGCGGCATGGGATCACGTCGACTCGCAGGCGTCGATTCGGGCGCTGACGGTTCCGGCATCAGCGTTTCTTCCGTTGCCGTTCGCTCGTGGCGGGAACCGGAAATTCCCTGCTGCGCTGACCGGCGACGTCTGCAGCCTCCGTCGTGCGCTCGGGGCCTTTCAGCAAGGCGGGCACGAACAGCACGACGATCGCGACCAGCACGAGCGCTCCGATCAGCCGTTCCCGAACCCGTGTCTTCCATGGCGGCGAATTGTAGCCTGCAGCAACGTTCAGGCCGCAGCGCCGAGAAAACCGAGCGCCGGACCGACCGTCAGGAACGATCCGAACACGAGCACCCGGTCGCCGACGCCGCAGGCCGCCCGCGCCTGCCGCAGACCGCCTTCGACGTCGCCGGCGGAATCGACTGTCCTGCCGGTGACGGCGGCGATGCGCTGCGCGAGTTCGGTCGAGGCGAGCGCCCGCGGACCCGGCAGCCCGACGGCGATCCATTGCTGGATGCGCGCCGCGCAAGCGATCTCACGATGGCTTCGATGTCCTTGTCCGCGAGGATGCCGCAGACCGCGATGGTGCGGCCGCGCGCCGGGCGCGCGGCAGGCTCGCGGCGAGCGCGCGCGCCGCATCCGGGTTGTGGGCGACGTCCAGGATCCATTCCGGCTCGCCGTCGACGATCTGGAAGCGGCCCGGCCAGCCGGACTGGCGCAGGCCCGCACGCGCGGCCTCGTCGGCACGAGGACGCGGGTTCGGCGACCTTCGAGGACGGCGAGCGCAGTCGCCGCATTGCGCAGCTGCGCGCTGCCGGCGAGCGCCGGCAGCGGCAGTTCGCGCCGGCGCGAGCCGACCCCGACGTAGTCCCAGCCGTCCGCGCGCTCGACGTAGTCGAAGTCGCGGCCGAAGCGCCGCAGCCGCGCGCCGCAGGCTACGCGCGGCGCGGCGGACGCTTTCGGGCATCTGCGCGCGAGCCGAAGATCGCGGGCCGGCCCGGCACGGAAGATGCCTGCCTTCTCGGCGCCGATCGGTCCTCGACCGTGTCGCCGAGCCATTCGCGGTGATCGAGGCCGACCGACACCACGGCGGCGACGTCGGCATCGGCCAGGTTGACGGCGTCCAGCCGTCCGCCCATGCCGACCTCGAGCACGCGCGACGTCCACGCGCTCCTGCGCGAACAGCAGCAGCGCCGCCAGCGTGTTCCACTCGAAAAAAGTCAGCGAGATGTCGCCGCGCGCCTCGTCGATGCGCGCGAAGGCGGCCACGATGGCCGCGTCGCCGACTTCGCGGCCGCCGATGCGGATGCGCTCGTTGTAGCGCACGAGGTGCGGCGAAGTGAAGAGGCCGACGTCATAGCCGGCCGCCCGCAGCATCGCATCGAGATAGGCGCAGACCGAGCCCTTGCCGTTCGTGCCGCCGACCGTCAGCACGGTGCGCGACCGGGCGAGCGCCAGCCGGCGCCAGACTTCGCCGGCCCGCTCGAGGCCCGGGTCGATCGCGACCGGATGCGCGACCTGCTGCCAGGCGAGCCAGTCCGCGAGTCGTGTCGAAGCGCACGCCGTCGCGCTCAGCCGGAGACGGCGCCGGCCTGAGCTGCAGCAGCATGCGCAGCAGCGCGGCGATGCGGTCGCGCAGGTCGCGCCGGTCGACGATCATGTCGATGGCGCCGTGATCGAGCAGGAATTCGCTGCGCTGGAAGCCTTCGGGCAGGGTCTCGCGCACGGTCTGCTGGATCACGCGCGGTCCCGCGAATCCGATCAGCGCCTTGCGGCTCGGCGATATTGATGTCGCCGAGCATCGCGAGGCTCGCCGATACGCCGCCCGTCGTGGGATCGGTCTGCACCGAGATGAATGGCAGGCGCTCGCGCGCGAGCGCCGCGAGCGCCGCGCTCGTCTTGGCCATCTGCAACAGCGACAGCAGGCCTTCCTGCATGCGCGCGCCGCCGCTCGCCGAAAAACTCACGACCGGACAGCGACGGCCGATCGCGTGCTCGACGCCACGCACGAATCGCTCGCCGACGACGGAACCCATCGAACCGCCCATGAAGCCGAATTCGAATGCGCTGGCGACCACATCGATGCCGTCCAGCGTGCCCGCCAGCACGACGATCGCATCGCGCTCCTCGACGCTTTTCTGCGCCGCCGCGAGGCGGTCGCGATAGCGCTTGCTGTCGCGGAATCGCAGCGGATCTTCCGGCTGGATGCCGGCGCCGATCTCCGTCGTGCCGTCCGGATCGAGGAAAAGGTCGAGGCGCTCGCGGGCGCCGATGCGCATGTGATGCGCGCATTTCGGGCAGACCTGAAGGTTGCGCTCGACTTCCGGCCGGTAGAGGACGGAATCGCAGGCCGGGCATTTCATCCACAGGCCTTCCGGCACCGAGCGCGTGCGCCGCTCGGTCTTGATCCGCGACGGGATGATCTTCTCGAACCAGGTCATGGCGTCGTCCCTTCAGGCGCCAGCGATCATAGCCCAAGGTCGGGCCGGGACGAGATCGGGCACCTGCAGCGACGCCGGATAGCGCACCTTCCAGAGATAGAGGCCGGCGGCGGGCGCGGTGACGCCGGCGCGGCTGCGGTCGCGCGCCGCGAGCATCTGGCCGATCCAGTTCGGCGACCGCTTTCCCTCCCCGACCTGCAGCAGCGAGCCCGCGATATTACGCACCATGTGGTGCAGGAACGCATTTGCGGTGATCTCGATCGTGACGAGCGCGCCATCGCCGCTGACGACGATCGCATCGACGTGGCGCATCGCCGTCGGCGACTGGCATTCGACGGCGCGGAAAGACGAGAAGTCGTGCTCGCCGACGAGCGCCTGGGCCGCCTCGTGCATCGCGGCGACGTCGAGGGCTTCGCGCACCCAGCAGACGCGGTCGCGCAACAGCGCGGGCCGCGTCGCGCGCTGCAGCAGACAGTAGCGGTAGCTGCGCGCCAGCGCGGTATAGCGCGCGTGAAAGTCGCGTTCGACCTCGATCGCCCAGTTCAACGCGATGTCCGGCGGGCAGGTGGCTGTTTGCGCCCAGCACCCAGCCGCGCAGCGGCCGGTCGGCGGTGGTGTCGAAGTGCGCGACCTGGCCGGTCGCGTGGACCGCGGCATCGGTGCGGCCAGCGGCGACCGCGGCGACCGGTTCATCGGCGACGGCCGACAGGGCCCGCTGCAGGGAATCCTGGATGGTCGGCAGACCCGGCTGCGACTGCCAGCCGGCATAAACGCGTGCCGTCGTACTCGAGGCCGACGGCGAGGCGCCGGACGGCTGTGCTCACGCTCCCGGCAGGGAGTCGATCAGCCGGCGCGCTTCCTGCTTCTGCGAGGCGCTGCCCTCCGCCAGCACTTCCTGCAGGATGTTGCGGGCGCCGTCGGGGTCGCCCATGTCCATGTACGCGCGCGCGAGGTCGAGCTTCGTGCCGACTTCGCTCATCGTGACCGGCTCGAGTTCCGACAGCCGCGGAATCTCGCTCGCCATGCTGTCGCGCGCGGTCGGCGCGGCGTCGGCATCGTCGGTGACGTTGCCGACGTCGAGGTCGAGTCGAGTCGATTCGCCCATATCGAATTTCGGGAGCATCGCGGTCGCGCTCATGTCGCCGACCGGCAACAACGCGGTGCCCTCGTCATCCGTGCCGCTCTGCATGCGCTGCGTGCCGTCGTCACGCCGGCCGATCATCGTGGTGTCGTCGCCGATCCCCACCGAAAACGCGGTCGCATCCTCCGCGTCCGTCAGTTCGCCGAGATGACCGTGATCGATGCCGAGGTCGTCGATCGCCATTTCGGCGGTCGCGTCGGTCGGCACGCTCGGCTGCGCGGCCTGCTTCTGCTTTTTCAGCGCCGGCGTCTCGACGGTCGGTGTCTCGGACGATGGCAGCTCGAGCGTCGGCATCTCGACCGTGCCCGGCCCGCCGCGACGGACGATTTCCTGGGTCGTCGTCGGCGACGCAGGGCCTATGTCGAAGTTGAATTCAACCGCCGTGTTCTCGCCCGTCGCGGCTTCGCTGTCGGACATGACCGCGGTCCGGCCGAGATCGAGGTCGAGGCCTCCGTCGCCGTCCGGCGTCGACAGCAGATCCAGGTCGACGAGGTTGTCGCCGCCTTCGAGCGAAAGATCGACGCCCGCATCCTGCACGCCGCCCGCGAACATCGGTTCGCTCGGCGCGAGCTGGGAGCCCATGATCACGATGCGGTCCCAGTCGCCGCCCGGACCGAGCGTCTTGCGCAGGTCGCGCGCGACGGCCAGGAACTGCGGAACATCGCCGGCGACGAAATGGATCTCCGCCAACTTCAGCTTGAGGTCGTTGCGATCCGGCGAATCGCTGCAGGGCCATGCGAATCAGGTCGACCGCCTGGTCGTACAGGCCGTAGGCCATGTGGAAATCGGCCTCGGCCAGCGGATCCGCCTGATCGAGATTGAGCGCGGCTTCCGCGCTGATGGTCTCATCGTGACCCACCACTGGCCGTGGCGCTTCCGCCTTCGGCCGCGCAATCGGGCGCTCCTCGACGACAAAGGCCTGGTCCTGGTCCTCGAAGCTCGTCGGCCGCTCGAGTTCGGCGGTCTCTTCGCCCGTCGCGAGGGTCCGCAGACGCATCGTTTCGGACGGAATCGGCGCCGACTCGGGCAGGTCGAATCCCTTCAGCGCGACGCTGACGTCCTCATCGCGGCGGCGCCGGAAGTACCCGAAGCCGAGGATGCCGATCAGTAGCAGCCCGGCTGCACCGAGCAGGAACATCCAGTTTTCAGTGACCTTCTCGAAATACGACGGCTCCGCCGTGGGAGGCGGCACTTCGACTGGCGCCTTCGCGACCGGCGCGCGCGGCTCCGGCTTGGGCGGCGCAGGCGTTACGCCGTCTTCCGGCGCGACAGGGGCTTCGCCCGCAGGCGGCGGCACTGCAGCCCGATCCGCGGCGGCCTTGTCGGCAGCCGCTTTGTCCGCAGCGCAGCCTTCTCCGCAGCAGCTTTTTCCGCAGCGGCGGCTTCCGCGGCCCGACGCTCGCCCAGGTTGCGCTGCAATTGCGCAAGTTCCTGGTTGCGCAGTTCGAGCAACCGGCGCTGCTCCGCGATCTCGCGCTCGAGCGATTCGATCTGGGACTCCACCTTGCCGCTCGTATCCGGCTCGCCGGTGCCGGCGTCGGTGACGCCTTCTTCGGGCGTGACCAGCCGCAACTGGCCGCTCGGGGCTCCGCCACCGGCTTCGCGCCAGGCGGCGGTCTGGCGCCTGACTTCAATCGCGGCGTCGGCGGGGGCGATGTCGGCGTATTCGGTGGCGTCGGGCACGCGCAGGATAGCGCCCGCGCGCAGGTGATTGATGTTGCCGCCAAAGGCCTCCGGATTGGCGCGGAACAGGCCGAGCATCAGGCGTTGCGTCGCCTGGCGGTCGCCGCCCGTCATCGATCCGGCGATTTCGTACAGCGTGTCGCCGCGCTCGACGCGGTGCGTGCGTGCGCTGTCGGCCGGTGCGGCGGTGGCAGGTGCGGCGGTGGCAGGTGCGGCGGTGGCAGGTGCGGCGACGGCAGGCGTCGAATCGGATGGCGACGTGTCGGAAGGCGCGGCAACTGGCGCCGGAGCCCTTGGCGGACTCGACGGCATCGTGGTCGGCGCCGCGATCGGCTCGGCCGTCCGGCTTGCCGACGGTGCGGCAAGCACCGGCGGGTCGAGCAGGACCGTGTATTCGCGCAGCAATCGTCCGCGCGCCCAGTTGACGTCCACCAGGAAGGAAACAAAGGGTTCGCTCATCGCGTCGCGGGACCGGACCAGCAGGACACTGCGACCGTCCTGGCCGCGTCCGACGCGAAAATCGATCGAGCCCAGGTAGGCGGGGCGGTCGAGTCCGTAGCGTTCGAACACCTCGCTCGAGGCGAGCTCGGCCTTGAGGGCCGCCAGCTCCTCGGGCGTCGCGGCGACCAGGTCGATTTCGGCCGACAGCGGCTCATTGAGCGCTGAATTGAGCCGGATTTCGCCGAGCCCGAGGCCAAGCGCTACCGCTGGCGTCCACAGCGTCGCCGAAATGAGTGCCCGCAATTTCCAACTCATCGTGACTCCCCAAGGCCGCGCCGCCGGTCCCAGCATCGGCCGCGAGCTTCCGAAATGGGTATAAAACCGATCACAAGTCCCTGATCCTTTGGACTATAGCTTACACGCCGCATTTACCAAAATCTTGCCCCGCGTCACGCAATCGCGGGCAGTCGACGACAGGGTCAGCCGCTCGTGCAATGCGTTGATTTGCAGGGTTTCAACGCGTGATGTCGGGCGTCGGCGAAACGACGTCCGCGCATTGGGCCCGGTGGCGCAACGTGTGGTCCATCAGCACCAGCAAGAGCATCGCCTCGACGATCGGCACGGCCCGCAGGCCGACACAAGGATCGTGGCGACCCGTCGTGACTATCTCGCTGGCGGCGCCGTTCACATCCACGGTGCGGCCTGGCACCTGGATGCTGGACGTCGGCTTGAACGACACGTGCGCGATCACGTCCTGGCCGGAACTCAGTCCGCCAAGCGTCCCGCCGGAATGATTCGAGGCGAAGCCGCCCGGCAGGAGTTCGTCGCGGTGCTCGGATCCGCGCTGCGCGGCGACCAGGACGCCGTCGCCGATTTCCACCGCCTTGGCCGCATTGATGCCCATCATCGCGAACGCGATGTCGGCGTCGAGACGATCGAACATCGGCTCGCCGAGTCCGGGCGGCACGCCTCGCGCGCGCACCGACACGCGTGCTCCGACGGAATCGCCATCCTTGCGCAACTGCCACAGATAATCGTCCAGCAGTTGCAGCTTGTCGGGATCGGCGCAGAAAAACGGATTCGTGCGGGCGACTGTCGCGTCCACGCAATCGAGCCGGTGCGGACCGACCTGCGACAGCCAGCCCGCGACCTCGACGCCACATTGCACGCGCAGGTACTTGCGCGCAATCGCGCCGGCCGCCACCGATGCGACCGTAATGCGCGCCGACGAGCGTCCGCCGCCGCGGTAATCGCGAAATCCGTATTTCTGCTGGTACGTGTAATCGGCATGGCCCGGCCGGAACCGGTCCTTGATCTTGTCGTAATCGCGCGAGCGGGCGTCGACGTTCTCGATCAGAAGTCCGATCGCGGTGCCCGTCGTGCGGCCCTCGAATACGCCGGACACGATCTTCACCCGGTCCGGCTCCTTGCGCTGGCTCGTGTGACGCGACGTGCCGGTACGGCGCAGCTCGAGGTCCGACTGCAGATCCGCTTCATCGAGTTCGAGTCCGGGCGGGCAGCCGTCGACGATCGCGCCCAGCGCCGGCCCATGGCTTTCGCCGAAGGTCGTGACGCAGAACGATTTGCCGATCGTGTTGCCGGACAATCCGCTACTCCGGCAGTTCCGCACGTCGCAGCAGGAAAACGCCGCCTCCGCCGCGCTCGAATTCCGGCCAGGCGAATGGCAGCGCTCGATGGCGGCGCCGGACTTCGGCCGCGGTGTTGCCCGCCTCCACCACGAGGATGCCGTCCGGGGTGAGGTGGCGCCGTGCCCCTTCGAGAATGCGGTCGATGATCGCGAGGCCGCCGCGCGCGGCCTGCAGCCCGAGGGCAGGCTCCGCACGGAATTCCCGCGGCAGCCGGCGCATCTCGGCGGCGGGTACATAGGGCGGGTTGCTCACGACGACATCGTACCGCCGGCCGCGCAAACCGACATAGACATCGGCGCGCCTCACGGTGACGCGTCCGGCGAGCCGGTGCCGACGTACATTGTCGCGCGCGACGGCAAGCGCCGGCGTCGAGACGTCGGTCGCCTCGATCCGGGCGTGCGGCAACGCGTGCGCGGCTGCGATAGCGATGCAGCCGGATCCGGTGCCGATATCCAGCACGCGTCGGGCGGATCCGGGATTGATCCATGGCGCGAAGCCGCGCTCGCACAGTTCCGCGATCGGGGAGCGCGGCACGAGCACGTCGGGCGTCACCCGGATCTCGTGTCCCGCAAACCAGGTGACGCCGGTCAGGTAGGCCGACGGGATACGTTCGTCGATGCGCCGCTGAAGCAGCGCCTCGACCGCGGCCGCGGCGCGCGGCGGCACCGGAAGGCGATAACTCGCGGGAGCCGACGAATGCGGCAGTCGGAGCGCGTAATACACCAGTGCCGCCGCCTCGTCGCGCGCGTTGCCGGTGCCGTGCCCGTAATGCAGGCGCGCGCGCGCGAGTCGCCGCGCGGATCGGTCCAGCAATTCTCCGACGGTTCCGGCGGTGTCAGCCGCCGCGATGCGCGGACTCCGTTTCATCGGCGGCAGTCTACCCGGCAGGCCAGCGGATCGCGTGCGGCATTGTGGGATACTTCCCGCGGACATGAACCGCAAGAGCCGCGCCGCAATCATCGCGATTTCCGTGCTCGCGGGAGCGCTCAGCGCGTACTTCCTGACGCGCGAGGCTGCGCGGCCCGTGCCGACACAGGCAACGTTGCTGGACTCGCCGCGGCCAATGCCGGAGATGAACCTGATCGATCAGGCAGGTCAACCGTTCGGCGTCGAACGCCTGCGCGGGCACTGGACTTTCCTTTTCTTCGGCTTTACGAATTGCCCCGACATCTGCCCGACCACGCTCGCGACGCTCGCCGCCGTCCGATCCGAGCTAGCCGATCTTCCGGCCGCTGAACGACCCGCAGTCGTGCTGGTCAGCGTCGATCCCGCGCGGGACACGCCGGCGATGCTCGCGCGCTACGTCCGGCATTTCGATCCGTCGTTCACGGGCGTGACGGGCGATGCCGCGTCGATTGACGCGCTGACGCGCGAGCTCGGCGTCGCGGTCATGATCGGCGCCCCGGCGGCCGACGGCAGTTATACAGTCGATCACACGGCGGCGATCTTCCTGATTGACCCGGATGCGGCCTGGACCGCGGTATTCGGGATGCCCCACGTGGCGCAGACGATCGCCGGCGACTATCGCAGCATCGTCGGCGCGAGGACACGCTAGCGGAATGGGCAGCGGCTTTCACGAGCGTGCGTTCATCGGCCTGCAGCACCTGCTGCCGCAGCACCTGCTGTCACGCCTGGTCGGCGCGCTGGCGGCTTGCCGCGTCGGTATCGTGCGCTCCGCGCTGATCCGAGGTTTCCTCCGCCACTACCCGGTCGATCTGTCGGAAGCCGCGCGGCCCGATCCGCGCGACTACGCGAGCTTCAACGATTTCTTTACGCGGCGCCTGCGGGCGGGCGTGCGGCCGGCGGATCCGGATGCGCGCGCCGCGCTGTGTCCGGTCGACGGCTTCGTAAGCCAGGCGGGCGCAATCAACGGCGACACTCTCGTGCAGGCGAAGGGCATCGGCTATTCCGCGGCCGCGCTGCTCGGCGGCGACGGGGCGGCCGCGGCGGAATTCGGCGGCGGCGCGTTCGCGACGCTATACCTTGCGCCGCACAACTATCATCGCATCCACATGCCGTCTGCCGGCACGCTGCGGCTCGCGCGTTTCATTCCGGGCGACCTGTACAGCGTCAATGCCGCGACCGCGGCGAGCGTTCCCGGCCTCTTCACGCGCAACGAACGCATCGTCTGCATTTTCGACACGACCGCCGGCCCGATGGCCGTCGTCCTGGTCGGCGCGCTCTTCGTCGGCAGCATGAGCCTGGCCTGGGTGGGGAATGTCCGTCCGCGCGCGCGACGCACGGTCACGGAATTGCCGGCGCGAGATCCCGTCATTACGCTCGATCGCGGTGCAGAGCTCGGATGGTTCAACATGGGTTCGACAGTCGTCGTGCTGTTTGGCCCGTCCGGACCCTCACTGGCCGGCGGGCTTGTATCCGGACGCGCGGTACGCGTCGGCGAACGCCTCGCGGCACTCCGATGAGCGACGTCGACTGGGCGCCCACCGCCGGCGCCGGCGTGCTCCGCCATCGCGCCGCAATGCTCGCGCGGGCGCGGACGTATTTCGAGTCGGAACAGGTGCTCGAAGTCCAGACCCCGTTGCTGTCGTCGGCGGCCGTCAGCGATCCTGAGATTGAGTCAATCTCCGCCCAGGCGCGCTCCGGGCGGCGGCGGTTTCTGCAGACGTCGCCCGAATACCCGATGAAGCGGCTGCTCGCCGCCGGCATCGGCGATTGCTACCAGATCTGCCCGGTATTTCGCGACGGCGAATCCGGGCGACAGCACAGTCCCGAGTTCACGATGATCGAATGGTATCGGCTCGGATTCGGCGTCGATGAACTGCAGCGCGACGTCTTCAACCTGCTGCGAGCGGCGACGACGGGCCTCCGCCGGTTCGCGCGAGCGCGTTCCGTCACCTATCGCCAGGCCGTTGCCGATGCCTGCGGCATCGACGTGCGGCACCGCCGCGATCGACGATATTGCCGCCGCGCTTGCGGCGCGTGGCGTCCTCCCCGCCGGCGCGGACGACTGGGACAGCGACGCCTGGCTTGATCTGTTGATGGGCGCAGTCGTCGGACCCGGGCTCGGCCTCGATGCGCCCGTATTCGTCCGCGACTACCCGGCCACGCAGGCCGCGCTCGCGCGCCTGCGCGCGGACTCGGGCGGCGTGCCGGTCGCGGATCGCTTCGAACTCTACGTGGACGGCGTCGAACTGGCGAACGGATTCCATGAACTCGGCGACCCGGTGGAACAGCGCAACCGCTTCGAGCGGGATCTGGCCAAGCGGCGCTCGCGCCGCCAGCCGCAGCATCCACTCGACGAGCGGCTGCTCGCCGCACTCGCGCACGGTCTGCCGGACTGTTCGGGTGTCGCGCTGGGATTCGACCGCCTGGTCATGGTCACGCTCGGCCTGCCGGATCTGGCGTCGGCGATGAGTTTCGCGGACGATCGATGCTGAGGAACCGGATGGACAGGCAGCACGACACCGACGGCGAATTGACGCAGCAGGCGGCGGGCTTGTTCGCGGGCGAGCGCGATCCCTGGGCAAATGCCGCCAATCTCACGGCGCTGCTCTTCGAACGGCTCCCGGATCTCAACTGGGCCGGATTCTATTTCCTGCGCGGCGGCGGGCTTGTCGTCGGTCCGTTCCAGGGCCGGGTCGCCTGCGTGCGCATTGCGCTCGGCGCCGGCGTCTGCGGCACCGCGGCGGCCACGCGTCGGACGCTGATCGTGCCGGACGTACACGCCTTCGCCGGACACATCGCCTGCGACGCCGCATCGAACGCCGAAATCGTCGTGCCGCTCGAATCGAATGGCAAGTTGATCGGTGTGCTCGACCTCGACAGCCCGACACGGGGCCGCTTTACTCCGGCGGATGCGGCGCTGCTCGAGGGACTGGCCGCCCTGCTCGTTGCCGCCAGCGACTGGCGACTCGCGGGCATCGACGGATTGAACGACGAATGACGCGCGGGCTCCGCGCGCGTTTCATTTCACGCGCGAGATATATGAGCCGGTCCGCGTATCGACGCGAACGACTTCGCCCTGATTGACGAACAGCGGCACTTTGACCGAGGCGCCAGTCTCGAGCTTCGCCAGCTTGGTGCCGCCGGTGACGGTATCGCCGCGCATGCCCGGATCCGTCTCGATGATCTTGAGTTCCACGTGCGGCGGGGGCGTGACGGTCAGCGGCTGGCCGTTCCAGAGGGTCACGATGCAGACCGTGCCGTCTTTCAGCCACTGCGCCGCATCACCAACCGCGGTCGGGCCCGCGGCGAATTGCTCGAACGACTCCGGCTGCATGAAGTGCCAGAATTGTCCGTCGGCATACAGAAATTGCATGTCCACGTCGACCACGTCCGCGGCTTCGAGTGAATCGCCGGACTTGAACGTGCGTTCGATCACACGACCGGTGCGCAGGTTACGGATGCGCACGCGGTTGAATGCCTGGCCCTTGCCCGGCTTGACGAATTCGTTCTCGACGATCGAACAGGGATCGTTGTCGAGCATGACTTTGACGCCGGAACGGAAATCGTTGGTGCTGATGCTGGACATGGGATGCGCCGCCGAAACCCGGACCAGCCGGGTTGGGTACTGGAAAAGGCCGCGTATCATAGCCGCTGCCCGTTTCACCGGCCACCCTGCCCTGGAGCATGACGCCGGTCGCGATATGGAGGGTTTTCAGGGTGCTAGTATCCTGCCCTCGCCCGCAGGCTGGACGTTCCCGGAGCCGGAATTGAAGCAACCCGCCGCCGTTCCGATGATTGCGCTGACGCGCAGCCAGGACAACGTCGAAGCCATCAACAAGGCGCTTCGCAACGCCGGCCATCCGGTGCACGTGACCTGGCTGCCGGACGCGCGCGACCTGGGCGACGCGCTGACCCAGGCATCGGCCGAGATGCTGATGCTGTTCGCCGACGAGGGCATCGTCGATCTGTCGAGCGCGATGGACTTCCGCGCGCGATTCGCTCCGGACGTGCCGGTCCTGATCGTGCGCGAGAAGCTCGACGAGGGCGTGATCGCGCAGGCGCTCGCGCTCGGCGCGCAGGACGCCGTGACGCTGACCAACATCCCGCGTCTGCAGCTGGTAGTCGGGCGCGAACTGCGCACCTATCGCCTCGACCGCGCACTGTCCCAGACGCTCGCTTCCGCGCGCGAAGCCAAGAAGCAGCTGCAGCACATCGTCGAAGGCTCGACGGATGCGATCGCGCAGGTGCAGGAAGGCATCATTGTCGATGCGAATCCGGCCTGGATCGCGCTGTTCGGCTATTCGAATGCCGAGGAAGTCATCGGCACGCCGCTGATGGACGCCTTCGATCCGGACGATCATGCCGCGATCAAGGGCGCGCTGGTCGCCTGCATGCAGGGCAAGTGGTCCGGTCACACGCTGCACGCATCGGCCCTCGTCGTGAGCGGCCTCACGCCGTCGCTCGAATTCCAGCTCGTACGCGCCGAATTCGACGGTGACCCCTGCGTGCAGGTCTGCGTGCCGGCACGCGTCGCGGACGCCGGCGAGTACGAGCGCAAGCTCGAAGAGGCGATGCAGTCGGATCCGGCGACCGGATTCATGCACCGGCGCTACTTCGTGGACAAGCTGCGCGCGCGCCTCGCCGAGCCTGCCAAGGCGGGCGTGCGCTGCCTCGCCTACATCGAGCCCGACAAGTACGACTCCGTCCACGAGGAACTCGGCGTGCTGGTCGGCGAGGATTTCCTGACCGACTTCGGACGGCTGCTGCGCGAGCAGGTGCAGCCGGGCGATCTTGCCGGGCGTTTCGGTGGTGCGGGCTTCATGCTGCTGATCGAGCGCGGCACCACGCAGGACGTCGAGGCCTGGTCCGAACACGTCGTGCACAAGATCGCAACCGAGGTGCTGCAGGCGGGCGCGAAATCCGTGTCGACGACCTGCACGGTCGGCCTCGGGCCGGTGCCCGCCGAAGTGCAGGTCCCCGAGGGCCCGGCGAACGACGCGTACATGGCGCACCGCCAGGGCCGCGAACTCGGCGGCAACCGCGTGCAGCTCCTGGAGCACACCGGTGCGATGATCCGGCTGCAGGACCAGGACCGCGACTGGGTCAAGCAGATCAAGGCGGCCCTGATGGAGAATCGCTTCCGGCTCGTGCAGCAGCCGATCGCGAGTCTCGTCGGCGAGGATCTCGGCATGTTCGACGTGCTGGTCCGCATGCTGGACGAACAGGGGCAGGAAGTGCTGCCGAATGTCTTCATGCCGGCCGCCGAGCGCAACGACCTGATGAAGAACATCGACCGCTGGGTCATCGGAGCGGCGATGTCTTTCTGCGCCGCACGCAAGCCCGGCGCCTTGTTCGTGCGCCTGTCGCAGGAATCGCTGTCCGATCCGTCACTTGCGGCCTGGCTGGTGAACCAGCTACGTTCGATCAAGATCGAGCCGGCGCGCATCGTGTTTCAGATCCGCGAGGAAGTCGCTGCGCACCAGATCAAGGACGCCGTCGCGCTGCACAAGGTGCTGCGCGAGCAGGGATTCCGGTTTGCGATCGAGGGCTTCGGCCTCGGCCGCGACACCGAGCGCCTGCTCGGGCACCTGTCGCCGGACTTCGTGAAGATCCACGGCGCCCTGATGCAGGGTCTGTCCGCAGACCAGGTCAAGCAGGCGCGAGTCAAGTCCATCATTGAACTCGCGCGCGGCTGCAAGGCCGTCACGATCGGCGAGCGCGTGCAGGACGCGAATACGATGGCGGTGCTCTGGCAGCTCGGCGTCGAGTTCATCCAGGGCTATTTCGTCAACGCGCCGGAAGAAGTCGTGCTCGGTTGAGAGCGAATCGTGCGCGGTCCGGCAAGCTTGGGCCGGCCGGCAATTGCTCGTTCGCTCAGAGGACCAGATCGGAAAATTCGCTCACTCGCAACGCCGGCCGGCCCTGCTTGCCGGACCGCGGCCTATTCAACGCTCAGGCGGTCGACCTTTCTCCAGCCGCGCGGGAGGACGGCGCCGCGCTGGCTGCGTTCGCCGCGGTAGTTGGCAAGGTCTTTCCACGAGAGCGTCATTTTGCGGTCGCCGCTCCAGACGATGACGCTTTGATCCGGCGCGACGACGATGGCGGACACCATCAGTTCCTGGCCGGCGCGTGACTTCTTCCCCGGGATGCCGAAGATCAGGTTGCCGCGTCCCTTCTCCATTTCGGGCAATTCGGAATCCGGAAATGCCAGCATGCGGCCGTCCGAATTGACGGCCACGACGAGCGCATCTTCGCTTGCCGGCACCGGCGCGGCGGGCAGGACCTTGGCGTTTTCCGGCAGCCGGAATACGAGTTTGCCGCCGCGATTGCGGCCGGTGAGCGACTCGAGTTTCGCGATGAAGCCGTGGCCGGCGTCGCAGGCGAGCAGCCAGCGGTCGTCCGGCTCGCCAATCAGCACCGCGGCGAACGTCGCGCCTTCAGGCGGATCGAGCCGGCCCGAAAGCGGCTCGCCCTGCCCGCGTGCGGACGGCAGCGCGTGCGCCGGCAGCGAGTACGCGCGACCGGTCGAGTCGACGAACACGGCCTGCTGCGTGCTGCGACCGCGTGCGGCGGCCTGGAATGCGTCGCCCGTCTTGTAGGAGAGCTGCTGCGGCTCGATGTCGTGCCCGCGGGCCTGGCGCACCCAGCCGAGCGTCGACAGCACGACCGTCACCGGTTCGGCGGTTACGAGCTCCGTCTCGTCGATTGCCTGCGCGGCCGCGCGCTCGACGATGCGCGTGCGCCGGGCGTCGCCGTATTGCGCGGAATCCGCGAGCAGTTCCTCGCGGACCAGTTTCGTGAGCTTTGCCGCGCTCTTCAGCGTCTTCTCGAGGTTCTCGCGCTCCTCGGCCAGTTCCTTCTGCTCTCCGCGGATCTTCATCTCTTCGAGCTTCGCCAGATGCCGCAGCTTGGTTTCGAGGATCGCTTCGGCCTGGGCGTCGGAGAGCTTGAAGCGCTTCATCAGGACCGGCTTCGGCTCGTCTTCCTTCCTTACGATGCGGATGACCTCGTCGAGGTTCAGGAAGGCGATCAGCAGGCCGTCCAGGATGTGCAGGCGTGCCACGACTTTCTCGAGGCGGTACTGCAGCCGGCGCTTGACGGTCGCGGTGCGGTACAAGAGCCACTCGGTCAGCAGGTCCTTGAGGCCCATCACCTTCGGCCGGCCGTCGAGCGCGATCACGTTCAGGTTCACGCGATAGCTGCGCTCGAGGTCGGTGGTTGCGAACAGGTGGGTCATCAGCTGCTCGACGTCCACGCGGTTCGAGCGCGGCGTGATCACGAGCCGGGTCGGGTGCTCGTGGTCGCTCTCGTCGCGATAGTCCTCGACCATCGGCAGTTTCTTGGCGCGAAACTGCGCGTCGATCTGCTCGAGTACCTTGGCGCCCGAGACCTGGTACGGCAGCGCCGTCACGACGACTTCCCCGTCCTCCTTCTCGTACAGCGCGCGTGCGCGGAAGCTGCCATTGCCGCTCTTGTACATCGCGCGCAGCTCGCTCTTCGGCGTGATGATCTCGGCGCCGGTCGGCAGGTCCGGGCCCTGCACGTGCTTGCAGAGCGTCGCGATCGACGCCTCCGGATCGTCGAGCAGCTCGATGCAAGCGGCAGCGACCTCCTTGAGGTTGTGCGGCGGGATGTCGGTCGCCATGCCGACCGCGATTCCCTGCGTGCCGTTCAGCAGCACGTTCGGCAGCCGCGCGGGCAGCAGCTTGGGCTCCTCGAGCGTGCCGTCGAAATTCGGCTGCCAGTCGACCGTGCCCTGCGCGAGCTCGGAAAGTAGCACCTGCGCATAGGGCCGCAGCCGCGACTCGGTGTAGCGCATCGCCGCGAAAGACTTCGGGTCGTCGGTGGAGCCCCAGTTGCCCTGCCCGTCCACGATCGGATACCGATACGAGAAATCTTGGGCCATCAGGACCATTGCCTCGTAACAGGCGCTGTCCCCGTGCGGGTGGTACTTGCCGATCACGTCGCCGACGGTGCGCGCGGATTTCTTGTGCTTGGCGCCGGCGGCAAGGCCGAGCTCGCTCATCGCGAATACGATGCGCCGCTGCACCGGCTTGAGCCCGTCGGCGAGCTGCGGCAGCGCGCGGTCGAGAATCACGTACATCGAGTAGTCGAGGTACGCCTTCTCGGTAAAGGCCCGCAGGGGCTGTTTCTCGATGCCCTCGAAGTCGAGCGGCGGCTGCTGCCCCTTCATGCGACGGTTGCCAGATTGCCCTTGGTCTCGAGCCACTCGCGCCGGTCGGCCGCACGCTTCTTCGCGAGCAATTTGTCGAGGAGCTCGTCGGCGCCGTCCTTCGCATCCACGGTGAGCTGCACGAGGCGGCGCGTGTCTCGGGCCATCGTGGTCTCGCGCAGTTGCAGCGGGCTCATCTCGCCGAGCCCCTTGAAACGCGTGATCACGGGCTTGCCGCGGATACCCTCCGCCTGGATTCGGTCGAGGACACCTGCCTTGTCGTGCTCGCCGAGCGCGTAGTACACGTTCTTGCCCACGTCGATGCGGAACAGCGGCGGCATCGCGACGAACACGTGACCTGCGAGCACCAGCGGGCGGAAATGCCGCAGGAACAGGGCGCACAGCAGTGTCGCGATGTGCGCGCCGTCGGAGTCGGCATCCGCGAGGATGCAGACCTTGTGGTAGCGCAGGCCCGTGAGGTCGGCGCGAGCCGGCGTCGACGCCGAGCGCGACCGTAATGGCGTGCACTTCCTGCGACGGCAAGGACATCGGCCGCCTCGACTTCCCAGGTGTTCAGGATCTTGCCGCGCAGCGGCATGACCGCCTGGTAGGAGCGATCGCGCGCTTGTTTCGCGGAACCGCCGGCCGAGTCGCCCTCGACCAGGAACAGCTCGCAGCGCTCCGGTTCCTGCAGCGTGCAGTCCGCAAGCTTGCCGGGCAACGCCGGGCCGCCGGACGAGGCGCTTGCGCGTCACGCGCGCGGCCGCGCGCGAGCGCTCCTGCGCATTGCCGATCGCGAACTGCGCGATCTTCTCGCCCGCCTCCGGGTGCTGGTTGAGCCAGAGCGCGAAGGCGTCCTTGACGACGCCCGAAACGAAGGTCGCGGACTCGCGCGACGACAGCTTTTCCTTGGTCTGGCCGGCGAACTGCGGATTCATTCATGCGCACCGACAGCACGAAGCCGACCGTCTTGCCAGACGTCCTCGGGCGCGAGCTTGAGGCCGCGCGGCACCAGGTTCCGGAATTCGCAGAATTCGCGCACCGCATCGGTCGACGCCGGAGCGCAAGCCGTTCACGTGGGTGCCGCCCTGTGGCGTCGGGATCAGGTTGACGTAGCTCTCGGCGACCGATGCCTCGATGCCGGGCATCCAGCAGAAGGCCCAGTCGGCGGTCTCGTGCCCGCCCTGGAAGTGGCCGGTGAACGGCTCGTCGGGCAGGCGATCCGCGTCGCCGAGCTGTTCGACCAGGTAGGCGGCGAGGTCGCCGGTGAAGAACCATTCCTCGGTCTCGCCGGTCGCCTCGTTAGTGAGCTTCATGCGAAGTCCGGGGCAAAGCACGGCCTTCGCCTTCAGCACGTGCTTGAGGCGCGGGACCGAGATGCTCGCGGAATCGAAGAAGGCCGGATCCGGCCAGAACCGGATGCTCGTGCCGCGGCGCCCGCGCTTGGCCTCGCCGACCGCTTCCAGCTTCGAGACGACCTTGCCGTTCTTGAAGCCGATGTTCCATTCCTTGCCGTCGCGCCGGACGTTGCACTCGAGATGCTTCGACAGCGCATTGACGACCGATACGCCGACGCCATGCAGGCCGCCCGCGTGCTCGTAGGTCCGTCCGAGAACTTTCCGCCGGCGTGCAGGCGCGTGAGGATCAGCTCGACGCCGCTCACCCTCTCCTTGGGATGGATGTCGACCGGCATGCCGCGGCCGTCGTCGTCGACCGACACGGATCCGTCCTTGTGGACCGTGACCGCGATGTTCTCGCAGTGGCCGGAGATCGCCTCGTCCACGCTGTTGTCCACCACCTCGTGCACCAGGTGGTTCGGGCTGCGCGTGTCCGTGTACATACCCGGACGGCGGCGCACAGGTTCGAGGCCCGTCAGGACCTCGATGTCCGAGGCGGTGTACGACTGGCTCATCGCGTCCTTCGTGCGGGCCGACGGGTCGCCGGCGCGGGCGATTCTAGCAGCCGCGCGGCGTCGCGCGCGCCGCTGCGCTCAGTCGAAATCGCGCGCGAGCGCTTCGATCGTCGCGGGCGCGAACCGGCTCGCATGCCGGTAGCGCGGATGGTCGGTGCCTGCGATCACGGCGCTGCCCGCTCTGACGGCGGCCCGCATCGCGGGCGGGAGTTCGAACCGCAGCCAGTGGACGGCGGAGGTCTTGTCCGCATTCGCGCGCTCGATGTCCTCGTCGGCGATGCCGATGATGCGGCCGGCGCCCGGCGACTTCAACGTAGCACTGGTCCTCGATGCCGCGCAATTCGGCGAGCGCGACGGCGCGTTCGCGCGGGTCCGGGAATTCGATCATCATCGTGGCTTTCCAGTTACCGCCGTCCGGGATCAGCGGATTGTAGGCGTCCAGTTCCTCCCGGATACCCGGTGCCTCGAAGATGCGCTCGATGCGCAGCATTTCCTGCACCTGGTACTGGATCGTGAGGCGATCCTCGAATACCCAGGTCATGTTCGGGCCGATGGCTACGGTGCGGTTGCGCTTGTGCTCGATGATGCGGGCGCGGAAGGCGTCGCGCTCGCGCGCGTATTGTTCGAGCCCCATCAGGTCGGCCGGGGTCAGCACCTTTCCATCGTCGCGAACCCGTCTCATATGCCGTACGCCTGGCGCAGCAGTGTCACGGGATGCCGCGGCTCCCGCGCGTCTGAGAGCCCGGTCGCGATCTGGTGCGCGGCCAGCGGGCAATCGCTGGTGAGTTGCGCCGCCGGCTCGGCGGAGACGCGCTGGACCACGGGCCTCGCGATCTTCATCGACACCTCGTGGTACTCGTTCTTGATGGCATAGCTACCGTCGTGACCGGAGCAGCGCTCGATCGTCGTGATCGTCGTGCCCGGCACGAGCGCGAGCAGGTCGCGCGTCTTGAGGCCGATGTTCTGGACGCGCAGGTGACAAGGTACCTGATATGCGATCGGACCCAGGCCCGCACGGAAATCGGTGCTCAGCCGCCCGTCGCCATGGCGCAGCATCAGGTATTCGAACGGGTCGAATGTGCGCTGCGCCACTGCCATCACATCCGGATCGTCCGGAAACAGTAACGGCAGCTCGCGCTTGAACATCAGCACGCAGGACGGCACGACCGCCAGTACGTCGTGCCCGGTCGCGACGAGCGCCGCAAGCGCGGGGATGTTGTGTTCCTTCAGCTTCGCAATGGCGTCGAGGTCGCCGAGTTCGAGCTTCGGCATGCCGCAACAGCGCTCCCTGGCGGCGAGCGCCACGGGGATGCCGTTGTGCTCAAGAATGGCGACCAGGTCGCCGACGATGTCCGGTTCATTGCGATTGCCGTAGCAGGTTACGAACAGCGCGACCTTGCCGGTCGTCCCCGCGGCGGGCAATGCCTCGAGCACGGGCTTCGCGCGGCGTGCCTCGCGCTTTTGAAACGTGTCGCCATGATATTCCGGCAGACGGGCGTCGGGGTGCACGCCGAGCATCCCGTCCAGCAGCTTGCGGCCGGTGCGGCTGCGGTTCACGGCATTGACGATCTCGCGCAACGACCGGGATGCCCGCAATACGGCCGACAACGTCGGTCGATGACAGCAACCGGTCCCGGACCGACACGCCATGGTCCCGCAGCCGGACGGCCTTGGCGCGCAGCATCAGGTGCGGGAAATCGACGTTCCACTCGTGCGGCGGAACGTAGGGACACTTGCTCATGTAGCACATGTCGCAGAGGTAGCAGTTATCCACCACCTCCCAGCGCGCCTCCTTCGGCACGGCGGTGACCTCGCCGGTCGCCGAGGAGTCGACCTGGTCGAACATCACCGGAAACGCATTGCACAGGCTGAAGCAGCGCCGGCAGCCGTGGCAGATATCGAAGACGCGCTCGACTTCCTGGTCGAGCGCGGCGGCATCCCAGTAGCCGGGGTCCTTCCAGCCGATCGTGTGTCGCGTCGGCGCCTCGAGGCTTCCCTCGCGCGCCGATCTGGCCGGGCCTTCGCTCACGCGGACGGGCCTATCGGGCCGCGGGGTTCAGTTGAGCTGATCCAATGCCTTCTGGAACCGGTTGGCATGAGAGCGTTCGGCCTTCGCGAGCGTCTCGAACCAATCGGCGATCTCGTGGAAGTTCTCGTCGCGCGCGGTCCTTGACATGCCCGGATACATGTCCGTGTATTCGTGCGTCTCGCCCGCGATGGCTGCCTTCAGATTGTCCGCTGTCGGTCCGATCGGCAGCCCCGTCGCCGGGTCGCCGACCTGCTCGAGGTACTCGAGATGGCCATGCGCGTGGCCTGTCTCGCCTTCCGCCGTCGAACGGAATACGGCCGCGACGTCGTTGTAGCCTTCGACATCCGCCTTCTGCGCGAAATAAAGATATCGGCGATTGGCCTGAGACTCCCCGGCGAAGGCCGCCTTCAGGTTGCCCTCTGTCTTGCTGCCTTTGAGATTCACGGTGCGCCTCCTCGACTGAACGGCCTGCCGGCCGGTGGTTTAGACAGATTCTAACACCGGTTTCCCTCCGGGAAAGCGCTCGTCCCGCCGCCAGGGTGGCCTGCCGCTCGTTGACCACGCTGGCGGCGGCTGTGAAACTGCCCGCCCCACCTGCCGACCCAGACCAGCAACCGTGACGCGAGCGAAACCGGCCACACCAGACTTCGAGGCGGCACTGGCCGAACTCGAACAGATCGTGCACCGCCTCGAGCAGGGCGAGTTGTCGCTCGAGGAGTCGCTGCGCCAGTTCGAGCGCGGCGTTGAACTGACGCGCGGCTGCCAGAAGGCGCTGCGCCAGGCGGAACAAAAGATCCAGATCCTTTCGAAGAAAGACGACGGCGACGCCGTCCTGCAGGATTTCGCGCCGCCGGAAGACCACTGAGCCTGCCGCCGATGCTGGCCGAAGCCGCCTCCCTGAACTGGCAGACCGAATATCGCGATCGCGTGGACGCCGTGCTCGAAAGGCGGCTGCCGGGCGCCGACACCGAGCCGCTGCGCCTGCACCGCGCGATGCGTTATGCCGCGCTCGGTCCGGGCAAGCGCATCCGCCCGCTGCTCGTCTACGCGACCGGTCACGCGATCGGACTCGCGCCGGCGGCGCTCGATGCGCCGGCCGCGGCAGTCGAGCTCATTCACGCCTATTCCCTGGTGCACGACGACTTGCCCGCAATGGATGACGACGACCTGCGCCGCGGGCGGCCGACGACGCATCGCGCATTCGACGAAGCGACCGCGATCCTCGCCGGCGACGCGCTGCAGGTGCTCGCATTCGAGATCCTGTCGGAGGATCCGCTTCCCTCCGCCATGCCCGCGAGCCGGAACGACATGATCCGACTGCTCGCGCGCGCGAGCGGCACGCGCGGCATGGCAGGCGGCCAGGCAATGGATCTCGATGCGACGGGAAAGCAACTGACGCCGGCAGAGGTCGAAGAGATGCATGCGCGCAAGACCGGCGCACTGATCCAGGCCGCCGTGCTCATTGCCTGCTCGGCGGCGCCCGCTTTGCCGGTGCCGCGCCGCGCGGCGCTCGAGCGCTACGGCGGCGCCATCGGTCTGTCCTTCCAGATCGTCGATGACTTGCTGGATGTGATCGGCGATCCTGCCGTGACCGGCAAGGCCGCGGGCGCGGACGCGCTCCGCGGAAAGCCGACCTATCCGGCCGTCGCTGGCGTCGCGGCCGCCCGCGCGCGCGCGACTGAACTCGCGGAACAGGGCATCGCGGCGCTTGCGGCTTTCGGCCCGGAAGCCGGTCAGCTTCGCGAATTCGCCGGCGAGTTGATCCTGCGCGGACATTAGGCAAGCCGCGCAACCCGTAGGCGCTGCGGCGCGCCTCCAGTAAACTGTGGCCTCATGAGCGACGCGAAGCCGTCGGTCCACCTGGACTCGATTGAAACCCCGGCCGACCTGCGCGCGCTCCGACGCGAGGACCTCGGCCCGCTCGCCGTCGAACTGCGCGAGTTCCTGATCCACTCGGTCGGCCCGATGGGCGGCCATCTCGCTGCGGGCCTCGGTACCGTCGAACTCGCCGTCGCTCTGCATTACGTCTTCGACACGCCGTATGACCGCCTGATCTGGGACGTCGGACACCAGGCCTACCCGCACAAGGTCCTGACCGGGCGCAGGCAGCGGCTCGGCAGCATCAAGCAGCGTGCGGGACTCGCGCCATTTCCATCGCGGGCCGAGAGTGTTTACGACAGTTTCGGTGTCGGCCATTCCAGCACCTCGATCAGCGCAGCGCTTGGGATGGCGATCGCGAACCGCGCCGCCGGCAGCGACCGGCGCGTCGTCGCCGTGATCGGCGACGGCGCGATGAGCGCGGGACTCGCCTGGGAAGCGCTCAACCACGCCGGCAGCGTCGATGTCGACCTGCTGGTCGTCCTGAACGACAACGACATGTCGATTTCGGAGAACGTCGGCGCGCTATCCAATTATTTCGCGCGCTTGCTGTCGGGACGCATGTATTCGCACCTGCGCGCAGGCGGCAAGAAAGTGCTGCGCTCGATGCCCTCCGCATGGGAGCTCGCGCGCCGCTCCGAGGTGCACGCGAAGGGCATGGTGCTGCCCGGCACGCTGTTCGAGGAGATGGGCTTCAATTACATCGGGCCCGTCGACGGCCACGACGTCGATGCGCTCGTCACGACGCTCGGCAACATGCGGACACTACCCGGCCCCCAGTTCCTGCACGTCGTCACTCAGAAAGGCAAGGGTTACGCGCCGGCCGAGGCCGATCCGATCATGTGGCACGGGCCGGGACCATACGATCCCGCGAGCGGCACGTTCTTCAAGGAGAAAGCAGCCGGTCCGTCGTACTCGCAGGTGTTCGGCTCATGGCTCTGCGACATCGCGGAACAGGACGCGCGCTTCGTCGGCATCACGCCGGCGATGCGCGAAGGTTCCGGCATGGTCGAGTTCGAGCAGCGCTTCCCCGAGCGATATTTCGACGTCGCGATCGCCGAACAGCATGCGGTGACGTTCGCGGCCGGGCTTGCCTGCGACGGACTGAAGCCCGTCGTCGCTATCTACTCCACGTTCCTGCAACGGGCGTACGACCAGCTGATCCACGACGTTGCACTGCAGCGCCTGCCGGTCGTGTTCGCGATCGACCGCGCGGGACTCGTCGGCGGCGACGGCGCGACGCACCAGGGCGTATTCGACCTGAGCTACCTGCGCTGCGTGCCGAATCTCGTCGTGATGGCGCCGGCCGATGAGAACGAATGCCGACAGATGCTCTATACCGCGGCCTGCCTCGACCAGCCCGTCGCCGTGCGCTACCCCCGCGGTCGCGGTCCCGGCGTTGCGGTGCAGCAGACGATGCAGGCGCTGCCGGTCGGGCGCGCCGAAATGCGGCGCCGCGGCGGCAGCGGTCTCGCGCTTCTCGCTTTCGGCACGATGGTCGCGCCGGCGGCCGCGATCGCGGAGGCGCTGGACGCGACGCTGGTGAACATGCGCTTCGTGAAGCCGCTCGACCAGGCGCTGGTTGCGACGGTCGCCGCGGAACATCGGGCGATCGTCACACTCGAGGAGAACGTTATCGCGGGCGGCGCGGGCTCGGCCGTGCTCGAACACCTGCAGCGCATCGGCGCCATGATGCCCGTGCTTCAGATCGGCGTGCCGGACGGATTCATCGAACACGGCTCGCGCGATGACAACCTGGCCGCTGCCGGACTCGACGTCTCGTCGATCCGCGCTACGGTCGACCGCTTCTGGCGGGGTCAGTCACTGCCGCGCGCCGTCCCGGCCGGTTAATCAGTACTGCTATGGTATGATTTCGCTATGAATGCGAAGCCGTCCGCTTGCACGATCACGCCGCTCATCGACGATGTCCAGGGCCGCCAGGATACGCGCCAGATCCCGATCGATCGCGTCGGCATCAAGGACATCTATCACCCGGTCCGCGTCAAGGTGCGTTCGGGCGGCGAACAGCACACGATCGCGAATTTCAACATGTACGTGCACCTGCCTCACAACTTCAAGGGCACGCACATGTCGCGCTTCGTCGAGATCCTGAACGAACACGAGCTGGAAATTTCGGTCGAGTCCTTCAACGCAATGCTCGAGCAGATGGCGCTGCGGCTCGACTCGCCGGCGGGTCACCTCGAGATGAGCTTCCCGTACTTCATCATGAAGAAGGCGCCGGTCAGCGGCGTGCAGAGCCTGCTCGACTACCGTGCAACGCTGGCGGGCGAGCTGAAGGACGGCAAGGTCGAAACCTGGCTCAAGGTCGTCGTGCCGGTCACGAGTCTGTGCCCCTGCTCCAAGCGCATATCGGATTACGGCGCGCACAACCAGCGTTCACATATCACGATCGGCGTACGCATCGCCGAGCACGTCTGGCTCGAGGAGCTGATCGATATCGCCGAGCAGGAGGCGAGCTGCGAGCTCTACGGCATCCTGAAGCGGCCGGACGAGAAATTCGTGACCGAGCACGCCTACGACAATCCGAAATTCGTCGAAGACATGGTCCGCGACATCGCGCTCAGACTCAATTCGGATGAGCGCATCCGCGCGTACAGCGTCGAATCAGAGAACTTCGAGTCCATTCACAATCACTCGGCCTACGCGAGAGTCGAACGGGACAAGGACGCCGAAGCGGGTTGACGTGTCGGGCGGACCGCTCAACTCGCGACGCGGGACTCGCCGTTCTGAAGGCGCGAGATCAGCGCCTTGAGGAACACCTTGTTGAAGCGCAGCTGGCAGGCGGACGACGCCTGCTCCATCAACGTCGAACTGACGCGGAGGATCGTGACTTCGTCGCCGGCCACGACCGCGGCCTGCCGCTTCGCGCCGCGCAGGTAGCTGGTCTCGCCGAAACAGTCGCCCGCCTCGAGCCGGCCGACCCTGACGCCGTCGCGCTCGACCGAGCAGTTGCCGCTGACGATCACGTAAAAACGGTCATCGATGCCACCCGCGCGCACGATTTCGTCGCCCTTGGCATGCGTTTCCCAGGTGCCGGCACGCAGCACCTCCCAGATCTCGCCGGCCGAGAATTCGTGGAAGAATTTCAGGCGCCGAGCCAGGTTGAAATGCTCCTGCCGGTCGCTGCGATCGGCCTGGGCGCGCTGCTGCGCATGCACCTTTCCGATTGCGTTCGCGAATTCCGCGCCGTTGGGGTAGCGCTTGTCGGGCTCTTTGTGCATCGCGGTCGCGACGACGCTTTCGAGCTCCGGCGGCAGGTCGTCCCTGAGCGAAAGCATCGGCGGGGGCGTCGCATACACGATCTGGTGCAGCAGCTTGGCCAGCGCCCCTGCGCGGAACGGCCGGTGGCCGGTCAGCAGTTCGTACATCACCGCGCCGAGCGAATAGAGATCCGAATGATTGGTCAGCTCGAACGACTGCACCTGCTCGGGCGACATGTAGCTCGGACTGCCGGCGATGCCCTCGATTCGCGAGAAGTCGGCATCGGCGTGCAGGGCGATGCCGAAGTCGATTAGCCGGAGGTCGCTGTCGGTCGTCAGCATCAGGTTGCTGGGCTTGATGTCGCGGTGTATGACGCCGCGCGAATGCGCGTAGTGAAGCGCTTTCGCGCACTTGAACATCAGCGTCAGTACGTCCTCGACCGGAAGCAGGTTGTCCGGACGCGTATACGCGGAGAGCGTTCGTGCGCCATGGATGAATTCGGTGACGACGTAGTAGTACCCGTTCTCCTCGCCCGCGTCGTAGATCGGCATGATGTTCGGGTGCTGCAGCATCCCGACCATGTGGGCCTCGGATAGGAACATCTTGCGCGCGACCTTGGCGCGAGCGGGGTCCTCGTCGCCGGCAATCCGGTAGGCCTTGATCGCCACGTCGCGCCCGTAGTTCGAATCGTGCGACAGGTAGACCGTGCCGGTCGAACCCCGTCCCACTTCGCGGATCACCTCGTATTTGCCGATGCGATCGCCGATGCCGGAATCGCCGTCCGCGGGCCGTCGGATCGTCGGCACAGTTGCGGTAGCGATGGCGTATCCCTCCAGCATTGCCCGGCAGGCACAAGCCACCGGAGACCCTGTGAGGATATTTCGTTAAACGGGAGCGGAACCGTGAACCGGATCGCGCTTCGTCGGCAGACGGAGTGTCAGTCCGCGAAGTGGTCGAAACCGTGACCGACCTCTCGCTCGGGCGCTGCACCGTCGACCCGGACGCCGGCGTCCTCGCTGATGAAGCCGATCCGCCGCAGCACCGCACCTGCTTCAAGTGCGGCAAGCTGAATGCGACACCCCGCAGGCGCCGTGAACAGCAGCTCGTAATCGTCGCCGCCGCCGAGCGCAAAACGCAGCCGCGCCTCCGGGCCCGCGACGGAACAGAGGCCGGCCGACAGCGGCAGTTCCCGGCTGTCGATGTCGGCGCCAACGCGGCTCGCGGCGCAGAGTTTCGCGAGATCGCCCGCAAGTCCGTCCGAGATGTCGATGCAGGCCGTCGCGATGCCGCGCAGCGCCACGCCGAGCGCAACCCGCGCCTCGGGAAGCTGGAAGCGGTGCAGCAGCGCATCGCGCGCGCGGCCCTGCCCCGGCAGGCGGCCCTGCAGGATTGCAAGCCCTGCGGCCGCATCGCCAGGCGTTCCGCTGATCCAGAGATCATCTCCCGGCTGTGCGCCGTCGCGCCGCAGCGCCTGTCCGGCGGGAACGGTGCCGGCGAGCGCAATGGTCGCCGTCAATGGACCGCGTGTCGTATCGCCGCCAGCGAGCGCAACGCCCGACCGGCGTGCGAGCGCATCGAGTCCCGAGGAGAACCCGGCGAGCCAGTGCTCGTCGACCGACGGCAGCGTCAGACCGAGCAGCGCCCAGGCGGGTTCGGCGCCCATCGCCGCGAGATCGGACAGGTTCACCGCAAGCACCCGGTGACCGACGAAGCGGGCATCCATTCCCGCAGGGAAGTGGGAGTGCTCTACGATCGTGTCGAGCGCAAGCACCAGTTCGGCGCCGCCGGGCGGCGAAACGAGCGCCGCGTCATCCCCGACGCCCAGCAGCAGGTCGTTGCGCGCGGCGCCGCGTCGCGTGAAGTGCCGTTCGATCAGTTCGAATTCGCCGGGAGGCATGATCGGCTCAGGCGACCTCGCCGCGCTCGGTCGCGCGATGACCGCGCGAGGCCTTGTCGAGCACGGCATTGACGTAGCGATGGCCATCGGTCGCGCCGAAGCGCTTCGCGAGTTCGACCGCTTCGTTGATCACGACCCTGTAAGGAATTTCGGGTTGCGACATCAGTTCCCAGAGACCGAGCTGAAGGATGGCATGTTCGACTGGATCCAGGCGAGCGGGTTCGATATCCGAATGCAGTCGCAATTCCTCGTCGATGCCTTCCGCCCCGCTGCAGATTGCCTCGAGTGCCTGGCGAAAATAAGCGGCGTCAGCGCGCGTGAAGTTCGGGTCGGTGCTGTACTGCCCATGCAGTTCCTGCCACGCCTGGCCGCCGACCTGGCGCTGGTAGAGCGCCTGGATCAGCAGCTTGCGGGCGGCGCTGCGCGCCTGGCCCGATCGGCGCGAGACATCGGTCACGGACGTTCGCCAAGCTTGCGCATCAATGTCGCCAGCCGGATCGCCGCGAGCGCGGCGTCGGCGCCGCGATTGCCCTCGCTGCCGCCTGCGCGCTCCTCGGCCTGTTCCACGGTATCGGTGGTCAGCACGCCGAATGCGATCGGCACGCCGGTGTCATCCGCGATCCGCGTCAGACCCGAGGCGCATTCACCGGCGACGTAGTCGAAGTGCGCGGTTTCGCCGCGGATCACCGCACCCACCGCGATGATCGCGTCCGGCCGCCCGGCCACGGCCACTTTGCGCGCGACGACCGGCAGATCGAATGCGCCGGGAACCCGCACGATCGCAAGCCCGGCGGGCGTCGCGCCGTGCTGCAGCAGGGTTTTCACCGCGCCGTCGACCAGGCGCTCGACGATCGGCCCGTTAAAGCGCGACGCGACGATCGTGATGCGCAGTCCGGCGGCTTCCAGATCACCTTCGATGTCGCTCAATTCATTCATGCCCGAAGTATAGCGCCCCGCCGGCGCCGCTCAGTCCTCGTAACCGGTGATTTCCAGGCCGAATGCGGAAATGCCGCGCAACTGACGCGGCGCCGACAGCACGCGCATGCGCTTGACGCCGAGATCGCGAAGGATCTGCGCGCCGATGCCGTGCGTCCGCAGGACCGCACCGCGCTCGACTGCGGTGTCTCCGGCGTCGGACGGCCGCTCGACCACGCGCAGGGAATCGAGCAGAGCGGCGGCGGTGTCCTGCTGTCGCAGCAAGACCACGACGCCGCACTCTTCGCGTGCGATGCGCTCGATCGCGGCCCGCAGATTCCAACCGCCATTGACCGGCTGCAGCCCGAGGTCGTCGCGCAGCACGTCGTGCACGTGCACACGCACCAGCGTCGGCTCGGGTCCGCCGAGTGCGCCGCGCACCAGCGCCGCATGCAGCGTCTCGTGGACCCGGTCTTCGTACCAGATCATGCGGAATGGACCGAACTCCGTCTCGATCATCCGATCCGCCACGCGATCGATGCTGCTTTCGTTCGCGAGGCGGTGGCGGATCAGGTCGGCGATCGATCCGATTTTCAGGGCATGCTCGCCGGCGAATCGCTCGAGATCCGGCCGGCGCGCCATCGAACCGTCTTCGTTCAGAATCTCGACTATCACCGCAGCCGGTTCGAATCCGGCCAGTCGCGCCAGATCGCAGCCTGCCTCCGTGTGCCCTGCGCGCGCCAGCACGCCTCCGGGGCGCGCCATCAGCGGAAAGACGTGGCCCGGCTGGCGCAGGTCTTCGGGGCGTGCGCCCGGTGCAACCGCCGTGCGCACGGTCAGCGCGCGGTCGTGAGCGGAGATGCCCGTCGTGACGCCCCGCGCGGCCTCGATGCTGATGGTGAAATTGGTGCCGTGCCGGTCGCCGCCCTGCCCCACCATCAGCGGCAGGCGCAGCGCAGCGCAGCGCTCGTGCGTCATCGTCAGGCAGATCAGCCCGCGCCCGAATCGCGCCATGAAATTGATGTCTTCCGGCCTCACGTTCGCGGCCGCGACGATCAGGTCGCCTTCATTCTCGCGGTCCTCGTCGTCAACGACGATGACCATGCGGCCGGCGCGCAGTTCGGTGATCAGTTCGTCGATGCCGTTCATCGTTGCACGTGCTTTTCGATCAGGCGCTCGAGGTAGCGCGCGAGGATATCGACTTCGATGTTCACGGTCTGCCCCCGGCTTGCAGCACCGAGTGTCGTCACGGTCCGCGTGTGCGGCACGATATTGACGCCGAATCCGCGGTCATTCATTTCATTCACGGTGAGGCTGACCCCATCCACGGTTACCGAACCCTTGCGAGCCAGCAGGTGCGCGAGCGCCGGCGGCGTCGCAATCACGAGCCGGAGCGAGCCTGCATCCTCGCGGACTTGCTCGATCAGCGCCACGCCATCGACATGACCGGTCACGAAGTGGCCGCCGAGCGGATTCCCGGATGCCAGTGCCGGCTCGAGATTGACCGGGTCGCCCGGCACCAGGCGCCCCAGCGTCGTGCAGCTGCATGTCTCCGCCGATACCATCGTCCGGAACCTGTCGGTGCCGACACTCGCGGCGGTCAGGCACACGCCCGCGACGCAGATGCTGTCACCGGCCCGCCATTGATCGGTCGCGATCCCGCCGCTGCCGATCTCGAGTTCGAGCGCGCCGTCGCGCTGCGACACGGCAAGAATCTGTCCCATCGTCCGCACGATGCCGGTGAACACCGTCAGCTCCGTACCGGTGACAGGGTGAGTCGCAGGTCGCCGCCGACGAGGCGCTGATCGACGATCGAAAATTCCATCCGATCGGCCATTGCAGCGATCCCAGGCAGTTCCGCAACCGGCCGCGCGCCCTTGCCAAGCAGAACGGGTGCGAGGTACAGCACCCATTCGTCCACGAGGCCCGCAGCGAGCAGCGCACCGCCGAGCGTCGGGCCGCATTCGACCTGCAACTCGTTGATCTCCCGATCGCCCAGCAGGCGGACGGCCGCATGCAGGTCCAGGCCCCGCCCACCGGCAGGAACATCGAGGATGCTCGCGCCTGCTTCCAAGAGCGCGGCCCGTCGAGCGAGATCGTGGCTCGCGGTCAGCACCAGCAGCCGGCCCGGTGGCGCGACGACGCGCGCGCCCGGCGGCATGCGCAGCGCGGAATCCAGCACGATGCGCAACGGCTGACGCATCGCTTTGTCCAGGCGGACGTCCAGGCGCGGATCGTCCACCAGAACCGTCCCAACGCCCGTCATCACGGCCGATGAGCGCGCCCTCAGTTGCTGCACGTCCGCCCGCGCATCGGGACCGGTGATCCAGCGGCTCGCTCCATTCGCGAGCGCCGTGCCGCCGTCCAGGCTGGCCGCCGACTTCAGCCGCAGCCATGGCCGACCCCGTTCCATCCGGGACAGGAAGCCAGGGTTCAGCGCGCGGGCCTCATCCGCCATAACGCCGCCCACGACTGCGATGCCGGCGGCAGCCAGGCGCGCCGCGCCGCCACCGCTGACGCGCGGATTGGGGTCGCGTATCGCGTATTCGACCCGCCTTATGCCTGCGGTGATCAGCGCATCGGCGCAGGGCGGCGTGCGTCCCTGATGACAGCAGGGCTCGAGCGTCACGAAAGCCGTCGCCCCGCGCGCGGCGGCGCCCGCCGCGTCGAGCGCCATCGCCTCGGCATGCGGCCCGCCCACCCGTTCGTGCCAGCCTTCGGCGATCACCTGATCGCCGGCGGCGATGACGCAGCCGACGCGCGGATTCGGATCCGTTGTCCACAATCCGCGCTTCGCTAGCTCCAGCGCCCTGGTCATGTGCCGCCGGGCCAGCGGGTCGGGCGCACTCATCGCTTGTTGCGCGCGTCGCGGCCCTGCGAAGGCAACAGCGACATCTGGCCCGCCGCCGGATCGCCGGGCCGGCTCTTGCCGAGCTTTTCGATCTGTTCGCGGAAGGAATCCACGTCCTTGAAACGGTGATAGACCGACGCGTAGCGCACGTACGCGACCTCATCCAGCAGGCGCAGTTCTTCCATGACTATCTCGCCGATCTTGCGCGAGGCGACTTCACGCTCACCCAGCACGCGCAATCGGTGGCTGATGCGCTCGATCGCCGATTCAACCTCGTCACGGCCGACGGGGCGCTTTTCCAGCGCCTTCATGATGCCGCCGCGCAGCTTGTGCTCGTCGAATGGCTGGCGGGTATGGTCGTTCTTGACGACCTGCGGCATCACGAGCTCGGCGGTCTCGAAGGTCGTGAAGCGCTCGCCGCATGCCTGGCATTCGCGCCGGCGGCGTATCTGGTGGCCTTCACCAGCAAGCCGCGAGTCCGTCACCTTGGTATCGTCGTGATTGCAGAATGGGCAGTGCACTGCCGCCCTCCGGCGCCGTCAGCCGTACACGGGAAAACGCCGGCAGATCGCGAGCACTTCGGCATGCACGCGCTGGACCACCGTCGTGTCGCCAATCGCATCGAGCACATCCGCAATCCAGCCGCCGACCTGACGGGATTCCGCCTCTCCAAAGCCGCGGGTCGTGATCGCTGGTGTGCCGATTCTGAGTCCGCTCGTGACGAATGGCGGACGCGGATCGTTCGGGACGGCGTTCTTGTTGACCGTGATGTGCGCGCTGCCGAGCGCCGCATCGGCGTCCTTGCCCGTGTATTCCCTGCCGATCAGGTCGAGCAGGAACAGGTGGTTGTCGGTGCCGCCGGAAACGATTCGGTAGCCGCGCTGCTGCAGCGTTTTCGCCATCGCGCGGGCATTTGCCACGACCTGCCGCTGGTAATCGGCGAACTCGAGCGACAATGCCTCGAGGAACGCGACCGCTTTCGCAGCGATCGCGTGCATCAGCGGCCCGCCCTGCGTGCCCGGAAAGATCATCGAGTTCAGCTTCTTGTGCAGGTCCGGGTGTTCGCGCGCGAGGATCAGTCCGCCACGCGGGCCGCGCAGCGTCTTGTGCGTCGTCGTCGTGACGACGTCCGCGACAGGCACGGGGTTCGGATAGACGCCGGCCGCGACGAGCCCCGCGACGTGCGCCATGTCCACAACGAACCACGCGCCGACCGCGTCCGCGATCGAGCGGAAGCGCTGCCAGTCGACCACGCGCGAGTACGCCGAAAAGCCGGCGAGGATCATCTTCGGCCGGTGTTCGTGCGCAAGCCGTTCGACGGCCGCGTAGTCGATCTCGCCCGTCGCCGGATCGAGGCCGTACTGCACGGCGTTGAACAGCTTGCCGGAGAAATTGACCTTGGCGCCGTGCGTCAGGTGGCCGCCATGGTCAAGGCTCATGCCGAGCAGCGTGTCGCCGGGCGCGAGCAGCGCCAGATAGACCGCCGCGTTCGCCTGCGAGCCGGAATGCGGCTGCACGTTCGCATAGGCCGCGCCGAAGAGTTTGCGGGCGCGGTCGATCGCCAGCTGTTCGGCGACATCGACGTATTCGCATCCCCCGTAATAGCGCTTTCCCGGGTATCCCTCCGCATACTTGTTGGTCAGCACCGAGCCCTGCGCCTCGAGCACGCGCGGACTGGCATAGTTTTCCGACGCAATGAGTTCGAGGTGCTCCTCCTGGCGGCGGCGCTCGGAAGCGATCGCTCCCGCCAGCTCGGGATCGAACGATGCAATGCTCATGTCGGGACCGAACATGGGGTTCCTGGGGATGCGCCGGAAAACGGAGGTCCGCAGTCTACCCGAAAGACTATGTGTTACGCCGCTTCGACGAATGCCTGCACGACACGGGTCCAGGCGCGCGCGAGATTGCGCCGGTTGTAGCCGCCGCCGCCGACGCCGAGAATGCGCCCCGCTGCATGGCGATCGGCGATGGCGCAGAGCCGCCGGGCCGCCTCCGCATGTGCTTCCTCAGTCAGCTTCAGGTGCGTGATCGGATCGCCGCCCAGGCTGTCGGCGCCGCACTGGAAAATGAAGAACTCCGGTACATGCCGCTCGAGATGGGATTCGACGGCAGGCCACGCGGCGAGGAAATCCGCGTCGTCCGCGCCCGGCGGCAGAGAAAGGTTCAGCTTGGTTCCCTTTGCCAGGCCCGTTCCGGTCTCCGAAGACGCGCCGGTGCCTGGATACAGGTAGCGCCCGTCTTCGTGCAGGTCGGCGAAGATCAACGAGGGGTCGTCCTCGAAGCCGTAATAAACGCCGTCGCCATGATGTGCGTCGATGTCGACATAGGCGATGCGTGTCAGGCCATGCGCCAACTTCAGGTGTTCGATCACCACGCCGATGTCATTGAACACGCAGAAGCCGGCCGCGTGTCCGCGTCCGGCGTGGTGCAACCCGGCGATCGGTACGAAGCCGCGCTTCGCCCGACCGCTCATCAACGCATCGGCCGCGACCAGTGACGCGCCGACGACATCGCTGGCCGCTTCGAATATGCCCTTCCAGGCAGGCGTGTCGCCGGCGTCGAAGAAATCCCTCGCCCGTCGCCGATCGTGACTGGACCAGGTCGACATACTCCGGCCGGTGGAACAGCTCGAGTTCGCGTCGTGTCGCCGCCCGCGGCGCGAGGAGCTGCACGCGACGGTCGAGGCCCTGGGATACGAATTCGCGCCAGAACGCTTCGTGACGGTCCGGGCCGAACGGGTGGCCGTCGCCAAAGGCATAGCGAGCGATCCGCTGCCCGGCGACGACGCAGGTATCCGATCCGCCGTTTTCAGCCACGCGTTGCCGCCGTTTGGAATAGCCGCGGGCAGACTAGCACGGCGAACGCGGAACCGTGTGGCGGCGGGCGCACGCATCGCCGATAATCCGCGCCCCGTAAACCCGGTGATCCGCATGGCCCAGTACATCTACACCATGAATCGCGTCGGCAAGGTGGTGCCCCCGAAGCGGCACATCCTGCGCGACATTTCGCTGTCGTTCTTTCCGGGCGCAAAGATCGGAGTGCTCGGCCTGAATGGCTCCGGCAAATCCACACTGCTTCGCATCATGGCGGGCACGGACACGGACATCGAAGGTGAGGCGCGGCCGCAACCGGGCATCAAGGTCGGCCTGCTGCCGCAGGAACCGCAACTCGATCCGGCCGCCGACGTGCGCGCGATCGTCGAAGAATCGGTGCAACCCGTGAAAGACGCCCTCGCCCGCCTCGAACAGGTGTATGCGCTCTACAGCGAGCCCGACGCCGATTTCGACAAGCTCGCCGCCGAGCAGGGAGCGCTCGAATCGTTCCTCGCGACGGTGGACGGCCATAATCTCGAACGGCAACTCGACGTCGCAGCCGATGCGCTGCGCCTGCCGCCCTGGGATGCCAACGTCTCGCAACTTTCCGGCGGTGAACGACGGCGCGTCGCGCTCTGCCGGCTGCTGCTGTCGAAGCCCGACATGTTGTTGCTCGACGAGCCGACCAATCATCTCGACGCCGAATCCGTCGCCTGGCTGGAGAAATATCTCGAGCAGTACCCGAGTACGGTCATCTGCGTCACGCACGACCGCTATTTTCTCGACAATGTCGCCGGCTGGATCCTGGAACTCGATCGAGGGCACGGCATTCCGTGGCAGGGCAACTACTCGTCGTGGCTCGAGCAGAAGGAGCGCCGCCTCGCGCAGGAAGAGAAGCAGCAAGAGGGGCTGCGCAAGACGCTCGCGCGCGAACTCGAATGGGTGCGCGCAAATCCGAAGGCGCGTCAGGCCAAGAGCAAGGCGCGACTGCGGCAGTTCGAGGAACTGTCGTCGGTCGAGTTCCAGACGCGCAATGAAACCAATGAAATCTACATCCCGCCCGGACCCCGGCTCGGCGACCTCGTGATCGAGGTCGACCAGCTGCGCAAGGCCTACGGCGACCGGCTGCTGATCGACGGCCTGTCGTTCCGGCTGCCACCGGGCGGCATCGTCGGCATCATCGGGCCGAATGGGGCTGGCAAGACGACGCTGTTCCGGATGCTGACCGGGGCCGAACAGCCGGATGCCGGCACCGTCCGAACCGGGCCGACGGTCAAGATCGCGAGCGTCGACCAGTCGCGCGACTCGCTCGACGACAGCAAGACGGTTTGGCAGGAAATCTCCGGAGGCCAGGACATCATCAAGGTCGGCAATTACGAGACGCCGTCGCGAGGCTACGTGGGCCGGTTCAATTTCCGCGGCAATCAGCAGCAGCAGCAGATCGGCGAACTGTCCGGCGGGGAACGCAATCGCGTGCACCTCGCGAAGCTCCTGAAGAGCGGCGCCAACGTGTTGCTGCTCGACGAACCGACCAACGATCTCGATGTCGAAACCCTGCGTGCGCTTGAAGAGGCCCTATTGAACTTTCCCGGCTGCGCCGTGGTGATCTCGCATGACCGCTGGTTCCTGGATCGCATCGCGACGCACATCCTCGCGTTCGAAGGCGACAGCGAGGTCGTCTGGTTCGAAGGCAATTACCAGGATTACGTGGCTGACCTGCGGCGCCGGAAGGGCGATCAGGCCGATCAGCCGCACCGGCTGCGTTACAAGCCCCTGCACGCCTGAGGGAAACGTCCGTCGGCGAATTTCGGCTAGACTGGAAGCGTTCGACGGCGCAAGGTGACGCATGGCGGTATTCATAGATTCGGCCGGGCGGTTCCACCACGATCAGGATGCGGGCCTCGCGCTCAATTGCCCGCACTGCCAGGTGCTCGCGCACATCACACCGGTGTCGGTGCCGGATTTCAACGTACTGCAGCAGCACAAGCCGGCGCAGGTCGGCCTCGTATACCGCTGCGAAGCCTGCAATGCGCCGATCTTCCTGCGGTTCCCGGTCAAGCTCTACGGCAGCAGCCGCATCGAGCTCGCGCCGAATTTCGTCGAGCTCGAGCGCCCGCGCGAGCGCTTCACCTTTACGCACCTTCCCGAAGAGACGCGAACTGCTCCTGAAGGAGGCGTTCTCCTGTTTCTCGTCCGCCTGCTATAACGCATTTGCGTCGATGTGCCGCCGAGTTGCACAGGGCGTGTTCACGGATCTCGGCGAAGACGGAAAGCTCGCGCTCTACGACGAACTCGCGAACATCCGGCGGCTCGTCGAGCTCGATGATGAATCATTCGCGACCGTCAAGCGGGTGCTGTTCGACGTCGATGCGCCCGGACGAGCGACGCTCCCGGTCATCGACGCATTCCAGGCAGGCGTGCTGCTCGAAATCGTCAAAGACCTGCTGTATCAGGCCTATGTGCGCCGCGGCCGACTGCAGCAGGCGATGATGGTGCGGCATTACTTTGCGGACGACGCGACGAAAGTCACCAGCTTGCCGGAACGCGCCCCGGGCGCGTGATCGTCAGCCGAGCGCGCGCCGCGCGTTCCTGAACAGGCGCATCCAGCCGCTGTCCTCGCCGGCACCCGCGGGCCGCCAGGAATTCTGCGCCGACCGGAACACACGTTCCGGATGCGGCATCACGATCGTGACTCGACCGTCGTCCGACGTCAGTCCGGCGATGCCATCGGGCGACCCGTTCGGATTGGCGGGATAACGCGTGCGCCGTGCGGCCGAGGCCGTCGACGAAGCGCATCGTGACCAGCGTCCGCGCCGCGGCCTCCTGTTGCGCGTCGCGGAATTCGGCCCGGCCCTCGCCGTGCGCGACCGCGATCGGCAACCGCGACCCGGCCATGCCGTCGAAAAACGGCGAGGGCGTATCGGCGATCCTCGACTTGCGACAGGCGACCCTCGAACTGTTCGGAACGGTTACGCACGGAATCGCGGCCATGCAGCCGTTCCGGGGATCAGCTCGGTGAGCGCCGCGAGCATCTGGCAGCCGTTGCAGACGCCGAGCGTGAGGCCGTCCCCGCGTGCAGAACCAGCGTTCGAATTCCGCGCGTGCCCGCGCATTGAACAGGATCGACTTGGCCCATCCCTCGCCGGCGCCGAGCACGTCGCCATAGCTGAAGCCGCCGCAGGCGACCAGCACCTGGAATCCGTCGAGCGCTGCCCCGCGTTCAATCACGTCGGTCATGTGCAGGTCGACGGCATCGAATCCGGCGCGGTCGAAGGCGGCCGCCATCTCGACCTGGCTGTTGACGCCCTGCTCGCGCAGCACCGCGACGCGCGGCCGCGCGCCGCGCGCGATGCATCGGCGCCGCGACATCCTCGTCCGGATCGAACGTCAGCCGCCAGCATAGCCCCGGGTCGCGCTTCGTCGAGCCGCGACGCCTGCTCTTCGTCGGCGCAGTCGGGGTCGTCGCGCAGCCGCTGCATTCGCCAGCTCGTCTCCGACCAGATGCCGCGCAGGTCGCGCGCGGTCGCCGTCGAACTGGACGCGGCCCGCCGCCGCGATACGCAGCGCGCCGGCCCGCGCGCGACGCTGCCGATCGCGCCGGCTGCGTTCGCGAGGCCGTGGCGCGCGAGCACCGCGAGCGCGGCGGCACGTCGGACTCCCGCAGCTGCAGCACGGCGCCGAGCTCCTCGCCGAACAGCGCCGCGCCCGCATCTCGCAGTCGGGCCGAGATCGACGTCGAGCCCCGCACGCGCCCGCGAAGGCCATCTCGAGCAGCGTGACCGAACGAGGCCGCCATCTGAGCGGTCGTGATAGGCGAGCACGAGCCCCGCGTCGCGCGAGCTCCGGATCGCCGCGAAGAAACCGGCAAGGCGGCGCGGATCGTCAAGGTCCGGCGGTTGCTCGCCGATGCTGGCCGTACACCTGCGCGAGGCGGAACCGCCGAGCCGGTCGCGACCGCCGCCCGAGATCGACCAGCAGCAGCGCGGATTGCCCGCATCCGTCGAGCTCCGGCGTCAGCGTGCGCCGCACGTCGCCGACCGGCGCGAACGCGGTGACGACCAGCGACAGCGGCGCGACGACCTGCGCGTCGCGTCGCCGCCCTCGCGCCACGCTGGTCCGCATCGACAGCGAGTCCTTGCCGACCGGAATCGCGATGCCGAGCGCCGGGCAGAGCTCTTCGCCGACCGCGCGCACGGCGTCGTAGAGATCCGCGTCTTCGCCCGGCTCGCCGCAGGCGGCCATCCAGTTCGCGGACAGCTTGATGTCGCGAGCTCCGCGACGTCAGCGGCGGCGATGTTGGTGATCGCCTCGGCGACCGCCATGCGGCCCGACGCCGGCGCATCGAGCAGCGCAAGCGGCGGCCGCTCGCCGAGCGCCATCGCCTCGCCCGAGTGTCCGCGCAGTCCCGACAGCGTCACCGCCGACGTCGCCGACGGGCACCTGCCAGGGACCGACCAGCTGGATCGCGGCTGACCAGCCCGCCGACGGTGCGGTCGCCGATCGTGACCAGGAAGTCTTGTCGGCGACGGCGGGAAGGCGCAGCACACGCTGCAGCGCCTCGCCAACGTCGAGCGCAGCGGCATCGAAGCCGTCGCCGTGCCGCTGCCGCCGCGCGCGCGTCGCGCGTCATGCGCGGCGGCTTGCCGAGCAGGTCACGCGAGCGGGATGTCGACGGCGCGCTCGCCGAGCTGCGAGTCGCTCGACCACCAGCCGGCCGTCGGCGGTCGCGTGGCCGAGCGACGGCGAACGGACAGCGCTCGCGCGCGCACATGCGCCGCGAACTCGGCGAGGCGGTCGGGCGCGAGCGCCAGCACGTAGCGCTCCTGCGCCTCGTTGCACCAGATCTCGAGCGGCGACATGCCCGGCTCGCCGCTCGGGATAGCGCGCAGCTCGATGCGCGCGCCGCGCTCCGCCGCGCGTGCGACGAGCTCGGGCAGCGCGTTCGAAGTCCGCCCGCGCCGACGTCGTGGATCGACAGGATCGGGTTGCCTCGCCCATGCGCCCAGCAGCGATCGATCACCTCCTGCGCGCGCCGCTGCATCTCCGCGTTGTCGCGCTGCACCGACGCGAAGTCGAGGTCCTCGCTGCGCCGCGCCGCTGCCCTGCGACGACGCCGCGCCGCCGCCGAGCCCGATCAGCAGCGCGGGACCGCCGAGCACGACGAGCGGCGCGCCGGCCGGCACGGGCTGCTTCTCCACGTGCATCGCGCCGCACGTTGCCGAGTCCGCCCGCGATCATGATCGGCTTGTGGTAGCCGCGGACGTCGCGCCGCGATCCGCCGTGCGACGCGCTGCTCGAATGTGCGGAAGTAGCCGAGGATGCCGGGCCGGCCGAACTCGTTGTTGAAGGCGGCCGCGCCGAGCGGGCCCTCCATCATGATGTCGAGCGCGGACGCGATGCGCGCGGGCTTGCCGTGGTCGCGCCTCCCACGGCTGCACGAAACCCGGGATGCGCAGGTTCGAGACGGTGAAGCCGACGAGTCCGGCTTTCGGCTTCGCGCCGCGCCCGGTCGCGCCTTCGTCGCGGATTTCGCCGCCCGAGCCGGTCGCCGCGCCGGGGAACGGCGAGATCGCCGTCGGGTGATTGTGGGTCTCGACCTTGATCAGGATGTCGACCGGCTCGTCGCGCCAGCCTGACATGCTGCCGCTCGCGGCATCGCGGCAAAGAAGCGCGCGGCTCGCGGCCCGCGATCACGGCCGCGTTGTCGCTGTACGCCGACAGCACGCCGCCGGGATGCTGTGCGTGCGTGTTGCGGATCATCGCGAACAGCGAGCGCGGCTTCGCGCCGCCGTCGAGGCCAGTCGGCATTGAAGATCTTGTGCCGGCAATGCTCGCTGTTCGCCTGCGCGAACATCATCAGCTCGACGTCCGTCGGATCGCGGCCGAGCTCGCGCGAATACGTCCGCGAGATAGGCGATCTCGTCATCCGAGAGCGCGAGACCGAGCGCCGCATTCGCCGCGCGCGAGCGCGGCCGCGGCATCGGCCGCCGAGCGCGATGCGCCCGAGCGGGCCCGGCGCTGCGCTCGAAGAGTCGCGCGGCGTCCGCAGCGTGCGTCAGCACGTCTCCGTCATCGGGTCGTGCAGCACGCCGGCGATCGCGGCCCAGGCCGGCGCCGGCCGATCGTCGCTGGCGTCGATGCGCCACGGCGCCCGCGCTCGATGCGGCGCAGCGCGTCGAGCCCGCAGACGTGCGCGATGTCGGTCGCCTTCGACGACCACGGCGAGATCGTGCCGGGCCGTGGCACGGCGAGCAGGCGTCCGTCCGCGCGGTTCGTCGGGCGCCGAGGCGTCGTAGTCGAGCAGGCGTTCGAGCACGCGCACGCTCGGCGGGCGTCAGCGGTCGCGATGTGTCGACGAAGTGCAGGTAGTCGGCACGCAGACCGCGGATCGACGGCGCGAAGCCCGCGATCGTCGCAAGCAGCCTCTCGATGCGGAATGCGGAGAGTGCGGGTGCGCCCCGGAACAGCAGCATCAAGCCGTCAGCGCTTCACGCCCGGATCGCTTCCGGCGGGATACAGGGTGACCGGAAACTGGGCGACATTGCCGCCTTCGAGCACGCTGATCTTGCTGACGCCATGTTTCTGCACCTCGTCGATGCGGATGATCGCATGCAGCGGCAGGTAGCTCCGCTTGACGCCGGCAAATTCCGACTTGATGCGCTCTTCGGCCGGGTCGACGACCACACTACTGCGCTCGCCGAACACCAGTTCCTCGACCTCGACGAAGCCGAACAGGCCGCCGTGACTCACCTTCCGGGCGTAGATCTCGTAGACCTTGCCCTGATTGATGAACACGATCCTGAATAAGTGACTTGCGGCCATGTTCGGAGTGCGGGTCGTCCTCGCGGGAGCGCGCTATTATACCGGTCCAGGCAGGCGCGATGCGGCCGTCCAGCCGCATCTCGCTAATGGCGCTCAGGCTGAAAATCGTCAGCGACAACGCGGCAACTGCCGGTCTGAATCCGCGCTGCACGTTCGGCGTCAATGGCGGGCGCATCGGGCGCCACGAAAGCAACGATTGGGTGCTCCGGGATCCGGACCGCTACGTGTCCGGCCGCCACGCCGAGATCGAGCATCGCGGCGGCATCTGGTGGCTGCGCGACACGAGCACGAACGGCACTATGTCAACGACGCGGAAGATGCGCTCGGCCCCGATCGCCTGCACCAGCTGCGCCCGGCGACCGGATACGCATCGGCGAATTCGAGATCGAGGTCGAAATCTCCGGCGGCAACGATTTTCTGCCGCGCGAACAGCTTGAACGGCCTCCGATCAGCGACGCGGATCTCGACATGTCGATGGAGGTCAAGGCCCTCGTAGCGACAGGCCGTCGAGAGCGCGAGCCGCGCTCGTTCCCGCCCGCCGCGCGCCGCGGTGCGCGCCGCGTACCTGCCGCCCGCCGCCCGCCCCCCCGCGCCCGCGCCGCGTCGCGCGCGCGCCGAGGAACAGGAGTTGTGGCCAGGCATCGTCGCGCTCTGCAAGGGCGCCGGAATCGACCCGCTCGCCCTTCCGGCGGAGATGCGTTCAAGCTCTCTGCAGCATGCCGGCCAGTTGCTGCGCGAAACGCTGGTCGGTTTCACCGAGCTTGCACGCACGCGCGCGGATTTCGCCGGGGAATTCGGCATTTCCTCCGGCGCGCGCCGGCGCGATGCGACCAGCCCGCTCGTCCAAATCGCGGCGGTGGAACAGATCCTCGAAATGATGCTGGCCGGACGCGGGCCGGACAACACGCGTGCGATCGACGAAGTGCGCAGCCAGTTTGCGCGTGCGCGTCACCACGAGATCGCCATTGCAGCGGCGCTGCGCGAGGCGCTCGCGGCGGTCATAGGGAAACTCGATCCGGACGCGCTCGAGGAACAATTGGGCCGGCGCACGCCGAGTGCAGGTGGTGCAGATCTGCAGGCCAGGCTCTGGAGCCGTTATCGTGACCTGTTCCGCGCGACGGTGCAGAGCGGCGACAGCGGTCTGCCGGCCGTGTTCCTGGTCGCGTTCGCCCGCGCCTACGAATCGGTCACCGCCGGCGGAAAGATGCGCGATCCCGGCGATCGGGAAAATTGAGCAACTGGCGGAGAGGGTGGGATTCGAACCCACGAATACCTTGTGGGTATTACTGGAATTCCAGTCCAGCGCCTTCGACCGCTCGGCCACCTCTCCGCGGCGGCGAAGCCTACCGGACGACGGACAATGGAGCAACTTCCGGGCGTCATCCGGACGCTATTGAGGGGTGCTGCCGGCGCCTTGGCTGAATTTTCCGGATTGGTCCGAGAACACGATTTCGACGCGGCGATTCTGCTGACGGCCGGCCGCGGTGTCGTTACCGGCGACCGGAAACGCCTCGCCGCGGCCAATCACTTCGAAGCGGCTTGAAGCAATACCGCGGCTCACCAGTTCATCAGCGACGGACCTGGCACGGCGCTGCGAAAGTTCCTGGTTGTATGCGTCCGAACCGGTACTGTCCGTATGCCCTTCGATGATTGCCCGCGTATCGGCGCTCTCCTCGAGGAAATTGGCGATGCGGTCCATTGCCAGCATGGCTCCCGGTTTCAATGTCGCTTCATTTGTATCGAACAGCACGTCGCCCAACGTCAGCACCATGCCGCGCTCGGTGGGCTTGGCCTGCAATTCCGCCAGCGCACGTTGCGCCGCGGAAGTCTCCTCCCTGGCGGTCTCTGCCTGTTGCCTTGCGACGGTAGCCTCCTGTGAGCGAGCCGCGAGCAGCACGCGGTTTCGCTCCGCCTCCCCTTTACTCACGGCTTCGCGGGACCGTGCTTCATCGATGCGCGCCTGGCCGATGTCGGCGTTCCGGGCGGCCAGATAGGAGAGATGCGTCACGCGTGCCACTGGCTCGCGCTGCTCAAGTGCAGTTTCTGCCTGCTGCAGGGTATTGCGCGCGGCCGCCAATTCCCGGCTCGCGGCTTCCTGCACCATGGGATCCTGCGCCAGCGCCTGAACTTTGGCGCGGGCATCCTCGAGCTGGGGCACGCGTTCCGGCGTAGTGGCACACGCCGCGAACAGGGTGAGGGCGGCAACGACAGGAAAATATGCAGACTTCACAACTGCTCCTTATGGCCGGTCCGTGACGCTGCCGTCGGGTTTGCGGGCCGCTTCGTCGCGCAGCGACTCGACACTCTTCGCAACCTCCTCCGCGGCCTGCTTCGCTTCGCCCGCTGCAGCCAGTGCCGCGGCGTATTCGGCATCCACCGCCGCTTCCGCTGCCAATTGCCGCGCGGTCTCCGTCTCACCTTCCGACGCCGCCGTTTCGGCGGCATTGAGCTTGCTGCGGGCGCGCTCGAGTTCCGCAGCCGCAAAGCGCGGCGCCCCGGACTTCTCCGCCTGGTCAATCACGGTTTTCGCACGCGTCAGTTCCTCGACCGGACGCTCGGGCGCGCTGGCGCACGAGGCGGCGAGAAAGACCGGCAGCAAGAAGAATGCGAGGACCCTGCAGCGTATTGCCATAATTGACGTCCATGTCAAACAGAAGGAACGCCGCGATTACAGCAAATCACTCACCGTTGGCATATCAGCGGGTCGGCCTGCGGAGCCGTGTTCGGTCGCTCATGTCGAAGTAAGCGTGATCCGACAGTACCCGTGCGGTCGTTGAGAACCACAGCCGTTTCAACGCCGGGGTCACTCGCTGCGCTGTGGCGGCGGGCCGTACTTGGGTGGGTAATCGAGGCAGGTGGTGGCGGCCACTGGACGTTCGGGTGCCTGGACTTCGGGGATGTGCAAGGCATTGCGCGTGTCGGGTATGTCCGAGCCGGCGGGCACGCGAAGCGGCGCGGCTTCTTCGGCCGACTGGTAAGGCAACGGTTTTCCACAACCGCTCTCGGGGTCCCGGAGCAGGCCGCATCCGGCCGTCGCCAGACAGACCGCCATCATCGCGCCCCATCGAATAGTCCCGGTCATGACTCGTGCACTCCAGCGCGGCGCAAGGCCGCAATCACGGTATCCCGATGCGCATCCGCAAGCTCGACCAGTGGCAGGCGGATCCCCCTCCCGATCAGGCCGAGCCGGCCAAGGGCCCACTTGACCGGAATCGGATTCGACTCGACGAAGAGCGCAGTGTGAAGACCCCTGAGCCTTTCGTCGAGTTCCCGGGCTGCGTCCTGATCGCCGGCCAGGGCTGCTTCGATCATGTCGTGCATCAGGCGCGGAGCGACGTTGCCGGTCACCGTGATCACGCCCTGCGCGCCCGCGGCAATGAGTTCCCGACAGGTCGCGTCGTCGCCGGACAACAGCAGGAAATCGTCGCCGCAGCGGCGCAGGATCTCCGCGCCGCGTTCCACGCTGCCGGTCGCTTCCTTGATGCCGATGATCTGCGGGTGGCTTGCTAGCCGCTCGACCGTCTCGGGCAGCAGGTCGCAGGCTGTGCGCGACGGCACGTTGTAGAGCAGGAGCGGCACGCTGGCCGCGTCTGCGACCATGTGGAAGTGCCGGTACAGCCCTTCCTGTGGCGGCCGGCTGTAATAAGGTGTCACGACCAGCACGCCGTCGACGCCCAGTTCGCAGGCGGCGCGGGTACGCTCGACGGCTTCGGCGGTCGAGTTGCCGCCAGTGCCTGCGATCACCGGCATGCGGCCGCCCAGCCGCTGCACCGCGATCTGCAGGAGCTCCGCCGCCTCATTCGCGGAAACCGTCGGCGATTCGCCGGTCGTGCCGCAGACGACGACGCCGTCCGTGCCTTCGCGCACATGCCAGTCGAGCAGTCGCCCGAACGCGACGTGATCCACGTCGCCGGTTTCCGTCATCGGCGTCACCAGGGCGACAAGACTGCCGCGAAACATCGTACCTCCCGGCCGGCCTGCCGGAACCGGACGCGGGATCGTACTGGCGCGCGGGAGGCGGACGCAAGCCGCACGTCGACCGCGATATCATCGCCCGCCTGTAACCGGTAAACTGGCCGCCACGCCCGCGTTCCCTCCCTCCGAATGAAGCAATTCATCGCAATTTCAGCCATTGGCGACGACCGCATCGGGCTGGTCCATGATCTGTCGAGAATTGTCGCGGATTGCGGCGGCAGCATCAGCGAAAGCCGCATGACGGCATTGGGTTCCGATTTCGCGATGCTGCTGCTAATCGCCGGCAACTGGCATTCCATCGCGCGCATCGAGACCGACCTCGGCAAGCTCGCGGAGACCTCCGGCGTGACGATCCAGGTACGCCGCACGGCGCCGCGACCGGTGCGCGAGGACATGGTTCCCTATTCCGTCGACGTCGTCTGCATCGACCAGGCTGGAATCGTGTCAGGCCTGTCCGGCTTTTTCTCGTCGCGCGGAATCGACATCGGCGAACTGTCGACGCGCAGCTATGCCGCCGCTCACACAGGCGCGCAGATGTTCTCGGTCTACATGGTCATCAACGTGCCGACCCGGATCCATGTCGGCGCCCTGCGTGAGGAGTTCATGGACTTCTGCGACCAGATGAACCTCGACGCAATCCTCGAGCCGGTCAAGAACTGACGCGCGATGCCCGGGCTCAGCGTCGGCGACAAGCTGCCGGATTTCACGCTGCCGACGACCGCCGGCGAGTTCCGCTCGCGCGACCGTCGCGAGGGCGGCCTGGTGGTCTACTTCTATCCGCGCGACAACACGCCCGGATGCACGCTGGAAGGGGCGGATTTCCGCGACCTCGCCCCGGCCTTCCGCCGTGCGCGCGTGTCGATACTCGGCATTTCAACGGACACGCTCGAGTCGCACCGCCGGTTCCGCGCCAAGATGAAGTTTCCATTCGAGCTCGGATCGGACGAGGATCACGCGATCGCCTCCCTGTTCGGCGTCTGGAAGCAGAAGAACATGTACGGCAGGAAAATGATGGGCATCGAACGCAGCACTTTCCTGATCGACGCCAAAGGCGTGGTGCATCGCGAATGGCGCAAGGTGCGGGTCGCCGGCCATGCGGAGCAGGTCCTCGAAGCGGCGCGCGAAATTTGAGGCCCGTATGATCAAGGCCCGTTCCGCAAAGGGCGCACGGCGCGCATTCGTTCTTGACACGAACGTGCTGATGCACGATCCCGCCGCGATCTTCCGCTTCGAGGAGCACGACATCTACCTGCCGATGGGCGTGCTCGAGGAGCTCGACGCTGGCAAGAAGGGCCTCTCCGAATCGGCGCGAAATGTCAGACAGGTCAGTCGCTTCCTGGACGAACTGATGGCAAACGCGACGAAAGACGAGATCGATCGCGGTCTCGAGCTGCCGACCGGGCGATCGGGAAACCACGGCAAGAAGCCGCCGACCGGCCGACTGTACTTCCAGACGCGGCGCCTCGCTGCGGGACTGCCCGACACGCTGCCCGGCCAGGGCGTCGACAATGCGCTGCTCGGTTACACGCTGGCGCTGCAGATGGAGCTGCCCGGCACGCGCGTGACGCTCGTGTCGAAGGACATCAACCTGCGCATCAAGGCAGCGATCCTCGGCGTGCACGCGGAGGACTACTTCAACGACCGCACGATCGAGGACGCCGACCTGCTGTTCACCGGCGTCACGGCGCTGCCGGCGGAATTCTGGGAGACGCACGGCAACGATGTCGAGTCATGGCAGGACCAGGCGCGCACCTTCTATCGCGTCCGCGGGCCGCTGGTGCGTGAATGGCACCCGAATCTGTTCCTGTTCGATACGGCGGGCGATGCGTTCGAAGCGATCGTCCGCTCGATCGATGGCGAAGTCGCGACGCTCGAAGTCGTCCACGACTTCCGCGGCGAGCGGCACGCGGTCTGGGGCATCACGGCGCGGAATCGCGAGCAGAATCTCGCGCTCAACCTGCTGCTCGATCCCGAAATCGATTTCGTCACGATCCTCGGGCCTGCCGGCACCGGCAAGACGCTGCTGGCGCTCGCGGCGGGCCTCGTGCAGACGCTCGAGACCAACCGCTTCAGCGAAATCATCATGACGCGAGTGACCATTCCGCTCGGTGAGGACATCGGCTTCCTGCCCGGTACGGAAGAGGAAAAGATGGAGCCCTGGATGGGCGCACTGATGGACAACCTCGAGGTGCTGACCCAGGGTCAGGAAGGCGGCAGCTGGGGACGCGCCGCGACGCAGGACCTGCTGCGTCACCGGATCAAGATCCGCTCGCTGAATTTCATGCGCGGCCGCACTTTCCTGAACCGCTACTTGATCCTCGACGAGGCGCAGAACCTGACGTCGAAGCAGATGAAAGCCCTCGTCACGCGCGCAGGTCCCGGCACGAAACTCGTGTGCCTCGGCAATATCGCGCAGATCGACACGCCCTACCTGACCGAAACGACATCCGGACTGACCTACGTCGTCAACCGCTTTCGTGGCTGGCAGCACGCCGGCCACGTGACGCTCGTGCGCGGCGAGCGCTCGCGTCTCGCCGACTTTGCATCCGAGGCGCTTTGACTCCGGATCCTGCGAACGATGCCAGGCAAGCGCGGTCGAACCCGCACCACCCGCCCGGGATTCCCGCGATGCGCGCGCTTGCCCTGCTCCTGTCGCTGCTGATCGCCGTCGGCGGCGCGCCCGCCGCGGCCCAGACTCCGGGCAGCGACCTGCCCGACATCGGCACGCCGGCGAGCACGACGCTGTCGCTGATCGACGAATACAAGATCGGGCTGATGGTGGTCCGCAGCTTGCGTGACGCCGGACAGATCGTCGACGATCCCGAGATCACGGAATACCTCCAGTCGGTCGGCATGCGCCTCGCGAGCCATGCGCACGAGGGCGCCCATCGATTCACGTTCTTCGCGGTCAAGGACACCGGCATCAATGCGTTCGCGCTGCCGGGCGGCTTCATCGGCGTCAATGCCGGGCTCATCAAGGCGACACGGAACGAAAGCGAACTCGCCGGCGTGCTCGCGCACGAAATCGCGCACGTCACACAGCGGCACCTCGCCCGCTCGATCCAGAGCGCTGGCCGCTCCAACATGGCGTCGATGGCGGCAATGCTGGCCGCGATCCTGATTGGCGCCACGACGGGACTTCCGAGTGATGCGCTGATCGGCACCATGACCGCGGCTCAGGGCCTCGCGGCGCAGCAGCAGATCAACTTTACGCGCGCGAACGAAAGCGAGGCGGACCGCGTCGGTATCGGCATCCTTGCCGCTTCGGGATTCGATCCGGTCGCGATGCCGGATTTCTTCTGGACCATGCAGCAGAAATCGGGCAGCGCCGGCAGCAATATTCCGCCGTTGCTGCGGACGCACCCGGTCAGCACCGAGCGCATCGCCGAAACCCGCGACCGCGCTGAGCAGCTCGAGCGGCCGCGCGTGCAGGACAGCACCAGCTACGCGCTGATCCGCGAACGACTGAGTGTCCAGTCGATGCCACCCGATACCCGCTTTCGAGATCTCTATTTCAGCGCGCAGGGCGCCGACCTGCCGTCCACCGAGGCCGAACAATACGGCCGCGCGCTGGCCCTGATGCGCGCCGGTGCGCCAAGGGAGGCCATCCCTGCGCTGCGCACGCTGCTCGAACGGCGCCCGGACGTGACGCTCTACCACACGACGCTTGGCGAAGCAGAGCTCGCCGCGGGCGACGTGGACGGCGCGCGCGAGACCCTGGGCGAAGCGATGAAGCTGTTTCCGCGCAGCGTCCCGGTGACGATGCGCTACGCCGGGACGCTGATGCAGAGCGGCGATGCGCGCCAGGCGCATGTCGTCCTGCTCGACCTGTTCAACAACGTGCCGCCAACCGCCGAGCAGGCCCGCTTCACGGCCCTCGCGGCCAATGCCGCGGGCGACGTCGCGGATTCCTATTACTACATGTCCGAATACCACGTAATCAGCGGCGACCTGATGCTCGCGATCGGGCAGCTGCGCCTCGCGCAGGCGGTGCCGGGCCTCAATGCGGTGCAGCGCGAGCGTTTCGACGCGCGCATCCGGGAACTCGAGGAATATCTGCCGAAAGGCAAGCGAGCCCGCGAACTGGCGGAACCGACGAATCCGCCGCCCGACGACGATCGCACCGGCTAGAATCGAGCCTTCGATCGGCCCGAAGGACCCGCTGATGATCGTCCACTTCCGCGCCTGCCTGGGCACGGCATTGCTGATGTTCTGCGCCGGTTGCGCGACCACCGGAACCGGGACGCCGGGGGATCCGCTGGAGCGCTGGAACCGCGGCACGTACCGCTTCAACGACGCCGTGGACCGCGCGGTCCTGAAGCCGGTCGCGAAGGGCTATCAGAAGCACGTGCCGCAGGTCGTCCGCACCGGCATCAGCAACGTGCTGACGAATCTCGCCTTTCCGACGACGATCGTCAACGACCTGCTGCAGCTCAAGCTGAAGGACGCGGCCGTCGACCTCGGCCGCTTCGTGCTCAATTCGACGCTCGGCCTCGCCGGCATGCTGGACCCCGCTTCGGACATCGGCATGCCGCGCAACGACGAGGATTTCGGCCAGACGCTGGGGCGCTGGGGCGTGCCGCCGGGCCCGTATCTCGTGCTGCCGTTGCTCGGGCCGTCGACGATGCGCGACGCGCCGGCCTTCGTGGTCGACCGACAGACAGATCTGCGCGTGCAGCTCGACCTCGAGACAGAAGAGCGCGTCGTGATCGGCGTGCTGAGCGTGATCGATGGACGCGCATCGCTGCTCTCGCTCGACCCGCCGCTCCAGAGGGCGTTCGATCCCTACGCATTCGTACGTAACGCCTGGCTGCAGCGGCGCGAATACCAGGTCAAGGACGGGGACGTGCCGGATGAAGAGGAACCGCTGCCGGACGAGGAGTCCGACGAACCGGCCGGCGCCGGGGATCAGCCGGCGGACGCGGTCTCGTCGAGCATTTCTGAGACATCGCTGATGCCGGCGAGTGCGGAGACCCCGGACGGCAGATTGCGGTAACTGACGACGCGTCCCGCGGCGCGCGCCGCGACCGCCCATTCGAGCAGCAGCGCGAGACCGGCGCTGTCGACACGGCCGACTTCCGCGAGATCGACTTCTACCCGCGGATGCCCGACAAAGGCGGCATCACCCTCTTCCAGCACGCGCGCCGCATTCTCGAAGACGAGGTCGCCTGACAACGAGAAGCGGCCATCGCCGCGGTCCTGAAGCGCTGTGGTGACGGGCATTCCGGCCTCAGCGCTTGGCCGCCGGCGCGTCGCTCTTGTTCTCGCGCTCGAGCCGTTCGATCACCGCGGTCAGGCCGTTCTTGGCGATCTCCGCGCCGACGTCGTTGCGGAAATTCCGCACATACGAGATGCCTTCGATCGTCACGTCCCAGGCCTTCCAGCCTTCCGGCGTCGCATGGAGCGTGTAATTGACCGGCACGCGCGTGCCGTCCTTGCGCTTCACCTCGGTCCGGACTGTCGCATTGCCGGTCGAGAGGTCGCCGCGAAACGGCAGCACGACCATGCGGTCGGCGGTGAATTCGGCGAGTGCCGAGCCGTAATTGCGCAGCAGCGAATGGTAAAACGCGTCGATGAAGCGCTGGCGGTCCTCCGGACTCGCCCGGGTCCAATGGGTGCCCAGCACGCGCCGGGCCGATTCGTCGGTGTCGAATCCCGGCAGCAGGATCTCCTCGACCAGTTGCTCGACGCGCCTGGGATCCTTGCGTGCCGCATCGCGATCGGCGTCGAGCGCGTCGAGCATCCGTTTCGCCGTCGTTTCGATCAGCTCCTGCGGCGTGGGGCCCGGTACCGCGTCAGCGGCCAGCACAGTGCTTCCGGCGAACAACGCCAGGAGGCAGCAGAGTCGGGATGCGGCCTGTCGGATCATGGGGCGGATTCCTCCGTGGATTCTGCTTCGGGTTTTTCAGCCGCCTTCGAAAACAGGAACTTGCTGATCAGGTTTTCGAGCACGATGGCGGACTGCGTGAACTCTATATGAGCCCCGTCCTTCAAAAAGGTTTCAGAACCTCCCGGGCCGATGCCGACGTATTGCCCGCCGAGCAGTCCCGCTGTCAGGATGCCGGCATCGCTGTCTTCCGGGATCCGGTCGTACTGTTTGTCGATGCGCAGCGTCACGCGGGCGCGGTATTCGTTGAAATCATAGGCGATCGACTCGACGCGGCCGATCGTGACGCCCGACATCGATACCGGCGCACCTGGCTTCAGGCCGCCGACCTGATCAAACAAAGCGCTCACGCGATAGCCCGAGTCGCCGAGCCCGAATTCGCGGCTAGTGATCTGCGTGACGAGAAAGAACAGCGCGGCGAAACCGAGCAGCACGAACAGCCCGGTACCCAGCAGGATGGCGCGCGACTGGCGCATGACGAGACTCCTTACCGCATTGCCGCGGTCAGCATGTAGTCGAGCAGCAGCACGACCACGGATGAAATCACGACGGTGCGGGTCGTCGCGCGGCCGACGCCTTCGGCCGTCGGTACCGAATGATAACCTTCATGCACGGCGATCAGGCTGCAGGCGACGCCGAACACGGCGCTCTTGACCACGCCCTCCATCACGTCGCCGATCTCGACCGCGCCGCGCATCTGCGACCAGAACTGGCCGGAATCGACCCCCATCAGCTGCACGCCGACGAGCTGTGCCCCGTAGATGCCGATCATGCTGAATATCGCGGCGAGCAACGGCATCGCGAATACGCCCCCGAGGAAGCGCGGCATCACGACCCGGCGCACCGGATCGACGGCCATCATCTCCATCGCCGCGATCTGGTCGGTCGCGCGCATCAGGCCGAGTTCGGAGGCGAGCGCCGTGCCGGCGCGGCCGGCGAACAGCAGTGCCGTTACCACCGGACCGAGTTCCTTGAGGAGACCGAGGGCGGCCGCGGTGCCGAGCGATTCCTCCGAACCGAAGCGCTCGAGCAGGTCGAAGCCCTGCAATCCCAGCACCATGCCCACGAACAGTCCCGACAACATGATGATTACGAGCGACAGCGTGCCCGCGTTGTGCAGCTGGTCGATGACCAGGCGGAAACGCAGCAGTGCCCGCGGCGTCTCGGCGAGAAGCCGCGCGGCGAACAGCGCATAGCCGCCGAGTGCGATGAGCGCTTCGCGCAGGCTTTGCCACAGTTCGCGCAGGATGGCCGGCAGCATCAGGGAACCTGCTGCAACTGCTGATCGTAATCGGGCGCCGGGTAGTGAAATGGCACCGGACCATCGGGCAGTCCGTGCATGAACTGGCGCACGTCCTCGCGGTCACTGTCGCTTGCGAGCGCCTCCGGCGGCCCGGAAGCGACCACCTTGCCCTCCGACAGCAGATAGAGTCGATTGGCGACGGCCGACACTTCGCGCACATCGTGCGAAACGACGACACTGGTCAGGCCGAGCGTGTCATTGAGCCGGCGGATCAGGCGCAGCACGACGCCCATCGAGATCGGATCGAGCCCGACGAACGGCTCGTCGTAGATGAGCAGTTCCGGGTCCATGACGATCGCGCGCGCGATGGCGACGCGGCGCGCCATGCCGCCGGAAAGTTCCGCCGGCATTAGCTGCCAGGCACCGCGAAGGCCGACGGCCTGCAGCTTGGTCAGCACGACGTGCCGCAGCAGCCTCTCCGGCAGCCGCGTGTGTTCGCGCAGTGGAAAAGCGACGTTGTCGTAGACGTTGAGATCGGTCAACAAGGCGCCATTCTGGAACAGCATGCCCATGCGCCGTCGCATGAGGTAGATTTCCGCGCGGCTTCGCTTGCCGACGTCCTTGCCTTCGACCTCGACCAGGCCGCGATTCGCGAATATCTGCCCCGTGATCAGACGCAGCAACGTCGTCTTGCCGGTGCCGCTCGGACCCATCACCGCGGTCACCGCGCCGCGCGCGATGTCGAGATCGATGCCATCGAAAATCGAGCGGCCGCTCACCGAGTAATGCAGATCGCGCACGCGTACGATGGCGTCTGCGGTCACGACGCCGGCTTCGCGACGCGAAATATTGCTCACGTTGGGAGGCGTCTGGCGCGGCTTCAGGCCGCCGCCTGTTCCATCGCGGATTCGTATCGGCCGCCGCGCGCCAGACCATTCAGGCGCGCGCGCTTCAGGAAGACGCGCTGGGCCGCGGCAACATTCGAACCCTTGCCCTGCCAGGCGTCGAGCGTGCTCTGCTGCAACGCACGGCCGTAGCTGAACGAAAGCTGCCATGGCAGCGCAACGGCGCGATTCATCAGGGACAGGTGCAACGTAGCCTCCGCTTCGCTCTGCCCGCCCGACAGAAACGCGATGCCGGGCACCGCCGACGGCACGCGGCGCTTCAGGCAGCGGACGGTCGCGTCGGCCACCTGCTGCGGCGACGCCTGCGTCGGGCACTTCTTTCCGGCAATCACCATGTTCGGCTTCAGCACCATGCCCTCGAGGCGCACGCGGTGGCGAAACAGTGCGTCGAACACGAGTTCGAGCGTCGCGTCGGTGACCTCTTCGCAGCGAGCGATCGTGTGGTCGCCGTCCATCAGTACCTCGGGCTCGACGATCGGGACGATCGAGGCCTCCTGGCAGAGTGCGGCGTAGCGCGCGAGCGCGTGCGCATTGGCTTCGAGCGCGAACGGCGTCGGAATCCCGGCGCCGACGTCGATGACCGCGCGCCATTTCGCGAACCGCGCACCGAGCCCACGATACTCGGCGAGGCGCTCGCGCAGGCCGTCGAGACCCTCGGTCACCGTTTCGCCGGGAAAGCCCGCGAGCGCCTTGGCGCCCGCGTCGACCTTGATGCCGGGCAGGATGCCGCGCGAGGCCAGGAGCGCGGGAAACGGTCGGCCGTCCGCCGTCTGCTGCCGCAATGTCTCGTCGTAGAGGATCACGCCGGAAATGTGCCGTTCGGCATCCGGCGCAGTGAACAGGAGCTCGCGATAGGCGCGGCGGGATTCGAAGGTCGATTCCAGGGCGATCTTGTCGAAGCGCTTCTTGATCGTACCGGTCGATTCGTCCGCCGCCAGGATGCCCTTGCCGGCACCGACCATCGCAGCGGCATTCGTATCGAGTTCGAGGCTGTCCATGAATCCGGGTCCTCCGTTCGGGGCGCAGAGAATACCAGAGGAACGCCGCCCTCTACCCTTGCAGGCGTAATAGTACTAAAATCGTACTGTATGTTTCCAGGGCCGTGGAGAGTGCCGACATGCTGCGCATCAGCCGCCTGACCGATTACGCAACCGTGATCCTCGCGAGTCTCGCCAACGGCGGACTCGCGAGCGCCGCGGACATCGCCGGCCGCACGCGCATCGGTCTGCCGACCGTCAGCAAACTGCTCAAGGAACTGCAGCACGCGGGCCTCGTGCGCTCCATGCGCGGCGCGCACGGCGGTTACCAGCTCACCCGGCCCACCGCCGAGATCAGCGCGGCGGACATCATCGATGCCGTCGAGGGTCCGGTCGCGCTGACGGAATGCTCGAATGGCAGCGGGATCTGCGGCATCGAAGCGACCTGCCTCGTCGGCCATGGCTGGCAGCGCATCAGTCTCGCGATCCGCCGCGCGCTCACGGACGTGAGTCTCGATGAACTGCTGCGCCGCGATGTGCCCGCCATCGTACCGTCATTCAGCAACCGCACGCCGCCGGGTTCGCGCCCGCTGGTGCGCGGCTGAGCGGGGACCCGCGCATGTCGTCCCATCCGACGGACTTGGAATCGCTGGTCGCACGCAAGTACCGGCACGGATTCGTCACGGACATCGCGAGCGACACCGTGGCTCCGGGCCTCGACGAGGACGTCATCCGGATGATCTCCGTCAAGAAGGGCGAACCGGCGTTCATGCTCGACTGGCGGCTCAAGGCATTCCGCCGCTGGTTGCGCATGTCCGAGCCCGCGTGGGCGCACGTCCACTACCCGCCGATCGATTTCCAGGCGATCTCGTATTACTCCGCGCCGAAACAGAGCGGTAACGGGCCGAAGTCGCTCGCCGATGTCGACCCGAAGCTGCTTGAAACCTACGACAAGCTCGGCATCCCGCTGCACGAACGCGCAAGACTCGCCGGCGTCGCGGTGGATGCGGTGTTTGACAGCGTATCCGTGGCAACGACGTTCAAGGAGCGCCTCGCCGAGGCGGGCGTCACTTTCTGCCCGTTTTCCGAGGCCGTGCACAAGCACCCCGAGCTCGTCGAGCGCTATCTTGGCAGCGTCGTGCCGGTCGGGGACAATTTCTACGCGGCGCTCAATTCCGCCGTCTTCACCGACGGTTCGTTCGTCCACGTCCCGAAGGGCGTGCGCTGCCCGATGGAGCTGTCCACCTATTTCCGGATCAACGCGTCGAAGACCGGCCAGTTCGAGCGCACGCTGATCATCGCGGAGGAAGGATCCCACGTCAGCTATCTCGAGGGCTGCACGGCGCCGATGCGCGACGAGAATCAGCTCCACGCGGCGGTCGTTGAACTCGTCGCGCTGGACGACGCCGAGATCAAGTATTCGACGGTGCAGAACTGGTATCCCGGCGACGAGAACGGCGTCGGCGGCATCTACAACTTCGTCACCAAGCGCGGCGACTGCCGCGGTCGCAATTCGAAGATCTCGTGGACCCAGGTCGAGACCGGATCGGCCATTACCTGGAAATATCCGAGCTGCATCCTGCGCGGCGACGGTTCGGTCGGTGAGTTCCGATCGGTCGCGCTCGCGAATCACCACCAGCAGGCGGACACCGGCACCAAGATGATCCACATGGGCCGGAACACGCGCTCGACGATCATCTCCAAGGGGATTTCCGCGGGTCACGGTCAGAACGCATATCGCGGGCTGGTCAAGGTGCTGCCGGGCGCCGACGGCGCACGCAATTACACACAGTGCGACTCGCTGCTGATGGGCGATCGCTGCGGCGCACATACGTTCCCGTACATCGAGGTGCGCAATCCGACGGCCGTCGTCGAACACGAGGCGACGACGTCGAAGATCTCGGACGACCAGCTGTTCTACTGCCTGCAACGCGGCATCGCGGCGGAGGACGCGGTCAACATGATCGTCAACGGTTTCTGCCGCCAGGTGTTCCGCGAGCTGCCGATGGAATTCGCGGTCGAGGCGCAGAACCTGCTGGCCGTCAGCCTGGAAGGAGCGGTGGGATGAGCGACGACGACCGGACGATCCTCGACGTTCGCGACCTGCGGGTGCAGGCCGGCGAGCGGCTGATACTCGACGGGCTGTCGCTTACGGTACGCGCGGGCGAGGTGCACGCGATCATGGGACCGAATGGGTCGGGCAAGAGTACGCTGACCGGCGTGCTCGCCGGCCGGCCGGGATTCGAGGTGGTGTCGGGCAGCGCGACCTATCTCGGCCGCGACCTGTTCGCGATGCCGCCCGAACTGCGCGCCCGCGAAGGACTGTTCCTCGCTTTCCAGTACCCGGTCGAAATCCCGGGCGTCAACAACGTCTACCTGATGAAGGCCTCGCTGAATGCGCTGCGCAAGCATCGCGGCGAACCCGAACTCGATGCCTTCGAGTTCCTGAACCTGATGCGCGCGCGGCTCGCCGCGATGCGCATGGACGAGGCGCTGCTCAACCGCGGCGTCAACGAGGGTTTTTCCGGCGGCGAGAAGAAGCGCAATGAAATCCTGCAGATGAGCCTGCTCGAGCCCACGCTGGCGCTGCTCGACGAGACCGACTCGGGCCTCGATATCGACGCGCTCAAGCTGGTCGCCGAAGGCGTCAACGCGCTGCGCTCGCCGTCGCGCGCGATCGTGCTCGTCACGCATTACCAGCGGCTGCTCGACTACGTGGTGCCGGACCGCGTGCACGTGCTGGCGGGGGGGCGGATCGTCAAGAGCGGCGGCCGCGAACTCGCGCTGGAACTCGAGCGCCGTGGCTATGACTGGATCCCGGCAGGGACGGCGGCGGCGTGAGCGGGTCGACCGCCATCGAGCGCATCGCGGCCAGTCATGCGGGGCTTGCGCCGCGGCTCGCGGGTGGCCCCGAATGGGCACTCCGGCGGGGTCTCGCGCTTGACACATTGATCGGTCGCGGGCTGCCGGACCGCCGCGACGAGAACTGGAAATACCTCGATCACGCTCGGCTCGCCGATTTCGACTTCGACGTCGCGACGCGGGCCGCAGTCGATCCGGCCGCGGTCGAGGCCGCGTGCGTCCCGCTCGCCGGCGCGCGCCAGCTCGTGCTCGTCGATGGCCGCTTCGACGCCTCGCTGTCGGCCGGTGAATCGCCGGAAGGTCTCGCGATCGAGGATATCGCCGCCCTGCTCGACGATGATCCCGCCGCGGCGCTCGCTCTGCTCCGCCGTCCCGCCGCGGACGCCGACGACCGCTTCGCAATGCTGGCCGATGCGTTTGCCGCCGGCGGCGTCATTATCCGCGTCGCGGCGGGCGCCGTTCTCCCGCGCCCGCTGCGCCTGTTGCACGTCGTCACGGCGTCAAAGCCCGCCGCGCATCACGCGCGTGTCGTCGTCGACGTCGGCGCCGGCGCCAAGCTGACGCTGGTCGAGGAATTCGTGTCGCTGGGCGGCGCGCCGGTATTCGGCAATCTCGCTGCCGAGATCGCGATCGGCGCATCCGCGAACGTCGTGCATCTGCGCCTGCACCGGCAGAATGCTGCGTCCGCGCAGGTCGAGACCTGGGTCGCGCGCCAGGGCCCGGGCAGCCGATACGACCAGCATCTGATCGTGCTCGGCGGGCGGATGATCCGCTCGAACTTCCGACTCGAACTGGAGGGCGAAGCCGCCGAGTGCGGGCTCGCGGGCCTGTTCATGGCGGACGAGGACCGCCAGATCGATATTCACACGCAGGTGCAGCACCACGGAGCGCGCAGCCGCACGGTGCAGGACTACCGCGGCATTGCGACCGACCGCGGGCGCGGAGCGATAAATGGCCGGATCGTCGTCCATCCCTCCGCGCGCGGCGCGGACGCGAGCCAGACCATCCGCAATCTGCTGCTCTCGCCGCTCGCGGAGATCAACGCGCGTCCGCAGCTCGAGATCCACGTCGACGACGTGCGCTGCCGGCACGGCGCGACCACCGGCACGCTCGACCCGGATCAGTTCTTCTACCTTCAGTCTCGGGGCCTGGACGAGGCGACGGCCAAAAGCCTCCTGACTTTCGCGTTCTGCCAGGACGTGCTCGCCGGCATTCCGCTGCGCGAAGTGCGGGACTTTGTTGCAACGCAGGTTGCGGGCATCCTGCCCGATGTCGAACTGATGCGGGAGCAGGCGTGATGGCCGCGCTCGCCGGACGTCAGTTGTCCTGGGACGTTGCGCGGATTCGCGCCGACTTTCCTGTGCTCGCGCGCCGCATCAATGGCCATGCGCTCGTTTACCTCGACAATGCCGCATCGTCGCAGCAGCCGGAATCCGTCATCGACGCCGTCGCCGACTACGCGCGCTCTCACCACGCGAACGTGCATCGTGGCGTCCACACGCTGTCGCAGGAAGCGACCGCGTTATACGAAGGCGCGCGCGAGCGGGTGCGAGGGTTCATCGGCGCGGCGTCGACTGCGGAGATCGTGTTCGTGCGCGGCACCACGGAGGCGATCAACCTCGTCGCCCAGGCGCATGCGCGGCCGCGACTCGGGCCAGGGGACGAAATCCTGGTGACCTGGCTCGAGCACCACTCGAACATCGTCCCATGGCAGCTCGCGGCGGAGCAGACGGGCGCGGTGCTCCGGGTCGTGCCGATCGACGGCCGTGGCGTTGTCGATGTCGATGCCTATCACCGGATGCTCGGCCCGCGGACACGCGTGGTCGCGCTCGCGCACGTCTCGAATGCGCTCGGCACCGTGCTGCCGCTCGCGGGCATGCTCGCGGACGCACGCGCGCGGGGAGTCACGACGGTCATCGACGGCGCACAGGCTGTGCCGCACCTGGCCGTCGACGTGCAGACCCTTGGCTGCGATTTCTATGCGTTCTCCGCGCACAAGATGTATGGCCCGACAGGCATTGGCGTCCTGTATGCGCGCGAGGCCGTGCTCGCGGCAATGCCCCCGTGGCAGGGTGGCGGCGACATGATCCTGAAGGTGTCCTTCAGCGGTTCCACCTGGAATCACCTGCCACACCGATTCGAGGCCGGCACGCCGAACGTCGGCGGAGCAGTCGGCCTCGCCGCCGCGATCGATTTCCTCGAGTCCGTGGGCCTGGCCGAGGTCGCGCGGCACGAACACGCGCTGCTCGCGCAGGCCACGGCTTGCCTCGCCTGCATCCCGGGACTCCGGCTGATCGGCACGGCGCCCGACAAGACGAGTCTCGTGTCATTCGCAGTCGACGGCGTGCATCCGCACGATCTCGGCACCGTCCTCGATTCGCGCGGCGTCGCGGTGCGCACTGGTCATCATTGCGCGATGCCGGTCATGGAGCATTTCGGCGTGCCGGCGACGACCCGCGCCTCGTTTGGCCTATACAACACGCCGGGCGAGATCGAAGCGCTGCACGATGCCGTGCTGGAAGCGATCCGGATGCTGCGCTGATGGATCTCGCCGATCTCTACCGCGACGTGATCGTCGATCACAACAGGCGGCCGCGCAATCGCGGCGAACTGCCGGCGGCAAACCATCGAGCTGAGGGTAATAACCCTTTATGCGGAGACCAGTTACAGGTGTTTGCTGATGTAGAACATGACATCATCCGGGATCTGAAATTCACGGGCTCAGGGTGCGCGATCTCCACCGCGTCCGCGTCGCTGATGACCGAAGCCGTGCGCGGGCGCACGCGCGCGGAAGCCTCGGAACTTTTCGCGGCAATGCATCACATGCTGACGACGCCCGGCGCACCGCCCGACCCGCGGCTCGGCAAATTGATGGCGCTCGCGGGCGTACGAGAATTTCCGGCGCGCGTGAAGTGCGCAAGCCTCTGCTGGCACACGCTGAATGCCGCGCTCGCGGGCACTTCGGCTCCCGTCACGACGGAATGAGTATGCACCGCTCGAACCAGGAACCGATCGTCGTCAATCGCGACGTACGCGCCGTCATCGTGCCTGCGGGCGTCGAAGTGAAACTCCGCACCGGCAGCATCGGCTACCTGACGCAGGCGCTGGGCGGCAGCTTTACGGTCTACGTCGAAGGAAACCTGTTCCGCATCGCCGGCATCGACGGCGACGCCATCGGCAAGGAACCGCTGCGACCGCCCGAACTGCCGGCGAGCGCCACCGACGAGGACGTCACGCGCGTCGTGTGGGACCAGCTTCGCACCTGCTTCGATCCGGAGATACCGGTCAACATCGTCGATCTCGGCCTCGTCTACGAGTGCGCGCTCACGCCGAATGCCGACGGAACGCGCGACGTCCGTGTGCGCATGACGTTGACGGCGCCCGGCTGCGGTATGGGCGAAGTGCTGGTCAACGACGTGCGCGACAAGCTGCTCATCGTTCCGACCGTGCACAAGGCGGATGTCGAACTCGTCTTCGATCCGCCGTGGAACCAGTCGATGATGTCCGAGGCCGCGCGACTTCAGACCGGCATGATGTGATCAATCCTCGCCGAGCGATAGCAGCGTCGCATTGCCGCCGACCGCGGCGGTATTGATCGTCACGGTCTGCTCGGTCGCGAATCTCGGCAGATAGTGCGGACCGCCGGCTTTCGGGCCGGTGCCCGATAGCCCGCAGCCGCCGAACGGCTGCACGCCGACTACGGCCCCGATCATGTTGCGGTTGACGTAGATATTGCCGACGCGCGCGCGCGCGGCGACGCGACGGGCGACGCTGTCGATGCGCGTGTGCACGCCGAGCGTCAGGCCGAAGCCGCTTGCATTGATCGCATCGACCGCCTCGTCGAGCTTCGAGGCCGCGAAACGCACGACATGCAGCACCGGCCCGAATACCTCGCGCTCGAGCACCGCAATGCCGTCGATCTCGACCGCGAGCGGTGCGAAATAGTGGCCGCGCGCGAGACCCGCAGGAAGCTTCGCGCGATGGTGCCAGCGCGCGCCTGCGACGATCGCACGCGCATGCTCCTCCAGCGTGTCGAGCGACGGCGCGTCGATGACGGGGCCCAGATCCGTCGACAGCAGGGCGGGCTCGCCGATCGAGAGCAGGTCCATGGCGCCGGCCAGCAATTCCAGCACCCGCGGCGCGATGTCCTCCTGCACGTACAGCACCCGAAGCGCTGAGCAGCGTTGCCCCGCCGCGTTGAATGCCGAGGTTACGGCATCGTTGACGACCTGTTCCGGCAGTGCCGAACTGTCGACCAGCATCGCGTTCTGGCCGCCGGTCTCGGCGATCAGGACCGGCAGCGGCCCGTCGTGTGCCGCCAGACTGCGATTGATCAGCCTGGCGGTTTCGGTCGACCCGGTGAAGGCGACGCCCGCCACGCGCGGGTCGCCGGTCAAAGCCGGCCCGATTCTCGAACCGCGGCCCGGCAGGAAATGCAGTGCATCGACCGGCACCCCCGCCGCGTGGAGCAATCGGACCATTTCGGCCGCAACCAGCGGCGTCTGTTCGGCCGGCTTGGCGATGACCGTGTTGCCCGCCGCGAGCGCCGCGGTGACCTGGCCCGTAAAGATCGCGAGCGGAAAATTCCACGGGCTGATGCAGGCAAACACGCCGCGACCCCGCAACCCGAGACGATTCGATTCGCCGGTCGGCCCCGGCAGCGTCAACGGCCGGCCGAAGGATTCCTCGGCGCGCGCCGCGTAGTAGCGCAGGAAGTCGACCGCCTCGCGCACTTCGGCAATCGAGTCTGGCACGGTCTTGCCAGCCTCGGCGACGCAGATCGCGACGAAGCGGGCGGTATCCGCCTCGAGCCGGTCCGCGGCCTCGCGCAGGATGGCGCCGCGGACCGTCGCGGCCAGCGCGTCCCATCCGGGCTGCGCCGTGGCGGCGATGGAAATCGCCTCGGTGGCAAGCGCGGCATCGGCATCCGCGACTTCGCCGACGACGCGATCGAGATCGGATGGCGACATGACGGCCCGGCGCGGGCCGTCGCGTTCGCGACCGGCGACGATCGGTGCCGCCGCCAGCGGACGCGCCAGCGCCCGGCGGCAACCGGCCGCGAGTTGTTTCTGTTCGCGCGCATCGGCGAGATTGAAGCCGGCGGAATTCGGCCGCTCGCGGCCGAACAGCGCGCGCGGCGCGGGAATGCGCGGATGCGGTCCCGGACCGACACGTTCGACATCCGCGAGCGGATCGCCGACGACCTCGTCGACCGGCAGCGATTCGTCAACGATGCGGTTCACGAATGAGGTATTGGCGCCGTTTTCCAGCAGACGCCGCACCAGGTATGGCAGCAGGTCCTCGTGCGATCCGACCGGCGCGTACACGCGGCACGGCAGGCCGCGCCCCGCCGGGTCCGTCAGTTCCGCGTAGAGCTCCTCCCCCATGCCGTGCAGGCGCTGGAACTCGAACTCGCGGCCGCGTGCGGCGGCGAGGTGCAGGATGCTCGCGGCAGTGTGCGCGTTGTGCGTCGCGAACTGCGGGTACACGCGCCGGCTCCCGTCCAGGAGAATGCGCGCGCAGGCTAGGTAGGCGACGTCTGTGTTTGGCTTGCGTGTATATACCGGATAGCCGGACAGCCCGCGTTCCTGCGCGCGCTTGATCTCGCTGTCCCAATACGCTCCCTTGACCAGCCTCACGTTCAGGACACGCCCGGTCTGGTCCGCGCGTCGCCCGAGAAGGCGCAGCACGTCGGGCGCGCGCTTCGAATACGCCTGCACCGCAAGCCCGAGCCCGTCCCAGTCCGCAAGACCGGGCTGCTGCAGCAGGCGGTCGACCAGGAGCAGCGACAGTTCGAGCCGGTCCGCTTCCTCGGCGTCGATCGTGAGCGCAATGCCGGCGCGCTCGGCGGCAAAGGCGAGCGATTCGATGCGCGGACCGAGTTCGTCGAGCACCTGCTGCTGCCGGGCGAACTCGTAGCGCGGATGCAGCGCGGAGAGCTTGACCGAGATGCTCGGCCAGCCCGCAGGCGGACTGCCGGGGCGCACCGACGCGCCGACCGCCGCGATCGCCGCTGCGTAGGACGCGAGGTATCGTTCCGCGTCCGGTTCCGTCAGCGCCGACTCGCCGAGCATGTCGTAGGTGTAGCGGTAACGCAGCCCGTCGCCTTCCCCGGAGCGCGTCAGCGCTTCGCCGATGTCGCGGCCCATGACGAACTGGTGTCCCATGATGCGCATCGCCTGCCGGAATGCGGTGCGCACGACGGGCTCGCCGAGTCGCGTGACCAGTCGCTTCAGGAACGAGGCCGGATCGCGCAGCTCCACCTCGGACGTGCGAACCAGCCGTCCGGTCAGCATCAGCCCCCAAGTGGAGGCATTGACGAACAACGAATCCGCCTCGCCGAGATAATCCGACCACTGGCCGGTCGAAATCTTGTCCGCGATCAGCCGGTCGGCCGTCTCGGCGTCGGGAACGCGCAGCAGCGCTTCCGCAAGGCACATCAGGATGATGCCCTCCTGCGACGCCAGGTCGTACTGCTGCAAGAACGCTTCGATTCCGGTCTTGCCGGTGCGGCGCCGGCGCGCCGCCGTCACCAGTTCGGTGGCGACACGACGGATAGCCGCGCGGTCCGACGCGGGCAGCCGCGCAAGATCCAGCAGGTCGGCGACGACGGCGGCCTCGTCCGCAAGATACCGCTCGTTGATCGCCGCGCCGACGTCTGATTCGAATTCCCGCTCGTCGCGTCTCAGGAAGGGAATGGCCGGGCCGTTCGTCATGGTCCTGATTCTAGCCGCGCTCGGCGAGGTAATCGCCGAGGATGCGGGCATGGTCGAATGCGAGCACGGGCGCGCGAGCCGGGTCGATGACGAGTATCGCGCCCGCATCGTCGCCTGCGCGCGGCGTGCCGGTTGCGGTGCCGACATAGACGATGCTGACCGTATGGCCGCGCGGATCGCGGGCCGGCTCGGAATAGACGCCGAGCAGGCGGATGAGCCGCACTTCGAGACCCGTCTCTTCCTGTACTTCGCGCCGCGCGGCATCCTCGACCGTTTCTCCGACGTCCACGAATCCGCCAGGCAGCGCATGACCCGGCGGCGGGTGGCTGCGCTCGATCAGCACGATCGGCCGTCCCGGCACGTCCAGGAGCTCGACCACGACGTCCACCGCGAGCGCCGGCGTTCGCGGCCGGGCCATCAGCGTGCTCCGAGGTAGGCGCGGATCAGGCGCCTGCCCACATACAGCATTGGAATCAAGGCGACGGCCATCGACAACTTGTACAGGTAGTTGACCGTGCCGACCGCGAGAAAAAGCGGCATCGGCCAGTGCTGGGGCCCGAGCACGAAGGCGATGTAGAGCACGATGAAGCTGTCGATGAGTTGCGAGACGGCGGTCGAGCCGGTCGCGCGCAGCCATACCCAGCGCTCGCCAGTCGCGCGCCGGATGCGCTGGAACAGAGCGACGTCGATGAGCTGGCCGACCAGGAAGGCGGTAATCGATCCGCCGATGGTCCACAGGCCCTGGCCGAATATTGCCGCGAATGCTGCCTGCATGTCCGGCACGCCGCGATCGGCGCCGATCGACACCCACCACGCGGCCGGCGCCAGCTCGATCGCGAGATAGGCGAACACGAAGGCGTAGCCGATGAATCCGACCGCAAGCCACGAGATCAGGCGCACACCGCGCACGCCGAAATGCTCGTTGATGATGTCGGTCATGATGAAGACGATCGGCCACAGCATTACGCCGGCCGTGAACGACAGCGATCCGCTCCGGCCGAACAGGCGCCAGTCGAACGGTTCGAGGCCGAGCGTGTCCTCGAGCGCGAAAATCTTCACGCCGACGAACTCGGCGATCAGCGCATTGGTGACGAAGAGTCCAGCGAGCGCGATGAACAGCCGTGCCTGCCGCGACGACAGGATGGCTTCCGCGGCCGGCCGGACGGTTTCGTTCACTTTTCAGTCCCTGCCGTGCAACTGCCGTATGGCGCGCCGCCCGCGCTTGTCCGGTCGTCCGGGCGGTGCAACGTGCAGCATCCGCTCCTGCTTGCGGTGCAGGCGCAGGGCGTCCCGTCGCGCGCGGCTGTCCGGCGTTTCCTCGTAGCACGCCGCCGCCTCGCTCGCCGGCCCGCGTCGGTGCGGCAGCGCCCGCACTTCGATGGTCACGATGTCGGGTCCCTGCGCGATGTCGAGCCGGTCGCCGGGCACGAGGTCGCGCGACGGCTTGGCGCGCTCGCCGTTCACGTGCACCTTGCCGCCGGAGACGGCGGCGTTCGCGAGGGAACGGCTGCGGAAGAAGCGCGCGAACCAGAGCCAGCGATCGACTCGATGCCGTCCGTCCGTTGCGTTGTGTCGACTTGCTGGTGCGGCCACCGGCCCTCCCCGGCCCGGGATTATACGAGGCGCGCTGGCGCTCGCCGGTATAATCCGGGCCCTGCCGCCATCGACGGGTATCCATGGACCAGACCCTGCTGCAACGGCTCGAGTCCCAGCTTGCGGTGCTCGAGCGCGACGGACTGTTCAAGCGCGAGCGCGTCATCGCCTCGAGCCAGGACGCCGTCGTCCGGCTCGAAGACGGCCGCCAGGTCCTGAATCTCTGCGCCAACAATTATCTCGGTCTCGCGAACCATCCGGACCTCGTCGGTGCCGCGCACGCCGCGCTCGATCGCTACGGCTACGGCATGGCCTCGGTGCGCTTCATTTGCGGCACGCAGACCGTGCACCGCGAACTCGAACGCCGGCTGTCCGCCTTTCTCGGCACCGAGGACACGATCCTGTATTCGTCCTGCTTCGACGCGAACGGCGGGCTGTTCGAGACGCTGACGGACGACAACGACGCGATCATCTCCGACGCGCTCAATCACGCGAGCATCATCGACGGCATCCGGCTGTCGAAGGCCAAGCGGCTGCGCTACGACAACGGCGATCTCACCCAGCTCGAGGAGCGTCTGCGCGAGGCGGCGGACGCGCGCACGCGCATCGTGGTGACCGATGGCGTGTTTTCGATGGACGGAACGATCGCGAAGCTCGCCGCGATCTGCGACCTCGCCGACCGGCATGCAGCCATCGTCGTGGTCGACGACTCGCATGCCACTGGTTTCATGGGACGCGCCGGCCGCGGCACGCACGAGCACTGTGGCGTGATGGGCCGCGTCGACGTCCTGACCGGCACTTTCGGCAAGGCGCTTGGCGGTGCGAGCGGCGGCTACGTTTCGGGACGCGCGCCGATCGTCGCCTGGTTGCGCCAGCGCTCGCGACCTTATCTCTTTTCCAACACGCTCGCGCCGGTCGTCGCGGCGACGACGCTCGCGGTGCTCGACCTGATCGAAAGTTCGCCGGAGCCGCGCCGCCGGCTGCTGGACAACGCCGCCTGGTTCCGCGGTCAGCTCGAATCACTGGGGTTCCGGCTGCTGCCCGGCGAGCACCCGATCATCCCGGTCATGATCGGCGACGCACCGCTCGCAGTACGCATGGCGAACCGTCTGCTGGAGCTCGGCGTCTACGCTATCGGCTTTTCCTATCCGGTCGTGCCGCTCGGCAAGGCCCGTATCCGCGCGCAGATGTGCGCGGCCCACACGCGCGCGATGCTCGAAACGGCCGCCGCGGCGTTTGCAAAGGCCGGCAGGGAACTCGGCATCATCGGACCATGAGGCATTCATGAAGGCATTGATCAAGGCGAAGCCGGAGCCCGGCATATGGCTCGGCGAACTGCCGCGGCCCGAACCGGGACCCAACGACGTGCTGATCCGCATGCGCAAGACCGCGATCTGCGGCACCGACATACACATTTACCAATGGGACGCCTGGGCCCGGCGCACCATCCCGGTGCCGATGCAGGTCGGCCACGAGTATTGCGGCGAGATCGCCGGTCTCGGCGGCGAAGTGCGCGGCCTCGCGATCGGCGACCGGGTTTCCGGCGAAGGACACATCACCTGCGGCCATTGCCGCAACTGCCGCGCCGGGCGGCGGCATCTGTGCCGCAATACCCAGGGCGTCGGCGTCAACCGTCCCGGCTGTTTCGCCGAGTACATGGTGTTGCCGGCTTCAAACGTTTTCCGGCTGCCCGACGTCGATCCCGGACGAGATCGCGTCGATCCTCGATCCGCTCGGCAATGCGACGCACGCAGCGCTGTCTTTCAACATGGTCGGCGAGGACGTGCTGATCACGGGCGCAGGTCCGATCGGCATTATGGCGGTCGCGATCGCGCGCTTCATCGGCGCCCGCCATGTGGTCATCACCGACGTCAACGATTACCGCCTCGACCTGGCGCGCCGGGTGGGTGCGACCCGCGCGCTCAACGTGTCGCGCGAGAGCATCGACGACGCCATGCGCGATCTGGGGATGTCGGAGGGCTTCGACGTGGGCCTCGAGATGTCCGGCAATCCAACGGCATTCCGCGATCTGCTGCGCGTCATGCATCACGGCGGCAGCGTCGCGCTGCTCGGCATCCCGCCGGGAGAGATGTCGATCGACTGGAACCAGGTGATTTTCAAGGGGCTCGTGATCAAGGGAATCTACGGCCGCGAGATGTTCGAGACCTGGTACAAGATGTCGGCGATGCTGCAGAGCGGTCTCGACGTCAGCGCGGTGATCACCCACCGCTATGCGGCCGGCGACTACGAGCGCGCATTCGAAACGATGGTCGGAGGCCGGTCCGGAAAAGTGATCCTGGACTGGGCGGCCTGATTCAGTCGACCCGGCAGCTGCAGAGATAGAGCGGCCGACCGTCGGCCGACAGCGCGACCAATGCGCGGGCGCGCGCCAGCGCTTCGCTGAATCCCGGCAACGGCGCGCGCGGCGGGGCGATCATCGCGATCACCCGTGCCACGCCCGCGCGCAGCTGCATCGTGAGCGCATCGCGCCAGGAGATGTGCTGCTCGATCCACTCGACGCCGTAATCATCCTCGATGCCGGCGAGCCGCGCGGCTTCCGCGATCGCCTCGTCGACGCCGCCGAGTTCGTCCACGATGCCGGCCTCGCGCGCCTCCTCCCCGGTCCACACCCGACCCTGGGCCAGACTCTCGATTTCCTCCTGCCGCCGCTCGCGCGCGCGCGCCACGTGTGCGACGAAAGTGTCGTAGGCGAATTCGACCGACGCCTGCAGAATCTCTTTTGCCTCGGGCCCGAGTTCGTGGTCGAGCTGCGCCTGGCCGGACAGCCGGGTCGTGCCGAAACCGTCCGACGTCACGCCGATCTTCTCGAGCGTGCGCTGAAACGTCGGGATCAGCGCGAAGACACCGATCGATCCCGTGATGGTCGTCGGCGCCGCAATGATGTGGTCGGCATCCATCGCGATGTAGTAGCCGCCGGAAGCGGCGACGGTGCCCATCGATGCGACGATCGGCTTGCCGGCATCGCGCAACGCCGCGATTTCGCGGCGGATCACTTCGGAGGCCATCATGCTGCCGCCCGGGCTGTCGATGCGCAGCACGACCGCCGCGAAATCGTCGTCCTGGCGTACGTCGCGCAGCATGCCCGCCAGCGTCTCACCGCCGACGAGGCCCGGAAGCTGCTGGCCGTCCAGGATCTCGCCGGACGCGACGATCACGCCGACTTTCTGGTCCGACGCATGTCCGAGTCCATCATCGGATCGCGCGACGGACAGGTAGGAATGCCAGTCCACCGCGTTGAATCCGCCGGTGTCTTCGTCCTCGCCAACGACGGCGGCAACGATCTGCTCGAATTCGGTGTGCGTTTTCAGGCCGTCGACCAGCCCGCGCGCGAGCGCGTATTGCGCGATGTCCCCGCCGGTCGCGCGAACTCCCGTCGCGGCTTCGTCGGCGTAGGCCTGGATCAGCGACGGCTCCAGGTCACGCGCCGCCGCGACGTCGTCCTTGTAGCTGTCCCACAGCGCGCCGATCCAGATCTTGGCGCTCTCACGGTCCTCCGGCGACATGTCCGTGCGGGTCCAGTCTTCCGGCGCCGACTTGTGGCTGCCGACTTTGAACACGTTGACGTCGACCGCGAGCTTGTCGAGCGTGCCGCGGATATAGGTGCGGTAGTAGTCGTAGCCGTCCAGCAGGACGTACCCCAGCGGATCCAGGTACACCTCGTCCGCCTGCGCCGCCAGATAATACTGGCGCTGCGTGAAGCCCTGGCCGTAGACGAAAATTTTCTTGCCGGATTCCCGGAACCAGCGCAGCGACTGCGCAAGGTCCTGGAGCATCGGCAGACCGGCGCCTTCCAGGCCGCGCAGATCGAGCACGAGCGCCTGGATGCGGTCATCGTCGCGGGCGTGATCGACCACGTCGACGAGATCGCGAAGCCGCGTCTCGCCGCGATTGTCGCCGGTCGCTTCGGCAAGTGCGCGCTCGATCGGATCGCCGGAGAGCTCCTCGACCAGGTAGCCCGATGGCGCGAGCACGAGGGCGGCGCTGCGCGGGATGAAGGGGATTTCCGTCTGGCTCGCCGCGAGCAGCGCGCCGAACAGCATCAGCAGCAACACCAGGTGCAGGACCTTGCGCAGCCCGTCCAGGGCGTACCAGATACCCTTCAACAAAGCCCAGATTGCGCGCAGCACCGGCATCGTTGTGATCTCAGCCCAGCTTTTCCTCGATGCGCGCGGACTTGCCCGAGCGGTCGCGCAGGAAGTACAACTTCGCGCGGCGCACCTTGCCGCGGCGCTTCACTTCGATGTCGGCGATTGCCGGGCTGTGCGTCTGGAACACGCGCTCGACGCCTTCGCCGTGCGACACCTTGCGCACCGTGAAGGAACTGTTGAGTCCGCGGTTCTTGCAGGCGATGACGACGCCCTCGTACGCCTGGACGCGTTCACGGTCGCCCTCGCGCACCTTCACCTGCACGACGACGGTGTCGCCCGGGCCGAATTCCGGCAGCTTGCGCTTCAGCGAGCGCGATTCCAGTTCCTGCATGATCTTGTTCATCACAGCGTCCCCGATATCCGTGTTTCCCGAATCCCGTTCCTCACCGCGGCGGCTCGATCCCGGCCCCGGCGCAATATTCCTCGAGCAGCGCGCGCTCGTCTGCCGTCAGGCTGCGCGACCGCAGCAGGTCCGGCCGCGACTTCCAGGTCCGCCCGAGCGCCTGCATCCGGCGCCAGCGGCGGATCGCCGCATGGTTGCCGCCCGCAAGCACCTCGGGCACCCGGCGCCCTTCCCAGTTCTCCGGCCGAGTGTAATGCGGCCAGTCGAACAGCCCGTCGCCGAATGAATCCTGGCCGGCGGAGTCCTCGTCTCCAAGCACGCCCGGCAGCAGCCGCGCCACTGCATCGATCACGACCAGCGCCGGCAATTCACCGCCCGACAGCACATAGTCGCCGATCGACAGTTCCTCGTCGATCAAAGCCTCGACCACCCGCTGGTCGATGCCTTCGTAGCGTCCGGCCACGAGACCGAAGCCCGGAAGTCCCGCCAGCCGTCTCGCCGTCGCCTGTGCGAACGGTGCGCCCTGCGCGGACAGCCCGATCACCGGTGCGCCGGGCGGCAGCCGCCCGCGAATCGCGCGGATCGCTGCCGCTATCGGTTCGGGCTTCAGGACCATGCCCGGCCCGCCGCCGAATGGCCTGTCATCCACCGTGCGATGCAGATCGGTTGCATGGCTGCGCGGGTTCTCCGAGCCAACCCTGAGCATGCCCGCCGCTACCGCGCGGCCGACCACCCCTGCGGCCAGACCCGCCTCCATCATCGGCGGGAACAGCGTGACGACCTCGATCTGCATCTAGAACTCGGGATCCCAGTCGACCGTTATCCGGCCGCGCCCGGTATCCACCCGGAACAGTTGCTGCCCGCCGACCGGCACCCACTGTTCACGTTCGCCTTTCACGACCATGACCGCATTCGCGGGCATATCCAGGAAATGATCGACGCGGCCGAGCGGCTGCCCGGCGAGATTGACCACTTCAAATCCGATCAGGTCCGCACGGTAGTACTCACCAGCCGCCAGCGCCGGCAATTCCCGCCGCTCGACCCATAATTCCGGCCGCCCCAGCGCTTCCGCGGCCGTGCGGTCGTCGATGCCTTCGATGCGCACGACGAGCCCCTTGCCATGGCGCCGGCCTTCCGCGGCACGCAATCCCCGGCTACCGCCCTCCGGCAGGTCCGTACGCCATGAGGCGTAATCGAGGATCTGTTCCGGCGGATCGGTATACGAGACGACTTTCAGCCAGCCCTTGATGCCGAAGGGCCCCGCGATGCGGCCCAGCACGACCCGGTCCTGCTCCCGTCCGGCATCCCGTGACGGCGCGACCGGCATCGTGGCTTGCTCAGGCCGCCGCTTGTTTCCGCACGGCGGCGACGAGCGTCCGCACGCGATCGGACATCGTCGCGCCGGTGCCGGTCCAGTAATCGATGCGCGGAAGATCAAGCTCGATCTTGCGGTCCTTGCCACGCGCGACCGGGTTGAAGAACCCGACCTGCTCGAGCACCGTCCCGCCCTGCCGCTTGCGGCTGTCGGTGACGACGACGTGATAGAAGGGGGAGTTCTTGCCCCCACGGCGCGTCAGACGAATCGTGACCATCGAATGAATTCCTCGCAGCCTCGGCCGCGTCAGTTCCGGAGCCAGCGCGGCCCCGCCAAAGAGCCGCGCATTCTACTCAAATCCCCCCTGCGATGAAAGGCTTACGGCTACCGGCGCCCGGCAGCGGTCAACGCGGGCCGCCGCCGCCCGGCAGGCGGCCGGCCAGGCCGCGCAGCATGCGCGATAGCCCCCCGCCTTTCATCTGCTTCATGACCCTTTCCATCTGCTGGAACTGCTTGAGCAGGCGATTGACCTCCTGAACCGGCACGCCCGCGCCCTTGGCGATACGCCGCTTTCGCGAGGCCGCGATCAGCGCCGGCCGGCGTCGCTCGAGCGGCGTCATCGAATCGATGATGCCGATCTGGCGCCGGACCATCTTGTCGTCCACCTGCGCGAGTGCGCCCGGCGGCAAGCCCTGGGTCGGCAGCTTCCCTGCGAGCGCCGCGAGACCGCCCATGCGGTTGAACTCCGCCAGCTGCTCGCGCAGGTCGCGGAAGTCGAAGCCGCGGCCCTCGCTCAGTTTCTTTGCGAGACGCCCGGCCTTCTCCTGGTCAGCCGTGGTCTGTACCTGTTCGATCAGGGACAGCACGTCGCCCATGCCGAGGATGCGCGCGGCGACCCGCTCGGGGTAAAAGACTTCGAGCGCGTCGGTCTTCTCGCCGGTGCCGGTGAACAGGATCGGTTTGCCGGTCACTTGGCGTACCGAGAGCGCCGCGCCGCCGCGCGCATCGCCGTCCGCTTTCGTCAGGATCACGCCCGTGAGCGCGAGCGCGGCGTCGAACGCGCGGGCCGCGTTGACGGCATCCTGGCCCGCCATGCTGTCGACCACGAACAGCCGTTCCGTCGCGCCGGTCTCGCGGTCGATCGCCTGCACTTCCTCCATCATCGCCTGATCCACATGCTGTCGGCCCGCGGTGTCGATGATGACGACATCGTGAAGGTGCCGGCGCGCGTGCTCGACCGCGGCTCTCGCGATCGCGACCGGGGCCATAGTTGCAGGGGCGGGAAAATAGTCCGCTTCGACCTGCGACGCCAGGCGCTCGAGCTGGGTCATCGCCGCGGGCCGGTACACGTCCGTGCTTGCAAGCAAAGGCTTCCGTCGATGCTGCGCGATCAGGTGACGTGCAAGCTTCGCGGCGGTCGTCGTCTTGCCGGCGCCTTGCAGGCCCGCGAGCAGCACGACGACCGGCGGCGGCGCGCGCAGATTGAGACCGCGGCCCGGCTCGCCCATTACCCGAGTCAGTTCTTCGTGAATGATCCGCACGAATGCCTGGCCCGGGGTCAGGCTGCGTGAAACTTCGGCGCCGATGGCGCGGACACGCGCTGCCTCGGTGAACGACTTGACGACACCGACGGCGACATCGGCCTCGAGCAGTGCCATTCGCACCTGCCGCAGCGTGTCCGCGACGTTTTCCTCGGTCAGGCGGCCGCGGCCGCGCAGCGAATCGACGGCCTTTCCGAGACGATCGGCGAGCAGGTCGAACATCGGCAATGCCTGGCGGGGGCGCCGCAGCGGAACGAAACCGGATTATAGAGCTCAACGCGCCCGGCTTCCCCGCCCCTGTACAATGCTCCGGCGCATCACGGGAGCCAGCTGTCAGTGCGCGGATTCCTCGTCATTCTGCTCTACCTGCTCGCGGCGGCCGCGGCGCTGCACGCGGCCCGCCGCACGAGCGCCCGTGCCGTATTGCAGGAACCGGCGCTCTACCTGGCGTTTGCCGCATTGCTCGCTCACGCGTCGTGGCTGGTCGACGCGCTGCGGCCGCTCGGCGAAGTGACGATGAGCCTTGCAGAGAGCAGCTCGCTGATGGGCCTCGCCATTGGCGCGGGCGGCATGCTGGCGGTGATCGCTGCCCGTTTCCGCGGCATCGCAGCGATCGTGCTCGTTATCGCGGCACTGCTCGCGGTCGGCACCGGCCAGCCGCCGGAGCCGCGTGAAATCGAGGCGGCCGGCTGGCCTTTCGCCGTGCACGTCGTGCTCGCGATGGCATCTGCAGGCCTGTTCGCCATCGCCGCCGTTTTCGTCGTGCTGCTCGCGCTTCAGGATGCGAGCCTGCGAAGCCACCGTCCGCCCGGCTGGCTTGCCACGCTGCCGCCCGTCGAAAGCCTGGAACGGGCCCTGTTCTCGGTCATTTCCATCGGCATGGCCGCGCTGTCCGTCGCGATTCTCGCGGGCCTGCTGTTCGTGACCAACCTGTTCGCGCAGCACTTGGTTCACAAGACAGTGCTCGCGCTCGTCGCGTGGTTCATCTTCGCCGTGCTGCTGTTCGGCCGTTGGCGCTTCGGCTGGCGTGGCCGCAAGGCGGCGCGCTATACGATTGCGGGATTCGTCGTGCTCGCCATCGCGTATTTCGGCAGCAAGTTCGTGCTCGAGATCGTTCTGGGGCGGCACTGGGGTTGAAGCCTTGAGCAATTACGGCCCGACGGCGCAGATCGCGACCGTCGCGGTGCTCATTCTGATCATCCTGCTCGCGATGCTGGAGGCCGCGATGCCGGCGCTACGCTCGCGCCGCCGTGTGCGCGTGGCGGCGGGCGGGATCGCCAGACTCCGGCGCCAGATCGGAGCCGAGCCTCGGCGCGCGCGCCATGCGACCCAGGCCCTGCGCGCCGTGCTCCTGCTGCTGCTCGTCATCGCCGCCTGGGCGGCGCCGCCGCCGGCCCGCCCGGCGGTCGCACTGATCGCCGTCACGGGCCTGGCGGGGCTGGTCGCCGTCACCGGCGGTGGCTGGCTGCGCCGGCCGGGCCGCCTCGGCGATGGCGCTGCCGCCTGCATTTTCTGGCTGCTCGTACCTTTTTTCCTGCTGCTGCGGCCGGCACCCAATGCGCGTCAGCCGGCGCAGAGCGATCCGTCCGAAACCATTGCCGACATCGCGGATGCGCTCGCGACCGAATCCGCCGAGCGCCAGCGAATGGTCGAGTCGCTGCTCGATCTCGAGCGGCGAACGGTCGAGGACGTCATGGTGCCGCGCAGCGACATCGACGGCATTGACATCGCGGATGAATGGGACGCGATCACCGAACGGCTGCGCAACACGCCACACACACGCATGCCGCTGTTCGACGGCGACCTTGACCGCGTCCAGGGCATCGTTCACATGCGGCTCGTCGCGAACGAACTTGCGGCCGGCCGCCTGACGCGCGAACGCCTGGTCGAGATCGCGGCGCGGCGCGAGGCGTTGTTCGCTCCCGAGGGCACGACGCTTTATGACCAACTGCTGCGCTTCCGGCGCCTGCGACGACGCATCGCTTTCGTCGTGAACGAGTACGGCGACCTGCAGGGACTGGTCACGCTCGAGGACATCCTGGAAGAAGTCGTCGGCGAATTCACGACGCAGCCCGCGCCACAGTTCGCGCGTATCAGCGCGCATGCGGCCGGCGGCCAGGTCGTGCCCGGCACGTTGACGTTGCGCGAGATCAATCGCGCGCTCGGATGGAACCTGCCGACCACCGGCCCGCGCACTCTGTCGGGACTGATCGTCGAGCAGCTCGAATCGATTCCGGATCCGGGCGCGACGCTGATCGTCGCCGGCCATGCGATCGAAGTGCTGCAGGTCGCGGACAATGCCGTGCGCACCGCGCGCATCTGGCCGGCAGCCGCCGGGAACTGATCGTCAGCCGAAGGCCGCGAGCGCCTCCGTGATGCGGCCGGCCGCGACGATTTCGATGCCCGCGAGCGCCTGGCGCGGCGCATTCGCGCGCGGCACGATCGCTCGGCGGAAGCCGTGCTTTGCCGCTTCACGCAGCCGCTCCTCGCCGTAGGGCACCGGACGGATCTCGCCGGTCAGTCCGACCTCGCCGAACACCGCGAGATCCTGCGGCAGCGGATTGCCGGCGAGGCTCGACGAGAGCGCCGCGATCACCGCCAGGTCTGCCGCCGTCTCCGCGAGACGCACGCCGCCGACCACGTTGACGAACACGTCGTGCGCGGCCAAGCCGACACCCGCGTGACGGTGCATCACCGCGAGCAGCAAAGCCACGCGATTGGACTCGAAACCGACGGCGACGCGCCTTGGATTGGCGAGCTGGCTCGGATCAACCAGCGCCTGCACTTCGATCAGCATCTGCCTCGTCCCCTCGCGCGCGACAGTCACGACCGAACCCGGAACCGATTCCGTGCCGCGCGACAGGAAGATCGCCGACGGATTGCGGACTTCCCTGAGTCCGCGTTCTTCCATCGCGAATACGCCGATCTCGTTGGCCGCGCCGAAGCGGTTCTTGACCGAACGGATCACGCGGAAGCGGCTGCCGGAATCGCTCTCGAAATAGAGCACCGTGTCGACCATGTGTTCGAGCACGCGCGGACCTGCGATGACACCTTCGCGCGTGACGTGCCCGATCAGCAGCACCGCGGTGCCGCTCGACTTGGCGTGCCGGACCAGCGCGGCCGTGGATTCACGCAACTGCGTGACCGCTCCCGGCGCCGCCTCGACACCGGCCACCGACATTGTCTGGATCGAGTCGATGACGAGCACGCGGGCATGCGCTTCCGCGGACAATGCGAGGATTCGCTCGACGCCGGTTTCGGCGACCAGCGCCAGCGCGCCGGCATCGACCGAAAGCCGCCGCGCGCGGTCCGCGACCTGGCGCACCGATTCCTCGCCGGTCGCGTACACCACCGCGTGCTCCTTCGACAGCGCCGCGGCACATTGCAGCAGCAGCGTCGACTTGCCGATGCCGGGATCGCCGCCGATCAGGATCACGGAACCGGCCACGAGCCCGCCGCCGAGTACGCGGTCGAATTCGGCGAAGCCGCTGCCGAGACGCGACTGTTCCGATTCCGGCAGCGCGGAAATCGGCTCCGCGCGCGTCGAAAGTCCAGCGATCGATAGCGAGCGGACGGCGCGCGATTCCGTAAACGACGTGAGCGTGTTCCACTCGCCGCAAATCGGGCACTGCCCTGCCCATCGCGGCGCATCGGCGCCGCAGGCGGAGCAGACGAATACGGTGCGTGGCTTGGCCATGTCGATCCGGAACGCGGGAGCGGCGATGCTAGCATGCGTGTCATCGCGCGACCCGGTCCGCAGGTTTGCGGGCCAGGTCGCGGTTTGACCCATAACGCATTGAAATTCCGGCCCTTGGCTGTATCGGCGGGACCATTGCCCGTTTATGATTCGAAGATCAGGGTGGTTACGGATCGACGTCGCATGCCTGACGAATCGAGTCGCGGCGGGTGGCTGCGCAACCTTTCGGGTTCAGCAGGCAGGAAAGCCGGCGATCCGTCTCCCAAAATTGGCAAGCCGCTCGAAGTGGCCATCAAGGAGACGCCCGCCCCTTTTGCTGACCTGACGTCGAAGCCGTCGGGGCGCGGACACGCCTTCCGTCCGGGCCAGCTGTTCCATCACTTTCGCCTGCAGCAGCAACTCGGGCGCGGTGCGACGGCGACTGTCTACAAGGCGGTCGACGAGCGCACTGGCAACGTGATCGCCCTCAAGATGCTGACGCTCACGGACGACTGGCCCGACGACCTGCTCGACGAGGCGAAGCTGCGTCTGCTGCGCGAGGCGGACGCCGCGGGCTCGCTCGCGCATCCGGACATCGTCGAGATCCGCGAGGCTGGCGAGCACGAGGGGCTCGTCTACCTCGCCATGGAATACGTTGATGGCGTCAATCTCGGCACGCACGCGACCGAAGGGCGCATGCTGCCGCCGCGTCTGGTTTGCGAGATGTGCGCGCGCGTCGCCGACGCGCTCTACTTCGCGCACCAGCGTGGCGTGATCCACCGCGACATCAAGCCGGCGAATATCGTGTTCGACCAGAAGAACCGACGTGTGCGGGTCATGGATTTTGGCGTCGCGCGCCTCGAGAACAGCCGGGCGACGCGCACCGGCGTGATCCTGGGCTCTCCTTCCTACATGGCGCCGGAGCAGCTCGACGCGCGGCCCGTCACCGCGCAGTCCGATCTTTTCTCGCTGGGCGTCACGCTGTTCCAGCTGCTGACCGGCATGCTGCCGTTCCGTTCAGATTCTATTCCGGGACTGATGCAGAAGATCTCCGGCGAGCCGCACCCGCCGCTGCGGGTCGTGCGGCCCGACCTGCCGGCGGCGCTGTCGGCAGTGATCGACCGTGGACTCGAGAAAGATCCCGAGATGCGCTTTCGCAGCGGCGCCGAAATGGCACAGGCGCTTCGCGACTGCGCCCGCGACATCGATCCGGCTCTGCGCTGATGGGTCGCTACGTTTCGCTGCGCAATCGCGTCCAGGCTGTCGGGCTGACCGACACCGGCAAGGTGCGCGAGCACAATGAGGACTCGATCGCGCTCGACGCCGATATCGGTCTCTACGTGCTGGCCGACGGCATGGGCGGATACAACGCAGGCGAAGTCGCGAGCGGCATCGCGGTCAAGACCATCCAGAACCTCGTGCGCGAGGCATTTCTCGCCCAGGAGCTGGAGGGCAATGACAAGGCGACCGGGCTGCATCGGCCGAGCATCATCCTTCGGGACTCGATCTCCCGCGCCAACAAGATCATTCATCAGACGTCGAAGACGCAAACCCAGTGCGAAGGCATGGGCACGACGGTCGTCGCTGCGCTGCTGCACGACAATCGCATCACGGTGGCGCACGTCGGCGATTCGCGCCTGTACCGCCTGCGCAAGGACACCTTCGAGCAGCTGACGATGGATCACTCGCTGCTGCAGGAACTCGTGGATCGCGGGTTCTACACGGCCGAGGAAGCGCAACGCGCGACCAACAAGAACTACGTGACCCGGGCGCTGGGCGTCGAAGCGACCGTGGATGTCGAGGTGCACGAGTTGCCGGTGGAACCGGGCGATTGGCTCGTGCTGTGCTCCGACGGTCTGACCGACATGGTCGAGGACGAGGACATTCACTTAACAATCAGTACTTTCGGAGCTAATCTTGATACAGTCGCTAGACAATTGGTGCAGTTGGCCAATGATAGCGGTGGCAGGGACAATATCTCGGTCGTGCTGGCGCAGGTGGTCGAACTTTTCCCCGCGCGGCGCGGCATACTTGACAGAATATTGGCCTGGTTCGGATAACGACGGCGAGGGAGACGATGGCGCGGCTTATCTTGAGTCTGGACGGCCAGGTCATGGCCGAATACAACATGACCAAGGAGCGGTACACGGTCGGCCGCCTGCCGGACAACGATGTCCGCATCGACAATGCGGCGGTCAGCGGCCATCACGGACTGATCATCAATATCCTGAACGACTCTTTTCTCGAAGACTTGAACAGCACGAACGGCACCTACGTCAACGGGAAGCTGATCAAGAAGCATGCCCTGACGCACGGCGACGTCATCACGATCGGGCATCACCACCTGCGCTTCGTCGACAGCCAGGTCGAGAGCACCGAACAGGACGAATTCGAGCGCACGCTCGTGATCCAGCCGGGCCAGGTAAATGAGGCCCGCCTGCGGGCCGCGACCGAATCGCTTGGTCCGCCCACCGCCCAGGCAACCGCGCAGGCGCACGTCTACGCACCCGCGGCACCGGCACCGGCACCACGAGCACCGGCGGCACCGGCGGCCGCCGAAAAAGGTGCACCGTCGCGCGCCGCCAAATTGCAGGTGCTGTCCGGCCAGTTCGCGGGACGCGAACTGGAGCTGGCGAAGACCCTGACGACACTCGGCCGCCCCGGCGTGCAGGTGGCCGCGATCAGCCGCCGGTCCGACGGCTACTACGTCGTGCACGTCGAGAGCAGCAAACCGGGCGATTACCCGCTGGTGAACGGCCAGCCGATCGGGCCACAGGCCCGGCGGCTGCACGACAATGACGTGGTGACGCTGGCCGGCGTCAAGATGGGTTTTTTCGAAGCCTAGAACGCGACGGCGAGCCCAAAGATCCCGAACGCCAGGATGCCGGCGGCGGCCGCGACATTGATCGCGCGTCGCCAGCGGGAGCCCGGCAATGCGGCGCCGAGCCCCGCACCTGCCCCGGCAATCGTGCACTGGATCATCAGACTGCCGGCAAACAATGCACCCGCGAGCCACACCGCGTTGCCGAACGATCCTGCAACCGGCAGCTGCGGCACGATGGCCGCGAAAACGACCAGCGTCATCGGATTGACGATCGTCAAGGCGAAGGTCGGCAACCAGCTGCGGCCGGCGGAGCTGGCCGCGACCGGGGCGTCGTGCCGGCGAGCCTGCTGCAACAACATCGTAACGCCGAGTCCCACGAGCAGCAGTGCGCAACCGACGCGGATCGCCGTCTCGTGCGCCGCCAGCAGCGGCAGCAGCAGCGCTCCGATGGAAAAGGCGGCGAGCGCGTAGGTCAGGTCCGCAAGCGCAGCGCCGAGTCCGGCGAAACAGCCGGCGGCGAAACCCCGACGGGCTGCGGTGCCGAATATCAGGAGCGCAATCGGACCGATGGAGCCTGCGACCACGGCGCCGAACACGAACGCCTTCCACAACGCGGCGCCCATCGCCGGGAGACTTGCGCGCGGGCTCGGCGCTTCAGCCAGCAGCCGGCGTGCCGGAAGTCGCGAGCCCGATGCCGAGCACGACCCAGTACGCCACCAGGACCAGCCAGCTCAGCGCGAACACGCGAAAGCGCCAAAGCACCTTGTTCAGGCGCAAGTGAATGGCACTGTGCAGGAAGCGCAACGCCACGTAGCTCCAGGCGAGCGTCACCAGCGGCGCGCCGGTCTGCCCGGCGGCGAAAGCGATTGCCGTGCCGGCATAGTACAGCGTCGGCATTTCGTACAAGTTGAGCAGGTTTCGCGCAGTGACCGCCACCTCTTCAGGCTCGCCATCTCCGCGAAAGATCTTGTAGAAGCGCGGATCGACGCGGCCCGCTTTGACCGCCGCGAACCGCTGCCGCGCGAGCCTGATCACGAGCGCGAGCGTCAGCGCGACGAGTGCGAACGCGGGCCACAGGATGGACATGAAACTGCTCCCCGGTTTCGTCAGCCGTGCGCGATCGGTCCGTCGCTGAACAGGTATTCCTTGAGCTCCTTCGACAGTCGCGCATCGCGGCGACGGATCCATTCGAGCACCATCGCGGCGTGTTCTTTTTCCTCGTCGCGGTTGTGCGCGAGGATCGCGCGCAATTCCGCATCCTTGCAGGCATCCGCGCGCTGGTTATACCAGTCGATCGCCTCCAGCTCTTCCATCAGCGAGACGATGGCGCGATGCATGTCGCGGGTCTCGTCCGACAGGTCTTCGACCGCTTCGTGATATCCGACACTCGACATCATCAACCCCCTTGCGCGGCCCCCGTGGCCTGGCGCGAAAACAGTGACGCGAAATCATGCGCCGGCTGGAAGCCGAGCTTGTCGATCGCCTTGTCCACAACATAAACGCGGTCGATGGACCGTGGCAACAGCCAGCCGCGGCGCGCAAACTCGGCGCGCACCCAGGGATAGCGCCCGACCAGCAGCGACTCGGCATCGCCGAACAACGCGCGGCAGTCCGAAGCCTGAAACGGTGGCCGCGCCGACACGTTGAAGGTCTCGAACGCCGGCAGGTCCGCCGACAGCGCCAGTTCGTGCGCCTGCGCGACGTCTTCGGCGTCGACGCCGCGGTACAGGCGGTAGATCGCGACGAGCCGCGGTTCCTCCGGGAAGCAGCGCGACATCCTGAGGCTGACGCAGGAAAGGCCGGCGCGGGCCGCCGCGCGGCAGGCTTCTTCCGCAGCGAGCTTGGTCTCGTCATAGACGTCGCGCGGCCTGGGCGTCAGCGATTCGGTCACCCAGACGGCGGCGCCGTCAATCGGCAGCAGCGAATCGCCGTACAGCGAGGTCGTGCTCGTATAGATGAAGCGCCGCGCGCCGGCTTCACCGCAGGCTTCGAGCAGCCGCCGGGTCGCGTCGACGTTCACGCTTTGGAATTCCGCCGTCGCATGCGAGGCGAGATCCGGCACGTGCAGCGCTGCGGTGTGCACGACCGCGTCAATGCCGCGGCAGAGCACCGCCATCCGCGCAGCATCACGGATGTCCACGACTGCCGTCGTCATCGGCCCGGGTCGCCGGTCGACGCCGGTCACCCGATGGCGCAATGAGAGTCTGGCGCCGATCGCAGCGCCGACGCGACCGGACGACCCCGTGAGCAGGATCCTCAAGGCGCCTGCACGACGAAGGACACGCGCTTGCTGACGCGGCAGGTCAGTTCGTAGCCGATCGTCCCGGCCGCGGCCGCGACGCGTTCGATCGGCACTGCGGGACCCCAGAGCTGCACGGGATCGCCGACCGCGACCTGCAGCACGTCGCTGACGTCAATCGCGAGCATGTCCATCGATACGCGGCCCGCGATCGCCGCTGGCATACCGTTGACCCTCACTGGCGTGCCGTTCGCCGCGCTCCGCGGATAGCCGTCGCCGTATCCGGCGGCCGCGATCGCGATGCGCGCCTTCCGCTTTGCCGTCCAGGCGCCGCCGTAGCCGACCCGATCGCCGGGGGCGACGTCCTTGACCGCGATCACGCGCGTTTCGAAAGTCATCACGGGCTTGAGCCCGAGATCGGCGCCGATCGCATCCGCAAAGGGCGAGATGCCGTAGAGCATGATGCCCGGACGCACCCAGTCCGCCTGCGCATCGGGCCAGGCGATGAGTCCGGCGGAATTGGCGATGCTGCGTTCGCCGGGAAGGGCGGCGGTCGCTTGATGAAAGCCGTCGATCTGCGCACGCGTCAGCGGATTGGCGCGAAGTTCCGCCTCCGCCAGGTGCGTGACGAGATTGGCCGGTTGAACGACCGCGGCGGAGCGCGCCAGGCGCGCCGCTGCTGCGGCAACTTCGGGCGGCCGGAATCCCAGTCTTCCCATGCCGCTGTCAATCTTGAGCCAGACGCGAAATGGCTGGCCGCTCCAGCCTTCCAGCAGCGCGATCTGCTCCGCCTGGTGCACAAAGGGCTCGAGTCCTTGCGCGGCCGCGACGCCCAGCTCCCGCGCGTCCTGCACGCCCTCGAGCAGCACGATGCGTGCGGCAACGCCCGCCTCGCGCAGCGTGAGCGCTTCGTCGAGCCGTGCGACGGCGAAGGCGTCGGCGCCAGCCAACGCCTCGGCCGCCGTGACGATGCCGTGGCCATAGGCGTTCGCCTTGATCACCGCGAGCACCTTGCTGGCGGGTGCCAGCATCCGCGCGCGCGCCAGATTGTGGGCGAAAGCCCCGGTATCGATGACCGCGCGCAAGGTCGCGGTCAGAATGCGCCCTCGCCGTAGGATTCGGCGACCAGATTCTCGAAGCGCGTGTATTCGCCGAGGAAGGTCAGCTGGACCTCGCCAATCGGGCCGTTGCGCTGCTTCGCGATGATGATGTCGGCGATGCCGCGGCGCGTCGTATTCGGGTCGTAGACCTCGTCACGATAGATCAGCAGGATCAGATCGCTGTCCTGTTCGATCGCGCCGGATTCACGCAGGTCCGACATGACCGGCTTCTTGTCCGTGCGCTGCTCGACGGCGCGGTTCAGCTGCGACAGCGCGACGACCGGAACTTTCAATTCCTTGGCGAGCGCCTTGAGGCTCCGTGAGATTTCGGAGATCTCGGTCGCGCGATTCTCCTTGGTACCGCTCACCTGCATCAACTGCAGGTAGTCGACGACGATCAGTCCGAGGCCGCGCTCGCGCTTCAGGCGCCGCGCGCGCGCCCGCACCTCGGTCGGCGTCAGGGCCGGCGTCTCGTCCACGTACAACGGCGCGGTCGACAATTGGGCCATCGCGCCCTGGATGCGCGACCAGTCTTCCTCGGAGAAGTTGCCGGTGCGCAGGTGTGTCTGATTGACGCGGCCGAGCGACGAGATCAACCGCAGCGTCAGCTGCTCCGCCGACATTTCCATCGAAAAGATCGCGGACGGCACGCCCTTGGCGATGGCGGCATTCTCGGCGATGTTGACCGCGAGCGTCGTCTTGCCCATCGACGGCCGGCCGGCGATGACGATCAGATCGCCCGCCTGAAAGCCCGTCGTCTTCTTGTCGAGCTGCGTGAATCCCGTCGGCACGCCGCGAATCTCGCCGGGCGTCTGGTGCAGCAGGTCGAGCCGGTCGATCGTCTGCGGCAGGACGTCCTTGATCGCGATGAATCCCGACCTGCCGCGGCTGCCGCGCTCGGCGATCTCGAACACGCGGCGCTCGGCTTCGTCGACCAGCTCGCTCGCGGGGCGTCCGCGGCTGTCGGTGGCGGCCGCCGCAATCTCGCCGCCGGCGGCGACGAGCTGACGCAAAATCGAGCGTTCGCGGATGATTTCCGCGTAGGCGCGCACGTTCGCAGCCGAGGGCGTGTCGCGTGCAATGGTGCCGAGATAGGCGAGCCCGCCGATCTCGTCGAGCCGACCCTTGCGCTCGAGGTATTCGGAGACCGTCACGGCGTCGCAGGAACCACGGGTTTCGGCGACTTCGGAGATCGCCTCGAAGATCAGCCGATGGTCCCGGCGGTAGAAATCGGGGGCCGTAACGATGTCGGCGACGGCATCCCAGGCATTCGCATCGAGCATCAGCCCGCCCAGCACGGCCTGCTCCGCCTCGACCGAATGCGGCGGCGTGCGGATTTCGTCGTGGCGGATCATCGCGACCATGGGATCAGCATACACGCGGGCCGGACTGCCGGCCCGCGACGATCATTCCTCCGCGATCACGGTCAACGGCACCTCGACATCGACATCGCTATGCAGGTGCAGCGTGATGGCATGCTCCCCGACCATGCGGATCGGACCGCCCGGCAGGCGAACTTCGGCGCGTTCGATCGCATGACCCGCCTGCTGGCAGGCTTCCGCGATGTCGGTCGTGCCGATCGAGCCGAACAGCTTGCCTTCGCTGCCGGCCTTCGCCGTGATGCTCAGCCGGAAATCCTTGAGGGCTTCCGCGCGCGTGCGAGCATTGCCGAGGTCAGCCGCGGCCTTCGCCTCGAGCTCCGCGCGGCGGCTCTCGAATTTCGCCACGTTCTCCGCGGTGGCGAGCGTCGCCTTGCCGCCCGGCAGCAGGTAATTGCGGCCGTAGCCCGGTCTGACCTTCACGCGGTCGCCGATGTCGCCCAGGTTGGCGATCTTCTGTAACAGGATGACTTCCATACGGATTACCTTTTTGCAAATCTCTCGCGAAAGCGGAACCAGGTGTCCGCGAATCCTATGCCCACGAGCGCCATCGGCACCACCACCACGGCCACGTACGCGAGGATGGTCGGCAGCAGCCCGATCACCTGCAGTTCGCGCAGGCCGTGCACGACCGCGAGCGCTTGCACCAGGAAGGCCGCGGCCAGCACGAAAACGACGTCGTCAGCCGCCTGCCAGCCCTGTCCGAGCAGGCCGTGCGAGACCACTGACAGCGCGAAACAGGCTACCAGCGTCCAGGCGATGAAACGGCCGAGCTTGAGCTGGCGGAACTCTCGGCCGAAAACGCCGGGTTCGCGCAGTTTTCCGAATGCCCAGAGTCCCGCGAACTGGGCGAGCAGCGCATGCAGCAGCACCATCCAGCCAAGCGTCGCCCAGGCGACGCGAGCCGTCGCGGCGACGAACTCCTCCGGCGAACGCTCGATGCCCCACTGTGACAGCGTGTCCGCCGTCCGCCGCAGCATCGGTTCGAGTTCGGCGATGAGCGGCATCAGTACGCCCTCGGGATCGCCGAGCAGGCCATGGATTGCGAGCACCAGCAGGCCGGCGCCCAGCGTCAACGCCTGAAACACGAGCGTCAGGCTGCCGGTAGCCGCGAGCGCGGAGGCGCCAAAGTATGGCGGCAGCAGCACCGCGAGCGCGATCGCAAGCGCGGGGCCGGGACCAAAGGCCGGGATGAACACCCAGAGCAGGCCCGCCGCGGCGCCGGCGGCAGCCGCACCCGCCGCGATGCGTCCGCTCGCGAGCATCACGAGCACAACGAGGCCCGCGGGCAACCACGCGACCATCGGCAGCGCGAAGAGTGCGATGAGCGAGGCGATACCCGCCGCGACGAAAGCGCGGAACGCATTGGCGGTCATCCAGCGAAACATCGCGGTCATCGGATCGCTCGCAGCGGCGGGCAGGCGCCCGCGCGCCTCAATGCTGGTCCGTGTAGGGCAACAGCGCGAGATAGCGTGCGCGCTTGATCGCGATTGCGAGCTGGCGCTGGTAGAAGGACCGTGTGCCGGTGATGCGGCTAGGGACGATCTTGCCGGTCTCCGTGACATAGCCTTTGAGCGTCGCCAGATCCTTGTAATCGATCTGGTCGGTCTCTTCGGCCGTGAATTTGCAGTACTTCTTGCGCCGGAAAAAACGTGACATCGTTCAGTCTCCGCAGGTTGTTCAGTCGATGCCCATCGCATCGCCCATGGGATCGCGATCGCGATCGCGGTCGCCACGCTCCCGTTCCTCGGGCTCCTTCGCCATGGGCGAGGGCTCGGTGACGGCCTTCTCCATCTTGACGACGAGGTGCCTGAGCACGGCGTCGCTGAAGCGGAATGCGCCGGTCAGCTCCTCGAGAGCCTTTGCGCCGCATTCGACGTTCAGCAGCACGTAGTGCGCCTTGTGCATCTTGGCGATCGGGAACGCCAGCTGGCGACGTCCCCAGTCTTCCAGACGGTGCACGCTGCCGCCGTCCGCGGCGATGATGCCGCGGTAGCGCTCGATCATGGCGGGAACCTGCTCGCTCTGATCCGGATGGACCAGAAATACGATCTCGTAATGCCGCATCTTGTACTCCCTGTGGTTTAGCCTCCCGCTGACGCGCTGGCGGTGAGGCAAGGAGAAGAGAAAAATCGCCCCTGCTCAGGGGCGAGGGGCGCGTAAGTTACCGGACCCGCTCGGCTTTTGCAACCGCGCCGCGCCGCTGGCGGATGGCTTCATAAAGCATGATGCCGGCGGCCACCGAGACGTTCAGGCTGGAGACCGCGCCCAGCATCGGCAGCCGGACGCTGAAGTCGCAGTGTTCGCGCGTCAGACGCCTGAGCCCCCGGCCTTCCGAGCCCATGACGATCGCGAGCGGACCGGAGAGGTCCGCATCGAAGAGCTCCTTTTCACCGTCGCCGGCGGTGCCGGCGATCCAGAGTCCCGCCTCTTTCATGTCCCGGAGCGACCGCGCCAGATTCGTGACCTGGGCAAAGGGGATGATCTCGGCTGCCCCCGCTGCGACCTTGCGCACCGCGGGCGTCAGGCCGGCCGCGCGGTCGCGCGGCGCCACGACCGCGGTTGCGCCGGCGGCATCCGCCGTCCGCAGGCATGCGCCCAGGTTGTGGGGATCGGAAACGCCGTCGAGCACCAGCACGAGCGCCGGCGTCTGCGCTGCCGTCAACAGGTCGAGCAGCGCATTCTCGTTGAGCGACGTGCTCGGCCGCACCTCTGCGAGCACGCCCTGGTGCGCCGCGCCGCCGGTTTCCTGATCCAGCGCGGCCATCGGCGCGTTCGCCACCTTCACGCCCTGCGCCGCGGCAAGCTCGCGCAGTTCGCGCACGCGCTGGTCGTCACGAGCCTCCGCCAGGCAAAGCCGCAGCACGTCCCGCGGTCGGCGCGCGATGACTGCGCGCACGGCATGCAGGCCATAGACGACCGAGCCGCCGCTCATCGGGACCTCGGGCCCTTCTTCACGCCGGCGCGCCGGCGCGGATGAAAATGAGTTGCCGTTTTCGCGACGTGCTCGAAATCTATCTTGCGCTCGGCCGAATCGACGCGTACGAGGCGCACGCGCATCTCGTCGCCGATCGAAAAACGGAGCTTGGTCCGCTCGCCGACCAGCGTCCGGTCCTTTTCGTGAAAGCGGAAGTAGTCGCGCGGCAGTGACGTGACGTGGACCAGCCCATCGATCTGCATCTGCTTGAGCTGCACGAACACGCCGAAATCGGTGACGCCAGTCGCGACCGCGTCAAATTCCTCGCCGACGCGCCCGCGCATGAACTCGCACTTGAGCCACGCGACGACCGAGCGCGCGGCCTCGTCCGCCTTCCGTTCACGCATCGAGCATTCCTGGCCGAGCGTTTCCATCTCGCGCGTTGAATGATCGAAATTGGCGGCGGTGCCGCCCGCGAGCGCGTGGCGGATGCCGCGATGCACCAGGAGGTCGGGATAGCGGCGGATCGGCGACGTGAAATGTGCGTACTCGGCGAGCGCGAGGCCGAAGTGGCCGATATTGAGCGGCTGGTAAAGGGCCTGCGGCAGTGAGCGGATGATCGCATTCTCGAGCACGCCCGCATCCGGCCGGCCTGCAATCAGCTTCAGTGCCTTCTGCAGGCGCGCGGGCTCAAGGTCGCCGGTGATGTCGAGCAGCACGCCGCGCATGGACAGGAAGCGCTTCAGTTCCTCCATGCGTTCCTCGTCCGGCTTGCCGTGGATTCGGAACAATGCCGGCAGCTTGTGCTTCTTCAGGAAGCCCGCGGCCTGCACGTTCGCAGCGATCATGCATTCCTCAATCAGGCGGTGGGCATCGTTGCGTGGGTACTCCCGGATGTCCGTGACCATGCCCTGAGCATCAACCAGCACCTTGACTTCCGGCGCCTCGAAATCGAGTGCGCCGCGGCTTTCCCGGCCCTTGCGCAGTGCGAGGTACACCTTGTGCAGGCGCCCGATGACCGGCAGGACGGCGGCCAGATCGCCCGCCGCGCCGCCGCCCGCGAGCTGCGCAGCTACCTGCGTATAGGTCAGGCGCGCGGCCGAACGCATGACGGCCGGGTAGAAGCGACTGCGCGAGACATTGCCGCCTTTCGCCACCTGCATGTCACAGACCATGCACAACCGGTCCACCTTCGGCATCAGCGAGCACAGGTGATTGGAAAGTTCCTCGGGCAGCATCGGCAGGACGCGGTTCGGAAAGTAGACCGAGGTCGCGCGGTGTCGAGCCTCGCCGTCGAGCGCCATGCCGGGGCGCACGTAGTGGCTGACGTCCGCGATCGCGACGATGAGCCGGAAGCCGGCGGCGGTCTCCTCGGCCCAGACCGCATCATCGAAGTCGCGGGCATCCTCGCCGTCAATCGTGACCAGCGGTAGCGCCCGCAGATCCTCGCGGCCGGAGGCCGCACCGACCGTAATGTCGCGCCCATACTGGCGCGCCTCGCGCAGCGCCTCGGTCGGGAATTCGTGCGACAGGCCGTGCGAGGCGATTGCGAGATCGATCGCTGTGTCCGCGCCGCCGCCGTCCGGCAGCACGCGCAGCACTCGGCCGACCGGATCGCGGTTCCGGCTCGGCTGCTCGACGATCTCGGCGACGGCGAAATCGCCGTGCTTCGCTTCGCCTATCGCTTCGCGCGGCACGACCACGCGCTGGCTGATGCGCCGGTTGTCCGGCACGACGAAGCCGACGCCGCCTTCCAGCGAGAATCGACCGGCAACCTGCTTCGTGCGCCGCTCCAGCACCTCGACGACCGCCCCCTCGGGCCGGCCGCGCTCATCGCGTCCCGTCACGCGAGCTGCCGCGCGATCGCCGTGCATCAGCATGCGCATCTCGCGGTAAGGCAGGAACAGATCGTCGCTGCCGTCCGCCGGCACGAGAAAACCGAAGCCGTCCTTGTGGCCGCTCACCGTGCCGACCACGACCGGCAGCCGATCGATCAGGCAATACTCGTCGGCGCGATTCAGCAGGAGCTGGCCGTCGCGCACCATGGCCGCGAGGCGCTTCGACAGCGCCTGCCGCGGCGCGCCGTCGCCGATCCCGAGCTGGTCCGCCAGCGCGTCGAATCCGAGCGGCCGTCGCGCCTCCGACAGTTTCTTCAACAGCAGTTCACGGCTCGGCACGGGATCGGCATAGCGCGCGGATTCGTCCTTGAATCGCGGATCCTGATCCTGCCAGCGCGGCTTGCGGCTCATCGATTTTTCACAATTGACATCGAACGGGTGCCTGCGTAAATTGACGCGCCCTCGCCGGGGGTCCCCCCCGGCCGCAACCTATGCCCAGGTGGCGGAATTGGTAGACGCGCTAGGTTCAGGTCTTAGTGCCGAGAGGCGTGGAGGTTCGAGTCCTCTCCTGGGCACCATTTTAGCGTCCGGATTGTACGCCAGCCGGTTTGACACTGCATGGCGTCGCGCGTAGATTTTTTTATGACTGACCTAGTGTACGAAAGTGACGGGCGCGACGATCCGTTCCGCATCCGCGATGCGCTCGAGGCGAACCGCATCGTCTATTTCCCGACATGCCCCGTACCGATGCCGGACCAGGCGACACTCGATTTCCTGCGCCGCGAATTGCCCGCAAGGCTAAAGCTCAAGAACATCAGTTATCACCCCGAGGCCGGCAAGGTTAGCGGCATCGAAGCCGACGCGGCGACAACGCTGCGGGTCAAGGATGTCCTGAACACGCACCTCAACGATGTGTGCACATTTCTCCGGCGCGTCACCGGCGACCTGACGCAGGACGCCCGCATCGGCACCTGCAGCTTCCGACCAATCGAGGAAAAGGGCCGTAACCTCAAGCCCCACGCGAGCAACGAACTCGTGCACGTCGACGCCGGCGCCTATGGCGCAACCAACGGTGATCGCATCCTGCGATTTTTCGTCAATGTGCACCCGGATCGCGACCGCGTGTGGGCCACAAAGGGACAGTTCGATCAATTACTCGATCGCATCGGCCGCCGCGCGGGCCTGCTGGACGAGTCTGGCCTGCTGCGCGTCTCGATCACGAAGGGTGGCGGCGATCGCGCCTTCAGTGCGGCCGTCTCGGGTCTTGCACGCCTGAATCCGCTCGCGATCATGCTCGATTCGAGTCCGTACGACCGGGCGATGCGCCGGCTGCACAACTACATGAAGGACAACGAAGCCTTCAGGGCCGACCGGACCGGCTATCAGGAAATCCGCTTCCCGCCGAATTCCGCCTGGATAGTATTCACCGATGGCGTTAGCCACGCGAGCCTTGAGGGCCAATTCGCGCTCGTCACGACGATGATCGTCCGTCGCGAGCGCATGTGTCATCCCGATCGTTCGCCGTTCGAAGTCCTGCTGGCCCGCGCTCCCGCCCGGGCCGCCTGATCGACTGGCGCGTCAGCTCCGCGTCTCGCGCGGCAGAGCCGCGTGCCTCACCAGTGCACGCCGCGCAGCAGGGACGCGAACATCAGCGCTCCTCTGGTCGCTGGTCGAGGGCTCCGGTGTACGGCAAGGCGCCCGCGGATATGCGGGATGGCGCTGGGACCAGCGCCAACGATATTTTTTCAATCGCGCGTTCAACCATTGCACCCACTTCAGTCACATCAAAACTAATTTCTTGTCCGACAACATGAATGAGCGCCCCGTCAGTCGACACGCGAACATTCGGCATGGCGGGCAGTCCAAAGTCGAAATGGCGACAGCACGAGGAGATTTACATGTCACGCCAGACGACCGAGAAGGAACTAGTCGACCTGGAAAAGCAGTACTGGCAGGGTATCCAGGACAACGACATCGACACAGCGCTTCGACTCACCGACGACCCGTGCATCGTCACCGGCGCACAAGGCGTCACGCGAGTCGATCGTCGGACATTTGAGGAAATGATGAAGGACTCGCCTTGGACGCTCAACGAATTTGAGCTCGTGGACGACGTGCAGGTCAGGCTGCTGGGGGATGACGTCGCCATCGTGGCCTACAAGGTGCGAGAAAAATTGACGATCGAAGGAAAGCCTTTGACATTGGAGGCGGCCGACTCTTTGACGTGGGTGCGGCGCAACGGTCGCTGGGTCTGTGCATTGCACACCGAGGCGCATGCAGGCGATCCGTTCGGACGCGATCGCAAGTCGACCCATTAGCTAAACGCGCTACGGCTTACCCGCAGGCCGTTCGTCGCCATCCGGCGTATAGGCAGGCGGCACGTAGACATTAAGGGTCCGCAGCAGCCCGCGACCGGTGTTGCGGATCTCGTGCTGGTCGCCGCGCTCGATCAGTAGCAGCTTGCCGCGGCCGAGTGCGATGCGCTTGCTGTTGACGACGGCCGTGCCGGTGCCTTCCACCACGTAAAGCCACTGGTCCGCGCCACGGTGCCGATTGGCAGGCCCGCCTTCGCTATCACCCGCGTCGAGCACCATCTCCGCAACCTGCGCGCGCTGGTTGGCGAGCGCGACCCGAAAACCCTTGCCGAACCGCAGCGCTTTCCGCTTCATGAGCGCCTCTACCAGCCGCCGCTGTAGCCGCCGACCACCGGCAGGATCTCGCCGCTGATGTAGCCCGAGCACTGCGCCGAGGCCAGGAACACGAATGCCGGCGCGATTTCCTCGGGCTGGGCAGGACGCTTCATCGGCGCGGAAGCGCCGAACTTCGCAATCTGCACCGCGCTCTTGTCGGACGGATTGAGCGGCGTCCACACGGGCCTGGCGCGACCGCGTTCACGCGGATACCGCGCGGCAGCACGTTCGCCGCGAGCGAACGCGTGAATGCATGAATGCCGCCCTTCGTCAGCGCATAATCGAGAAGATGATCGCTGCCCTCGATGCCCGTCACTGAACCGCAATTGACGATCGCCCCGCCAGATTTCATTTGCGGCAGCGCCGCCTGCGTCATGAAAAAATAGCCGTGCAGGTTCGTCCTGAACCGTCAGGTCGAAGTGTTCCACGGTGAGATCCTCCAGCCGGTGCGTGTGCACCTGGAAGGCTGCGTTATTGACGAGCACGTCGAGTGCGCCGAACTCCCGCACGGTGCGGCGCGACCGCGCGCTCGGCAGAACCTCCGGTCGCCGACGTCGCCCGGGCAGCAGGATCGCCCGGCGTCCCTCGGCGACGATCGCGTCCCGCGTCACGGCCGCATCCGCATCCTCGCAGAGATACTGGATCGCGACATCCGCGCCTTCGCGCGCGAACAGCACCGCAACGGCGCGGCCGATGCCCGAGTCGCCGCCGGTGATCAGCGCGGTCTTTCCAGCGAGTTTCGCGGAGCCGAGCCAGTACGGCGCGTCGTACATCGGGGGCGGATCGAGACTCTCGCTCGGAACCCGGCTTCTTCTTGTGCTGCCGCGGCAGCGGCGGTTCGGGATAGCGACGCGCACCCGCCTGCATCGCCCGCGTGGTTTCCTTGCGCGGATGCGCACGATCCGTCCGCGCCACCTGCTGCTGGATGGCCCGCTGCAGCGCGACGATGCGTTTGACCCGTGCGTTCGACATGACCGACTATCGGCACGGCACTGTGCCGCGGTCTGTAGGACAAATCCGGAATCAGCGGCCCGTGCCTCACCAGTGCACGCCGCGCAACAGGGACGCGAACATCAGTGCTTCCTTGGTCGGCGGTGCCTCGGGCTTCTTTTCGCCCGGCTCGCCCTTCGCCGCCGCCGAGTCCGGGAACATGCGGTACGCTGTGTTCATCACGACCTCCGTAATGCGTCGGTGCGACGAGATGCAGCACCTCCGCGGCGATGCCGAGTTTCGTCGCGATGCGCTTGGGCCGGTCGGTGATCGCCTCGGCAACCATATCGGCAGCTTCGTCCGGCGTCGCGACGGGAACCTGGTCGTAGATCTTGGTCGGCGCGATCATCGGCGTGCGCACCAATGGCATGTTGATGATCGTGAATGTGACGCCGCGGTCCGCATACTCGGCGCCTGGCGCAGCGTGTCCACGCCTCCATTGCGGCCTTCGACGAGACGTAAGCCGAGAACCGCGGCGCATTGGACAGCACGCCGATCGGACGAGATGTTCACGACGTGACCGCCTCGCTCCAGCAGCGACGCCATCAGCGCCATCGTCAGGCGTACGACTGCAAAGTAGTTGAGCTGCATCGTGCGTTCGAAATCGTGGAAGCGGTCGTACGACAGGTCGATCGAGCGGCGGATCGAGCGCCCGGCGTTGTTGACCAGCACGTCGACGCCGCCGTGCTCGACCAGCACCAGCCTTCGCAAGCGCGTCACAGGCGTCGTAGTCGGCGATGTCGCAGGAATAGGCAAAGACCGTGCCGCCGTGCGCGGCCAGCTGCGCCCGCGCAGCCTCCAGCTTTTCGGCGTCGCGCGCGACGATCAGCACTCTCGCGCCGGCGCCGACGCAGCGTTCCGCGGCCGCCAGCCCGATGCCCGAGGAGCCGCCGGTGATCAACACGACTTTGCCCCGCACGGCGCCCGCGAGACTGTGGTCGAGCGACAGGTCGGGGTCAAGGTGACGCTCCCAATAATCCCACAGCCGCCAGGCGTAATCCTCGAGCGTCGGCACGCGAATATCCGTGCCCTCCAGCAGTCGCTGCGTCCGCGAACAATCGAATCGCGTCTGCCAGTTGAAAAACTGCATGACGTCGCGCGGCATGCGCAAAGTCTCGCAGCACCGTGTCGACGACCTGTTGCAGCGGCCGGTAGTTGGACATCGACGCCGTTACGCCCTGCGGTATCAGGTCGAGCAGCTTCGGATCGAGACGGAACGCCATCGTCGGCGCATGTCCCGCGCGCGCAAACAGGTTTAGCACCTCGCCGACGCGCCGCTGGCGCGGGTCGGTCAGGTGGAAGCATTGCCCGTCCTGGCCCGGAATGTGCGCGAGATGGTCCATCGCCGCGGCCACGTAGTCTACGGGTACCAGGTTGATGTAACCGCCTTCGAGGCCGATCAGCGGAAACCAAGGTGGCAATGAATGCCGCAGCTTCTGGATCATCTTGAAGAAGTAGTAAGGGCCGTCGATCTTGTCGATCTGGCCGGTCTGCGAATGGCCGACGACAATGCCCGGCCGATACACACGCCAGGGACGCTGGCTGCGGTTCCGCACCATCGCCTCCGATTCGTGCTTGGTGCGGAAGTACGGGTGGTCGAGGCCGGTCGCCTCCTCGAACATGTTCTCGCGGAAACTGCCTTTGTAAAGACCCGCCGCCGCGATCGAACTGGTCAGGTGGAAGCAGCCCGCCTGCACCGTATCGGCAAACTGCAGCGCATGATCGGTGCCGACGATGTTCGCCGTATCCTGCTCTTCGCTGCCCGCCTGCAGGTCGTATATCGCCGCCAGGTGAAACAGGTGATCGATCTTGCCGGTGAGCTTGCGAAGATCCGACTTCGACACGCCGAGGTCGCGTCCGGCAAGATCGCCTGAAATCGGCACGACGCGGCTCGCGCGCGCGCCCCACACCTCGCGCAGCGCCTCGAATTTCGGCATCGACAGCGGCCGCACCAGCACGTAGACGCGTTCTCCGCGCGCGAGCAGGCGCTCGACGAGATAGCGGCCGATGAATCCGGTCGCGCCGGTCACGAAGTATGCCATCTGAGATACTCTAAACTGATGCCATACGAAACGGAACGCATGTCCGCGGTCGATGCCGCATGGCTACGCATGGACCGGCCGACGAACCTGATGATGATCATCGGGGTCGTCATATTCGAAACCCGCGTCGATTTCCGGCGCTTCCGCAAGACGATTGCGGACCGGTTCCTGAAGTTTCCGCGCTTCCGCTGCCGCGCCATCGATGGCGCGGTTTCGTCAAGCTGGCAGCACGATCCGGACTTCGACCTCGACCAGCACGTGAGCCGCATCGCGCTGCCGTCCCCGGCGGGCCAGACCGAACTCGAGATGCTCGTGTCGCAACTCGCCGGCACCGACCTCGACCGCCGCCGGCCGATGTGGCACTTCCACTTCGTCGATAATTTCCAGGGCGGCACCGCGGTGATCCTTCGCATCCATCACTGCTATGCCGATGGCACGGCGATGATCCGCGTGTTCCTGACGCTGACCGACGCGGAAGCCGCGCCGGCCAGGCCGGTCCCACGCGAGCCGCCGGTCGCAGTCGTTGCCGGCGACGACGAGGTACTGCCGTGGCTCGGCCGATTGAACGTGCCCGGCGCCGCGCTCGTACAAAAGGTGTTTGCGGAAGGAGCGCAGTGGTTCGCGCGCGCAGCGGACCTGACACGAAATCCCGAACAGGCGAACGAGCTCGCGCGCCACGCGCTCGGCATCGCGGGCGAGCTAGCGCGCGTCGCCACGTTGGCAGACGATCCGCCGACGCGGTTCAAGGGGCCGCTTGGCACGCGCAAGATTGCGGCCTGGACCGAGCCGCTGCCGCTGGCGGACGTCAAGACCGTCGCGAAAGCGCTCGGCTGCACGATCAACGACCTCTTGATGTCGACCGCCGCCGGTGCGCTCGGAAGCTACCTGCGCCTGCACGGCGAGGACACCGACGGGATGAGGATCCGCGCGACCGTACCCGTCAACCTGCGCGACCCGAAAACAGCGGCATCGCTCGGCAATCATTTCGGACTCGTATTCCTCGAGCTGCCGGTCGGCATCCGCGATCCGCTTGCGCGCCTGGCCGAGGTTCACGCGGCGATGACCGCGTTGAAGGACTCCTACCAGCCGATGCTGACGCTCGGCCTGATGGCCGCGCTCGGCACGATGCCGAGCACGGTCGAAGCCGCAGCGATCGATCTGCTCTCGAACAAGGCGACGGCGGTCGCGACCAACGTGCCGGGCCCGCAGCAGCCAATGTATCTCGCGGGACGACGGATCACGCGGCTGATCTTCTGGGTGCCGCAGTCGGGCGACATCGGCCTCGGCCTCAGCATCCTGTCGTATGCCGGCCAGGTCCAGTTCGGGCTGATCGCAGATTACAAACGCGTGCCGGACCCGAACGAGGTTACCGCGCGGTTCCAGCAGGAATTCGAGAATCTCGTGCTGTCGCTGCTGCTCGGGCCGTATCTCAGGAGCGAGCGCTGACCGTCATTCGAGCTCGGCCTTCGCCTGCTCGACGTCGAGGCGCTCCATCGCATCCATCGGCTTCATCGCGGCAGCCTTGCGATAGAGCTCCACCGCTTTTTTCTTCTGCTTGTCGCCGTGCAGCATCACGAGGCCATTCGCGTATTCCATGTGCGCGATCGCCGACAGCGGGTTCTGCCTGATCGCCAGTTCGAAATGCTTCGCGGACTTTGCGGCGTCCGCGCCATAGGTCAGCCGGCCGGCCAGCGCTCCTACCTTGTCGATGATTTCGGCGTGATAGAGCCCGAGCGCGATGTGCGCATCCGCGTGTTTCGGCTCGAGTTCGAGTGCGCATTCCAGCGCCTTGCTGACCTTGCCGCCGATGCCTTCGGCAAGCGCCTTCACGATCGACACGCGCTGCGCATAGCGCCCGAGCACGAAAGCCTGCATGTACCAGGCGTTCGGATCGTCGGGCGCTGCGCGCGTGGCCTGCTCGGCGCGCTTCGCCGCCTCTTCGAGCAGGCGGATCGCACGCTTTTCGTCCTCCTCGAGATAGGTCGCGGCGACCGCCGCCGCCTTGTTTGCGACGGTCGCGCCGCGCGTCCCGTATTTCGCGCCGGCGACGATCGCGTCCGCGAAATCGCCGCGATGAAATGCGCGCCATGCCTGCTGCAGCGCAGCGGCGTCCTTGCCGCCTTCGGGATATGGTTCGCGGTCGCCCGCATGCAGGCGACCCCAGACTTTCCTCAACGCGTCGCCCTCGTAACTGTACGGCTTCTGGTCATACGGGAAAGCGAGCGGCGTCGCAGCGGCCATCGATGAACTCCTGGTCAGAACGCGGTATTCTGTGGCGCGTACCGGCGGCTTCGCGCCGCCGGCAAGGAGAGGATCATGGCGGCGAAGAAAAAGGGCAAGCTCGGCGGCGGTGGCGCGCCGGATGGCGACCAGGATCTGCTGTATTCGGCCCAGCAGATCTGGCAGGCCGGACTCGGCGCCTTGTCCCGCGCACAGGCCGGCGCGCCGAAAATCTTCGACGACCTGATGCGCGAAGGCTCGAAACTGCAGGGCGGCGCGCTCGACGCCGCACAGAAAGTCGTGATGCAGGCGTTCCAGGGCGCGCAGAAGCGCGTCAACCAGCGCATCGACACCGTGCAGGCGCAGGCTGGCGAGACCTGGGACAACCTCGAGAAGATTTTCCAGACGCGCGTGCAACGCGCGATGCACCAGCTCGGCATGCCGACCGCCGAGGAGATCACCGCGCTGACGCGCAAGGTCGAGGAACTCTCCGCCAGCGTCGGGCGCCTGGCGGGCGGCGCCCAGGCTTCGCCGCCGCGCAAGCGGCCCGCGGGCGGCGCGCGCAGAAAGGGCTGATGCGGACCGCGGGCCGGCGCTGGAGCATGCGCTGGCCTGACCCGAGGCGCTCTCAGTCGAACGGGTGCTTCGTGATGATCGTCTGCTCACGGTCGGGGCCGGTCGAGACGATCGTGACCGGCACGCCGCAGACGTCGGCGAGCTTCGCCAGGTAAGCGCGTGCGGTGTCCGGCAATTCCGCGAGCGAACGTCGCCCTGCCGTCGTGTCCTGCCAGCCCGGCAGTTCGTCGTAGACCGGCGCACCGTCGCGGTAATCCACGCAGATCTTCACGCACGCGAGACCGTCGAGCACATCGAGCTTCGTGACGCAGAGCGCCGTGATGCCGTTGTTCAGGATCGAGCGGCGGAGCATCACCGCATCGAACCATCCGGTCCTGCGCGGCCGCCCCGTGACCGCGCCGAATTCCTGGCCGATGCGCGACAGATGACGGCCCGTGTCGTCGTCGAGCTCCGTCGGAAACGGCCCCGCGCCCACCCGCGTCGTGTAGGCCTTCACGATGCCGAGCACTTCGTCGATGTCGCGCGGGCCGAGTCCGGTGCCGACCGATGCATAGCCGGCGACGGTGTTGGATGACGTGACGAACGGATAGGTGCCGTGATCGACGTCGAGCAGCGTGCCCTGCGCGCCTTCGAGCAGTACATTGCCGCCCGCGTCGCAGATCCCGCGGATCGACAGCGTGACGTCGCCGATCAGCCCGCGGATGCGCTCCGTCTGCGCGAGACACTCGTCCAGGGTCGCCGCGAAATCGACCGGCGCTTCCTGCAGGTGCTGTTGCAGCAGGAAGTTGTGATATTCGATCAGTTCCTTGAGCCGCGACCGGAAATGATCCGGCTGCAGCAAGTCGCCGACGCGCACGGCGCGACGCGCCACCTTGTCCTCGTAGGCCGGACCGACGCCGCGCCCGGTAGTACCAATCTTGCGCGCGCCGGAAACGCGCTCGCGCGCGCGGTCGATCGCCGCGTGCGACGGCAGCACGAGCGGACACATCGGGCTGACCTGCAGGCGTTCGAATGCGGGAACGCCGCGCGCGGCGAGCATGTCGGCTTCCTGGAGCAGCGCACCCAGCGAGACGACCACGCCGTTGCCGATGAAGCAACGCACGCCGGCACGCAGCACGCCCGACGGGATCAGGGACAAGACGGTCTTCTCGCCGCCGATGACGAGCGTGTGTCCCGCATTGTGTCCGCCCTGGAAGCGCGCAACGCCCGCGACGCGCTCGGTCAGCAGGTCGACGACCTTGCCCTTACCCTCGTCGCCCCACTGGGCGCCGACCACGACGACGACCTTGCCCATGCGCGACGCCTCAGGCCCGAACCAGCCACAGCACGGTGAGGCCCGCAAACATACTCGCGGCTCCCGCGATTCGAAGCGTCTTGTCGCTCTGCGCGGAGACCGCGGCAAGCGTGCGGCGAATTCCGGCGGGATTCAGGAACGGCAGCACGCCCTCGATCACGAGCAGCAGCCCGAGCGCCGCCGCAAAATCGGGCCAGGCGATATTCATAGGCGACTCAGCGGCCGGACTGCTTCAGGTACTTGAAGAACTCGCCGTCCGGCGCGATCACCAGCACGTCGTTCGACTGGCCGAGCGAGTTGCGGTAAGCCTGAAGGCTGCGATGGAAGGAATAGAACTCCGGATATCGCTGATAGGCGCGCGCGTAGGTCGCGGCCGCGGTCGCATCGCCGTCGCCGCGGATTTTCTCGGCGTCGCGATTGCTGATCGCCAGAAGTTCCGTGCGCTCCCGTTCCGCCTCCGCGCGGATCCGCTGGGCCTGTTCGTCGCCTTCCGCGCGCCACTGCGACGCGACGCGGAAAAAATCCTGGCGCATGCGGTTGAAGACCGAATCGGAGACCTCGTCCGGCAGGTCGATGCGCTTGACGCGCACGTCGACGAGCGTGAGGCCGAACTCGCTGACCGACTGGCCGCCGCGCTCCAGGATCTCGGCGATGAACTCGACGCGTTCCGCGGCGACAACGCGCTGGATCGTGCGACTTGCGATCACGCCCTTGAGGCCGTCCTTGACGATTTCCGCGAGCCGCGCCGCGGCGACTTCCTCGTCGCCGCCGGTCGCCTGGTAATACTGCCCGGCGTCCGACACGCGCCATTTGACGTAGAAGTCGACGTTCAGCCGCTTGCCTTCGCTGGTCAGGAACTGCTCGGCCGGGTAGTTCCTTGTCAGCACGCGCCGGTCGAACTTGCGCACGGTGTTGACGACGGGAATCATGACGTGGAGCCCCGGTTCGTAGTCGGCCCGGACGATCTCGCCGAACCGGAACTTGATCGCGTGCTCGGTCTCCTGCACCTGGAACAGCATGGCGCTCACCAGCCACGAAAAGACCAGCACGCCGATCAGCACGGGCAGCATCCGGCGTGCCATCAGCGCTCCTTCCGGACGCGCGGATCGTCCGCTTCGACCGCGCTGCCGTCTTCGAGGCGAATCGTCGGCGGCGTATCGGTGGCCGGACGCGACTGGCCGCGCTGCTCCATCAGCTTGTCGAGCGGCAGGTAGATCATGTTGCCCGCACCCTTGGTGTCGACGATGACCTTGGTCGAGCGGCCGAGCACCTGCTCCATGGTCTCGAGGTAGAGGCGTTCGCGCGTCACGTCGGGCGCGCGCTGGTATTCGGCGGCGAGCGCGGTGAATCGCACGGTCTCGCCTTCCGCGTCGGCGATGACCCGCGCCTTGTAGGCCTGCGCGGCCTCGACGACGCTGACCGCGCGGCCGCGCGCCTTCGGCACAATGTCGCTCGCGTAGGTCTGCGCGGTCAGGCTCGCGCGATCCTTGTCTTCGCGCGCCTTGGTCGCATCCGCCTGCGCCGGCGCCACCTGTTCGGGAACGCTGACGTCCTGCAGGTTGACGCTGATGATCTCGATGCCGGAGTTGTATGCCGTGATCGTGCGCTGGATGAGCTCCTTGGTCTCCCTGCTGATTTCGGGACGCCCGGTCTCCAGCACGACGCGGAGCTTGCTCTGTCCGATGATCTCCCGGATCGCGCTTTCGCTCACTTCTCCCAGCGTGTCTTCCGGATCGCGCACGTTAAAGGTGAACTTGACCGGGTCGGCGCGCCGGAACTGGACCGCGAGCTTGATGTCCACCAGCGCCTCATCCTGGGTCAGCATGCGCGGCGTGGTCGTGAAGCTCTTGATTTCGGTGACGTTGACGACGGTGCGCCGCTCGATCGGCCACGGCAGGTGCCAGTTGAGTCCCGCGGTCGTCGTGCCAATGTATTTGCCGAAGCGCGTGATGACCGACCGCTCAGCCGCGTCGTTCTGGTAGAAGCCCGTCATGCCCCAGACGATCAGCAAGCCGCCGACGATGTAACCGGCGCCGATCCCGCGGCCGCCTCCGCCGCCGGATCCATCGCCTACGGGCCGCGGCCCGCCGCCGAACAGCGAACGCAGTTTCTTCTGGAGCCGGCGCAACACCTCGTCCAGGTCCGGCGGACCCTGGTCCGGCTTGCGCTGCCAGGGATTCTCGTTCTTGCCAGGATCATTCCAGGCCATGTCGTGCGCTCGCCAGTGAAAAGGGAGTCAAGCCGCGGAACTCGCGGTGTCGCGGGCAAATTCTACGAAGCCGGCGGCAGGCAGACAAGGAGCCACGCTGGCGGCGAAATCGAGTCCGGCTTCGCGGCAAAGCGACTCCAGCTGTCGCTGCGAGGTTTCGACCTCGAGGTTCGAACCGCCGTCCGCGGTCGGCAATTCGTCTTGCACGAGTCCTAGTTCGAACAGCCGGGCGCGGAACCGCCCGTGCGACGGCGGCAGGACGATCCGGAACCGGATCGCGATCTCGCCGAAAATTTCCTGCAGGCTGTCGCGCAGGAGACCGACGCCCATGCCGCTCTCCGCCGACAGCCAGATCGCGCCAGGCTGCCCGTGTGCGTCGCGCACGCGCTCGGGTGCGCGGCCCAGGCGGTCGATCTTGTTGTATACGCGCAGTTGCCGGATTTCGCCCGCGCCGATGCCGGCAAGAACCTCGTCGACCTGTGCGATGCGCCGCTCGCGCTCCGGATCCGACGCATCGATGACGTGCAGCAACAGATCGGCGTCTCGCGCCTCGATCAGCGTCGAGCGAAATGCCGCGACGAGTTCGTGCGGCAGGTCGCGCACGAATCCGACGGTGTCGGCGATCACGATGTCCGGCGTATGCGGGAGCCGCAGGCGACGCACGGTCGGATCGAGCGTCGCGAAGAGCTGATCGGCCACGTAGGCGTCACTGCCGGTCAGCGCGCGAAACAGCGTCGACTTGCCCGCATTCGTGTAGCCGACGAGCGCGACCGCGGGCACCGGCACGCGTTTGCGCACGCCACGGCCGGTGTCGCGACGGCGCGCGAGCTTCTCGAGCCGCGCTGCGAGCGTCTTGATGCGCTTGCCGATCAGCCGGCGGTCGGTTTCGAGCTGGGTCTCGCCCGGCCCACGGAGTCCGATGCCGCCCTTCTGGCGCTCGAGGTGGGTCCATCCGCGCACCAGGCGCGTGGACAGGTGGCGCAGTTGCGCGAGTTCGACTTCGAGCTGGCCCTCCGCGCTTTTTGCGCGCTGCGCGAAGATGTCGAGGATCAGGCCCGCGCGATCGAGCACGCGCCGGCCGATCAGCCGTTCGAGATTGCGTTCCTGGCTCGGCGACAGGCCATGATCGACGAGCACGAGATCGGCGGCGAGCTCCTCGACGCGCGCGCGGATTTCGTCGGCCTTGCCGCTGCCGACGAAGAAACGCGGATCCGGCGTGCGGCGCGAGCCGGTCACGGTCGCGACCGGGATGGCACCGGCCGAGCGCGCTAGCGCCTCGAACTCGGCGAGCTCGTCGCGGTCGATCGGCGCGCCGAGGCCGATCCGGACGAGTACGGCCCGTTCGCCCCGGTCGGGCCGTTCGATCAAGTTTTGCCGCAGAAGGCCTGCCTCAAGTGGTTTCCGGCTCCTTGGCGCCTTCTTCTTCGGCACCTTCGGCCGCGGGCAGGCGCACGTTGCGTGCGGGCACCACGGTCGAGATGGCATGTTTGTAGACCATCTGGCTGACGGAATTCTTCAATAGAACGACGAACTGGTCGAAAGAGTCGACCTGCCCCTGGAGCTTGATGCCGTTGACCAAGTAAATCGATACCGGCACGCGTTCCTTGCGCAGGGCATTCAGGAAAGGATCCTGCAGTGATTGGCCTCTGGCCATGATATCTCCTTGTTTTTTCTAGTACTTTCTTGCCGCTCTACGCTGTCTCGGCGGCTCCACCATACCGGACGCGGGGGTATGCGAAACGCACGAGGCGTCGCCCGCAAGCAACGAGTCTAGCACCAGCACTGGAACGATTCTCAGTGCTGGTGCAGCCAGGTTTCGATTCGGGCGGCTATCCGTTCGGGCGTCCCCGGAGCGGTTGGATCAAACCACTCGGCTCCCGGTTCCGCTCGGAGCCACGTGAATTGACGCCGCGCCAGTTGGCGGGTGGCGGCGATCGCCTGCTCGACGGCCGCTTCGAGTGTCGAGCGGCCCTCGAGATGCTCGCGCAGCTGGCGATACCCGATCAGCCGCATCGAGGGCATGCCGGCGTGCAGGTCGCCACGCGCACAGAGCGCCGCCGTCTCGGCACAGCAGGCCGCGCCGCATCATCTCGTGGAAACGAAGCGCCAATCGATCGTAGAGCGCCGCGCGGTCGGCGGGCGCGAGCACGAGACGCAAATCGGAGGACTGCGCGGCGCCGCGCAGGTCCTCGTTCTGCTGCGCCGAGATCGGTCCACCGGTCAGCTCGACGACTTCGAGCGCGCGCTGGATGCGCTGACGGTCACCCGGCTGGATGCGATGTGCGGCATCAGGATCGCGCGCCGCCAGATCCGCGTGCAAGGCCGGCCAGCCTTCCGCCGCCGCGCGCGCATCCAGCCGGCGGCGAATTTCCGCATTCGCCGGCGGCAGCCGGGCGAGCCCTGACTGCAACGCGCGGAAGTACAGCATCGTGCCGCCGGCGAGCAGCGGATATCCGGCCGCGTGCTGCGATGTCGCGCATGACCGCCGTCGCGTCAGCGATGAATCGCGCGGCGGAATAGCTTTCTGCCGGATCGATCAGGTCGATTAGATGATGCGGGGCGCGGGCCAGAAGTTCCGGCGGCGGCTTGGCCGTGCCGATATCCATGCCGCGGTAGACCATGGCGGCATCGACGCTGACGATCTCGACCGGCAACTGGCCGGCGAGCGTTGCGGCAACATCGGTCTTGCCAGCGCCGGTCGGGCCCATCAGCAGGATCGCGCGCTCGCGCGTCATCATCGCCCGCGCAGGAACAGGCGATCGAGCTCGGCGAGCGACACGCGCGTCCAGGTCGGCCTGCCGTGGCTGCATTGGCCCGATCGCTCGGTGCGTTCCATGTCGCGAAGCAGCGCATTCATTTCGGCGATGGTCAGCAGTCGATGGGCGCGCACGGCGCTCCTGCAGGCGATGTTCGCGAGCAACTCGTTTTGCCGCTCTGCGATGCGGTGCGTTGTGCCGTGCTCACCGAGATCGGCGAGCGCGTCGCGGAGCACGGCGGCGACGTCCTGGCCGGCGAGCAACGGCCGGCACTTCGCGGATTACGAGCGTCGCCGGTCCGATGCGGTCGACGACGAGCCCCGCGGCCGCGAGTTCTTCGTGATGCTCGGCGGCGAGCGCCGCATCGCCCGCGCTCGTTTCGACCACGGCCGGCACGAGCAGTGGCTGGCGTGCGCCGCCGCCGGCGTCGAGCGCCGACTTCAGCCGCTCGTAGATCACCCGTTCGTGCGCCGCGTGCATGTCGACGAGCGCCATGCCTTCCGCGGTCTGCGTGACGATGTAAATGCCGTGCAGCTGCGCGACTGCCTGTCCGAGCGGCGCGTCGCCCGGCGGCGGCCCGGTCCATGCCGCGCCGTTCGCGTCTTCGCCCGGCGGCGCATACGCCGCCCACGGCTCGCCGAGCGGCAAACCGGAATGCATGCCCGCGGCGGATCCGCCGAACAGCGCGCCCGCCATGACCGGCGGTGCCGAGTTCGGCGTCGCGTCTGCAGCGGCGAGCGCGCGCTCGACCGAACGGAACAGGAATTCGTGCACGGCGCGGCCATCACGGAAGCGAACTTCCAGTTTCTGCGGATGCGCATTGACGTCGACCTGCGTCGGATCGAGCGTCAGGTACAGAAGCCACGCCGGATGGCGGCCGCCATGGCTGACGTCGCGATAACCGAGCCGCGCCGCGCTTGCCAGCAGGCGGTCGCGAACCATGCGTCCGTTGACGAACAGGTGTTGTCGATCCGGCTGCGCACGCGACTGCGACGGCAGGCCGATCCAGCCTTCGAGCGCCATGCCGGACAGCGCATGGGTCACGTGGCGCGAATTGGCGATGAAGTCCTCTCCAACCAGGCGCGCGATGCGGGCCTCGCGTTCCAGCCTGCCGTCGGCCGGCGGCAACGCGAATTGTTCTCGGCGGTTGTGCGTGAGCGTGAAAGCGACATCGAAGCGCGAAAGCGCGATGCGTACCACCGTGCGCAGCACGTGCTGGAATTCGGTCGCCTCCGCGCGAAGGAATTTGCGCCGCGCCGGCACCCGGTGAAAAAGATCCCGCACCTCGACTGTCGTGCCCGGCGGATGGGCCGCGGGCTTCGGCTTGCCGAGGCGCTCCCTCGGCGGCATTCGATCGACGCCCCTTGCCGGGCGTCCGCTGGCCGCGATGTCAACGTGAGGCGCGACACCGACGCGATCGACGGCAGCGCCTCACCGCGAAATCCCAGCGTGCCGATCCGCTCCAGATCGGCCAGCGAGGTGATCTTGCTGGTGGCATGACGCGCCAGCGCGAGCGGCGAGCTCCGTGGCCGGAATGCCGACGCCATCGTCGCGGACGCGCAGCATCCGGATGCCGCCCTGTTCCGCGTCGATCGCGAGGTGGCGCGCGCCAGCGTCGAGCGCGTTCTCGAGCAGTTCCTTGGCGACTGACGCCGGACGTTCGATGACCTCGCCCGCGGCGATCTGGTCGACGAGCGTGTTGTCGAGACGGCGGATCGGCATGGCGCGCACGGCTTGCGCGCCAGTTTAGCAGCGACTCGGACTCAGGTGCCGGTGACGGGAATTTCGAGGATGGTGCCGCTGGCGAGGGGCTGATCGCCGAGCCGGTTGCGCTGACGCAGCTCGTCGACGCTCGACCGCATAGTGGACCGCGACGTCGCCGAGCGTCTCGCCGGGCGACACGACGTGACGCAGCGCCTGGCCGCGCTCGCGTGCGGCGAGCATCGCAACACGGCTGCCGGGCGGCGGGTTGTCGTAGAAGTAGCGGCGCACGCCCGAGTGGATGGCGCCCGCGAGCTTGCCCTGATGCGCGGGATCGCGCAGCCGGCGCTCCTCTTCGGGTTCGAGATATAGGCGGTCTCGACCAGCATCGACGGCACGTCGGGCGACGTCAGCACGATCAGGCTCGCGTGCTGCACATCGCTCTTCTTGAGCTGTCCGACGTGATCGAGCTCGGCGAGCACCCGAGCCGCGGCCTCGCGGCTCGCGCTGATCGCCGCGTTCTGCGACAGATCGAACAGGACCGAGGCCAGCACGTCGCTCTTGTCATGCAGCGACACGCCGCCGATGAGGTCGGCGGCATTCTCCCGATCGGCCAGCATGCGCGCCGCTTCGCTGCTCGCGCGGCGCGTCGACAGCACGTACACCGAGGAGCCGCGCACGTCGCGATTCACGAATGCATCGGCATGGATGGAGACGAAAAGATCTGCGTTTGCCGCGCGCGCGCGCTTGATGCGGTCGCGAAACTGCACGAAGTAATCGCCGGTCCGCGTCAGCACCGCGCGCATGCCAGGTTCCGCATTGATGCGCTCGGCCAGCTTCTTCGCGACCGCAAGTGCGACCGACTTTTTCGCGCGTGCCGGCCTTGCCGACCGCACCGGGGTCCTCGCCGCCATGGCCCGCGTCGATCGCGATCACGACGTCGCGCTGGCCGTCGCCGCTCCGACCTTGACCGGTCGTGGGCGCCTGGTCGAGCGCGAGATCGATGACCAGGCGATGCCCGTAGGTTTCGTTGGGCGGCGTCAGGAAACTCTTCGGCTGCACTTTAGCGTTGACGTCGAGCACGACGCGCAGCCCGCCGCCGTCGCGCGCGCCCAGGCGCACCGCGCTGACGTTGCCGGTGCCGGCCGGCAAGCGCAGTGCCGCGATATCGCCCGTGACCTGTTCGAGATCGATGACGACGCGATCGGGGCCGTCGAGAGAGAACAGGGAATAGCGTCGCGGGCGCCGACAGGTCGAGCACGATGCGAGTCGAATCGGGGCTCGCCCAGAGTCGGATGTCCTGCAGCGTGACGGGCGACGCCGACGCCGCCGCGCCGAGCAAGCGACAGAATAAGAAGCGCTGATTCGAGCGAGTTGACGCATGGCGCCCCGAGGCGTGCCGAAGCACGCTGTACTCTAGCCTCGCGGTCGGGATTAATTCAACACTATCAGCCAGATACGTCAGGAACCTACAGCGCCACGCGATACAGCGGCGAGCCACCGGTGTCCGGATCGGTCGCGGCGACGAGCACTAGACGCCGACCGGGGTCTTCCACCGACAGTGTAGCGTGCAGGTCCGCCGTGCCGAGTGCGCTGCCCGCTCGCTCCGGCCATTCGACGATGACGAGGCCAGGCAGTGCCCGCAGGTCCCGATAGCCGAGCGCCTCGAGTTCCGCTGCGCCGTTTTGCAACGCGGTAAAGATCCAGGTGATGCACGATGCCGGCGTGCGTTTCATAGGGTTCTACGAGCGTGTAGCTAGGGCTCCGGATCGTGCCCGTGACGCCGAAGGCGCGGAGCACGCCGCGCGCGAGCGTCGTCTTGCCGCTGCCCAGTTCGCCCGACAGGCCGAGCAACAGGGTATGTCGACGGAGGTCCGGTACGGCGCGCGCGAGCGCCGTGCCCACCGCGGTCGTCGCGGCCTCGTCCGGCAGCGTCAGTTCCACGGCGGATTCACGCCCCGGCGCAGTTCGGCGATCAGGTCGCTCGCGATCATGCCGCGCGGCCGCGCGCCCGCCGCGCGATCACCGGCCAGGGCATGTATCCAGACGCCCGCTGCCGCGGCGCGCGCGGGACCGGCGCCCGCCGCGGCGAGTGCGGCGATGATCCCGGTCAGCACGTCGCCGCTGCCGGCGGTCGCCATGCCCGGATTGCCGCGATCGCAGATCCACGGCGTGCCGGGCGGCGCCGAGACGATGCGTGCCGGCGCCTTTCAGCACGGCGATACCGCCGTATTTTGTGGATAGCGCTTGCGCGGCGCCGAGCCGGTCGCGCTGAATGGTCGAGGTGTCGGTGCCGAGCAGGCGCGCCGCCTCGCCCGGATGCGGCGTCAGCATCCACGCGTCGTGGCGGCGCGGGCGCTGCGACAGGCAGCGTCAGCGCATCCGCATCTACGACGAGCGGCTTGCCGCAGGTGATCGCGGCATCGAGGAATCCGGCTGCGACGTCGTCGAATCCAAGCCCCGGGCCGATGGCAATTGCATCCGCTGCCGCGAGCAGCGGTCGGAGATCTTTCGCGGACGCGACCGGTCATCGCGATCAGCTCCGGGCGCTTGCCGACGATTGCCGCAACGTGGGCGGCCGATGTTGCAACGGTGACGACACCGCCGCCGGCGCGTAACGCCGCCTCGCCAGCGAGCCGTGCGGCGCCCGCCATCGCGTGGCCTCCGACCACGAGCACACGACCATGCTCGCCCTTGTGCGCCGAACGGCGACGCGGGGGCAGCACGCCGGCGACGATCGTCCGCATCCAGACGCATCAACAGGGGCACGACGCCTTCGCGCGCGGAGTCCGGCAGATCGAGACCCGCGAATTCGAGCACGCCGACGTGATCGGCCGCAGCGCCGAGGAACAAGCCGGTCTTCAGGCCGACGAACGTCAGCGTGCGCACTGCGCGGATCGCCGCGCCGCGCACAGCCCCGTGTCGGCATCGAGGCCCGACGGCAGGTCGAGCGCGAAGATCGGGCGGCCGCTCGCGTTCACTGCTTCGATGCCGTCGCGGAGCGGGCCATCCACGTCGCGCACGATGCCGGTGCCAAGCAAGGCATCGACGACGAGCGGGGATGCGGCAGCGGCTGCTGCATCGAATGCAGCGGGCGATCCGCCGCCTGCGATGAAATCCGCGAACGCCTGCGCCGCGGCGCCTTTCAGGCGCGCAGGGTCCGTGAACGCCATGACCGTGACGCGTAAGCCCTCTTTGCGCGCACGGGCCGCGAGCACGTAGCCGTCGCCGGCGTTGTTGCCCGCGCCGCACAGGATCGTCAGGCTGGGCACATCGGGCCAGGCGCGTCGCAGGCTCGCAAGAGCCGCCTCCCCTGCGCGGCACATCAACGTGTAGGCGGGCAAGCCGCAGGACTCGATCGCATACCGGTCCATTGCGCGCACCTGCGCTGCCGAATAGATGCCGACGGGCAGCGATTCCATGCGCGCGATTATACTGGCCGTCCGCCGGAGGCCGTTCCCATGGCCGGTTCACTCGACGCCCAGCAACTGCAGTCGCTGCGATCGCGCCTCGACGAGCACGCGCGCGCGCTCGGATTCGACCAGGTCGGCATTGCCGGCATCGAGCTGCCCGCAGACGAAGCAAACCTCGAGCGCTGGCTCGGTGAGGAACGCCACGGCGGCATGGATTACATGGCGCGTCACGGCCAGCGACGCAGCCGGCCCGGAGAACTCGTGCCGGGCACGCTGCGCGTCATCAGCGTGCGCATGGCGAGCAGCGCGCCGGACGCCGCGCCGCCCGAGCGAGTGCTCGCCGATGGCCGCAAGGGCTACGTCGCGCGCTACGCGCTCGGCCGCGACTACCACAAGATCCTGCGCAGCCGGTTGAGGACGCTCGCGGAGCGGCTCGCCGCCGAGTTCGGACCATTCGGGTATCGCGCCTTTGTCGATTCGGCGCCCGTCATGGAGAAACCGCTGGCGCGCAATGCCGGACTCGGCTGGATCGGCAAGCACACCAACCTGATCAACGAACGCGCCGGATCGCTGCTTCATGCTGGGCGAATTGTTCACCGACCTGCCGCTGCCGGTGGATCGGCCTGCGAAGGACCGCTGCGGCAGTTGCAGCGCCTGCATACCGGCTTGTCCGACCGGCGCGATCACGGCGCCGTACCAGCTCGACGCGCGCCGCTGCATTTCTTATCTGACGATCGAGCACCACGGCGACATACCTGAAGCGCTCAGGCCCGCGATCGGCAATCGCATCTTCGGCTGCGACGACTGCCAGCTCGTCTGTCCGTGGAACAAGTTCGCGCCGCGTGGCCGCTGAGCCGGATTTTCGCGTGCGGCACGGGTTGGACGCGCCCGATCTCGTGGCGCTGTTCGGCTGGTCGGAAGCGGAATACCTCGAGCGCAGCGAGGGCAGCGCGCTGCGGCGCCTCGGTTACCGGCGGTGGCTGCGCAACATCGCGGTCGCACTCGGCAATGCGCCGCGCTCAGCCGAGATCGCGGCCGCGCTCGCCACGCGGCAGGACGATCCGGACGAAATGGTGCGCACGCACGTGCGCTGGGCGCTCGCGCGCCAGCCGCTCAGGCCCGGACCGGATTGACGTAGTGCCGGCCGCTCGTGGTCTGGCGGATCGTGTCGAACAGGTCGTCGAAGTCGCGGGAGTTATTAGCCGGGTCGATCTCGGTCGTATTGACGATCAGCAGCGGCGACGCGGTGTACTGGTGGAAATAGCGCATATACGCCTCGCCGAGACGCTCGAGGTAGGCGGCGTCGATGTACTTCTCGTAGGGGATACCGCGCTTGTCGATGCGGGCGAGCAGCACGTCGACCGGCGCCTGCAGGAACACGACGAGATCGGGCACCGGCGCGTCCATCGCGAGCCGCGTGTAGACCTGGTCGTAGAGCTTGAACTCCTCGTCGTCCAGCACAATGCGGGCGAACAGGCGGTCCTTGTCCAGCATGTAGTCGGCCACGCGCATCTGCGCGAACAGGTCGTGCTGGCGCAATTCGGAGAGCTGGCGCGCGCGCTGGAACAGGAAATAGAGCTGCGCGGGAAAGGCCGCGGCTTTGCGATCCTTGTAAAACCGCTCGAGGAACGGATTCTCCATCGGCTGCTCGAATACCGTGCCGGCGCCGACCGCGGCGGCGAGCTTGCGCGCCAGGCTGGTCTTGCCGACTCCGATCAGGCCTTCCACCACGACCAGTCGGTGGGGCCAGTTGTCCTGCTTCGCTTCAGTCACCGGATCCCCGCGCCGCCAGGCGTTCGAGACCATCGCCCGCCGCTCGTCGTTGCAATGTCCGCACGCGGCCGTGTCCCGGCACCCAGAGTTCCGCGGCGATTTCCGCCAGAGGATACAGCACGAAATTGCGCTGGTGCAGACCGGCGTGCGGCAGCGTGAGGCCCGGCTCGTCAATCTGCCGTTCGCCGTACAACAACAGATCGAGATCGATCACGCGCGCCCCCCAGCGCACCGTCGGCTCCGTTCGGCCCAGATGCCGTTCGAGATCCTGCAGGGCGGCGAGGAATGCCTGCGGCGTCGAGGTTGTCAGCAGGCCTGCGACGGCATTGACAAAATCCGGCTGATCCTGCGGCCCCATCGGCCGGCTTTTCCACAGGCTCGACCGCGAGACGAGCCGTGCGCCCTGCATGTCGGCGAGCGCGGCGATTGCCTTTTCAACCTGATTCTTGGGATCCGACAGGTTGCTGCCGAGCGCGACGTGAACCGGATGCCAGTGCATCGCTCAGGCGTCAGGCGCTGGGGACCTGTGACGCCTGCCGCCGCGACGCCGGCGGCGTCGCGTCGGCCCGCCTTCGCTCGGCCCCTGGTCTCCCGACTCCGCCGATCCGACGCGTTGCAGCTGATCCGCCTGCGGCAAGGCCTGTAGTTCCGTCCACCATGCGGCGATGGCCGGATCCTCGCCACCCGACTCGGCGCGCAGCAGCAGGAAGTCGTATGCGGCGCGAAAGCGCGGATGGCTGAGGAAGGAGAGCGCCCGGCGGCCTTCGCGGCGGTGAAAGCGCGGTTGCAGCGCCAGCAGTTCGCGCATCGGGATCGAAAACCGCTTCGGAATGCCAATGCGCCGGTTCTGCGCGAAGACAACTTCGTCGACGGCGTCCGCAATCGCCTGGCCGGGGTGTTCGCCAGCCTCGAAACGTCGCTGCGCGGCCGCCGAAACCGGCCCGAACAGCAACACGGCAAACAGGAACATCGGCGTGACCGAGCGGCCTTCGCTGACGCGGCGGTCGGTATTGACGAGTCCGGCCGTAATCAGGCGTTCCGCCATGCTGTCCTTTTCCGCGGCGAGATGCGCCGCCGTCGCGGGAAACAAGTGCTCGAGCAAGCGGTGCTCGCGCAGCAATTCGAAAGAACGCTGACCGAATCCGGCCAGGAACAATTTCTGGAATTCGTCGAGCAGTCGCGCCGGCGGGATATTCTGGAGCAATTCCGCCAGTCGCGTGAACGGCGCGCGCGTGTCCTCGTGCAGCGAGAATCCGAGCTTCGCCTGGAAGCGCACGGCGCGCAGCATGCGGACCGGATCCTCCCGGTAGCGCGTTTCTGGATCGCCGATCAGGCGCAACGTGCGCGAGCGCACGTCTTCGACGCCGCCGACGTAATCCCAGATCGAGAAGTCCTGGATGTTGTAGTAGAGCGCATTGCACGTGAAATCGCGCCGCCACACGTCCTGGTCGATCGTGCCGTAGACGTTGTCGCGCAGAATGCGCCCGCCCGCGTCGTGTGTGCGGTCCACGCTGGTGAACCGCGGATCGCCCGTGTCTTCTTCGGCGACATTGCCGTCCACATCGCCGTCCGCATCCGTTTCCCCGTCTGCATCGACATCCGCATCCGCCTCGACATCGACCTCCGCGTCGAGATCGATGTCGGCATCCGGCACGATCGGTTCGCCCGCGGCGCGAAAAGTTGCGACCTCGACGACGTGCTGGCCGAAGCGGATGTGCGCCAGCCGGAACCGCCGGCCGATCAGCCGTGAGTTGCGGAACAGCCGCCGCACTTCCTCGGGTGACGCGTCGGTGGCGACGTCGAAATCCTTGGGCTCGATGCCGATCAGCAGATCGCGCACGCAGCCGCCGACCAGGAACCCCTGATAACCCGCATCCTTCAGCCGGTAGAGCACTTTGAGCGCGCTGCCAGCGATCATCGAGCGCGAGATCGGATGGTCTGCGCGAGCGACGATCACCGGGGCGCTTGCCCGGTCGCTTGGCTGGTTCAAGAAATAAGGTCCGCTTGAGGTCGAGTGATGGGCCGATATAATACCAGCCCCGCCGCGGGCATCGGCCGAATGCACAAGCGCTTCGCTCCCATCGTCTAGAGGCCTAGGACACAGCCCTCTCAAGGCTGGTACGAGGGTTCGAATCCCTCTGGGAGCGCCATTTGACCGTCGCTGCCTCACTCCTCGCGCGCAAGACGCGCTTCAGCGAGATCGATTTCACGCTCGAGGCGGGTCATCACGTCTTCGCCGATCTCGTAGTTCTGCCACAACTTGACCAGCGCTTCGCGTTGTGCGGCCGCAGCGCCCAGCCACAGGCGCGCCTCGCTATCGGGCGAAAGGACGCTGCCTGTTTTTTGAAGTGATCGGCTGTTGAAGAACCTCTTCACGGCCACCGCTTCATGCGCGGGCAACCCCTGCTCGGCAACCAGTCTGTCGATGGCCTGAATCGCCGCCCGCCGCATGGCCTCGCGGGCGAGTTCTGATTCCGCGTCCCCCGACGTGTCTTTCGCGAGGCGTAGCGCGCGAATCAAGACCGGCAGCGTCAATCCCTGGCCGACCAGCGTCACGAAAACAATGCCGAAAGCGAGGAGGACCACGAGGTCGCGCTGCGGAAACGTCTCACCCGTCGGTAACGCGACAGGCAACGCCAGCACGGCGGCCAGGGAAACGACTCCCCTCATGCCGCACCAGCTGACGAGGGTCGAAACCCTGGCCGAGGCGGGATCACGGCGCTGCAATGACGGCACCAGCCAGCGCACGCCGTAAGTCGCGGTGAATATCCAGAGGAATCGAATGCCAATCGCTACAAAGCTCAACACCGCAATCAGGCCCACGACACGCGGCCACGAGAGCGCCTGATGTCCCAGCAGCGACTCGGCGATTTCCGGCAACTGGATGCCGATCAACACGAACACCAGACAATTGACCACAAACACGACTGCGGGCCAGAACGTGCGAATGATTGAGTCGCGCCGGTGCCGAGATGCGCAAATGTGCCCATCGCGATCGGTAGAGACCGACGGCGACCACGCCGAGGACACCGGACACGAGCAGCGATTCACACAGCCAATAGGTTGCGAATGGAGTCGTCAGGGACATCGCCAGCTCGAGCATCGGATCGTCCAGTCGTTCCTGCAGCCGAGAAGTAATCCACCCCAATGCGACGCCGAGCGCGATCCCGCCGAAAGCAATCAGTCCAAACTCGCCGACCAGCGCCCAGCCGGAAAACACGCCGGTCAATGCGGCAGTCACGGCGAACCGGTAGAGCACGAGGCCAGTCGCATCATTGACCAGGCTCTCGCCCTCCAGGAGCGTCACGATCCGGCGCGGCAGGCGAAATCGTCGCAGTACCGCGGTCGCAGCAACCGCATCCGGTGGCGACACGATTGCGCCTAACGCGAAGGCGACGGCCCAGGGCGCCTGTGGCACCAGCCATTTGAATGCGATCCCGACGGCTAGGGTCGTCGTCGCCACCAAACCGATGGCAAGCAACAGGATCGGACGAAGGCTCTGACGGAAATCCCGCCACGAAGTCTCGATGGCGGCCAGGTACAGCACCGAGGGCAGCACAATGGCGAGCATCAAGTGCGGTTCGATCTTCAGCCCCGGCCAGTCATGCGCGAATCCGAGTCCGATTCCCGCGAGGACCAGCATGATGGGATAGGGCACATGGACACGATTCGCCAGCCAACCGGTCGCGATCGCGCACACCATCACGAGGATGAGCGTAGTCATTATTTCCCTTCCATCTTCAGCGCGATGCGCCATCTCGGCGCCTGCGCTGTCGGTGTAGAGTACGCTCAGATGAAGGTGCGCGGACCAATCTCCGGCACCGTGAACTGCCGGCAAGCACGATGAACCGACACGAACCCTTTACATTGACGATTCCGGTGAATCCTGCCGACCACCTGCTCGGCTCGCAAGCTGCGCCGGTCACCGTCGTCGAGTACGGCGATCTCGAGTGCCCTAATTGTCGGCAAGCGGTGGCGGCAGTCAAACTGCTGCTGACACGATTCGAGAACCAGGTCAGCTTCGCCTACCGTCATTTCCCGCTCGAGGGAGTGCATCCCCACGCCGAGTTGGCGGCCGAGGCTGCCGAGTGCGCGGGCGCACAGGGCAGGTTCTGGGAAATGCACGATCTGTTGTTCGAGAACCAGAGCCACTTGAAGCTCGCGCATCTTCGCGACTACGCGGTACGCCTCCAGCTCGACATGGCCCGCTTTGACGCGGAGCTTGGCGATCACGTCTATCTGCAGCGCGTCCGCGAGCACTTGCAGAGCGGGCACGACAGCGGCGTGCGATCAACGCCGGCATTTTTCGTCAACGGTCGAGTCCAGGACGTTTCTTTCGGCCTCAAGTCGCTGTTCGAGGCGGTCGAAAAGGCGCTGCACCCTTGAGCTGCTGACGCGGCACAATCGTCTGGCAGGCGCCATGACTGATCCACTCAAAGGCCGGTGGGCACAGGCGTTTCCAACGCTGACCCCGACGCAGATGGCACGCCTCGAAGCACGTGGCACCCGGGTGCGTACGCGCCAAGGCGACGTTCTCGCCGAGCGCGGCGAGCGCTTCGCCAAGATGCTCGTCGTGCTCTCGGGCAGCCTCGAAGTCGTACGCCCCGGCCTGACGGGCGAAGTGCCCATCACCGTTCACGAACCTGGCGCATTCACCGGCGAGATCAGCACGCTGCGGGGAACAGCAAGCGTGGTCCGCATCCGGGTACGCGAATCGGGAGAGGTCCTAGAGATTGACTTGGACAAGCTGCGCGCGATCGTGCAGGCCGATGTGGAGCTCAGCGAACTGTTCATGCGGGCATTCATCCTGCGGCGAGTCGGCCTGATCGACTCGCAGCAGGGCGACGCGGTCCTGATCGGCTCGCAGCACAATGCCGACACGCTGCGCCTGCAGCAGTTTCTGACGCGTAACGGCTTTCCCCACATGACGCTGGACGTCGATCGCGATGCCGGCGTTCAGGCGCTCCTCGACCGATTCCAAGTGAGCGTCGAAGAGATTCCGGTGCTGCTGTGCCGCGGCGAGCTCGTGCTCAGGAATCCCAGCAACGAGAAAGCCGCGAAATGTCTGGGGATGAATCCACAGATCGATGCCTGCCAGGTACGCGACCTGCTCGTGATCGGCGCCGGCCCTGCGGGCCTCGCTGCAGCAGTCTATGGGGCGTCCGAAGGTCTGGATGTGCTCGTAATCGAGACGGGCGCACCGGGCGGCCAGGCGGGCTCCAGTTCGAAGATCGAAAATTACCTGGGCTTTCCCACCGGAATTTCCGGCGGAGCGCTCGCAGGGCGCGCGCTGGTGCAGGCACAGAAGTTCGGCGCCGACGTCACGGTCGCAAGCAGCGCAACGCGGCTGGTCTGCGATCGCCGGCCGTACAAAGTCGAGCTATCCGGCGGCAACGCGGTTCGCGGCCGCACGATCATCATCGCCAGCGGCGCCGAGTATCGGCAGCCAGCGATTGAGAATCTGTCGCGGTACTTGGGGCTTGGCGTTTATTACGCTGCCACGCATGTGGAGGCGCAGCTCTGCGGGGACGAGGAGATCATCATCGTCGGCGGCGGCAATTCCGCCGGGCAGGCGGCCGTCTTTCTCGCTGGCAACTGCCGGCGCGTGCACCTGCTAGTGCGGGGACCGGGACTCGCAGACAGCATGTCGAAATACCTCATCCGCCGCATCGAGAGCAGCCCGAACGTGACGCTGCATGCACACACGGAACTGGTCGAGCTCGAAGGCGACGGACGGCTGGAGCGCACGGTCTGGCGCAGCGGATCGGAGCGGCAGGCGCGCGACATCGGACACGTGTTCCTGATGACCGGCGCAGTGCCGAATACCCGCTGGCTGGCCGGATGCCTGCAACTGGACGGCAAAGGATTCGTACGCACCGGGCCGGATTTGCAGCCCGACGATCCGGATTCGCAGGCGTGGCCACTGGCGCGTGCGCCGTATCTGCTGGAAACGAGCATTCCCGGCATCTTCGCCGTAGGCGACGTGCGCAGCGGCAGCGTCAAGCGCGTGGCATCGGCCGTTGGAGAAGGCTCTGTGAGCATTCCGCTCGTACATCGCGTCCTGGCGGAGTAAGGCCCAGGCATTTTCGGCCTCAGGAGCAACCCTGCTCCATTCGCGTGAACGCGTGATCAAGCGTTTCGGCGATCGGCGACTATCGACAGGCCGCCCCCGCTCGCAACCGGGGCGGCTCGGTTCCTAAGGTCCAACCTTGATGTCGTTGTAGTCGAAGGTATCCGTAGGATTCGTCAGCGTAATCGTTGCCAGCAACTCACGGTTTGCGCTACTGCCGCCATCCGCATCGTAGTACAGATTGCCAGTCCCGCTCTCATAAATCACATTGAAGCCGGCGCCAACCACGGCTGTCGCTCCCGTTCCGTTGAAAGTTAACAACACGAATGGCTACGCCTGTTGCGATGTCTCATAAGCAATCAAGTAGCATTGAATTCGTGACCAGCATCACACGTCCGGAGGAGCCGGTTGACTGACATGAGTTCCGGTGTCGTTCGCATCGCAATGTGGTCCGGCCCGCGCAACATCTCGACGGCGATGATGCGTTCCTTCGGCAGCAGGCCCGACACGACCGTTACCGACGAGCCGCTCTACTCCCACTACTCAAAGGTCACCGGCATCCCGCACCCGGGTCGCGATGAGGTGCTCGCACACCACGAGTCCGACTGGCGCAAAATCACGGCAATGCTCGCGGGGCCGGTGCCGGGCGGATGCGCGATCTGGTACCAGAAGCACATGGCGCATCACCTGCTGCCGATGATCGGGCGCGAATGGCTGGACTGCGCTGACGCACGCGTTCCTGATCCGCGAGCCGGACGAAATGCTGGCATCGCTCGTGAAAACATACCCGCAGGCCGGCGCTAGCGGACACCGGGCTGCTGCAGCAGTGTGAGATCTTCGATCGTGTGGCGAATCGACGCGGCCGAGCGCCGCCGGTCGTGCTCGCAAGCGACGTCCTCAGGAATCCGCGGCGCGATTCTCGGCAGGCTCTGCGAAGCGCTCGGCATCGCGTTCCTGCCGCAGATGCTCACTTGGGAACCGGGACGGCGCACGACGGACGGCATCTGGGCGCCGCACTGGTACACGGTGGTGGAGACATCGACTGGTTTCGAGCCATGGCGTGAGCGGCCCATCGAAACGCCGCCGTCACTTCGCCCGCTGCTGGACGAATGCCGGCCCTGGTATGAGAAGCTGTACGCCCTGCGCCTGCGGGCCTGAGGACAGCTGATGCTGCAGCAGTTCGACGAACGCAATCGCGACCTGATCGTCAACGTCAACGGCGTGCTGACTGCATCGCGACCAGGCCGCCGTCAGCCCGTTCGACAGCGCCGTGCAGGGCGGCGACGCAGTGTGGGAGGGCTTGCGGCTTTACGAGGGTCGCATATTCGCACTCGAGGAACACCTCGGCGCGGCTGCGCTCTTCCGCCCTGGCGCTTGCTTTCAAGGACATTCCGACGGACGAGGCGATCGTCGCAGGAGATCCGTCGCACGCTCGCCGCGAACCGGATGAAGGACGGCGTGCACATCCGCCTCACCCTGACACGCGGCGTCAAGATCACCTCCGGGATGGATCCGCGGCTCAACCGTTCGGGCCCGACATTGATCGTGCTCGCCGAGCACAAGCCGCCGGTCTATTCGAAGCAAGGGCTGCGGCTGATCACGAGCAGCCAGCGGCGCTCCCCGCCGGACTGTCTGGATCCGAAGATCCATCATGCCAATCTGCTGTCGTCGATTCTGGCCAAGATCCAGGCGAACGCCGCGGGCGTGGACGACGCGGTCATGCTGGATCTGCGCGGCTTCATCGCCGAGACCAACGCCACTCATTTATTCATGGTCGCGCGGCGGCGTTGTCCGCACGCCGACGCTGGCGGCCTGCCCGGAAGGCATCACGCGCGGGACCATCCTCGATATCTGCCGTGCACAGGGGATCGCGTACGAGGTCGGCGACCTGACGCTGACGGAGCTGTACCGGGCCGACGAGGCGTTCTGCACCGGCACCATGGGCGAACTTGCGGGCGTCACGCAGGTCGACGGCCGGAAGATCGGCGACGGGGCGATGGGCCGATGACGCGGCGGCTCTCGGCGCTGTTCGCCGAGCGGACCGCCACGGACGGCACACGCGTGGTCGACTGATGCGACGCACGCTCGCGACGGCCATCGTGGGCGCGCTCGCCGCGACGGCCTGCGCGACGCCGCCGCAGCAAGCCGCGCCGCAGACGTCAAGGCCGCCGGCCGCTGCGGCCCGGCTCCGGCTTTCGCCGCGGGCGGCGAGCGCGCAACGCTGTGGCTTCGTCATTCCGCGGAATATCGCGCGGCGAGCGAGATCATCTATCGCGCCGCGGCAACGGCGCTCCGCGAAGGACTCGCGGATCCCGCCTGGACGGCCGAACCGGCGCAGCGCGGCGATCCGTCCGGACTGCCGCCTGCCGTCGTGATGGACATCGACGAAACCGTGCTCGACAACTCCGCTCCTCAGGCGAAAATGATCCTCGAAGAAACCTGCTTCGCGGAATTCGAGTCGCGATGGGACGCCTGGCTCGCGGAGCGCGCTGCGCCGGCAGTTCCCGGCGCAGCGGACTTCGTTCGTTCCGCCCGCGTATCGAAGGATCTGGCCGGCCGACCCGTGCGTATCTTTTTCGTCACGAACCGCGAATGTCGCGCGCGGCCGAATAGCGGCTCGGCCTGTCCGCAGCAGGACGACACGGCCGCCAACCTGGACGCCCTTGGTCTCGGTGCGCCGACCCTGGCCGACGACCTGATGGTCAAGGGCGAACGCGCCGACTGGACCAGCGAGAAGCTGTCACGCCGGCTCGAAATCGCAAAGTCCCATCGCATCGTGCTGAACGTCGGCGACGATCTCGGCGATTTCCTCCCGGACGTCAGGCGCCAGTCGGGTTCTGAACGCGAGCGCACGCGCTGCGCACACCGGGAGCGATGGGGCCGGCAGTGGTTCATGATTCCGAATCCAATGTACGGTTCCTGGCAGGTCGCGCTGGGGCAGAACCTGAAGACAGCCCTTGCTGCCGACCCGCCGGTGATCGAGAACTGCGACACGCCCTGAGGCGCGCCCGCGCCCACTGTGACGGACGTCAAAAACCCCGGCGAAATGGCTGCGGCCGCGCCGGCCTTGATTTATGTTGACTCGTCATGACGCCGGCCGACGACCGCGTACTCCAGTTGCTGCAGAAGTGGCAGAAGAGCCTCGATCTGCACACGCGCTATGCCGAGCTGCCGGAGGACCAGTACTGGCTGGTGCAGCCCTGGCCGAATCATCAGCGCCCGACCAAGTGGGTCATCGACCTCGCCCGGCAGCGACTCGCCGACCTGCAGAACATCGTGAAGACGCGCCTGGCCGCGGCCGACCCGTCGCTTTCCGAGGCGCTCGAACTGATGTCTTTCCTGACGAACCTCGTGGGCTCGCAGCATGTCGAGCGCTTCGTGCCGATCGCGGAGCCCGAACGCGAACGCCAGCTCGAGCCGGTGCGAAGAAAGCGAAGTCGACTGGCGCGACATCGACGTCGACCGCGATCAAGCCGGGGCGGCCGCGGTACCCAAGACAAGGCCCGCAGCAAGGCGGCGAAGACGGCGGGCGACGGCAAAGGCCGGCGAAGCCGCTGAATGACACGACGATCACCGCGGTCGTCAAGGACGCCGCCCGGCTCCTGACCTGGGGCCGCGCTGGCATGAACTGCCGGAGGCCATCGCCCGCATCGCCGGTCGGCCGAATGTCCAGCAGGTGCGCCAGATCCTGAAGAGCAGCAAAGGCGCCATCGAGCAGCGCGTCGCCGCGCAGGAAAAGGACTGACGCATTAGAATCCGCGACCGCATGGATGAACAATCCACGATCGCCGCTCCCGCCGGACTCCTCCGCCGCCTCGCGGCACTGCTTTACGACAGCCTGCTGGTCGTGGCGCTTGCTCTTCATCGCGACTTTCGTGGTAATGCCGCTGACCGGCGGCGAAGCGATCACGACCTCGACGCAGGGCACTCGGCGCCTACCTGTACCGCGGCTGGCTGCTTGCGGTCGCATTCGGCTATTTCGGCATCTGCTGGGTGCGCGGTGGACAGACGCTCGGATGCGCGCCTGGCGCATCCGCCTGCAGTCGGCGGACGGCAGCCGCTGAACTGGGCGGATGCCGCCGTGCGATTCACGATCGGAGCGACTCTCGTACTGTTGGCGTTCATCGGCCTTTGGTCGCTGCGCGATCCGGGCTGGTCGCTTGCCGAACTGCCAGCGGCGCTGATGCTCCTGCCCGCACTCGCAAATCTGGCCTGGATCCTCTTCGATCCGGCGGGCCGGAGCCTGCAGGATCTCGCCGGCGCGATGCGGGTGGTGCGGATCGCGCGCTAGCGCGTCCGCCAGATCGTGACGGCGGCGATGGTCGCCATCAGCAGGGTCGGGCGCCCAGGCGACCAGCAGCGGGTTCAGGTCGTAGACCTGGCCGCTGTTCTCGAGCGTCTGGGTCAACAGGATGAAGAGCACGCCCGCCATGATGCCGAGCACCGTGCGCGCGCCGGCGCCCGCGGATCGCAACGGCCCGAATGCGAACGGCACGGCGAACACGCAGACCACGATCGCGCCCGCGAGCCGCGCGATGCGCGACCAGAATGCGATGTCCCAGACGCTGGCGTCGAGATCGTTCGCTTTCAGGTGTTGCGCATAACTGTAGAGGTCCCTGATCGGCAACGAACCGGGCTCGTTAACCGCGAGGCCGAGGAAATCGGCATTGAACTCGGCCCCGGTCAGCTCCCGCGGGCCGCGACGCGCGTCTGCACGGCGTCCTGCCCGAGCCGCGTCTCCGTGTAATTCGGTAAGCACCCAGTCGGCCGGCGGAATCCTGGGCGGCCGTCTCGGCCCGGCCGACCCGCGCAAGACGCCGCTCGGCGTCCAGCCGTAGACATACACGCCGCCGAACAGGTTTTCCGCCGCCTGCCTTCGCACATTGATGAACCAGTCGCCCTGGCGCAGCCAGGCGCTGCGGCTGCCGGCGATCTCGAGCTGGGAGAAACGGCTGAAGACCTTGTACTGCTGCGCATACTGGTCGGCCGGCGGCGCGAAGTACTCGCCGATCACCCACAAGAACGCTGCGACGATGATGCCCGCGAAGCCGGCGGAAAGCGCGATGCGCGAGATCGAGACGCCGGCTGCGCGCAGGATCGTGAGCTCGCTGTCACGCGCGAGCCCGCCGAGCCCGATGATCGCGCCGATCAGCGCGCCGATCGGCAGCAGTTCGTAGGCCTGCTGCGGCAGATGCAGGAACGTGACGATGAAGGCGCCCTTGACGTCGTAGGTGCCCTCGCCGATGTCGTCCTGCTGGCCGATGAAGTTCAGGAGCGTCATCAGCGCGAGCAGCACGCCCATCACCATCACCGTGTGCACGAGGATCGTCCGCGCGAGGTACCGGTCGAGCAGGTTCACGCTGTCGCCCTCGCCGGATCCAGCCGCTCGCGGGGCTCTGCCGGTGCAGCAGCCACAAACCGAGGCCAGCGAACAGGGCGTGCACCCACCAGGTGCCGACCAGCGGCGGCAGCAGGCCCTTCTCGATCCAGACCTGGGCGGCGGACACCAGATTCGTATACACGAAGTACAGCAGGATCGCGATCGCGACCCGCGCATAGCGTCCTTCGCGCGGCCGGAGCGCCGAGAGCGGCACAGCGACCAGCGCGAGCACCAGCACCATCAGCGGCATCGAGATGCGCCGTTGCACTCGGCGATGTCGGAAAGCTCGTCGGAGCCCAGCAGATCGCTGGTGCGCCTGCGCTCCGGCACCAGCCGGCCGCTGCCGGCCTCCGGCACGACGACCGGTATGCCGTGCTCGACGAAACGGATGCGCCGGAAAGTGGCCTGGCCGGGCACGCCTTCGATGCGCTCGCCGTCGTGCAGCACCACCATTTGCGTGCGGCCGCCATTCATTACGCGTTGCTCCGCCCAGGCGGCGGTCGCGACCTCGATGCGATCGTCAGCGAGACGCTGCATGAAAATGTTGACGAGCCGGCCGTCGGCTCCGGTCGTCTCCGCGTAGAACACCGCCCTGCCTTCCGAATAGGTGCGAAAGGTGCCGGCTTCGAGCAGGCCGAACTGCGCGTCGCGCATGCCGCGGCCGCGCAGCGCCTCCGCGCCGTCGCGCGCCGCCGGCCCGATCACGAACGTGAGCCAGCCGAGCGCGAACGGCAAGCGGCAGTGCGAGCGAGAACACGCAAGGTAGAGACGCTCGGGTCCGAGCCCGCAGGCCCGCACCGCGGCCATTTCGCTCTCGTGATAGAGCCGGCCGAGCGCGAGCATGACCGCGAGCAGCATCGCGATCGGCACGAGCACCATCAGGTTCTCGAGGGTCGTCAGGCCGATCAGAGCGAACACGATGTCATGGGGAAAGCCGCGTTCGGCGGCCAGGCCCAGGACACGCGCGAGCTGGTAGCTCACGAGGATTGCCAGCAGCACCGCCGGTCACGGCCGCGAGCGAGACCGAGACCTCGCGCAGAATATAGCGGTCAATCGTGGCGAACAAGGCCGAATTCGCGCGGATCCCGGCGCGCGGATCCGTCCTTTTGGATTAAACTGGCGCGGACACGGTAAACCAGCATGCGAGCGCACTCAACGGCCGTGTCGGCCAGCGACGCGCACTCAGGGGATCGAGGACCATGCAGTTTCATGCCACCGGAGCATCCGCGGCGCGCCAGCGAACGGCCTGCGCCATCGTCGGCATCCACGAAAAAGGCGTGATGACGGCCGCCGCGCGCGAACTCGACCGCGTCAGCGGCGGCGCGATCGCGCGCCTGCTGCGCCGGGGCGATTTCGCCGGCAAGACCGCGGAAGTGCTGCCGCTTGTCGCGCCGCGCCGCGGACCCGCGGAACGACTGCTGCTGGTCGGCCTCGGCGCCCGCGCGAGTTTCGGCCGCAAGGCCTACCGGCGCGCAATCGTCGCCGCGACCCAGTGGCTGGCAAAAAGCGGCGCCGCGAATGCCGTGTCCTACCTCGCCACCGACAAGGTCCCTGCGCTCGATCCTTACTACGCGGCCCGCCACGCGGTCGAAAGCGTCGCCGTCGACACTGTACCGCACACCCGACATGAAATCCGGGCGCAAGCCGCCGCGCGCGAAACTCGCGCGCTTCGGCATCGCGCTGTCGGCGGCCGAACTGACGGCGGGCCGGCGCGGCGTCGTGGACGGCCGTGGCATCGCGGCTGGCATCGCGCTGATGCGCGATCTGGCGAACCTGCCGGCCAATGTCTGCACGCCGACCTATCTTGCGACTGCCGCGCGCAAACTCGCCGGGGAACACAAGACTGTGCGCGTGCGCGTGCTCGACGTGCGGGCGATCCGCCGCCTCGGCATGGGTTCGTTCCTCTCGGTTACGCGCGGCTCCGACGAGCCGCCGCGGCTCATCGTTCTCGAATATCGCGGCACGCGCGCGGGAGAAGCGCCGGTCGCGCTGGTCGGCAAGGGCATCACATTCGATACCGGCGGCATCTCGCTGAAGCAGCCGCCGGGCATGGACGAGATGAAGTTCGACATGTCGGGCGCGGCCAGCGTGTTCGGCACGATCAAGTCGCTTGCGAGCATCGGCGCGAGGCATGAACGTCGTCGGCGTCATACCGACCTGCGAGAACATGCCGAGCGGGCGCGCCACCAAACCGGGCGACATCGTGACTTCGATGTCGGGCCGGACGATCGAGGTGCTGAACACTGATGCCGAAGGCCGGCTGATCCTGTGCGACGGCATCACCTTCGCGCGGCGGTTCAAGCCTGCCGCCGTGGTGGACATCGCGACCCTGACCGGCGCCTGCGTCATCGCACTCGGCGCGTATTACTGCGGTCTGTTCTCGCCCGACGAGCAACTCGCCGATGCTATCGGCGCCGCCGGCGAGCGCGCCGACGACCGCGCCTGGCGCATGCCGGTCGCGGAGGAATATTCCGACCTCCTCAAGAGCAATTTCGCGGACATGGCGAATGTGGCCGGCCGCGAGGCCGGCGCGATCACCGCCGCCTGCTTCCTGTGGAAATTCGCGGACGGCCTGAGCTGGGCGCATCTTGACATCGCGGGAACCGCCTATCTGACGGGCAGCCACAAGGGCAGCACCGGGCGGCCGGTGCCGCTGCTCGTCGACTGGCTGCTGCACGGACGCTGATCCGATGTCTGCGCCGCGCGTGGATTTCTACGTGCTGGCGAGCCAGGATCCGGCCGCGCGCCTGCGTTTCGCATGCCGGCTCGTCGAAAAGGCCTGGCAGAAGCGTCATCGCGTGCGCGTGCAATTCGACCCGGGCGGCGAGCTCGAGGCATTCGACGACCTGCTGTGGACCTATGCGGATCGCAGCTTCGTGCCGCATCACCGGCTCGGTGCCGGCGAGCCCGCGCCAGGCAATGCACCCGCGCCGGTCGTCATCGCCGACTCCGATGAGGCCGACGGCAGCGATGGCGATCTGGTCGTCAATCTGGCGCAGTCGGTGCCGCCGCGGCTTCGATCGATTCGAGCGCATCGCGGAAGTGATCGATGCCGACGAGGCGCGCCGCCAGCGTGGACGCGAGCGCTTCCGCCTGTACCGCGAGCGCGGCATCGAGCCCGCGACACACGACATGAAGGACGAACCGTGAGCCGGGACGGCCCGCGCGAGCTGCCGATCCTGACGGACGTCGTGGAATTCCATGCGACCGGTCGCTTTCCGCAGCCGGATCAGGTGCCCGCGCCGGAAGAATCCTTCGCGTCGGACCTGCTGACAGAGGCCGACATCGCGGCCCTGCAGGCGGCGCTCGTCAGCCGGATGATGGCCCTCAACGACGAACTGCTGCACGCGGCGGCTCGTGACATCGAGGCCATCCTGCTCGAGCGCGTGATCGATCGGCTGCGCGCGACCTTGCCGGAACTGGTCGCGGACGCCGTGCGCGAGCAGCTTGCGCCCGGCGAAGACTGAAAACCTCCGGCGGCATGGACAAGACCTACTCGCCGGGCGAGATCGAAGCACGCGTTTACCGGCTCTGGGAGACGAACGGGCTTGTTCGCGCCCGCGGGCGGCGGTCCGCCCTACTGCATCGTCATTCCGCCGCCCAACGTCACGGGCACGTTGCACATGGGCCACGCCTTCCAGGACACGATCATGGACGCGCTGGCCCGCTTCCATCGCATGTCGGGCGACCGCACACTCTGGCAGCCCGGCACCGATCATGCAGGCATCGCGACGCAGATGGTCGTCGAGCGCCAGCTGAACAGCGAAGGACTGACCCGCCACGATCTCGGACGCGAGCGCTTCACCGAACGCGTCTGGCAATGGAAGGAACAGTCTGGCGGCACGATCGCCCGGCAGATGCGAAGGCTGGGCGCATCGGTGGACTGGAGCCGCGACCGCTTCACGATGGACCCCGGCATGTCGCGGGCGGTGCAGGAGGCATTCGTCCGCCTGCACGAAGAGGGGCTGATCTATCGCGGCAAGCGGCTCGTGAACTGGGATCCGGTGCTGAAGACGGCGCTGTCCGACCTCGAAGTGCAGTCGGAGGAGACGAATGGCCGTCTCTGGCACATCCGCTATCCATTCGCCGACGGCGATGGCCACGTCACTGTCGCGACGACCCGCCCGGAGACGCTCCTCGGCGACGCGGCGGTCGCATTCCATCCGGACGACGAGCGCTACCGCGGGTTCGGCGGGCCGGCGCGTCGCGCTGCCGCTGACCGACCGCGAAATTCCGATGATCGCCGACGACTTCGTCGACCCGGCATTCGGCTCTGGTCTGGTGAAGGTGACTCCCGCCCACGACTTCAACGATTACGAAGTCGGCCAGCGGCACGGATTGCCGCTGATCAACGTGCTATCCGCCGATGCGAAGATCGGCGACGCGGCGCCCGCGCGTTATCACGGCCTCGACCGCTTCGAGGCGCGCAAGCGCATCGTCGCCGAACTCGAGGCCGCCGGGCTCGTCGAAAAAGTCGAGCCCCACCGCCTGGTGGTGCCGAAGCGGCGACCGCAGCGGCGCCGTGCTCGAACCCTGGCTGACCGACCAGTGGTACGTGCGCATCGCGCCACTCGCGGAACCGGCGATCCGCGCGGTCGAGGACGGCCGCATCCGGTTCGTGCCGGCGAACTGGGACAGGACGTATTTCGAGTGGATGCGCAACATCAAGGACTGGTGCATCAGCCGCCAGCTCTGGTGGGGCCACCGCATCCCGGCCTGGTACGGCCCGGACGGCGCCGTCTACGTGGGCCGCAGCGAAGCCGACGCGCGCGCACGCCATGGCGTGCCCGCGGGCACGTCGCTCGTGCAGGACGAGGACGTGCTCGACACCTGGTTTTCGTCGGCGTTGTGGCCATTCTCGACGCTCGGCTGGCCGGATGAGACGCCGGAACTGCGCGACCTTCTATCCGACCAGCGTGCTCGTCACCGGCTTCGACATCATTTTCTTCTGGGTCGCCCGCATGATCATGATGGGTCTGCGCTTCACCGGCGAGGTGCCGTTCCGCGAGGTGTACATCCATGGCCTGATCCGCGACCACGAAGGCCAGAAGATGTCGAAATCGAAGGGCAACGTCATCGACCCGCTCGACATCGTCGAAGGCATCGGGCTCGAGGAGCTCGTCGCCAAGCGGATTAACGGCCTGATGCAGCCGAAGCTCGCCCCGGCGATCGAGCGCTCGACGCGCAGGCAGTATCCGAAAGGGATCGCCGCGCACGGCACGGATGCGCTGCGATTTACGTTCGCCTCGCTCGCGACGCAGTCGCGCGATCTCAGCTTCGACCTCGGCCGCGTCGAGGGCTACCGCAATTTTTGCAACAAGCTCTGGAACGCCGCGCGTTTCGTGCTGATGGCGGCGGAGGCGCCGGTCGAGCCGGGTCCCGAGACGTTGTCGCCGTACGACCGCTGGATCCGCTCGCGGCTCGACGCGACCATTGCCGCCGTGCGCGCCGGATTCGCCGAGTACCGTTTCGACCTGGCCGCGCAAGCGGTCTACGAATTCACGTGGTATGAGTTCTGCGACTGGTACCTCGAATTCTCGAAGCCCGTGATGCAGTCGCCGGACGCCGGCGCCGCGAGCGCCGCGGCACGCGCCGCACGCTGCTGGAGACGCTGGAGGCGCTGCTGCGGCTGCTGCATCCGCTGATGCCGTTCATCACGGAGGAAATCTGGCAGCGCGTCGGGCCGCTCGCCGGCAAGCGAGGGCGAATCGATCATGCGGCAACCCTATCCGGAGGTGCTGCCGGGCGCGGCCGCGCCGGAAGTCGAATCCGAGGTGCGCTGGGTCATGGATTTCATCCTCGGCGTGCGGCGCATCCGCGGCGAGCTCGACATCGCGCCGTCGTTGGCATTCGAACTCCGGCTGCAGAACGCCTCGGCGCTCGACCTCGAACGCTATGCGAGAAACGAAAGCGTACTGCGCCGCCTCGCAGGCATCGCCTCCGCGACTCCGCTCGCCGCCGGCGAATCGGCGCCCCAGGCGGCCGCGGCGCTGCTCGGGGACATGCGCATCCTGGTGCCGATGGCGGGCCTGATCGACGTCGATGCGGAACTCGCCCGGCTGGACAAGCGTCGGAGCAAGGTCGAACAGGAGATCGCGCGGGCGGAAGCCAAGCTTGGCAACGAGAGTTTCGTCCGGAATGCACCGGCGGTGGTGGTCACGCAGGAAAGGGAGCGGGTCCTTGAGTTCAAGCGTGAACTGGCGCAACTTGCCGAACAACACGAGCGGGTAGCCTCGCTGCGATGAAAGCCCTGTCGGAAGCGCCCGACCGCGAACGCGGCCAACTGCTGGCCGCGCTCGCGAGCCTCAACCAGATCCTGCTCGGCAAGGACCGCGAAGTCCGTCTCGCGCTCTGCTGCCTGCTCGCGCGCGGCCACCTGCTGATCGAGGACATTCCGGGCGTCGGCAAGACGACGCTCGCGCATGCACTCTCGCGCGTCCTCGGCCTGACCTACCAGCGCATCCAGTTCACGAGCGACCTGCTGCCGGCGGACGTGATCGGCATCTCGGTCTACGACCGCGCGAGCGGCCGCTTCATGTTCCATCGCGGCCCGGTGTTCGCCCAGCTCGTGATGGCGGACGAAGTCAATCGCGCGACGCCCAAGGCGCAGAGCGCACTGCTCGAGGCGATGGAGGAGCGCCAGGTCACGGTCGACGGCGAGTCGCATCCGCTGCCGGAACCGTTCTTCATCGTGGCGACGCAGAACCCGTCGTTCCAGGTCGGCACGTTTCCGCTGCCGGAATCGCAGATCGACCGCTTCCTGATGCGCATCGAGCTCGGCTATCCGGCGCCAGGACACGAGCGCCAGCTGCTGCGCGGTCGCGACCGGCGCGACCTGCTGGCCGACCTGCCGGCGGTCATGGATCCGGCTTCGATCCCGGCGCTGCAGCGGCGCGTCGTCGAGGTCCATGCGAGCGACGCGCTGCTCGATTACGTGCAGGCGGTCGCGCGCGCATCGCGCGACGGGTCGCAGCACCAGGCGGTCTCTCGCCGCGCGCGGTGATATCGCTGCTGCGCGCCGCGCAAGCCTGGGCATTTCTGCACGGGCACGCCGGCGTGCTGCCGGACGACCTGCAGGCAGTGTTGCCGGCCGTCGTCGGTCATCGCCTGCGTCCGCGCGACGCGGCGCGACGTGCGCAGCGCCGAACGAAATCGCGGCTGCGCTCCTGAAATCGGTGCCGATACCCTGACCGGCGCCGCCATGCGCATGGTCCGTCATTCCGCGCGTCAATGGCTGCGCGAATGGATTCGTCGCCGCCAGGGTCCTGACCGCGGGCCCGTGACCCTCAGACGCGGGCGCATCTACATCCTGCCGACCGCTCTCGGACTGGCATTCGGCGTTGATGCTCTTCGCGATGCTGCTCGGTTCGCTCAATTACGCGAACAACCTCGGCCTCGGCCTGACGTTCCTGCTCTCCGCGCTCGGTCTGGTCGCGATGCAGGCCTGCCACCGGAATCTCGAAGCGCTGATCGCTCGAGAAGCCGGCAACGAGCCGCCATTTGCCGGCCAGGAAGCCGTATTCCGCCTCGCGCTCGTCAATCCGAGCGGCGCGCCGCGCCGCTGATGTCGAAACGGGCGGCGCGCCCGAGCCGGTCTCGATCGCGGCCGGCGGCGAAACGATCGTGGCGCTGCGCGTGCCGACGGAACGACGCGGCCATATCGTGCTCGATCGAATCGAGATTGCCACGCGGTATCCGTACGGCCTGTTCCGGGCCTGGGCCGTCGTGCACCCGGGCCTGCGCTGCCTCGTCTATCCACGCCCGGCGCGAACGGCGCCGCCGCCGCCGGCGGCGCCTGGCGCGGCCGCCGGCGGCGTCGTGCGCCGCGGCGAAGATGATTTCGCGGGCCTGCAAGGACTACCACCCGGGCGATCCGCCGCGCCACATCGCGTGGAAAGCCTATGCGCGCGCGGGCGAACTGCTGGTCAAGGAATTCAGCGGCGCCGCACAGCCGATGCCGGTGTTCGATCTCGCCGATACGCCCGGCGTCGATCTCGAAGCAAAAATCTCCGTACTCGCCCGCTGGATCGTGGATGCGCACGCCCGCGGCGAGACTTTCGGGCTGCGGTTGCCCGGCATCGACATACCGCCGGAGCCCGGCGAAGCACAGCGGCGGCGCTGCCTGAGCCGCGATTGCGCGAGTTCCAGGCGCCGGCACCCGCCCATGTCTGACACGCCGCACGCGATTCCGTCGCCTTGCCTGGACCATGGCGGGGCTGCCGCGCTCGCGCCGCATTTCCTGCACCTGCAGGCGTGGGTGACGACGTTTGTGCTCGCGGTCGCCGCATGGCGTCTCGTCGCCGAACGGCGCGGCTGGCGCCTGCCCGGAACCTTCGTGCGCGCCCTGATTGCGACTGGCGTCACGGCCGGCGTTTTCTTCAGTTACGCCACGATCACCGGTCTCGACGGAGGCACGGCGCTGCTCGCGCTGATGACGGCGCTCAAGCTGCTCGAGACCCGTGCGCCGCGCGATCACGTCGTGCTGATCTTCATCGGCTGGTTCCTCTGCCTCGCAGCGTTCCTATACGCGCAGGACATTGCGACCGTTGCCTGGGTACTGCCGACGGTATGGCTGCTCGCGGCCGCGCTGCTGCCGGCGGCGCGCGTCGGCGACGGCGGCCCGCCGCTCGCGCCGTTCCGGACCACCGGCGCGATGCTCCTGAAGGCCGCGCCGGTCGCGCTCGTCTTCTTCCTGTTCTTCCCGCGCATCGCCGGCAGTTTCTGGGGCGCGCCGTCGACGGAGCGCGCACTGTCGGGATTGACCGAGGAAATGTCGCCCGGCGACATTTCGGACCTGACGCTGAACGACGTCGTCGCATTTCGCGTGCGATTCGCAGGGCAGGCGCCGCCCCCGCCGCTGCGCTACTGGCGCGGCCCGGTGCTGACCGAATTCGACGGCTACACCTGGTCGCGCGGCGGTTCGCAGTACCTCTTCCGTCCACCGGTGCGACACCTGGGCTCGCCCGTCGATTACACCGTCACGCTCGAACCGACGGGCCAGACCATGCTGTTCGCGCTCGACATGGTCGAGAGCTGGACTCCGGGCCTCGCGAGCCAGTCCTGGGACTACCAGTCTGCATACGCGCCAACCGATCCACTCGGTGCTTCGCTACGAGGCGCGCTCGCATACCGCGCTATCTCGCAGGCCGCGCGATCTCGCCCGCGGTGCGAAACCGCAGCCTGCAGCTGCCGGCAGGCCGCAATCCGCGGACGCTGGAACTTGCGCTCCGCATGCGGCGGGAAACCGCCGACGATCGTGCATACCTGCAGACGGTGCTCGACATGTTCCGCACAACAGGATTTCTATTACACGCTGACGCCGCCCGGGCTCGACCGCGATTCGATCGACGATTTCCTGTTCAACACGCGCCAGGGCTTCTGCGGGCACTACGCTTCTGCATTCACGACGATGATGCGCGCGGCCGGGATCCCCGCCCGGGTCGTCGCCGGCTACCAGGGCGGAGACTGGAATCCGGTCGGCGGCTACCTGATCGTGCGCCAGTCGCACGCCCATGCATGGACCGAACTCTGGCTGCCGGGTTCCGGCTGGACGCGCGTCGATCCGACGGCGGCGATCGCGCCGGAGCGCATCGAGCGCGGCGTCCCGACGGCCCTGCCGACCGAAGCGCTGCTCGGCGGCGGAATCGATGCGGGACTCGGCGCTGTGGTTCCGCGCCCGCGATGATCTGGGACAACGTGAATGCGAACTGGAACGACTGGGTCGTGCAGTTCGACCGATTGCGCCAGGAAGAGATTCTCTCGAAACTCGGCTTCGGCGATCCGGGATGGGAGGACTTCGCCGTGGCGCTGGGCGCCGGGCTCGCGATCGCGATGGCCGCGCTGTTCGCGTGGCTCGCCTTCGATTACCGGCCGCGGCAGGCCGATCCCGCGGCAGCCTGCTATCACCGCTTCACCTCGCGGCTCGCCCGCCGCGGCATGGAGCCGGGAATCGGTGAGGCGCCGCGCGAATTCGCAAGGCGCGTGCGCTACCTGCGGCCGGACCTCGGAACGAAGGCACTCGCGATCACGGAGCTGTATCTCCGCCTTCGCTACCTGCCGCTGCCCTCGGCCACCGACCTCAGGCTGCTGCGCGGCATGGTCGGCGGATTCAGGCCCTGACGCCCGCGGGTGCCAGGCGCGAGCGCGAAAGCAGCCATGCGCCGGCGACGAACAGGACGACGATCGACAGCATGCCGGCCCGCGAGTTGCCGGTCAGCGAGCGCCGTGATGCCGACCAGGAACGGCCCGAGCACGGCGGCAAACTTGCCCATCATGTTGTAGAACCCGAAGAACTCGCCCTGCTTGCCGGCCGGCACGAGCGCCGCGAAATAGGACCGCGACAGCGACTGGATGCCGCCCTGCACCAGGCCGATCGACGCGGCGAGCACGTAGAAATGCGTCAACGTCTGCATCCAGTAGGCAGCGACGGTCGCGACTGCATAGACGGCGATCGCGATGAAGATGCCGTTGCGCGCGCCGATCTGCTCCCGCGAGCCAGCCGAAGGCGAGCGCGGCCGGGAAACCCGACGAACTGCGTGATCAGCAGCGCCGCGATCAGGCTTTGCTGCGGGAAGCCGAGCGAAAGCCCGTAGTCGACCGCCATCTTGATGATCGTGTTGACGCCGTCGATGTACATCCAGTACGCGAGCAGGAACCACAGCAGCGGCCGGTAGCGTGCGGACGTGGCGCGATCGTCGAGCGCAGTTCTCGCCAGCCGGCGCCGCGCCGCCGCCGAGCGGCAGCGTTCGCGCCGGCACGCGCTCGCGCACCCACAGGAGCGTCGGCACGGTGAACAGCAGCCACCAGACGGCGACCATCGGGAAGGCGACGCGCACGGCCTCGCTCGCGTCCGCGAGCCCGAACTGCGCGGCGCGTGACCATCGCGACATTCAGCAGCAGCAGCAGGCCGCCGCCGGCATAGCCGAGCGAATAGCCGTAGGCGGAGACGCGGTCGTACTCGCGGGCTCGCGTCACGTCGACCAGCAGCGCATCGTTGAATGTGACGCCGCCGGCGAAGCCGAAGGCCGCCATCGAGTAGACGAGCGCCGCCGTGATCCAGTCGCCCTGCCCGACCCAGTAGAGCGCCGCGGTCATCGCGGCGCCGATCACGGTGAAGAGCGACAGCATGCGCACGCGCGCGCCGCCGCGGTCGGCGATCGCGCCGAGTAGCGGTGCGAGCAGCGCGATCAGCAGGCTGCCGATGCCGTTCGCGAGGCCCAGGCGGAAGGTGCTGACGCGCGGCTTCGGTGCCCGCGCTCCAGTACTGCTTGAAGAACACCGGGAAGAAGCCCGCCATCACGGTCGTCGCGAATGCCGAGTTCGCCCAGTCGTAGAGGGCCCAGGCGACGACCGGGCCGGCGCGTCAGCAGGCGCTTTCACGCGGCGACCGCCAGGTGCTCGCGCGTCTCGCGGAATGCGAGGTCCGGCCAGCGCTCGATCGTCAGGTTCAGGTTGACGCGCGAAGGCGCGAGGTAGACGAGCTCGCCGGCGTGATCGAGCGCGAGGTGCTCGTAGCGCGCTCGCGGAACTGCGCGAGCTTGGCCGCGTCGGTGCCGTCGACCCAGCGCGCCGTCACGACGTTGACCGGCTCGAACACGCAGGTCACGCCGTACTCGTCGGCGAGCCGGAACGCGACGACGTCGAACTGCAGCGGGCCGACGGCGCCCAGGATCACGTCGTTGTTGCGCAGCGGCCGGAACAGCTGCGTCGCGCCCTCCTCGCAGAGCTGGTCGAGGCCTTTCTGCAGCGCCTTCATGCGCAGCGGGTCCTTCAGCACGGCGCGCCGGAACAGTTCCGGCGCGAAGTTCGGGATGCCGGTGAACGTCGAGCCGCTCGCCTTCGGTGAAGGTGTCGCCGATATTGATCGTGCCGTGGTTGTGCAGGCCGATGATGTCGCCGGCCCAGGCCTCGTCCGTCTGCTGGCGGTCGGCGGCCATGAACGTCAGCGCGTCGGCGATGCGTACTTCCTTGCCGAGCCGCACGTGGTGCAGGCGCATGCCGCGCCGGTACTTCCCGGCGCAGATGCGCAGGAACGCGATCCGGTCGCGGTGGCCCGGGTCCATGTTCGCCTGGATCTTGAACACGAAGCCGGTCAAAGCGGATTCGTCGGGTGCGACCACGCGCGTCGTCGCGCGCCGCGCGCGCGGCGGCGGCGCATGTTCGACGAAGGAGCGCAGCAGTTCCTCGACGCCGAAGTTCGAGATCGCGGAGCCGAAATGCACCGGCGTCTGGCGGCCGGCGAGGTACGCCGCGCGATCGAATGCCGGGCATGGCGCCGCGGATCAGCGCGATCTCCTCGCGGAACGCCCGGCGCCGAATCGCCGAGCAACGCGTCCGCCTCGGCGCTCGTCGAGCCCCTCGATCGCGCGATTCGTGCCGACGCGCCCGGTGCGCGCGCCGTCGTAGACGTAGATGCGGTCTTCGCCGAGGTGGTAGATGCCGCGCAATTCGCGGCCCATGCCGATCGGCCAGGTGATCGGCGCGCACGGATCCCGAGCACGCGCTCGATCTCGTCCAGCAGCTCGACCGGCTCGCGGCCGTCGCGGTCGAGCTTGTTGATGAAGGTCATGATCGGCGTGTCGCGCAGCCGGCAGACTTCCATCAGCTTGATCGTGCGTTCCTCGACGCCCTTTGCGCAGTCGATGACCATCAGCGCCGAATCGACGGCGGTCAGCGTGCGGTACGTGTCCTCGGAGAAGTCCTCGTGGCCCGGCGTGTCGAGCAGGTTGATCGACGCGGTCCGCGGTACGGGAACTGCATGACCGACGACGTCACGGAGATGCCGCGCTGCTGCTCCAGGCGCATCCAGTCGGAGGTCGCGTGCCGCGCGGCCTTGCGGCCCTTGACGGTGCCGGCCAGCTGGATCGCGCCGCCGAACAGCAGGAGCTTCTCGGTCAGCGTGGTCTTGCCCGCGTCCGGATGCGAGATGATCGCGAAGTGCTGCGGCGGCGTGCGAGTGTCGTCCGCGGCCGTCATCGCGCGTCCGGTCAGCGCGCGCCGAGCTCGAGCCGGTACACCAGCGCGTCCTCGCGGCCTTCCTGCGCCTGGTAATAGCCGCGGCGCTGGCCCACTGCATTCGAATCCGAGGTCGTGATAGAGCGCGATCGCCGTCTTGTTGGAACGGCCGGACCTCGAGGAATGCGTCGCGGATGCCGCGATCGCGCGCGTGCCGGAGCACCGACAACAGCAGTGTCCTGCCTACGCCGCGGCGGCGCAGCTGCTCGCCGACGCAGAGGTTCAGCACGTGCGCCTCGCCGGCGCCCATCGAGAGCACGGCATAGCCGCCGATGCCGGCGGCCGTGTCGGCGACGACGCAGTGATAGCCGACGCGCAGGCAGTCCGAGAAGATCTGGTCGTTCCACGGAAACACGTAAGACTCGCGCTCGAGCGCGGCGACCGCGCCAGGTCGGCCTGGACCATCGGCCGCAGGCGCCAGCGGAGCGCTGCCAGGTCGTCACGTCGCGGTCGCCACGGGCGAGCACTCCGAGCGCCAGCTTGAGATCGATCCAGGCCTTGCGTTTCTCGCCCGGCGAACGCAGCAGGTAGGCGGGATGGTAAGTCACGACGACCGGGACTCGCCCGAACTCGTGGACGCGGCCGCGCAGTCGCGCCAGCGGCACCTCTCGTCCGAGCAGGCGCTGCGCGGCGATGCGACCGACACAGAGGATCACGTCCGGAGCCACGAGCTCGATCTGCCGGCGCAGATACGGCAGGCACTGCGCGGCTTCCTCCTCGCCCGGATCGCGGTTGTTCGGCGGCCGGCACTTCAACACGTTCGCGATGTACACCTCGCCGCGCTTGAACCCGGCGGCCGCCAGCATCGAATTCAGGAGCTGGCCCGCGCGCCCGACGAACGGCTCGCCCTGGCGGTCCTCTTCGGCGCCGGGCGCCTCGCCGATCACCATCAGGCGCGCCCGCCGGTCGCCGGTGCCGAACACGGTCTGCGTGCGCGTTTCGCAGAGCCCGCAGCGCCTGCAATCTCGCACGGCGGCCTCGAGCGCGGGCCAGTCGAGGCCTTTGCCCGCGCCAGCGGTGCCGCGCGCGATCCAGGCGGTCACACCCATGGCGTCGAGGATGGCGAGTCGTCCGGCGTCCATTTCGTCAGCGACCACTGGCGACGCCGGCATCGCGCGGCCGTTTGCGGATCTTGAGCCAGCTCCAGATCAGCGGTCCGGACAGCGCGTAGCCGCTGAACAGCACGAACAGGACGACCGGCGGGTCGATTGCGATCAGCGCGATGACGAGCGGAACGAGCAGCAGACGCGAATAGCGCACGCGTTCACCGGCGGCGCGATCCTTGAAGCTGCGGTAAGGAAAGCGGCTGACCATGAGCGTCGCGGCGAGCCCCGTGATGACGAACGCGAGTACGAGTCCGGCTTGGCCGGTCGGATCAAGGCCGAGCAGGCCGTGTTGTTCGTACTTGTACGCGAGGCCGACGAATGCCGCGACGATTGCGGCGGCGGACGGGCTCGGCAGGCCTTCAAAGTAGCGCTTGTCCTGCGTCGCAGAACGCGCGTTGAAGCGGGCAAGCCGCATCGCCGTCGCCGCTGCGAAGAAGAATGCCGCGATCCAGCCGAAGCGGCCCCAAGCAGCGCCATATTCCGAAATCCGCGCGACGCCCCACTGGTAACAGACGATGGCCGGTGCGACACCGAACGCGACCATGTCCGCCAGGCTGTCGAACTCCTTGCCGAACGCGGTCTCGGTGCCCATCAGGCGCGCGACGCGCCCGTCGAGGCCGTCGAAAATCATCGCGCCGAAGATCGCGACCGCAGCGCGGCCGAAGTTGCCGTCGATTGCGGCCACGATGGCGTAGAAGCCGCCGAACAGGCAGACCGTCGTCAGCAGGTTGGGCAACAGGTAGATTCCACGCCGCCTGCGAATTTCGTTGGGTTCCATCTTCATGCGACTGGCATGGCAAGGCCAAGGGGCAGCGCCTAAGATACCGCGCTTTGGGATCGGCGACACGCGCCGCCCCGCCCCGGTGGTGAGCCATGCGACTGTCCGCGTATCCGATCCAGAACCTCAAGGAAGTGCCGGCCGAGCCGAGGTCGTCAGCCACCGGCTGATGCTGCGCGCCGGCCTCATCCGCCGCGTCGCCGGCGGCCTTTACACCTGGCTGCCGCTGGGCCTGCGCGTGCTGCGCAAGGTCGAGCGCGTGATCCGCGAGGAGATGGACCGCGCCGGCGCGCTGGAAATCCTGATGCCGGTCGCGCAGCCCGCCGAACTCTGGGTGGAATCCGGCCGCTGGGACCAGTTCGGGCCGGAATTGCTGCGCTTCAAGGACCGGCACGACCGCGACATGGTGCTCGGGCCGACGCACGAGGAGGTCGTCACCGAACTCGCGCGCCGCGAGCTGCGGAGCTACCGGCAGCTGCCCGTGAACTTCTACCAGATCCAGACCAAGTTCCGCGACGAGATCCGCCCGCGCTTCGGCGTCATGCGCGCGCGCGAGTTCAGCATGAAGGACGCGTACAGCTTCCACGCGGACGAGGCCTCGCTCGCGGAAGGCTACCAGCGCATGCACGACGCCTACACGCGCGATCTTCACGCGCCTCGGACTGCGGTTCCGCGCCGTGCAAGCGGATCCGGCGCGATCGGCGGCAGCGCGTCGCAGGAATTTCACGTGCTCGCCGACTCCGGCGAGGATGCGATCGTGTTCTCCGATGGCGACGACTATGCGGCAAACCTCGAGATGGCCGAGGCGCTCGCGCCGCCGGCGGCCGCGCGCTGCGCCGGGCGCGGCGTGCAAGGAAGTCGCGACGCCGGGCGCGCGCACCATCGCCGCGGTCAGCGCGCTCCTCGGCGTTGAGCACGGCGAGCATGCTGAAGACACTCGTGGTCGACGGCAGGGACGGCGGCCTGGTCGCGCTCGTGATCCGGGGAGATCACGAGCTCAATGCAGTAAAGGCGCAGAAGGTCGCGGCCGTCGCTTCGCCGCTGCGCATGGCGGACGCCGCGCGCATCACGTCCGCGGTCGGCTGCGAGCCGGGCTTCCTCGGCCCCGTCGGTCTGAAGATCCCGGTAATCGCCGATCACGCGGCCGCGGCCGCGGCGGATTTCGTCTGCGGCGCGAATCGCGCCGACCTGCACCTGACCGGCGTCAACTGGGGCCGCGACCTGCAGGAACCCGCGGTCGCGGACCTGCGCAACGTCGTCGATGGCGATCCGAGCCCGACCGGGCGCGGCCGGCTGTCGATCACCCGCGGCATCGAAGTCGGTCACATTTTCCAGCTCGGCCGCAAGTACAGCGAGGCGATGGGCGCTACCGTGCAGGACGAACAGGGAGGCACGCTCGTCATGCCCATGGGCTGCTACGGCATCGGCGTCACGCGCATCGTCGCGGCGGCGATCGAGCAGAATCACGACGAGCGCGGCATCATCTGGCCGGCGCCGCTCGCGCCCTTCGACGTCGTGCTGATCGGCCTCCACTGGGTAAAATCGGTGCGCGTGCGCGAAATTGCCGAGGCGCTCTATCGCGAGCTTGGCGACGCCGGAGTCGAGGTGCTGCTGGACGACCGCGACGCGAGGCCGGGGGTCAAATTCGCGGATGCGGAACTGACCGGCATTCCGCATCGCGTCGTGGTTTCCGAGCGCGGTATCGACGCCGGGCGGCTCGAATATCGCCAGCGGCGCGCCACCGACAACGAGGATTTCCCGATGGCGGAAGCGGCAGCATTCATCCGTGCGCGGGTCGCCGCCCGCTGAGGCGGATCACTTGATGCGGCGCAACTGGCTTCCGGCGATTGTCGCGGTATTCGGCCTCGCAGCCGCCGGGGCCGCGGAAGCGGACGCGCAGCGCGATCCGGGGCTGCGCGACGTGATCGCCGCGGCGATCCGCAGCAAAGCCTGCTTCGACGGCAAGTACGACGACGTCGTCTGGTACGCGCTGATGCAGCCGCGCGTCGAGAAACGCCTGCGCCAGCAGCCGGCGGACCTGCGCCTCGGCGAGGACGTGACCGCCGCTGCGCAGCGCATCCTGCGCGCCGTGCATTGCGAATCGACCAAACACAACATGTTGCGCGACCGTCCGCAACTCGTGCTCGCCGTGATCGACGTCGAGAGCGCCTTCGATCCGTTCGCTGTGTCGTCGGCGGGCGCCGTCGGCCTGATGCAGGTCATGCCGTTCTGGCCGAGCGAGCTCGGATTGTCGACGCGCGACCTGATCGACGTCGAACTCAATGTCCGCATGGGCACGAGCATCCTCGCCTACTACCTGGACCGCGAGCGCGGCGACTATCGCCGTGCGCTCGGCCGCTACAACGGCAGTCTCGGCAAGCGCAGCTATCCGGATCTGGTCCTCGGCCGGCTGAATTCGCGCTGGCAGCGCTGAGCGGCTACTTCTGCACGAAACCCGCTGGCCAGGCAACGCCGGCAGGATCGATCGCTTCCCATTCGAGCGCATCGACGCGCGCCATCGGCGGACCCCGGTGCAACCAGCGTGTCAGTTCTTCGAGTGCTTCCACCGGGCCCGCGGCGTGTACGACGACGCTGCCGTCCGCCAAGTTCTCCGCGGATCCCTGTACCGACAGTTCTCTCGCGCGCCGAGCCGTGCTCGCGCGAAAATAGACGCCTTGCACGCGCCCACGAACGACAATGCGCCGGGCGCTTTCGGGTCGTGAGCTAGAATTCACTGGCCGAATATTCTGTAAGTACTTGAGAATAAAGGCAAGTCAGATGACAGACATTCTGGTCCTGTACTTCTCGCGCCATGGCACGACGGCCGAACTCGCCCGACATGTCGGCCGCGGCGTGGAAAGCGTAGAGGGCGCGCACGCCCGAATCCGCACGGTGCCCGTGCCGGGCGCCGTCGTTTCCGCAGTGCCTGGCGAAGGCCCGCCCTACGCGACGCACGAGGATCTGCGCGAGTGCGCAGGCCTCGTGCTCGGCAGCCCGGTTCGCTTCGGCAACATGGGTTCTCCGCTGATGGCATTCTTTGACGGTACGTCCTCGTTGTGGATGAGTGGCACGCTCGCCGGCAAGCCGGCAGGCGCGTTCACTTCCGGCAGCACGATGCATGGCGGCCAGGAGACGACGCCGCTTGGCATGCTGCTGCCGCTCCTGCATCACGGCATGCTGATCGTCGGGTTGCCATTCACCGAGCAGGACCTTTCGACGACGAGCGCGGGCGGCACGCCGTACGGTGCGAGCCGCGTCGTGCGCGCCGGAGATCGTCCGGTGCTCGACGATGCCGAGCGCCGTCTCGCGCAGGCGCTCGGTGCGCGCGTTGCCGCCGTAGCGCTGAAACTCTTCGCCGCGACCGCATGAAAGAGCTGCGGGCCCGCACGGCCAACCAGGTCGCAGTCGGCGCCTGGCTCGCGCTGCTGTTGTCCGTGCTGTTCTGGCCGCTCGGCCATTTCGGCGCCGGCTGGGTTGTGAGTGCGATCGCTTTTCTGCCGCTGCTGCTGCCGTTGCAGGGACTTGCCCGCGGAATTCGGCGCACGCAAAGCTGGGCGCCGCTGACGCTCGCGCCAGTGCTCGCGATGGCGCTGACCGAAGTGCTCGTCAATCCCGCCGCACGCTTTCGCATCGCACTGACGCTCGCGCTGATCCTTGCCGCATTTGCCACAATCATCGCCGCACTTCGCGCGACGCCGCGCGCCTGAATCAGTCTTCGCCGCGCGCGAGCCAGTCGCGCACGAACGGCACGGTCAGACGTCGCTGCGCAGCCAGCGATTCCAGGTCGAGCTCATCGAGCAGCCGGCACAGCGCGGCGAAATCCCGCGGTGCCCGGCGGGTCAGGAAAGTCAGCGTTTCCTCCGGCAGTTCGAGTCCGCGATGGCCCGCGCGGCGCCGCAGGGCCTCGGCCTGGTCCGATTCCTCGAGCGGCAGCAGGCGATGGACCTCGGCGGCGGCGAAGCGCGAAGCGAGATCCGGCAGATCGAATGGGACCGCGACAGGCGCCGAATCCGCGGCGATGATGAGGCGTCCCTGCCGCTCCATGAATTCGTTGTAGAACGTGAAAAGCGCCCGCTCCCAGCCGGCAATGCCCGCGACCGCATCGATGTCGTCGAGCGCGACCAGGTCGAGACGCTCGAAACCGCCGAGCAGCGCCGGGTCGTGCGCCCGCGCTGCGCCGAGTGGCAGCCACGCCGCGGTCAGTCCGTGCTCGCTCGCGCGCGCACAGGCCGACTGCAGCAGATGACTCTTGCCGCTGCCGGCCGGGCCATGAAGCCACAGCGGCGTGCGGCGCGCGCCGCCGGACAGTTCGCCGAGCGCCGCGACCGCTTCGCCGTTCGCGCCGGTATGGAAGGTCTCGAAGCGCAGCGACACACCGAGCTGGACGCCCAGCGGCAACTGACGCATGGAATCAGCCGGCACGCCGGCGGCCGCGGCTGACGCCGACCGCCCTGCGGGTGTAGATGGCGACGTAATCGAGGCCGCTCACGACGGTCGTGACCAGCACCATCGCGCCGAGCGACAGTACGGTCCACTCCGGAAACGCCGGGAAAGCCGCGCGCCACACGACGGCGATGACGTACGCGAGCTGCATCAGCGTGTTCAGTTTCGACGGCAGCGTCGGTCGTCCCTCGACCGGCCCGAACAGCCACTTGTAGATGCCGGCGCCGATGCCGATCACGAAATCCCGCGTGACGGCGACCGCGGCGAGCCAGTCCGGCACCAGGTCGATGCAGGCAAGCGTGATGAAGACGCTGACCAGCAGCAGCTTGTCGGCAAGCGGGTCGAGCAGCTTGCCGAGTTCGCTGGTCCAGCCGAAGGTCTTCGCGAGAAATCCGTCCAGCACGTCGGACACGGCCGCGATCGAAAACAGTACCAGCGTGAGACCATAGCGGCCTTCGACCAGCAGCATCACGATGGGCACGGTCAGCGCGATCCGCAGGACGCAGATCAGGTTCGGAACGGTCGCGACTTTCATGGCGACAGCGAATAGATCATGCGCGACGCATCGACCGCGGCCAGGTGCCCGTCGCGCACGATTGCCTGGCGAAGCGCATCCGGATCGCCGCGCACGTGCACCAGGAAAGACACGGCTTCGGGCGTGACCTCGTCGACCGTGACACCGCGCACCGGCGCGAGTCGCGAGAGCATGCGCATCGCCGATACGTAGCGATCGAGCGAGTCGATACCGCGGACGGTGACGATCTGTTCGCTGCGCTGACCGGCGCCCTGCGATACGTAGAGGCTCGCGTAGCGGTCGGCGACAAGCTGCAGCCCCGCGTCGAGATCGCCCGAAGCGCGGGAGGCGAGACCCGCGGCGGTGAATGTCCAGTCGACGGCGAGCGCGCCGCCGGCGCCGGGCTGGGCGCGGCCGATCAGCACGCCTTCGGCGCCGTAGCGACGCGCGGCGTCGATGAGCGCCGCATGATCGCCGGACCAGGCCAGTTGCAGGCTCCGCACCAGGTCGTCTCCGGCGCCCGGCCAGGCAATCGGCAGGCCGCGCCGGGAGGCATCTGCCTCGAAACGTGATTTCTCTTCGCTGTCGCTGCCGGAGTGGATCAGCGCGCGCCGGCCATTGCCGCGGTCATAGGCGAGCCAGACGAGCGTCACCGGCCGCTCGCTTCCCCAGAATGCGAGCCCGGCGGCATCGATGGCGTTTTCGATCGCCGATCCGTCGAAAGTCACCGTGAGCTGATTGCCGGCCGCCCGACGATAACTGACGACATAGCGCGACGCCTGTGCGACTAGCGGTGAAAGATTGCCGAGTCCCGGCGCGTCCTGACGGCCGGTGACGCGGATCAGGATGTCGCGCATACCTTCCCGGAATGCCGCATCGTTCTGGCCGGTGTAGGGCACCGTGACGGTGTACAGATCGCCGAGTGATTCGGCCCGGGCCGCCGCAGAAACCGCCGTGCAGGCGGCGACTACAAGCCAGCCGGCGGCAAGCCACGCGCGGACGAAGTCGAAGGGTGCGCTCACGCTACAATAGTACACTGCCCGCCGGACGGGCCCGACCCACGAGCCCGATTCCGACCGATGACACAAGGCCCCTCGCTGACGTATCGCGATGCCGGCGTCGACATCGATGCCGGTGAGGAATTGGTCGAGCGCATCAAGCCGCGCGTGCTCCGCACCAGCCGGCCCGAAGTGCTCGCCGGCGTCGGCGGATTCGGAGCGATGATCGAATTGCCCCAAGGCCGCTGGAAGCGGCCCGTACTGGTCGCTGGCACCGACGGTGTCGGCACCAAGCTTCGGCTCGCGATCGAAACCGGACTGCATGACGGGGTTGGGCAGGATCTGGTCGCCATGTGCGCGAACGATGTCGTTGTCCAGGGCGCCGAGCCACTGTTCTTCCTCGACTACTACGCGACCGGCCGGCTCTCCTTGCCGGTTGCCGAACGCGTCATCGCGGGCATTGCCGACGGCTGCGTGCTGGCCGGCTGCGCGCTGGTCGGCGGAGAAACCGCCGAAATGCCGGGCATGTACGCGGAGGGCGATTACGACCTCGCGGGATTCTGTGTCGGCGTCGTCGAGCGCGACCGCATCATCGACGGCAGCCGCGTCCAGTCCGGCGATGCGGTTATCGGCCTCGCCTCCTCCGGGCCGCATTCGAACGGTTATTCCCTGATTCGCCGGCTGATCGCCGACACCGGCGCCGATGCCGCGACTCGCGTGGCCGGGACCGGTCTGTTCGAGCGACTGATGGTGCCGACACGCATCTACGTGCGTTCGATACTCGGCCTCGTGACCTCGGCCGATGTGCACGCGGTCGCGCACATCACCGGCGGCGGCCTGACCGATAATATTCCGCGCGTACTGCCCGCCGGATGCGGCGTGCGCCTCGACCGCGCCGCACTCCTCATCGATCCAGTCTGGGCATGGATCCAGTCGAGCGGCCGGATCGCGGACGCGGAAATGCACCGGACCTTCAATTGCGGCATCGGCATGGTCGTGCTGGTGCCGCGCGCCGCCGCCGATACGTCTCTCGCGATGCTGCGCGCGTCGGGCGAGCACGCCGCTGTGATCGGCGAGGTCATACCGGCCGAAGGCGTGCAGATCGATTGATGCCTGCGGCCCTGCCATTCGCCGTGCTGATTTCCGGGCGCGGCACCAACATGCTGGCGCTTGCGCGCGCGGCGGCGGACGGCAAAATCGCCGCGCGCGTGACGGCCGTGATCAGCGATCGCGCGGATGCCGCAGGGCTCGTCGAAGCCGCCCGGCTCGGCCTGCCGACGCGCGTGCTCGAACGAGCGCCCGGGATCGATCGCACCGCTTACGGCGAACAGCTCGGCGATGCGGTCGCCGCGAGCGGCGCCGAATGCGTTGCGCTCGCTGGTTTCATGCGCATCCTCGACGATGCGTTCGTACGCCGATGGGAGGGTCGGATGCTCAACATCCATCCGTCGCTGTTGCCGGCCTGGCGCGGACTGCACACGCATGAACGGGTACTCGCCGCCGGCGACCGCTTCCACGGGTGCACCGTGCATTTCGTGACCGCGGAACTCGATGCCGGGCCCGCGGTCATCCAGGGGCGGCTCGCGGTGAAGCCAGGCGACGATGCGGCGTCCCTTTCAGCGCGCGTTCAGCGGCTGGAACACATCATTTATCCGCGTGCCGTCGGCTGGCTGGCCGACGGGCGCCTGGCCTGGAAGCACGGTTCGGCCTGGCTTGACGGCGAACCGCTGACAAAGCCCGTCATCGAGGAGGCAGCTTGAAGGCACTCGCAACGCTCGCCGCGGTGATCGTGTTCGCGCCGGCGGCCGCTCGCGCGGCGGACGGCGCGCCCGCGCCTTTCGTCGCCGAATACGAGGTGCGCTACGGCAACCTGGCAGTCGGATCGAGTCGCACCGCAATCACTCCCGGGCCGCCGCCCGGCCGCTGGACTATCGAGACTCGGACGAACGCGAGCGGATTCGCCAAGATAGTCGCGAGCGGCACATTGACGCAGCGTTCGACATTCGAAGTGGACGCGGGTATGCCGCGCCCTTCGAACTATCGCTTCGACGACGGCACGAAGGATACGGACCACGACGTGACGCTCGATTTCGACTGGCACGCGGGGCGGGTCCGGGGCGTCGCCGAGGACGAACCGGTCGACGTCGCCACGGAACCGGGGCTGCAGGATGCGGCGTCAATCCAGGCGCTCGTCACGGCGCGCCTGCAGGCCGGCTTCGAGCCCGGCCTGATCGCGATGATCGAAAAGGACAAGATCAAGCGCTACCGCTACACGCTGCTGCGCCGCGAGCGGCTGAAGACCGCGATCGGCGAACTCGACACGGTCGTCTATCGGAGCGCGCGCGACGGCTCCAGCCGTGAAACCATCTCCTGGTACGCGCCGGCGCTTGGCCACACCCTCGTGCGCGCCGAGCAGCTTCGCGAGGGCGACCGCGCCTTTCATACCTACATCCGGCGCTATCAGCCGGGCGGCTGAGCCGAAACTCAGGTCTTCGGCAGCGTAACTCCGGTTTGTCCCTGGTACTTGCCGCCACGATCGCGGTAGGACGTCTCGCAGACCTCGTCCGACTCGAAGAACAGGAATTGCGCGACGCCCTCGTTCGCGTAGATCCGCGCCGGCAGCGGCGTCGTGTTCGAGAATTCGAGCGTCACGTGACCCTCCCATTCCGGTTCGAGCGGCGTGACGTTGACGATGATGCCGCAGCGCGCATAGGTGCTCTTGCCGAGGCAGATCACCATCGTGCTGCGCGGGATCCGGAAATACTCCACCGTGCGCGCGAGCGCGAAGGAGTTCGGCGGCACGATGCAGACATCGCCGCGGAAATCGACGAAGTTATTCACGTCAAAGTTCTTCGGGTCGATGATCGTCGAGTTGATGTTCGTGAAGATCTTGAATTCACCCGCGCAGCGCACGTCGTAACCGTAGCTCGAAGTGCCGTACGAGACGATCTTGCGGCCGTCGACCGCGCGTACTTGCGCGTCCGCGAACGGCTCGATCATTCCCTGTGCGGCCATGCGCCGGATCCAGCGGTCGGACTTGATGGACATCGGTCATTCCTCGACGGTAATCGCCGGCAGCCGCACGTCGCCTGCCAGCGCGCGGGCCGCGAGCCTGCCGGCAGCGTGGCGCGCGACCTGATGAAAGAGCGCCGCGTTCGGCGATGACGGCTCGGCGACCACGGTCGGCCGGCCGGAATCCGCCTGTTCGCGGATCAGCGCGTCCAGCGGGAGCTGGCCGAGCAGCGGCGTCTCATAGCGTTCCGCGAGCGCCGCCCCGCCGCCGGCGTCGAACACGTGCGAAACGTGCCCGCAGGCTGGGCAGCGGTGCATTCCCATGTTCTCGACTATTCCGAGCACCGGCACCCCGACCTTGCGGAACATCTTCAGGCCCTTGCGCGCGTCGAGCAGCGCGATCTCCTGCGGGGTCGTGACGATGACCGCGCCGCTGACGGGAACCCGCTGCGTCAGCGTCAACTGGATGTCGCCGGTGCCGGGTGGCATGTCGACGATCAGATAATCGAGGGCGCCCCAGCGCGTATCCGACAGCATCTGCGACAGCGCCTGTGTGACCATCGGCCCGCGCCACACCATCGGCTGGTCGGCATCGACCAGGAAACCGATGGACATGACCGGCAGCCCGTGGCCGCGCGGCGGATCGAGCGTCCTGCCGTCGGTCGTCGTCGGACGCTCGCCGGCAATCCCCATCATGCGCGGCTGGCTCGGCCCGTAGATGTCCGCATCGAGCAGGCCGACGCTCGCGCCCTGCGCCGAGAGCGCGAGCGCCAGGTTCGCGGCGACGGTGGACTTGCCGACGCCGCCCTTGCCGGAGGCGACGGCGATGATGTTCTTGACGTCCGGCAGCGGCCGCTGCTTCGGATCTGCTACGAACGCCGGAATGCGCGATTCTAATTCGACCGAGAACCGGTCCGTAATGCCGGCATGGGCGGCGTGCGCGGCGAGCGCATTGGCGAGCACTTCATGGTAACCGCCGACCGGAAATCCCAGCGCGATCCGCACGACCAGTCCGTCGGCGCCCAGGGTCACCGAACCGATCGCGCCGGCATCGGCGAGTGTCGTCCCGAGATTCGGCTCGACATAGCGCAGTAGCGATTCGCGAAGCCGGTCCGCCGGGCCGTTAGGCATGGCTCTGTTCCAGTACGGGGGCCGGAATTGTAGCCGAAGCGTGAACTCGCGATGGGGCGGACCGGGGTGCTATGGCATACTCATCGATCCGCAATTTTCTGGTCCCAAGAGTAGAGCCGGGGTTGGATGGGAATCTTCGGAGGCTATCGGGCTGATCGCTTGATCGCGGAGGTGCGGGAAAGCGGCGACCCGGCCAGTGCGAAGGCAAAATCGGCCCTCGCCAAACTGCAGAATCTCGGGCAAAACGCGATCAAGCCGATCGTGGACGCGCTCGCGACCGCCGACAAGCGCGAGACGATGGCGTTTGTCGAGACGCTCACCCCGCTGATCGACAACAAGACCTTTCCGCAGCTGGCCCTTGCGCTCGCCGAGGAAAACCCCCGCGCGGTCGCCGGTGTCGCCTGGGCGCTCGCCTCGTCGCGGAATTACGCGCCGTCGCTGCTGCTCGACCTGCTGTCCGCGCCCGGCGTGTCGAAGCCCGCGGTGCTCGACATCATCGCTTCGCAGAAAACGCGGTTCCAGTTGCGGGATCTCTTGAATGCGGCTTACCTGCAGGATCCGAACGAGAAGGCGGCGCTGTTCAGGATCGCGGGCGATCTCGTGGATGCGACCTCGGTCGATGAGCTCGTCGCCCGCGTCGAAGGCAAGGACCCGATCGCGCGCACGCACATCATTGCGCTGCTCTCGCGCTTTGACACGCCGAAGGTCCGCGCAGCGCTGCAAGCGACGCTGAAGGACCCGAACAAGCTGGTGCGCGCGGCCGCGCTCAGGGCGATTGCGGGCGGCACCGGCCAGATCGACCCGGCGCAAGTGGCGCCGCTGCTGCGCGACCCGGAATACGACGTCCAGAATCCCGCGATCGAGCTGCTGTGCCGCAGCAAGCATCCGGACACTATCCGGCACCTGATCCCGGTGCTGAAGGACGAGTCCGAATACGCGCGCCGCGCGGCGGTCGAGGTGCTGAATGTCGTCGGTGACGAGTCTTCCGTGAAATACCTGCTGAAGTCGATCCGCGACGATGACTGGTGGGTCAGGAGCCGCGCCGCGGACGCGCTCGGCAAGATCGGCGGCCCGCAGGTCATCGACGCGGCATTGTCGCTCGTTTCCGACAAGGACGACGAAATCCGCCGCACCGCGATCGAGATCCTGAACCAGACCAAGGACGAACGCGCGCTGCAGCACCTGCTCGAGGCCACGAAGGATTCCGACTGGTGGGTCAGCGAGCGCGCGGTCGACGCGCTGGGCGAGATGGCGAGCAGGCAATCGGTGCCGCGCCTGCTCGACATGCTGAAGTCCAACCCCAAGTCGATTCCGAGCGTGGTGCGGGCCCTCGGCAAGATAGGCGACCCGGCAGCGATCGAAAGCGTGTTGCAGGCGCTCGACCGGCCCGAAACCGATATCCGTGTCGAGGCCATGAACGCGCTCGTCAAGCTCGCCGACGACCGCTCTATCGATCCGGTGCGCGCGCGCATCGTGCCACTGGCTTCGCTGACCGATCAGTCGGTCGCCGGCGTGGCGTTGCGCGCGCTGACCGAGCTGGAGACCCGCTTCGGCGGCACCACGATCTCGGACCTGCCGGCCAAGGCGCAGGCCACGCCCCCGACGCCGGCGGACGTGCAGCGGACGATGCTGCTGGAATCCGCAGACGTGTCCGCGATCATGAAGCAGGTGGAGTCGCAGGCGCGGCTCGACATCGGGACACTGAAGGCCGGGGACATCCTCGAAGGCCGCTACAGGTACATCGAGCGTATCGGCCGCGGCGCGTTCGGCACCGTGCTGTTGATGGAGGATACCGTCGTCGATGAGCGCCTCGTGCTCAAGTTCCTGAATCCGAACATCTCGCAGGACGAGGAGATGATGCAGCGGTTCGTGCACGAACTGCGCTACAGCCGCAAGATCACGCACCCCAATGTCATCCGCATCTACGATTTCCTCCACATCCGCGGGCTCTACGCGATCTCGATGGAGTACTTTCCGTCGCACACGCTGGGCGGCGAGGTGTCGGACGGCAAGCCGCTTGCACTGCGCCGCGCAATCAGGCTCGGCATGGATGTCGCGCAGGGCATGGCCGTCGCGCACCAGGTCGGCATCGTGCATCGCGACCTGAAGCCCGCCAACGTGCTGATCAACGACGAGGGCATCGTCAAGATCGTGGACTTCGGCGTCGCGGCGGCGCAGCACCAGGGCGACACTCAGCTGACCAAGACCGGATACGTGATCGGGTCGCCGAAATACATGGCGCCGGAGCAGATCCTCGGCAAGAAAGTCGACGAGCGCGCCGACATCTACTCCCTGGGGGTGATCATGTACGAGATGCTGACCGGCACGCCGCCCTACCACCGCGGCGATCACATGTCGGTCATGTACCAGCATGTCCAGGGACGGGCCCGGCCGCCGATCGAGCTGAATCCCGCGCTGCCGCAGGGCCTCTCCGACAGCGTGATGAAGTCCATGTCGGTGGACAAGGAGAAGCGCTACTTGTCGATGGACGAGGTCAGTGTGGCGCTGGAGCGCTTCTTGTGATTCACTCGCGCGGCAAATGCCGCGCATCGACGCCTTTCTAAAGCTGGGTTCCACACAGGGGTGTTCCGACGTCCACCTGGCGGTCGGCGTGCCGCCGATGTTGCGCATGAACGGCGACCTGGTGCCGATCCGCTTCCGGGAACTCGCCGCCGCCGAGCTCGAGTCGTATGTCACCGAGATCCTGACGCGCAACCTCGCGGAAAAATTCCGCACGGGGCACGACGTCGACTTTTCCTACGTGTCCGAGGATGGAGGTCGCTTTCGGGTCAACGTGTTCCGGAAGGACTCCGGCGTCGGCGCGGTGTTCCGCACGATTCCGTCGGACGTGCCGACGCTCGATTCGCTCTTCCTGCCGCCGCTCATCAAGAAGCTATGCGACTACCACCAGGGCATGGTCCTGGTGACGGGTTCCGTCGGCACCGGCAAGTCGACGACGCTCGCTGCGATGATCGACCTGCTGAATACGACGCGCCAACTGAATATCATCAGCCTCGAGGATCCGATCGAGTTCGTCCATCGCAGCAAGCAGAGCCAGGTCGTGCAGCGCGAGCTCGGCACCCACTTGCCTTCATTTGCGGAGGGCGTGCGCGCCGCGATGCGCGAGGACCCGGACGTGATCCTGGTCGGCGAGTTGCGCGATGCCGAGACGATATCGATGGCGATGACCGCCGCCGAGACCGGCCATCTCGTGCTCGGCACGCTGCACACGACGAGCGCCGTCAAGACCATCGACCGCATGATCGACGCGCTGCCCGCGGACGAGCGGGAACAGACCAAGAGCTTCCTCGCCCAGAGTCTGATCGCCGTAGTCACGCAGCTGCTCGTCAAGCGGCCGGAGAACCGTGGCCGCCGAGCCGTCTGCGAGATCATGCTGATGAACCGCGCGATCGCGAAACTGATCCAGACCGACCAATCCCACCAGATCCCCGCACAGCTGCAGACCGGCAGGGACGTTGGCATGGAGCTCATGGACCAGGCCCTGCTGCGTGCGATCAAGGCCAAAGAAGTCGACCCGGACGACGCCTATTCCATGGCCAACGACAAGCGCCTGTTCTCCAAATACGTCGTCGATCGCAGTCTGCTGCCGAAATTCGAGACGATGGAAACAGGGGAGCACCCGATTGGCACGCGTTGACGAGTACCTCGAGGAGATCCTGAACCGCGACGGATCAGACCTGCACTTCATGTCGGGCGATCCGCCGCGCATCCGGCAGTACGGAAAGCTGTCCAGCCTGCGCAGCGACAAACTCGCTCCCGACTTCGTACGCGAGGCGCTTTACGAGATTATGCCGCGCAAGGCTCTCGAGCGCTTCGAGGCCCGCGACGGCACCGATTTCGCGTACACGCTCGGCACCATCGCTCGCTTTCGCGTTAACGTGATGCGTCACCTGAATGGCATGGGCGGCGTGTTCCGCGCGATCCCGTCGAAGGCGCAATCGCTAGAGCAGCTCAAGATGCCGGAACCGGTGCGAAACCTCTGCAAGGTCTCGAACGGGCTGATCCTCGTGACCGGCAAGACCGGTTCCGGCAAATCCACGACGCTCGCGGCGATGATCGACGACCTCAATTCCCGCCTGAAGGGTCACATCCTGACGATCGAGGACCCGATCGAATTCGTGCACCCGCGCAAGAACTGCCTGATCAGCCAGCGCGAGGTCGGCGTCCATGCCGAGTCTTTTGCGAGTGCGCTGCTGTCGGCCCTGCGCGAGGACCCGGACGTGATCCTGGTCGGCGAGCTGCGCGATCTCGAGACGATCTCGACCGCGATCACGGCGGCCGAAATGGGCATTCTGGTCATGGCGACGCTGCACACGAACGGCGCAGCCGCGACGGTCGACCGAATCGTCAACGCCTTCCCGGCCGACAAGCAGAGCCACGTCCGCACCATGCTTTCCACGTCGCTTCGGGGCGTCGTCTCGCAGCAGCTCATCTCGCGCAAAGGCGTCGCAGGGCGCGTCGCCGCGCTCGAAGTCCTGATCAACACGGCGGCAGTCGCGAACCTTATCCGCCAGGGCAAGATTGATCAGCTCGAGACGACGATGCAATCGGGTGCCGCTATCGGCATGCGCACGATGGACTCCGCAATCGAACAGTTGCTGGATCAGGGCTTGATCACCGGCCGTTCTGCCTACGAGAAATCAATCAACAAGGCGAAATTCGAGCCGTTGCGCGAGCAGGACTGACGGGACGCCATGCCCCGCCGCATCCTCGTCACGAGCGCCCTGCCCTACGCCAATGGCCCGACGCACCTCGGCCACATGACCGAGGTGATCCAGACCGACATCTGGGTCCGTTTCATGAAGCTCGTCGGCCATGACTGCCTGTACGTCTGCGCCGACGACACCCATGGCACGCCGATCATGCTGAAGGCCCAGTCTGAGGGCATTTCGCCGGAGGAACTGATCGCGAAGGTCGGCGCCGAGCGGCGGCGCGACTTCGCGGCATTCGGCATCGGTTTCGACAACTATTACACGACGCACTCGGAGGAGAACAGCCGGCTGACCGTGCGTATGTACGACGCCCTGTCGAAGGCCGGCCACATGACGCGCCGGAACGTACGGCAGGCCTATGACGAGCAGGCCCGTATGTTCCTGCCCGACCGCTACGTCAAGGGCGGCTGCCCGCGCTGCAGAACACCCGACCAGTACGGCGACAGCTGCGAGAATTGCGGGGCCACGTACGCCCCGCACGAACTCATCGACCCGGTATCCGTGATTTCCGGCACACGGCCGGTGCTGCGCGATTCCGAGCACATCTTCTTCAAGCTCGGCGATTTCGAGACCTGGCTGCGGGGGTGGACGCGCTCCGGAACGCTGCAGACCGCGGTCGCGAACAAGCTCGATGAATGGTTCGAGGCGGGGCTCCGCGACTGGGACGTGTCGCGCGACGCGCCGTATTTCGGCATCGAAATACCCGACGCGCCCGGCAAGTATTTTTACGTCTGGCTCGACGCGCCCGTCGGCTACATGGCTAGCTTTGAAAACCTGGCGAAGCGGACCGGGCTGTCCTTCGACGACTACTGGTCCCCGGAATCCGGCGCCGAGCTGCGGCACTTCATCGGCAAGGACATCCTCTATTTCCACACGTTGTTCTGGCCCGCCACGCTCGAGGGCGCGGGCTTTCGCAAGCCGACGGCGGTGCACGCCCACGGCTTCCTGACGGTCAACGGCGAAAAGATGTCGAAGTCCCGCGGCACCTTCCTGACGGCCGGCCAGTATCTCGACGTGCTGCCGCCCGATTATTTCCGCTACTTCCTCGCGGCTAAGCTCGGTGCCGGTCTCGACGACATCGACATGAACCTTGAAGAGTTCGCCACGCGCATCAATGCGGAACTCGTCGGCAAGCTGGTCAACATCGCGAGCCGATGCGCGAGCTTCATTCACCGCGGACACGGCGGACGGCTTGCCGCGGACCTGCCCGATCCCGCGCTCTACCGCGAGTTCGTCGACGCCGGCGCCGCGATCGCCGAAGCCTGGGAATCGCTCGAATATGCTGCCGCGGTGCGCGAGATCATGATGCTCGCCGATCGCGCGAACCTGTACATCGACCGTCACAAGCCCTGGCTTGCCGCCAAGGATCCGTCGCGCGCCGGCGAGGTCCAGGCCATTTGCACGCAGGGACTCAATCTGTTCCGGGTACTGATGGTTTACCTGAAGCCGGTGCTGCCAGACATCGCCGCGCGCGCCGAAGCCTTTCTCGCCTCGCCGATCGCGCACTGGCGGGACATCGAGACGCCGCTCGTCGGCACGCCCATCGCGGAGTACCGGCCGCTCGCGACGCGCGTGGAACCTGCCGCCGTGAAAAAACTCGTGGAGACGCCGATGACTGACGACAAGACCACGATCGCGCCGGCGCGACCGGCCGAAATCGACGCCGAGGAATTCTCGCGACTGGACCTTCGCGTCGGGCGCATCGAGGCCGCCGACCTCGTCGAGGGCGCCGATCGCCTGCTGCGCCTGACGCTAGATCTCGGCGGCGCGCGCCGCACGGTCTTCGCCGGCATCCGCGCAGCTTACGAGCCGGAGCGCATCGTCGGCCGCCACGTCGTGGTGGTCGCGAACATGAAACCGCGAAAGCTGCGCTTCGGCGTGTCGGAGGGCATGGTGCTCGCGGCATCGGGCGACGACGGCCTGTTCCTGATCGGACCGGATGCCGGCGCCGCCGCCGGCATGAAGGTCAGCTGATCGTCTGCGATGCCAGCGGAAACGACCGCCCTCGCCGCGCGTATCGATGCGCTGCTTCCGCAGACGCAATGCCGTCGTTGCGGATTCGACGGCTGCCGGCCCTATGCAGAAGCGCTCGCCGCGGGCGGTTCCGCGATCAATCGCTGCCCGCCCGGCGGCAGCGCGGTCATCGGGCGGCTCGCTGTGCTGCTCGGCCGGGCCGCAGTGCCGCTCGATCCCGCCTGCGGCCGTGAGGGGCCGGCACAGGTCGCCTGGATCGACGAGGCCGCTTGCATCGGCTGCGCGCGTTGCCTCGATGTTTGTCCTACCGATGCGATCGTCGGCGCGCGCAAGCGCATGCATACGGTCATCGAGGCGGATTGCACCGGCTGCGAACTCTGCCTGCCGCTCTGCCCCGTCGACTGCATCCACCTGTCGCCCGCCGCGCCCGTGGCGGATGCGACCGCACAGGCCGCGGAATTTCGCCGGCGCCACGAGGCACGACGTGCGCGGCTGGAGCGGGAACAGCTGCGCCGGCAGAGCAGCCTGCGGGCGAGTCTCGGCGACGATGGCACGACGCAAGTCTGAGCGCGTTCTCGGCGCCTCCGGGCGTCGCCGGCTTTTCGAACGGCTGCGAGCCGCCAATCCGCGGCCCGCGACCGAGCTGACCTGGCAGTCGCCTTACCAGCTCCTGGTTTCCGTCATCCTGTCGGCACAGGCGACCGATCGCAGCGTGAACCTCGCAACCGGCCCGCTCTTTCGCGTTGCCGGCACGCCGGCCGCGATGCTCGCGCTCGGCGAAGCCAGGCTCGCCGCTCACATCCGGACCATCGGCCTCTGGCGAATGAAGGCGAAGCACGTGATCGCCGCGACCAAGATCCTGGTCGAGTGTCACGGCGGCGAAGTGCCACGGGATCGCGCGGCACTGGAGTCGTTGCCGGGGGTCGGCCGCAAGACCGCAAACGTCGTCCTGAATACGGCCTTCGGCGAGCCGACCATCGCGGTGGACACGCATATCTTCCGTGTCTCGAATCGCACCGGGCTCGCGCCAGGCGGCACGGTGCGCGCAGTCGAGGACCGCTTGATGGAGGTCGTGCCCGATGAATTCCGCCAGGATGCGCATCACTGGCTGATCCTGCACGGCCGCTATATCTGCCAGGCGCGGCGCCCACTGTGCCCGCAATGTCCGATTGCGGATATCTGCCTCTACGGCGAGAAAACACCCGCAGAACGGTAATATCGCGTTCGCCGCGCATCTGCGCGACACCGAGCGCGAGCGCGCGCCCGCGGACATCGAGCCCCGGCGCGTGGCGATCTACCGCGAGCTGTTCTTTTTCCCTGCCCGCGTCTACCGGCCGGCTGTTCGCCTGACCGGTCACTTCTTCGGCATGTAGAGATCGGTCAGCGTCCCTTCGAAGGCTTCCGCGGCGAATGCCACGGTCTCGGATAGTGTCGGATGCGGATGAATGGTCAGTCCGATGTCGGCGGCCTCCGCGCCCATCTCGATCGCCAGCGCGACCTCCGAGATCAGTTCGCCGGCGTTGATGCCGACGATGCCGGCGCCGACCACTCGGTGCGTTTCCGGATCGAACAGCAGCTTGGTGAATCCCTCGTCGCGGTTGAGTGCAAGCGAGCGGCCACTCGCCATCCAGGGAAACAGCCCCTTGCCGAGCTTGCGGCCCGCGACCTGCGCTTCGGTCTCGGTGACGCCCGCCCAGGCGATTTCCGGATCGGTGTAGGCGACCGACGGAATGACCCGCGCGTCGAAGGCGCGCTTGTGCCCGGCGGCGACTTCCGCCGCGACCTTGCCCTCGTGTGTCGCCTTGTGCGCCAGCATCGGCTGGCCGACGATGTCGCCGATCGCGAAGATGTGCGGCACATTGGTGCGCTGCTGGCGGTCGACCGCAATGAAGCCGCGCTCGATCGACTGCACGCCCGCGGCCTCGGCATTGATGCACCTTGCCGTTCGGCACGCGCCCGACCGCGCAGAGCACCCTGTCGTAGAAGCGCGGTTCCGCGGCGCCCTTGCCGTCGAAACTGACCCGCAGTTCCGACATCCAGCGCCTCGACGCCCATGACCTCGCGTGCCGGTCTGGATCGAGCGCATAGCGAGCCTTGCAGGCGCTTTTCCAGCGGCCGCACGAGGTCGCGGTCGCAGCCGGGCATCAGGCCGTCGGTCAGCTCGACGACGCTGACCTCGGAGCCAAGGCCTTCGTAGACGCAGGCCATTTCGAGCCCGATGATGCCGCCGCCGATCACGAGCAGGCGCTTCGGCACGTCGCGCAGATCCAGCGCGCCGGTTGAATCGAGCACGCGCGGGTCCTCGGGCAGACCCGGGATGCGCGCCGGCTCCGAACCGGCCGCGATGATGCAATGCTCGAAGCCGATGAGCTTCGTCGCGCCGTCGGCGGTGCGAATGCTCGACGCGATGCGGGGACGCGAATCGCGCAAAGCCCCGCAAGACACTTCGACTTTGCGCTGCTTCGCGAGGATCGTCAGGCCGCGCGGTCAGCTTGCCGACGATCTTGTTCTTCCACTGCTTGCAGCGCTTCGGTGTCGATCTGCGGCTTGCCGAAGCCGGATGCCATGCGACGACATCGACTCCGCTTCCTCGATCACGCTCGCGGCATGCAGCAGCGCCTTCGACGGAATGCAGCCGACGTTCAGACAGACGCCGCCGAGCTGCGGCCAGCGGTCGACGAGCATCACCGACAGGCCGAGGTCGGCCGCGCGGAACGCGGCCGTGTAGCCGCCCGGACCCGCGCCGAGACGAGCAGCTGTGTCGTCAGGTCCGCTGCGGCTCGCTGCGCGGGTGCCGGCTTCGGCGCGGCCGGTGCGGATCGGGCGGCGGCGGCGGGCTTTTCCATCACGACGGTCGTGCTGCAGCGACGGCAGGCGCACCGTGTCGCTCGCGGCCGCGGCAACGAGCGCGATCACGCGAGTCCTTGGAGACGCGGTCGCCTTTCGCGACCTTCACCTCCTGCACGATGCCCGCGACTGTCGCCGGCACGTCCATCGTCGCCTTGTCGGTCTCGAGCGTGATCAGCGGCGTCTCGGGCTCGATCGTGTCGCCCGGCCTTGACCAGCACGTCGATGACCTCGACATCCCGAAACTCGCCGAGATCCGGGACGAGTTGCGGACACGAACTGGCTCACGGCACTGCCTCGACGAGCTTCTCCGGCTCGGCCAGGAGCTCCGCGAGCGCGACGACGAAGCGCACGGCCTCGGCGCCGTCGATGACGCGGTGGTCGTAGGAAAGCGACAGCGGCAGCATCAGCCGCGGCACGAAACGGCCGTCCTTCCAGACCGGCCGCTGCTGCGAGCGCGAGACGCCGAGGATCGCGACCTCCGGCGCATTGATGATCGGCGTGAAGGCGGTGCCGCCGATGCCGCCGAGACTCGAGATCGTGAAGCAGCCGCCCTGCATCTCCGCGCCTGTCAGCTTGCCCGCGCGCGCCTTGCCGGCAAGTTCGCCGAGGTCGCGCGCGAGCTCGTAGATGTCCTTGCGGTCCGCGTCACGGATCACCGGCACGACGAGGCCATTTGGCGTGTCGGCGGCAAAGCCGAGGTGCAAATACTTCTTGAAGACGAGATTCTGGCCGCTGGCATCGAGCGAGCTATTGAAGTTCGGGAACTCGTGCGATCACTCGCACGCAGGCGCGCGCGATGAACGCGAGCGGCGTGAGCTTGATGCCCAGCCCGGCGGCACGATCTTTCAGCGAGCCGCGCAGCACCTCGAGCTCGGTGATGTCGGCTTCGTCGTGCTGCGTGACGTGCGGCAGATTGACCCAGGCACGCCTGCAGCCGCGCGCCGGAGATCTTCTGGATGCGGCCGAGCGGCTTGACCTCGACCGGGCCGAACGCCGCGAAATCGACGTCGTGCACGCGCGGCAGGGCCGACCCGGCCGCTGCAGGCGCCGCCAGCGCCTTCTTGACGAGCGCTTTCACGTCGTCGTGCGTGATGCGGCCCTTGATGCCGCTGCCGTTGACCTTCGCGAGGTCGACGCCGAGCTCGCGCGCAAGACGGCGCACCGACGGGCCGGCATGGGCGCGCGAGAAACTGCCGTCCATCGCAGAGGACGCCGCCGGCGGCGCGGCGTGGGCGGCGCCGCGCCCGTGTCCGGTGTCGACGGCGAGCCGATGCCGCGCAGCCGCGGACGCGGCGTCGACAGGATCGCGATTTTCTGGGTCGCATCGACCGTGTCCGGCTGGCGCCGTGCCTCCACGGTCGCGACGATGTCGCCGGCATTCACGCGCGCGCCTTTCGCCGCATGGACTTTGAGGACCCGGCCGCGGCGGAGGACGGAACGTCCATCGCCGCCTTGTCGGTCTCCAGCGTAATGAGCGGCGTCTCGAGCGCGACGGTGTCGCCCGGCTTCACGAGCACGTCGATGACCTCGACATCCCTGAAGTCGCCGAGATCGGGAACGCGCACTTCGATAGCGGCGATGGAGCCGCTCGGCGACGCTGGCGGCGGCGTTCCGGCAGGCTTGCGGCAGCGAGCCGCCGTCGGTTTCGCGGCGCCGTTTCGAGTTCGGCGATCGCATCGCCCTTCGACACGCGGTCGCCCTTTCCGACGGCGAGCGACATCAGCCGGCCGGCCGCGGACGACGGCACGTCCATCGTCGCCTTGTCGGTCTCGAGCGTGATCAGCGGCTGTTCGAGCGTCGATGTCGTCGCCCGGCTTCGCCAGCACTTCGATGACCTCGACGTCCTGGAAGTCGCCGATGTCGGGCACGCGGACTCGTGATGCGCTCGCGCCACGGCGGCTCAGGTGACCAGCGGATCCGGCTTGGCCGGATCGATGTCGAACTTCTTCATCGCGAGCGTCGACGGTACGCCATGTCGATCTTGCCGTCATCGGCGAGCGCCCTGAGCGCCGCGACGCATGATCCAGTTCCGGCCGACCTCGAAATGCTCGCGCAGCGCCTGGCGCGAATCGCTGCGGCCGAAGCCGTCCGTGCCGAGCGTCACATAGCGGCCCGGCACCCACTGGCGGATCTGGTCTGCGACCGTCTTCATGTAGTCGGTCGCGGCGACGAAGGGTCCCGCACGGTTGCCCAGGCATTCGCGCACCCAGGGCTGGCGCAGTTTCTGCTCGGGTTCAGGAGCGCCTCGCGCTCGCAGGCAGTGCGTCGCGCCGCAGCTCGTTGAAACTCGTCACGCTGAACACGTCCGCCGGGATGCCGAATTCGGATTCGAGCAGTTCCGCAGCGGCCAGCACTTCACGCAGGATCGTGCCGGAGCCGAGCAACGTCGCGCGGACCGCGCCGCGGCCGCCGATGTGCAGCAGGTACATGCCGCGCAGGATTCCCTGCTCGACGCCCTTCGGCATCGGCGGCTGCGCATAGTTCTCGTTCATGCACGTGATGTAGTAGAAGACGCTCTCCTGCTCCGCATACATCCGGCGCAGGCCGTCCTGCATGATCACGGCGAGCTCGTAGGCGAAGCAGGGATCGTAGGCGACGCAGTTCGGGATCGTGGACGCGAGCAGATGGCTGTGGCCGTCCTGGTGCTGCAGTCCCTCGCCCGCGAGCGTCGTCCGGCCGGCGGTCGCGCCCAGCAGGAAGCCGCGCGCCTGCATGTCGCCCGCCGCCCAGACGAAGTCGCCGATGCGCTGGAAGCCGAACATCGAGTAGAAGATGTACATCGGGATCATGTTGACGCCGTGGTTGGCATAGGCGGTGCCGGCCGCCATCCAGGAGCAGAACGCGCCGGCCTCGTTGATGCCTTCCTCGAGGATCTGGCCCTTGCGGTCCTCGCTGTAGTACATCAGCTGGTCGGCATCCTGCGGCGTGTACAGCTGGCCGACCGAGGAATAGATGCCGACCTGGCGGAACAGGCCTTCCATGCCGAAGGTGCGCGCCTCGTCCGGCACGATCGGCACGACGTGCGTGCCGATGTTCTTGTCCTTCAGCAGCTGCGTAAGGATGCGCACGAAGGCCATCGTGGTCGAGATCTCGCGCCCCTCGCTGCCGTCGAGCAGGTTCTTGAAGGCTTCGAGCGGCGGCACGACCAGCGGCGGCGCCGTCGTGCGGCGCACCGGCAGGGATCCGCCGAGCGTCTTGCGGTGGCCTTCAGGTACTGCATCTCCTCGCTGTCCTCGGCGGGCTGGAAGAACGGCAGGCGCGCGATGTCGTCGTCGGTGACCGGGATGTTGAAGCGGTCGCGGAATGCCTTGCAGCGCGTCGTCATCCATCTTCTTCGCCTGGTGCGTGACATTCAGCGCCTCGCCCGCCTTGCCCATGCCGTAGCCCTTGACGGTCTTCGCGAGGATCACGGTCGGCCGTCCCTTGTGCGCGACAGCCGCGGCATAGGCGTTCCAGACCTTCTGCGCATCGTGGCCGCCGCGATTGAGCAGCGCGATCTCGTCGTCCGACAGGTTGGCGACCAGCTCGAGCGACTCCGGATACTTGCCGAAGAAATGCTCGCGCGTGTAGGCGCCGCCCTTGGCCTTGAAGTTCTGGTATTCGCCGTCGACCGCCTCTTCCATGCGCTTGCGTAGCGCGCCCGTGCGCGTCGCGCGCGAGCAGCGGATCCCAGCGATGGCCCCAGATGCACCTTGATGACGTTCCAGCCGGCGCCGAGGAACGCGGCCTCGAGTTCCTGGATGATCTTGCCGTTGCCGCGCACCGGGCCGTCGAGGCGCTGCAGGTTGCAGTTGATGACGAACACGAGGTTGTCGAGCTTCTCGCGCACCGGCATCGTCAGCGCGCCCATCGATTCGGGCTCATCCATCTCGCCGTCGCCGAGGAAACACCAGATCTTCTGGTCGGACGGCTCGACCAGCCCGCGGTGCTCCAGATAGCGCACGAAGCGCGCCTGCATGATCGCCTGCAGCGGACCGAGGCCCATCGACACCGTCGGGAACTGCCAGAAGTCCGGCATCAGCCACGGATGCGGATAGGACGACAGGCCCTTGCCGCCGACTTCCTGGCGGAAATGGCGCAGCTGCTCCTCGGTGAGTCGGCCTTCGAGATACGCGCGCGCATAGATGCCCGGGACTCGGTGGCCCTGCACGAAGATCATGTCGCCGCGGTGGTCATCGGACGGCGCGCGCCAGAAATGATTGAAGCCGACTTCGTAAAGCGTCGCGGACGAGGCATAGGTCGCGATGTGGCCGCCGTACTCGCTGCTGACCCGGTTCGCGTGCACGACCATCGCGACCGCGTTCCAGCGGATCAGCGACTCGATGCGCCGCTCGATCGCGCGGTCGCCCGGATAGCGGCTTCTCGCGCGACACATGGATCGTGTTGACGTAGGCGGTGTTGGCCTTGAACGGCAGCCAGGCGCCGGAACGGCGCGCGTGATCGATCAGGCGGTCGAGCAGGAAATGCGCGCGGACCGGGCCGTGGGTCTTCAGCACCGAGTCGATCGATTCGAGCCACTCCGTGGTCTCGAGTGGATCGATGTCGTCGGTCTGCGGGCCGTCAGCCATGATGGAACGTCGGCAATCTCCCATGCCGGCGGCCGGCCCGATATGATCCTGTCTGCGGTGCCCGCGGGTCAAGATTGAGTCCCCTTGTCGAGCCCGATTCCGACGTTGACGATGACGCGCCCTGACGACTGGCACCTGCACCTGCGGGACGGCCGGGAACTCGCGTCCGTCGCCGGCATGAGCGCACGGCAATTCGCGCGCGCGATCGTGATGCCGAACCTGGAGCCGCCGGTCACGACCGTTGCGCTCGCGGGCCGCTACCGGGACCGCATCCGCGCCGCGCTGCCGCGCCGGGTCCGCTTTCGAGCCCCTGATGACGCTGTACCTGACCGAGGACATGGACCCGGCGGAGATCGACCGTGCCGCGGATAGCGGATTCATCGCCGGCGTCAAATGTTACCCGGCCGGCGCGACGACGCATTCCGACGCGGGCGTGCGTTCGCTCTCGGCCTGCAGCGCGTGCTCGCGCGCATGGAAGAGCGGGACGTCGTGCTGCAGCTTCACGGCGAGTCGACCGGCGGCGAAGTCGATCCTTACGATCGCGAGAGCGACTTCATCGAGCGCGAACTCGCCCCGCTCCGGCGCAGACACCCGCGACTGCGCATCGTGCTCGAGCACGTGACGACCGCCGCGGGCGTCGACTTCGTGCGGGCACAGGACTGACTGCGTTGCCGCGACGATCACGCCGCAGCACCTGCTGTTCAACCGCGGCGCGATGTTCGCCGGCGGACTACGGCCGCACCTGTACTGCCTGCCGCTGCTGAAGCGCGAGCGCGACCGCGAGGCGCTGGTCGACGCCGCGGCTTCAGGCGACCCCCGCTTCTTCCTCGGCACCGACAGCGCGCCTCACGCGCGCTCCGCCAAGGAAGCCGCCTGCGGCTGCGCCGGCGTGTTCTCTGCCCATGCCGCGCTCGAGTGCTATGCGGAAGCCTTCGAGCGCGGCGCGGGCGCTCGCCGCGACTCGAGGCATTCGCGAGCTTTCACGGCGCGGATTTCTACGGATTGCCGCGGAACGAGGGCTTCGATCACGCTCGAGCGCACGCCCTGGACAGTGCCCGCGCGCTACCCATTCGGCGACGGCGACATCGTGCCGCTGTTCGCTGGCGAGCGACTCGCGTGGAAACTGCCGCGCCCGGCGCCGCCGCATGAACGCCGCCTTCCTGATGCGCGACCGCTTCCGCGGCTTCCTGCCGGTCGTCATCGACGTCGAGACCGGCGGCTTCAATCGCATCGACGGATGCGCTGCTGGAAATCGCGGCGGTATCGTCGCTCGACGCAGTGGACGGCTCGTCGCGGCGCGAGACGATCCGCGAGCATGTCCGGCCGTTTGATGGCGCGCGGATGGATCCGGCCTCGCTCGCGGTCAACGGCATCGATCCCTGGCATCCGCTGCGGATCGCCTCGACCGAAAGCGACGCGCTCGGCGCCGTGTTCAAGGAAGTGCGCCGTGCGATCCGCGAACAGGATTGCACGTCGCGCGATACTGGTGGGCCACAACGCGTCGTTCGATCTCGGTTTCCTGAATGCGGCGGTCGCGCGCGGCCGGAATCCGGCGCAATCCCTTCCACCCGTTCTCCTGCTTCGATACGGCGACGCTCGCGGGAGTCGCCTACGGTCAGACGGTGCTGTCGCGCGCGGCGCAGGCCGCGGGACTCGAATGGAGCACGGAGGATGCGCATTCGGCCGCCTACGATGCGGAGCGGCACGGCCGACGTCTTCTGCCTGATCTGCAACCAGTTCCAGCCGCTGTACGAGGCGGCCATGCGCCGGCTCGAGGCACGCCGCCGGCGCGATTCGAATCCGATGCTGGAACCGGCGCCCGAGTGAACCGGCCGCGACCGGTCAGCTGATCGCGCCGGCTTCCTGCAACAGCGTCTTCAGTTCGCCGGAGCGGTACATCTCGACGACGATGTCGCAGCCGCCGACGAGTTCGCCCTTGACATAGAGCTGCGGGTAGGTCGGCCAGTTCGAGTAGGCCTTCAGCGCCTCGCGAAGCTCCGGCTCCTCGAAGATATTGACGTGCGCATAGTGCGCATTGACGGCGCGAAGCGCGGCCGCCGTCTGCGCCGAGAAGCCGCATTGCGGGAAATCGGGCGTGCCTTTCATGAACAGCACGACGGGCGCCGCGTCGAGTTGCTCCCGGATACGCCGGGTAGTCGCTTCATCGGTCATCGGTCTCCACGCTCCTTTTTATCCGCGACACCGCGCTCGTGCGCAGCCTGCGCCGCTCCGCGAGCCCGACCGTCGCCCATTGCTCGGCGGCTTCATCCGCGTCCATTCGGCGATTTCGTCAAGCGTCCTGAAACAGCCGCGGCAGACGTCGTGTTCGTCCAGCGAACAGATATTCAGACAAGGTGAGCTGGGGCCGCGTTCGTCCATGTCGCAGTGCGCTAACGCGTTGAATTATGGGGTGCGCTGGCCTATTCTTCAATGAATCCAGGGGAGACATGACATGAATCCGCTCACCAGCGTCAAGGGTTCCCTCATCACCGGTTTCGTGCTCGCGATCCTGTTCGCGGTGTTCGCGGTGGACGGCGGCTGGAACGAGCTCGGCCTCGCGCGGTGGCTGCATATCATCGCCGGCATCACCTGGATCGGATTGCTCTATTACTTCAACGCGGTGCAGGTGCCTGCGCTCGCCGAGGCGGCCGCCGACAAGGGCGGCCCGGGCGGGGCCGGCATCACGAAGTATGTCGCGCCGCGCGCGCTCTTGTGGTTCCGCTGGTCGGCGGTCGTGACCTGGCTGACCGGCGTCTGGTATCTCTCCCGCGCCGGCGCCCTCGTCGGCGCCTTTTCGCTCGGCCACGGCGGCGGCGAGTTCAACCCCTACCAGTTCGTGATCGGGGTCGGCGCCTGGCTCGGCACCATCATGCTGTTCAACGTCTGGGTCCTGATCTGGCCCAATCAGAAGAAGATCCTCGGCCTCGCCCCGGCGACCGACGAACAAAAAGCAGCCGCGCGAAAGACCGCGCTCTACGCGTCGCGCACGAACTACATCCTTTCGATTCCGATGCTGCTCTGCATGGCGGGTGCCACGCACGGTCTGCCGTTCTAAGCGATCGCGGCGCGCTGCACTCGCTGCGGCTGTGAAACGCCGTAGCCCTGCGCGTAGTCGACGCCGAGGCCGCGCAGCACTTCGATGATCTCGGCGTTCTCCGCCCATTCGGCGATGGTCTGCTTGCCGGTCAGGTGGCCGATCTCGTTGATCGAGCGCACCATCTCGCGGTCGATCGGGTCGTGCAGGACGCCCTTGCACGAAGCTGCCGTCGATCTTCAGGAAGTCGACCGGGAAGTGCTTCAGGTAGCCGAACGACGACAGGCCCGTGCCGAAGTCGTCGAGCGCGAACTTGCAGCCGAGCTCCTTCAGCGCCTGGATGAAGCGGCTCGCCTGCGAGAAGTTCGCGATCGCCGCGGTTTCGGTGATCTCGAAGCAGATCTTGCTGCCGTCGATGCCGCTGCGGTGGAACTGCTCGATGACGAATGGCAGGAACTTGTCGTCGCCGAGGCTCTGGCCCGGACAGGTTGATCGAGCACATCGTCAGGCGCCGGCGCTCGTCCGCCTCCGACACCAGCCAGCGGAAGGCGCTATCGATGACCCAGCGGTCGATCGACGGCGTGATGCCATAACGCTCGGCGGCGGCGATGAACTGGTCGGGAGCCACGATCTTGCCGCTCTCGTCGCGCATGCGCAGCAGCAGCTCGAAGTGCTCGCCGGCATCCTCGTGCTGCAACGGCTGGATCGTCATGCGGAACAGCTCGAAACGCGACTCTTCGAGCGCATTGTTGATGCGCGCGGCCCACTGCATCTCGCGACGCCGGCGCATCAGGTCGATGTCGTTCTCTTCGAAGCAGTGTACGCGGTTACGGCCGGACTCCTTTGCCGCGCCGCAGGCGGAATCCGCGGCGGACAGTACGGAGGCGACGTCCTCGTTCTCGGCCGTGATCGGCACGACGCCGAGCGAGGCCCCGAGGCGGAAGGTGCGGTCTTCCCAGGTGTAGCGGAAGTTCCGGATCGCCTCGCGCAGGGACTCGGCCGTGCGCAGCGCCTCCTCCAGCGAGCAGCTTTCGAGCAGCACGCCGAACTCGTCGCCGCCGAGGCGCGACAGCGTGTCGCGCCAGCGCACCTTGGATTTCAGCAGCGCGCCGACCTGGCCGAGCAGCGCATCGCCCGCGCTATGGCCGCAGGTGTCGTTGACGATCTTGAACTGGTCGAGGTCGATGTAGCAGAGCGCGTACGAGGTCTCGCGCGCCTTGGCGCTCTTCAGCGCGCGCTCGAGCCGCGTCTCGAACTCGCGGCGGTTGACGAGCCCGGTCAGCACGTCGTGGCTCGCGTGATAGGACAGTCGCCGGTTCAGCTCGCGCGATTCCGACACATCGTGGAACACCAGCACGCCGCCCGTGACCGTGCCGCTGCCGTCGCGGATCGGCGAAGCCGTGCTCTCGATGTAGAGCTCATTACCGTCCTTGCGGATCAACAGCATCGGCCGCACCGACTTGATCGAGCGGATGCGGCGCACCGCGACCGCGAGCGGGTTCTCCAGCGGCTCGCAGGTCTCCTCGTGGAAGGAGCGGAAGATCTCGTCGATGGTGCGGCCGAGGCTGTCCTCGAGCCGCCAGCCGGTCAGCTCCTCGGCCACCGGGTTCAGGTACTCGACGCGCCCGTGCGCATCGCAGGTGATCACACCGTCGCCGATCGACTGCAGCGTGATCTGCGCGCTTTCCTTCTCGCGGAACAGCGCCTCCTCGTAGAGCTTGCGCTCCGTGATGTCGAGTTCAACGCCGATCAGGCGGCGCAACCGCCCCTGGTCGTCGACCCGCGCGCAGGCGCGGCCGATCACCCAGCGCCATTCGCCATCCGTGTGTTTCAGGCGGTGGACGCTCTCGAACATCGGCAGCTTGCCGGCGATGTGATCGCGCATCGCGGCGGACACGCGCGCAAGATCCTCCGGATGCACCATGCGGTGCCAGTCCGGCGACGTAATCACATCGCCTTCGGCGAATCCAAGCATGCTTTTCCAGCGCGGCGAGAACCAGGTGCTGTTGGTCTGGGCGTCGTAGTCCCACAACCCGTCGTTCGCGCAGGGCAGCGCCATCTCCTGGCGCTCCTGCATGTCGGCGAGCCGGTCAGCGAGCGACACTTTCTCGAGGCCGCAGGCGAGGCTGGTGCCGACGAGCTTGAGCAGGAGATGCAGGTTGACATCCCAGCCGTCGCGCGGCGTCGAGGACGCGAACGCGAGGAAGCCGCGCACCGTGCCCTGCACGGCGAATGCGATCAGGAGCAGCGAGCGGATGTCGAGGCCTGCCAGGCGTTCCGCATCGCTGGATTGCTCCGGCCGCACCTTGACGGTGTCCCGGATCTCGAGGATGCGCACGTGCTCAAGGCGCGAGCGAACCCAGGGCAGCACGTCGAGCGATTCGCCCTTCAGCACTTCAGGGCGGCACTGCGCGAACGGGCCTTTCGCGGTCGCTATCGAATCGATGCGCTCGCCGTGGCCGTCGAGCAATACGAGGAAAACCGCGTCAGTCGCAATCGCCTCACGCAGGATCTCGAGGCTCTGGCGGATCACCCAGTCGGCGTTGCCGGCGGTGATGTTCTGAAAGTCGACGGCGATCTTCGTGCACGCAAGATCAATTCCGAGCGGCGGACGATCCGTCCGCGGCTGCCACAGCTTCGACGACAGGATGTCGGAAGCCGTGTAATCCGGAAGAGATTCACCTTGCACCGTCGGCACCCCGATGGGATCCCCCTGCTTTGTCAGCAGTCTCGCCCCCTGGCGCTGCCCGCCGTAGGAACCAGTTAACGAATCCTGGCGTCCGGCCGTCTCGTTAGTTGCGCAGCATTTTGTCAGAAACCATGAGGAAAGCAAGCTAACCGACTGTATTTGCTATAATCCTCCCGTCAGCCGGGCCGGGTGATCTCTCCCGACTTGACGATGTGTGGATTGCCGTCCGCGTCGCGCTGCACTTTCCAGCGCCGGTAGTTCCACAACCAGTCGGGCGGACATTCACGCGTCAGCGATTCGACCGCGGCCGCGTAGCGCTCCATCAGCGCGCCGGGCGCAAGTTCCTCGCCGGCCGCGGCCAGCGGAACGAATGCGACACGATAGCGGCCGCGTGCCTCGCGGCGCATCGCGAGATACCACACCGGCAGGCGCCCGGCTCGCGCAATCGCCTCGGGGCCGATGAAGAATGCCGTGTCGAGTCCCATGAACTGCGTGAAGTAGCGAACCGCCGACGATGTCGGGGCCTGGTCGGCGACGATCGCGACGATCCGCGCGGGGCCGCGGTGGCGCAGCACGCGCATCAGGAGCCGTTTGGCCGTGATCATTTCGGCGCCGAACCGTGAGCGGATCGTCAGCATCAGGCGGTCGCCGAAGCGTCCCTTCAGCGGCTTGTAGGCGGCGTGGACGGGATGACCGATGCCCATCGACAGCTTGAGCAGCGTCCACTCCCAGTTGCAGTTGTGTGAGGTCACGACGATGATCGACTGCCCGGAATCGAGCGCCGCGCGCGCGGATTCCGCCCCTTCGAGCGTGACGCGACGGTCGATCTCGTCCCGCGAGATCGTCGCGGCCTTGATGATCTCGACCGACACCTGCGCGAAGCGCCGGTAGAACTCGCGTCGCGTGTCCCTGACCCAGACTTCGTCCCGGTCCGGGAAGCAGGCCCGGAGCTGCATGTCGATGATCGCGTGACGGTGCCGCAGCACGTGACCGGCGAGCCAGGCGAAAACACCCGCGACCGCGTACCAGACCGGCAGCGGCAGCGACGAGAGCGCGCGCAGCCAGAGCGGCATGCGCTCGAACGGCAGACGTTCCTCGAGATCGGCGGCACGGCGCCGGGAGCGCTGGTGGCGGCTCTTGTGAACGCGTGAAGGATGCTGCATTCCGCGGCGCAGCTTACCGGAACCGCCGCGCGAGCGGCAGGAACGCGGACCGGACGTCCGGCCGCGGCGCGAGCGCGCCGCGGCCGGTTCAGGCTAGAAGGTGCCGCGGAAGGTCAGGATATACACCGGATCCGATTCTTCGATCGAGTGGATGCGCGCTTCCGGCGTACCGGCCTGGAGCTGCTCGACCGACCCGTAGACCCGCTGGATCTCATCCTTCTCGGCATCGAGCAGGTTCTGCGCGGCGAGCCGTACGACAAAGCGGTCCGCGAGCTTCTTCTCGACGAAGACCTCGAGATTGCCGTCGTACTCGACATCCCTCACTTCCTTTTCCTCGGCGCTGACGTTGAGCCATTCCTCGGCGGGGCCGAGCTTCTGGTAGCTCACGCCCCAGGTGAAGCCGATTTCGTCCAGCAGGTGGTCGAAGCCGACGTTGTAGATGTACTCCGGCTGCAGCGAGAATTGCCGGTCGATCGGGAAGTTCTCGTTCGCGTCGCGGATCTCCGAGTCGATCCAGGTGTAGTTCGCGAACACGTGGAAGTTCGGATCGAGGAAGGCAAGTGGCGAGCTGAAATCGAACTCGACGCCCCAGATCTCGCCCTCGTTCGGGTTGTTGACCCAGACCGTCGCCTCGATGTCCTCGTCGATGAACTCCTGGAACACCGCGTTGACTTCTTCCGGCACACCGTCGAGCTCGATCTTGTCGCTGATGTCGCGGTAGAAGACATTGACGCCCAGGATCGCGTCCTGGCCGTTGAGCTCGATGTCGAAGCCCGCGTCGACGCCGATCGCCGTCTCGTCGTCCAGCGACGGGTTGCCGAGGATGCTCTCGTCGTCGTCGATGAGCAGCGTCGGGTTCAGCTGATCGAAGCTCGGGCGGCGGATCGTCCGGGCGACGCTCAGGCGCACCTGCGTGCGGTCGGTGACGTCCCAGCGCAAGTGCGCGCTCGGGTTGATCTCGGACGAGTCTTCCGACGTATGGATCTGGTCGCCGTCGATGAAGATCCCGATCTGTTCCAGGTCGGCGGCCGCCTCGGCAATCGCCTCCGAAACCGTCGCATCGATGTCGAGGTTGGTGTTCTCGGCGCGCACGCCGAGCTCCAGCGTCTTGTCGCCGCCAAATTCCTTCGACCACTTGAGGAACAGCGCCGCGCGATCGTCGTCGGCCTGGAAATCGGATAGCGCGCTGTCGTCCTCCTCGAGCACGCCATCGTCCATCTCGAAGGCACGGAACGAGAAGTCGCGCTCGCGGCCCAAGATTTCGATGCCAGCCTTCAGCTTCGACGAGGCGAGCTGCCAGTTCACCGCAGTCTGCAGCTTGATTTCCGAGTCGTCCGCGTCGGTGTTCTCGCGTGATTCAGGAAGGCGTCGTCGCCGCGCAGCTCTTCGGCGTTGTGCGGGACGGCGGCGAACAGGCTGATGATTTCGGCATCGGTCTGGTCGAGGAAAGCCAGGATACCGTCGGCATCCACGATGCCCGCGGCGTCGAAGTCGAAGTCGAGATCGTCTTCCCAGTTGGTCTCGACCGAATCGAATTCGGTCTCGTCGTAGGCGAGCTCGATCTCCCATGAATGTCCGTTGCCGAAGCCCGATTCGTAGCCCGTGAAGACACCGTAATTGGTTTCCTGGAAGGCATCGAGCTGGTTGGCCTGGATCGCGTCCGTTTCGACCACGCCGTCGTCGTCCTCGGCCTCGAATTCGCGGCCGATCTCGGTTTCCTTGCGATCGGTATCCATGTAGAAGGCGCCCGCGAACCACTCGCGGCCTTCGCCAGCTTCAGGCGCACGTCGCCGGTCCAGGCAATGTCCGTGCTCTCGCGCTCGTCCGGATCCTCGACCAAGGCTGCGAACGCGGGCTCCGCCCCGCCTTCGCCGTCCTGTGCGCGCTCGAGTTCGTTCGCCGCCTTGCGGTTGAAGCGTTCCTGGTAGTTGAAGGAGGTGCCCCACTCGAAGCCGGTCATTGCTGTCGCCGAGCGACAGGAATGCGCTCGGATTGGTCTCGCCGTCAGTGTGGTAGCCGCCGATGCGATAGATGCCACCGGACAGTTCCGCGCCCTCCTTCAGGATGATGTTGAGCGTGCCGCCGATGCCCTGGCTGTCGATGTCGCTGCTCGGGCTGCGGATGATCTCGATGCGCTCGACCAGTTCCGCCGGGATGCGGTCGACGACCACCGTGTTGTCGTTGGTGCCGCCGGTCACGCGCCGGCCGTTGATCAGCACCTGCGTGTACTCGGCGCCGATGCCGCGCAGCGAAGGCTCCGCGTACTCGCCGATGTCGCTCTGGAAGCTCACGCCCGGGACGCGCTTCATCATGTCGCCGACCGACAGCGGCTCGAAGCGCTGGAAGTATTCCTCGTCGTAGGCGAGTGTCGGCGCGACGGTGTCCACGCGATTACGCGCATTGACGCGTTTCGCGAGAACCTCGATCTCGGAAAGCTCGGGCGCCGGCACCGCGGCAGGCGTCGCCTGCGCGAAAGCCATTCCCGGCAAGGCCGCGAGGCCCAATACGACCGTGATCTGCGGAAGAACCGCGAGCTTTTTCATCAGATACCCCCTCGAAACGCACGCCAGGAATCCGGCGTCACCGGACGCTTCAGGCATTCTGCAGGCCGTCTATGACGGTTCGGGGACAGTATAGAACGAAATTTTTGTTCTATTCAACCACTGAAACTTTTGTTCTATACTGCCCCGACCCCGCAGGACCGCCGCCGCAACGCGGCCGGCGCCGCGGCACCAGTGGAATGTCCGTTCGAAACTTGAAACGATCGGGATCCCGCCCATGACCGAGGCCCTGTCGAGGCTGTCCGAGAGCGCGATGGTCAACCGCCAGAACGTCGAGGCGCTGCGCGCGCGCATCGTGCAGCGCTACGAAGGCCTGAGCCCGCGCCTGAAGCAGGTGGCCGCCTACGCGCTCGAGCATCCCAACGACATCGGGCTCGAGACGCTCGCGGTGATCGCGAAGCGCTGCAAAGTGCAGCCGTCCACCATCGTCCGTTTCGCCAAGACCTTCGGTTACGACGGCGCGAGCGAGATGCAGAAGCTGTTTCGCGACGAGTTGCTGAGCCTCGCGCCCAGCCCGAGCTACGCGGATCGCATCCGCCAGTTCAACGAGCGCGCCGGAGACGTCGCCTCGCAGTCGCCATCAGAACTGCTGCGCGAATTCACGGAAGGCAATATCGCAGCACTGCAGCACCTGAACGAGACGACGCGTCAGACGGACCTGGAACGCGCCGTGCGCCTGATCGCCGAATGCGAAACCGTGTATCTGGTCGGCCTGCGCCGTTCCTTCCCGGTCGCCGCGTATCTTGCATACGCCTTGCGTCATGCGGACAAGCGCGCTTACCTGGTCGATGGGCTGGCCGGCATGATCGTCGAGCAGGGCACGATGATCGGGCCGAAGGACCTGCTGATCGCGATCAGCTTCAGGCCTTATGCGCAGCAGACGGCGGACATCGTCAAAGAGGCGTGCGAGCGCGGGGCCCGGGTCATCGCGATCAGCGACAGCCGGCTCTCGCCGATCGCGCGGAACGCCGACCTTTGCTTCGAGGTCAAGGACGCGGAGTTCCGCAAGTTCCGGTCGCTCACCGCGTCGCTGTGCCTCGCGCAGACGCTCGTGATCAGTTACGCCTTCCAGCTGACTGCCGCGCGCGAGCGAGACGGCGCATGAAGACTTTCGCGCTCTTCGGCGCTGGACGCATCGGCCGCATCCATGCCGCCAACATTCATGCCCACGCGGGCGCGCGACTCAAGTACGTCGTCGATGTCGCGGCGGATGCGGCCCGTGAAATCGCGTCCGCGAGCGGCGCGGCGCACGTCGATGCGGCGCCGCGCTCGCGGATCGCGAAGTGGACGCGCTCCTGATCGCGAGCCCGACCGACACGCACGCCGACTTGATCGAGGCCGGCGCCGCTGCCGGCAAGGCGATGCTGTGCGAGAAGCCGGTCGATCTGGATGCAGCCCGTGCGCGGCATTGCGTCGCGGCGGCTGAACGAGCGGGCGTATTGCTCGCGATCGGCTTCAACCGGCGCTACGACCCGTCTTTCCGGCGCGTCAAGGCAGGCATCGACGCCGGCGAGATCGGCGACGTCGAATCCGTGCTGATCGTCAGCCGCGACCCGGCGCCGCCGCCTGTCGCTTACGTCGCGCGCTCCGGCGGCATGTACCGCGACATGACGATCCACGATTTCGACATGGCGCGCTGGCTGCTGGGCGAGGAACCCGTCCAGATTGCCGCGCATGGCAGCTGTCTCGTCGATCGCGCGATCGGCGCGGCCGGCGACATCGATACCGCGGCGGTTACATTGCGGACATCCGGCGGCCGCCTGTGCCAGATCGTCAATTCGCGGCGCGCCGCGTTCGGCTACGACCAGCGTATCGAGGTCTGCGGCGCTCGCGGCATGCTGAGGGCCGGCAACCGGCGGTCTACGTCGGTCGAGCGCGCGGACAGTGATGGTTATCGGCGCGATCCGGCCTTGCCCTTCTTCCTCGAGCGCTATGCCGACGCCTACCGGCTCGAACTCGACGCCTTTGTGCGCCGCCTGCACGGCGAGGCCGCGGATCTCGTGTCGGGCGCAGACGGCATACGCGCGCTGGAACTGGCGGATGCCGCGGACCGATCGATGCGCACCGGCAGCGTCGTCACGCTGGAACCGAAGGCATGAAAAACCTGCGCATCGGACTGATCGGCAGCGGCTACATCGGCCGCGCGCACGCGATCGCCCTGCAGGGCGTCGGCGCCGTGTTCCCGGAGATCGCGGCGCCGGTCTGCGAATTGCTCGCGGACCAGGATGAATCGAAGGCCCGCGCAGCGGCCGCGGCGCTCGGTTTCCGGCGTTCGACCGGCGACTGGCGTGACGCTCGTCGCGGATCCGGCGATCGATGTCGTCGACATCTGCTCGCCGAACTATCTCCATCGAGAGATGGCGCTGGCGGCGATCGCCGCCGGCAAGCACATCTGGTGCGAGAAGCCGCTGGCCCTGGATGCCAGTGAGGCGCGCGAAGTTTCGGATGCGGCGGTTCGCGCAGGCATTCGTCACCTGATCGGATTCAATTATTCCTGCAATCCGCTGATCGGTCTCGCTCGCGATCTGATCGCCGCCGGCGAACTTGGAACGGTGACCGGCTTCAGCGGCCGCTATTTCGAGGATTACATGGCCGACCCGGCGGTGCCGCACAGCTGGCGCTGCGAACGCCGCTACGCCGGCTCCGGCGCGCTCGCCGACCTCGGCTCGCACCTGATCGACATGGCCGAGGTGCTGCTCGGCCCGATCGACTCGGTGCAGGCGCGGCTCGAAACCATCCATCGCGAACGCCGCGTGCCTGCGACCGGCGCTCTGCTGCCGGTCGAGAACGAGGACATCGCGCTTGCGCTCGTTCGATTCGCGAGCGAGTCAGCGGCAGCTTCGAGATCAGCCGCGTCGCGACCGGCTTCAAGTGCGGACTCTCGTTCACGGTGTTCGGCACGCAGGGCAGCGTATCTTTCGACCAGGAACGCATGAATGAGCTGCGCCTGTACACGGCCGCTGATGCCGCCGGCCGCCGCGGTTTCCGCACGATTCTCGCGGGACCGGAGCATGCGGATTACCGTTTCTTCTGCCCGGCGCCGGGCCATGGTCTCGGCATCAACGACCTGAAGGTGATCGAAGCGCGAAACCTGATGCGCGCCATCGCCGACGGCACCCCTGCGCGTCCGGGCTTCGACGTCGGCCTGCAGGTGCAACTCGTCATGGAGGCGATGGAGCGCTCGCACGCCAGCGGCGCATGGACGCGCGTCGCCACCGGCTGATGGGAGAAAAAGCATGAGCACGTTGATCAACCGGCACCGCGGCGGATTTCCCAGGGGATTCACGGCCATCACGACCGCCGGCGAAGCGGTCGCCGACACCGGCATCTCAATGGGCGTACTCCGGCTCGCCGCCGGCGAGACACATGCCGCGACGCTCGCGGGTGAAACCGCGTTTCTCCTGATGGAGGGGTGCGTCGCGGGTCAGGCCGGCGGCCAGGCCTTCGAGCTGTCGCGCGCGTCGCTGTTCGACGAATCTCCGGCCTGCGTGCACGCGCCCGACGGCACGCCCATCGAGATCCGCGCGGTCACGGATGCCGAGTTCACCGTCTATGCCTGTGACAACCCGGCGACCTTCATGACCCGCGTATTCCGGCCCGGCGACGTCGCGGATGAGCGCCGCGGCGAAGGCCAGGTCGGCGGCCGATGCCTCAGGCTGGTGCGGACGATCTTCGACGGGCGCAATTCGCCGCCCGAAGTGCGTCTCGTGCTCGGCGAAGTCGTGACGCTGCCGGGCGGATGGTCGAGCTATCCGCCGCACCATCATCCGCAGCCCGAGATCTATCACTACCGATTCACGCATCCGCAGGGTTTCGGCCATGCCGAGCACGGCGAAGACGTGTTCAAAGTGCGCCCGTACGACACGATCAAGATCATGGCCGGCAACGATCACGCGCAGTGCGCGGCGCCCGGCTATGGCATGTATTACGCCTGGGTGATCCGCCACCTGCCCGGCCAACCCTACACGGTCCCGGAATTCACGGCCGAACATGCGTGGACAATGAAACCCGGCGCGTCCTACTGGGAACCAGCCGGCGGCAACACAACCGCGGGAAAGCGATGACGCCAGCCACGGACTTCATCTGTCTGGGGCGCGCGGCCGTCGATCTGTACGGCCTCGAGCGCGGCGCGCGGCTCGAGGACACGCAGACTTTCGCCAAGTACCTCGGCGGGTCGTCCGCAAACGTCGCGGTCGGGCTCGCGCGCCTCGGGCTCCGAGTCGCGATGTTGACGCGCGTCGGCGACGAGCACATGGGCCGCTTCGTGCGCGAGACGCTCGCGGCCGAAGGCGTCGACGTCGCGGCCGTCGGCACGGATCCGGGCCGCCTGACCGGTCTCGTGCTGCTCGGCATCGAGGACGCGGAGAACTTCCCGCACATCTTCTATCGTGAAAACTGCGCGGACATGGGACTCGAGGCGGCCGACGTCGAGTCGGCGCCGTTCGCAACCGCCAGGGCGCTTGCGATGACCGGCACGCACCTGTCGACCGAATCGGTGCGCCGGGCCGCGCGCCGCGCGATCGCGCTCGCGAAGCAGCACGGCCTTCGTGTCGTCCTCGACATCGACTACCGGCCCGTGTTGTGGGGCCAGGCCGGCCATGGCAGCGGCGCGGAGCGCGCGGGGAGCGCACCGGAGGTCACGCGGCAGCTTCAGGCTTTCCTCCCGGACTGCAATCTCGTCGTCGGCACGGAAGAGGAAATCCGCGTCGCCGGTGGCGGCGAATCCGTGCTCGACGCCCTGCGCGCGATACGCAGCGCCACCGAAGCGACCATCGTCATGAAGCGAGGGGTCCTGGGCTGCGTCGTGTTCGAAGGACCGATACCGGCCTCGGTCTCACAAGGACTCATCGTCGCCGGTTTTCCGATCGACGTGCTGAACGTCCTCGGCGCCGGCGACGCATTCCTCGCCGGGTACCTGAGCGGCTGGATCGACGGGCTGCCGGCCGCGCATTGCGCGCGCCGCGGCAATGCCGCGGGCGCGATCGTCGTCACCCGGCACGGCTGCACGCCCGCCATGCCGACGAAGCGCCGAACTCGACGAGTTCCTGTCGCGCACCGCGCCGCCCGCCCGCCCCGACCGGGACGAGCGCATCGCGTTGCTGCATCGCGCGACCACGGTCAAGCGGCAGTCCGGCGACATCTGCATTCTCGCCTTCGATCACCGCCGACAGTTTGAGCAGATGGCGGCAGCCGTTGGCGCCGACTATGAACGCATTGCAGAATTCAAGGATCTCGTGGCGCGGGCGGCGCTCGGTGTCGCAGAGCAACTGGGGCGCAGCATGCGCCTCGGCGCAATCGTCGACGACCGCTATGGATCACTCGCACTGGCGCGGCTCGATCGGGCGGCCAGCTGGATCGGCCGCCCGGTCGAATTGCCGGGTTCGCGGCCGCTCGAGTTCGAAGCGACCGGCGGCATCGGGCTCGAACTGCTCGCCTGGCCGCGCAGTCACGTGGTCAAGTGCCTGGTCAATTTCCATCCCGCCGATCCGATCGACCTGCGTCTCGCGCAGGAATCACGTCTCGCCGAACTCGACCATGCGACGCGCAGGCTCGAACGCGAATTGCTGATCGAGGTCATCAGTTCCGGCCCGGGACGGACGACGGACGACGGAACCACGGCAAATGTGCTTCGCCGCCTCTATCACCTCGGCCTGCGGCCAGCCTGGTGGAAACTGGAGGCCCAGAGAGCCGACGCCTGGTGCGAGATCGCCACCGTCATCGCCGCGAACGATCCCCTCTGCCGGGGCGTGTTGCTGCTCGGGCTCGATGCCAGCGAGCAACAGATCGCCCATTCCTTCGACATTGCGGCCCGGCATCCCATTTGCCGCGGGTTCGCCATCGGCCGCACGATCTTCGGTCAGGCCGCGCGCGACTGGCTGGCAGGAACGATTGACGATACCACCGCAATCGCGCGTGTCGGCGCCGGCTACACGCGCGTAATCGACCTCTGGCGGCACCTGCGCCCCGCGGCGGCGGCCGCATGAGGACGGGATGAAGACGATTCGCCTGACGATGGCGCAGGCGCTGACGCGCTTTCTCGCCGCGCAGCGCATCCGCACGGCCGCCGGCAGCGAGCGGCTGTTTCACGGCGTCTTCGCCATTTTCGGTCACGGTAACGTCGCCGGACTCGGCGAAGCGCTGGCCGGCTGCCGTGAAACATTACCGACGCTTCGGGCGCACAACGAACAGGCGATGGCGCTGGCTGCGATCGCCTTCGCAAAAGCCAGCCGACGCCGCCGCATGATGGCCTGCACGACCTCGATCGGACCGGGCGCGACGAATCTCGTGACGGCGGCCGCCCTCGCGTATGCGAACCGGCTGCCCGTGCTGCTGCTGCCGGGCGATACATTCGCGAACCGCAGGCCGGATCCCGTGCTGCAGCAGATCGAGCAATTCGACGATCCCACTGTGACGGCAAACGATTGCCTGCGGTATGTCTCGCGCTTCTGGGACCGGATCTCGCGGCCGGAACAGCTGCTCTCGTCGCTGCCGCAAGCGCTTTCCGTGCTACTCGATCCCGCGGACTGCGGACCCGCGACGATCGCGCTGCCGCAGGACGTGCAGGCCGAAGCTTTCGATTACCCGGCGGCGTTCTTCGACGAGCGCATTCACGAGATCGAAAGGCCGCGCGCGGATCGCGAACGGCTGCAGGCGGCGATCGCGCGCCTGCGCGCCGCCCGCCGGCCATTCATTGTCGCGGGTGGCGGCGTGCATTACGCCGGCGCCTGTGACGAGCTCGCCGCGTTCGCCGAGGAGCACGGTATCCCGGTCGCGGAAACTCAGGCGGGCAAGGGAGTGCTTCCCTGGAATCATTCCTGCAATGCCGGCGCCCTCGGCGTGACCGGCTCGAGCGCGGCGAACGAGCTACTCGCGCAATCCGATCTGGTGCTCGCTCTCGGCACGCGGCTTACCGATTTCACGACCGGCTCCGGCAAGCTGATCGGCGACTTCGATGGTCGGCTCGTCTCGGTCAATGTCGCGCGCCATGACGCGATCAAGCGAAATGCGCTCGGACTGCGCGGTGACGTGCTGGCGACACTCCACGAACTCGCGGCTGCACTCGAAGGCTGGAGCTCCGAGCCCACCTGGCGCAACAAGCTACGCACGCTAGTCGCGTCCTGGAACGATGCAGTGGACACAGCCACTCGTCCATCGCCGGGCCTGGCGACCGACGCGCAGGTGCTGGGCGCCGTGAATCGCGCGCTCGGGCCCGGCGGCACTGTCGTCTGCGCCGCCGGCGGCTTGCCCGGCGAGCTGCACAAGCTCTGGCGCTCGACGCATACCGACGATTATCACGTCGAGTACGGCTATTCGTGCATGGGCTACGAGATCGCCGGCGGGCTTGGCGTCAAGATGGCCCTACCTGACCGCGCGGTCGTCGTGCTGGTCGGCGATGGCAGCTACCTCATGATGAATTCCGAGATCGCAACCGCGGTCGCGGGCGGCCATCCGCTGCTGATCGTGCTCGCCGACAATCGGGGCTACGGCTGCATTCACCGCTTGCAGCGGGCGACGGCGGGCGTCGCACACAACAACCTGCTCGATGATTCGTTCCCGAACGCGCCCGATGGCAGCCGTGTCGACTTCGTCGCGCACGCACGCGCGCTCGGCGCGGTCGCAGAACGGGCGGAAGACATCGGCGCGCTCGAGGCCGCGATCACGCGCGCCCGCGACAGCGGGCGCACGAACGTGATCGTGATCGAGACTGATCCGCAATCGGGTACCGCGGCGGGCGGCGCATGGTGGAACGTACCGGTCGCAGCGGTGTCGGCGGATCCGAACGTGCGCGAGGCGCATGCCGCGTGGCGCCGATCGTTGGACGAGGACGCCGGATGAACGTGCGCCTCGGCATCAATCCGCTGACGTGGACGATCGACGACTTGCCGCAGGTCGGCGGCGAGACGAGTCTCGAGACCTGCCTGCTCGAAGCGCGGGCCGCGGGCTTCGACGGCGTCGAGCTAGGCTGCAAGTTTCCGCGCAACGAGCGCGAACTGAAATCGGCGCTCGCACCGCACGGACTCGCGCTCGTCTCGGGCTGGTACAGCGCCAGACTTCTCGAACGCGACCCGGCCGACGAATTCGAGGCGATGCGCGAACTCGCGAACTGCTGGGCGCGCTCGGCTGCGCAAGTCGTCGTCGTCGCCGAAACGACGCGCTGCATCCACGGCGACCGTCAACGACGGCTTTCGCAGCGTCCGGTGCTCGCCGCGGCCGACTGGCCGCGATACACGGTACGGCTCGATGAACTTGGGAGCGCGACTGCGGGATGTGGGGCTCGGACTTTCCTATCATCACCACATGGGCACGGTCGTGCAGACCGAGGAGGAAGTGGACCGGCTGATGGAATCCTGCAGCGACGCGGTCGGATTGCTGCTGGATACCGGGCATCTGACTTTTGCCGGCGGCGATCCGGTGCGGGCGGCGACGCGCCATGCCTCGCGCATCACGCACGTGCATTGCAAGGACGTGCGCCGCACGGTGCTCGAACGCAGCCTCAATCGCGACTGCAGTTTCCTCGACGCCGTGCTCGACGGTGTCTTCACCGTGCCGGGCGACGGTTGCGTCGATTATGAGGCGGTCCTCGCCCCGCTCGCGCGCGCGGATTATCGCGGCTGGCTCGTGGTCGAGGCGGAACAGGACCCGAGCGTCGCACCGTCCGCGTACTACGCGAAACTCGGGTACCGGAACCTGCGCGCGTTTCGCCGGCCTGGATTCATGATGGTCCGCACAAGCCGGCTGCGCCGTGGTCTTCTCGGCTCTGCACTGGCCGCGGCGACGCTGCGCCCGTTTCGCGTTTTGGCGGCCGCGCCGGGTTACCCGCGTCTGATGGAAGGGCCGATGGTGGGCGGTGTCACTTCCGAATCGATCACTTTCTGGGGACGTGCGAGCGGCGAATTCGACGTCGACGTCGAGTATTCGACCAACCGATGTTCGCGGAACCTCTGCACAGCGCGAGCGTCCGCGCGACGCCGACACCGATTTTACCGTGCGCGTAATCGTCGCCAGTCTCGCGCCAGCCACCCGTTATTACTACCGGTTGCGCGTCGACGGCATCGCAGACCGCTATCGCCTGACCCCATTCTGGACGCGCACGGCGCCCGCCGCGCGCACCGCGCTTTCGTGTCGCCTTTGGCTCCTGCGCCCGACACCAGCTCGACGCCGAACAGCCGGTGTTCCACGCGATCGCGGCGGCGGCACCGGATCTCTTCTTCTGGCTCGGCGACAACATCTATGCGGACACGGCCTCCTCCTGGGTGCTCGCGGAGGATTACCGGCGGCAGCGCGCGGTTCCCTCGACGCTGCCGCTGATGCGCACCGTGCCGCAGCTCGCGATCTGGGACGACCACGACTTCGGGCTCAACAATTCGGATCGCAGCAACCCGATGCGCGAGGCGACGCTCGCGGCGTTTCGCAACTACTGGGCAAATCCCGGCGGCGGACTGCCTGAATGCCCCGGCGTGTTTTTTCAGTACGCCTACGGCGGCGTGGACTTTTTTTTCCTCGACGGCCGCTACTACCGCACGCCGAACACGGATCCGGACGGGCCGGACAAGACGCTGCTCGGGAACTGCCAGGGCGACTGGCTGCGCCAGGCGCTCCTCACCAGCCGTGCGCCGTTCAAGGTACTGATCTGCGGCAGCGGCTGGTCGTCCGAGGACGGCCCCACGGGCGATACCTGGGGCGCATTCCTGCGCGAGCGCGACGCGCTCTTCGATTTCATCCGCGACCGTGGCATCGAAGGCGTTTTCTGCCTCTCGGGCGATACGCACTTCGGCGAGGTGAACTGCATTCCGTGGTCGGTGCGTGGCGGTTACGATTTCTACGACTTCGTCAGTTCGCCGCTCGCGCAGGCGACCGGCTCGTCGTTCCTCAACGCCGAGCCCGAATTGCGCATCCGATCGCCGTACTTCCGGACGGTGAATTTCGGCGCTGCTCGATTTCGAATGGGAACCGGAGCCGCGGGTGCGGTTCTCGCTGCGCGATCTGCGCGGCGACCCGGCTCTCACGGCGCTCATGCTGACGCCGGCGGAACTGAAGAACGGCGTCGAGAGCTGGCGCTCGAAGATCGACCCGCGCGAACTGGAGCGACGCCGGCGGCTCGGTTTCAGTCCTTGAGCCCGAGCGTCTGTGCGATCGCGCGCCAGGACACGAACTTGAAGTTCTGACGTTCGCGCGGCGACAGGTTGCGGCCGTCCTGCACAACCAGCAAGCCGTCCGGGAATCTGCGCGCCGAGCGGCGCGCTCGACACATCGAGCCCGTCCGTTTCGGATACGCCGTCGATACCGCGCGCCGCATCGGCGACGATGTGGAACAGCCCGACGAAAGCATTATCGCCCTCGCGCCGGTACACAACGTAATTGTCCGCGCCCTGGTTCGACAGGACGACGTAACCGCGCCCGCCGCTGCCGCGCCAGATCGAGACGGCCTCGATATCGGCCTTCAGGCCATTCGGCCCGTCGACGCGATCGATCTCGCGGCGTTCCGCGCCGCCGTCCGCGCCCGCCCGGTATTTCCAGAATCCGCCGTCCTCTTCGGCGACGTACAGGTCGCCCGCCTCGTCGTCCGCCGCACAGCCCTCCGCCTGCGTGCCGACGACGAATTCGCGGACCTGCGCCGCTACGGCACGTCCGTCTTGCGAGGTGATCCGCCATTGCCGGAACCGTCCATCCGCCGAATCGTTGGCGAATACGAAGTGCCCGCCGTCCGCAGCAGCGTACATGCAAAGGCCGTACGGGTCCGTGAATCCAGTGGGCACCGGATCACCTGCACTTGTCAGCCGCCGGGTGGCCGGATCGAGGAAATAAAGTGCGATGCTCTTATTCGTCCGGTTGGTGGCCGCCACAAGCGTCCGCTGACGGCCGTCCACGACAAACCCGTCGCGCAGGTCCACATTGTTCATGCGCCCGTCGCGGAGCCGCCTGCAACAGCCGCCCGTCGAGATCGTAGACATAGAGGCCGAGCATTCTTGTCGGTGCCGATGACCACGCTCTTGGCCGGATCGTCCGGATGCGCCCAGATGGCGGGATCATCCGCGGCATCGCCCCAGGTCTCGACCGGCGGTGTTTCGAGCGTGGGCGCGACGGTGCGCGGGGCGACTTTCGTGACGGTGCGCGGATCGGCGTACGCGACCGCGCCGACGTTCAGCGCGGTGCGTGCTTCCCGCCAGCCGATGAGCTTGTAATTGCTGTAGGCGCCGTCGTTGTCCTGGTCCGCGATCGCGAGCAGGCCCTCGGGATACGCGGCGCCGAGAGACGCAGTCGCGAGCGCGAGGCCTTCGCTTTCGCCGACGGCATCGACGCGCTTCGCCGGCGCCGATCTGGAGACGGCCCTTCAAGGTGCCATCCAGGCCATATACTCGACAGCCGCTCGGCCGACACATCGGATACGAACAGCAGGCTGTTGCCGTCAGCGCCCTGTGCGAGCGCGAGGCCCTTGATCTCTTCCGCGATGCCGCCGCGCGGCGCGACGAGTTCGAAGATTTTGCGCTCGGCGTCGGTTTCGGGCTCGACCGGCAGCGACAGCACGCCGAGTGCCTCGTCGCCGTAGTACATCGTCGCATTCGCATCGTCGACGACACAGTACTCGACGCCCATGCCGAGCGGCACACTGCGCACGAGCCGGCCCTGCAGCGTACGGCCGGCGGCAAACAGCTCCCACTGCAGCATCTGCCCGGCATCGGTCATGCCGAGCGCGTACACCGTGCCGGTGATCGGGCTCCTGAAATTGCAGAGCCCGGTCAGCTCGTCATCGACGGCGATCGGCGCGCCCGGCAGCCGCACGAGCGCGAGCGCATCTATCGATCGTGTAAGCGAGCAGCGACGAGGTCCTCGACTCATAGACGAGCACGAGGGGCAACTGCCGGCCGCCGAGTTCGAAGCCATACCGCAAGCTCACATGCAGGCCTCGATGTCGCCAATTCGTTGCCGCAGCGCACCGTCGAGCCCGTACACTTCCAGCCCGCCGCTGCCGCCCGCCCCAAGGATGAGACTTTTCGCCGGATCGGCCGGGTGCACCCAGATGGCGACGCCGTTGGCGCCGTCTTCGAGGTCGGTGCGGTCTCGGCTGCCGCCGGCACGGTCACGGCAGCAGGCTCGTCTGCGGGTACGCTGGCATTCCGGGCACAGCCCACGAGCGCTGCAAGCAGGAAAAGCAGACCAGGCACGATTCGCCATCGGGACTCCATGGGCCAGGCACCCTGGCGATTGCCGGTTTTGGCGGCGGTCTGGACGAAATGAAATATATGTTCTAAGTTTACACAAAATGGAAATTCTGTTTCAACCTGGATGGCCCGGCAGCCGGCTCGGCGCCATGAAATCCCTGTTCGAGCCTGTTCGCGACGGGCGCCGCTGCCGCGCCGATTTCCGACCCTGGCCGGATCGATGAACTGTACCGGCGTCACCGCTTCCGCGTGATGGTCGCGATCACGATCGGCTACGCCTTCGCCTACACCTGCCGCCTCGCGCTGTCCGTCGTCAAGAAACCGCTGATCGACGAGGGCATCTTCTCCCCGCAGGAACTCGGCCTGATCGGTTCCGCGCTGTTTTACACCTATGCCGCGGGAAAGCTGGTCAACGGTTTCCTCGCCGACCACGCGAACATGAAGTACTTCTTCGCGACCGGCGTGATCGCCTCCGCGCTGATCAACATCGGCATGGGCTTCTCGACCGTGCTGACGCTATCCGTCGCGCTCTGGGCGCTGAACGGCTGGTTCCAGGGTTTCGGCGCGCCCGCAGGCGTCGTCTCGCTGACCGCCTGGTTCAGCAATCGCGAGCGCGGCCGCTTCTACGGCATCTGGAGCACGGCGCATTCGATGGGTGAAGGCCTGACCTACTATGTCGTCGCGCTGTTCGTCGTCTGGTTCGGCTGGCGGGCGGGCTTCTGGGTACCGGGTCTGATCTGCATCGCTCGCCGGCGTCGGCATCTACCTGTTGATGCAGGACCGCCCGACGACCATCGGCCTGCCGCCGGTCGCCGACTGGAAGAACGATCATGGCTCGCGCCTTCAGCGGCGCCGCAGGCGAGCGTGCTGACCATCCAGTTCTCGATCCTGAAGATCCCGGCGATCTGGGTGCTCGCGCTCGCGAGTTCGACGATGTACGTAACGCGTTATGCCATCTCAAGCTGGGGCATCTTTATCTGCAGGAGGAGCGCGGCTATGCGCTCGATGAAGCGAGCCTGTTCATGGCCGCGAACACGATCGCCGGCATCGCCGGCTGCCTGCTGTTCGGCTACCTGTCGGACAAGACTGTTCTCGGCGCGTCGCCCGCCGGCGAATTTCCTGTTCGCGCTCGTCGAACTGGCGGGACTGCTGTTGATCTTCTTCGGTCCGCGCAATGGCCCGATGCTGCTCTTCGCCTTCGTGCTGTTCGGCGTCGGGCTGAACGGACTCGTCACCTCGCTCGGCGGCCTGTTCGCGGTCGACATCGCGCCGAAGAAAGTCGCCGGCGCCGCAATGGGCTTGATCGGCGTGTTCAGCTACATCGGCGCCGCAGTGCAGGAGAATATCAGCGGCGGTCTGATCGAGCGCGGCATGACGGGTCGTGGATGGTACGCGCGTCTACGATTTCAGTTCGGTCATCTGGTTCTGGATCGGCTCGTCGGTCGTCTCCATGCTGCTGGCGGCCTGCCTGTGGCGCGTGCGGCTGCGCGAATGACCCATCTACGATTTCATCACGGTCGGCAACTACACGAAGGACACGATCGTCTCGGCGCGCGGGCACGCGCCACGTGGACGGCGGCGGCTACAATTATGCCGCGCACGCGGCCGCGCCTGCTCGGACTCGCGGGTCGCGGCGGTCACGCGCCGCGCGCGCGAGGACGGCGGTGTCGACGGCACCGCTCGTCGCGGCGGGCATCGACGTCTTTGCCACCGATTCGGCGAGCTCCACGCTGATGCGTCTCGAGTATCCGACCGCGAACGTCGACGAACGGATCCTGTCGGTCGCGGGCGTCGCCGATCCGATCGGCGCGGACGAACTGCGACGGTCTATCGGCGCACACTTTCCTCGTCACCGCGTCGATCCGCGGCGAAGTCGCGCTCGAAACCGTGCGGCTCATGAAGCGAGCGCTCGAATAGGCTTGCGCTCGATGTGCAGGGTTTCGTTCGCACGGTCGGCGCCCGGCGGCCGCCTGCAGTACGAAGCCTGGCCCGAACGCGACGCAGGTACTGGCCCTGGTCGACATCCTCAAGACCGACGCCGTCGAAGCGGAATTCCTGACCGGTACGGCCGATATCCGCGCGGCCGCGCGCATGCTCGCGGGACCTCGGCCCGCGCGAGATCGTGCTGACGCACAAGGACGGACTGCTCGTCCTCGCCGACGATGCGTATCATGCCGCGGCGTTTCACCCGGTCGAGCTGCGCGGCCGCAGCGGCCGCGGCGATACCTGCGTCGGTTCGTATGCGTCGCGGCGCCTGACTGCGCCTCCCGCCGAGGCGACGCGCTGGGCTGCGGCCCTGACGAGCCTGAAGCTCGAGGCGGAGGGACCGATCCGGCGCAGCCGCGCCGATGTCGAACGCCTGCTGCAGGAACGCTACTGATGCCGAAGCGCGCGTTGGCGATCGCGCTCGCATTGATCGTCGCCGGCTGCGCGGGCCAGCCGCAGCGTCGTGCAGTTCCTGGCTTTCGGCGACAGTGGTTACCACTACGACTATCTCGACCCGGAAGACGCGCCGGGCTTCCCGACCCTGGAAGCATTTGCCGAAAACGAGCGCCTCGAATGGCTGGACGACAAGCGGCCGCCCGCGGAATTCGAGCCATCGCCGGCGTACCGGCGTGCCCGATACCGGCACCTGGATCGAGGCCAGCGGCCAGGATGCGGTCGCGCAGGCGATGCGCGCGTATTGCGCCGGCAGCGTCGCCTGCGAATTCGCAGTCATGCTGGGCGACAACATCTATCCCGACGGCGCGACCGGTGGCGCCGACGGACGCGACGACGCCATGCGCTTTCGCAAGATCTTCAGCGAACCCTACGCGCCGCTCGCGGCGGGGGCGCCCGATTTCCGCATCTACGTCGCGCTCGGCAACCACGACTGGCGCACGTCGCGGGAAGGCGCAATGGCGCAGGTCCGGTTCCACGAAACGACGCCGGCCGTTCTACATGGATGGCATCCGCTACCAGCGTCGCGCCCGACCGGCGATGCGCGCGATCTCGAGGTGTTCGTCCTGGACACGCACGTGTTGCTGTCCGGCGTGACAGTGCTCGAGGACGAACTCGCCGAAGACGGCAGCGAATTGCACACCGAGGAAATCGATCCGCCCTCCCCCTGGTCGCTGCCGCAGACCGACGAGGAGCGCGGCATGGTCGCGTGGCTCGAGCGAAGCCTTGCGGAATCGCCGGCGCGCTGGAAGATCGTCATCGGCCATCACCCGCTTTGGTCGTCGGCCGGCAGCAAATTCCAGCAGGCCCGCGCCCTGCGCGGGTTGATCCTGCCCGCGCTCTGCCGCTATGCGGACCTGTACCTCGCGGGCCATGAACACACGCTCGAAGTCCATACGGACGCCTGCGAGGACGTGCCGGAGGCTCGCGGCAGACCCCCGCTCGCGCAGGTCGTCTCCGGGGCTGCCGGCAAGCAGCGCCCGCTCAACAGCGCGTTCGCGAAGCACCAGCTCGCCGCGAATCCGGAACTGTCGAGTCTCTGGGCCAAGGGCCTGGTCTGGGGCTTCGCGCATGTGACACTGGCGGCGGATCGCGCCACAATCCGGATGGTGACGACGCCGGACGATGGTAGCGGCGTCGCCGAGACGGCGTTCGAACACGCCTTCGAGAGACGGAGCGCACACTGACATGACCGGCCAGCTCGAACGCCTGGGCCATTTCGTCGACGGCCGTCGCGTGCCGGGCAATTCCGGGCGATTCGCACCGGTGTTCAATCCGGCGCTCGGCGTCGCGACACTGCAGGTTGCGATGGCTTCCGCCGCCGAAACGCAGGCCGCGATCGCTTCGGCCGCCGCCGCGCTGCCCGAATGGGCCGCGACGCCGCCGCTGCGCCGCGCGCGCGTCATGTTCCGCTTCCGCGAGCTGATCGAGCAGCATTCCGAGGAGCTCGCGTCAATCATCACGCGCGAGCACGGCAAGGTGCTGCCGGATGCGCGCGGCGAAGTGACGCGCGGACTCGAAATCGTCGAGTTCGCCTGCGGCATTCCGCATCTGCTCAAGGGCGAATACAGCGACGCGGTGGGCCGCGACATCGACAGCTGGTCGCTGCGTCAGCCGGTCGGCGTTTGCGCCGGCATCACGCCGTTCAATTTCCCCGCGATGGTGCCGCTCTGGATGTTCCCGGTCGCGATCGCCTGCGGCAACACCTTCGTCCTGAAGCCCTCCGAAAAGGATCCCGGCTGCGGCACGCGCCTCGCGGAGCTGCTGCACGAAGCCGGCGCCCCGCCCGGGGTGCTGAACGTCGTCAACGGCGATCGCGAAGCCGTCGACACGCTGCTGACCGATCCCGGCGTCGACGCGATCAGCTTCGTCGGCTCGACGCCGGTCGCCGAGCACGTGTTCCGCACCGGCTCCGCGCATGGCAAGCGCGTGCAGGCGCTGGGCGGCGCCAAGAACCACATGGTGGTGATGCCCGACGCGGATGCCGCAGCCGTCGCGCACGCGCTCACGGGCGCTGCCTACGGATCGGCGGGCGAACGCTGCATGGCGATTTCGGTCGCGGTCGCAGTCGGCAGCGCAGGCGACCGGCTGGTCGAGGCGCTGAAGCCCGAGACTCGCGGCCATCAAGGTGTTGCCCGGCACATCCGACGGCGCGGACATGGGGCCACTTGTCACGCGCGAGCATCGCGAGCGCGTGCTCGGCTACGTCGAGACCGGCATCTCGGAAGGCGCGAAGCTCGTCGTCGATGGCCGCGGCTTGACGGGTCGCCGGCCACGAGCGCGGATTCTTCATGGGCCCGGTGCTGTTCGATCAGGTCGACGCCCGCCATGCGCATCTACCGCGAGGAGATCTTCGGGCCGGTGCTGGTCATCGTGCGCGTGCCCGACCTCGACGCGGCGCTCGAGCTCGTCGCCTCCCATGAGTTCGGCAATGGCACGGCGATCTTCACGCGCGACGGCGGCGCCGCGCGCGAATTCACGCGCCGCGTTGCGGCGGGCATGGTCGGCATCAACGTGCCCATCCCGGTGCCGATGGCCTTCCACAGCTTCGGCGGCTGGAAGCGTTCGCTGTTCGGCCCGCTGCACATCCACGGTCCCGACGGCGTGCGCTTCTACACGCGTCTCAAGACCGTCACTGCGCGCTGGCCGAGCGGCTCGAAAGGCGCCGAGTTCACGATGCCGACGATGAAGTAGCCCGCCATGCAGGGCCTGATGATGCAGGCGCCGCTCACGATCACCTCGATCATGCGGCATGCGGAGCGGGTCAATGGCGCGAGCGAAGTCGTATCGGTGACGTCGGAGAACCCGCGTCATCGCTGCACGCTGTCCGACGTCTTCCGCCGTGCTCGCCAGCTTGCGAACGCGCTGACGAAAGCCGGCGTGCAGCCCGGCGACCGCGTCGCGACGCTCGCCTGGAACGACTACCGGCACCTCGAACTGTATTACGCGGTGTCCTGCATCGGGGCCGTGCTGCACACGCTGAATCCGCGGCTATATCCCGAGCAGATCACCTACATCGCCAATCACGCCGGCGATCGATTCCTGTTCGCGGACTCGACCCTGATGCCGCTGGTCGACACGCTGCGACCGGCGCTCGCGACGAGTCGAGCGCGTCATCGCGCTCGGCGCCGATGCGTACGAGACCTTCATCGCGGGCGAACCCGACGCATTCGACTGGCCGGAACTCGCTGAGCGCACGGCGAGTTCGCTCTGCTACACGTCCGGCACGACCGGCAACCCGAAAGGCGTGCTCTACGACCACCGCTCGACGGTGCTGCACGGCTACGGCTCGGCGCTGGTCGACACGATGGGATTCGGCCGGCGCGACAATATTCTGGTCGTCGTGCCGATGTTCCACGCCAACGCCTGGGGCCTGCCCTACAGCGCGCCGATGGTCGGCGCCAAGCTCGTGTTTCCGGGTCCCAAGATGGGCGACGGCGCGACGCTCGCCGCGCTGATCGCGGAAGAACGCGTGACCCTCGCCTGGGCGTGCCGACCGTCTGGCAGAACTTGCTGATACCATGTGCGGAACACGGCATCGTGCTCGAATCTCTGGAACGGGTGCTGGTCGGCGGCTCTGCTTGCCCGCTGTCGATCATGGACGAGTTCCGCGACCGCCACGGCGTCTGGACCATTCACGCCTGGGGCATGACCGAGATGAGCCCGCTCGGCACGACGAACGCAAAGCCTCCGGGTTACGAGCGCATGAGCGCCGCCGACCAGGACGCATATCGCATGCGCCAGGGCCGGCCAACCTTCGGCGTCGAGATGAAAGTCGTGGACGACGCGGGGCGCGAATTGCCCTGGGACGGCAAATCCGCCGGCATGCTGAAAGTGCGCGGACCCTGGGTGTGCGACGATTACTACGAACTGGGCGAGCCGAGCGCAGCGCACGACGAGCCGGGCTGGTTCGCGACCGGCGACGTCGCGAACATCTGCCCCGACGGCACGCTGCAGATCACCGATCGCGCCAAGGACGTGATCAAGTCCGGCGGCGAATGGATCAGTTCGATCGACCTCGAATGCGTCGCGGCCGGCCACCCGAAGGTGCTGCAGGCCGCGGTCATCGGCATTCCGCATCCCAAATGGGACGAACGTCCGCTGCTCGTCGTGGTGCCGCGTCCCGGCGAGACTCCGACGCGCGACGAATTGCTGGCCTGGCTCGGCGGACGCGTCGCGAAATGGTGGATTCCGGACGACGTCGTCTTCGTCGACCGGATTCCACTGACCGCCACAGGCAAGATCTCTAAAGTGGAGCTGCGTCGGCAGTTCCAGGACTTCCGTTTCTAGCCGCGCTTCACCGCATCAGGCACGGCTCCGAACCTTCATCACGCCCTTGAATGCGAGATAGAGCGCGCTCGCGATGACCACATAGGCGCCGAGACCAAGACTGTCGAACACGCCGCCACCGCCGCCCATTTGATCGGCCATCTGGCCGAACGTGCGACCGAACTCGGCCATCGCTTCCACCGCCTGCTGTTGTTGCCGATGCTGCTCATAGAGCGGCCAGAACGCCATGATCGTGAAGATTAGCGGGACCGTGAATGCGAGCGGCGCGAACCTGTGCTTCCAGAAGTGCGGGACGGCGATGGTCGCGAACGCGAGCAGCACGAGGAAGATGCCGCGTCCCTTTCCCATGATGCCCATGCCTTCGGAAAGCAGGTTTGTCAGCTTGATGTTGTTGCCCACGATCCCGGCGGAACTGATCACATTCAGGAAGATCGCGGCGAACAGGAACACACCGTAAGCGATCGCAACTTCCTTGCCGACGTTGTCGAACACGGTTTTTGCGACCTCGCTGCGCATAAACTGATCCCCCTGACGAATTTGTATTTGTGTGTCTGAGAATGACGGACCTGCGCGTCCGCCAGCGGGGCATTTAAACCGCCCTGCGCATCGGTGGCAATAAACCGCGATCCAGGGCCAGGCAGACGAGCACCTGCCAGGCGAGATAGGCATGCAAATCGTTGGGCGCCCATTCGATTGGCAGTTGCCAGGCGAACGTTGCGCCGCCGATCGTCCCGGCAGCCAGCGTCAACGCCGGCAGGCGCCAGTGATATCGCGCCGGCGCGATTCCGACGACCGCAAGTCCGATCAGCACGGCGGCACCCCCTCCCGCAATGACATAGGGCGTTGTGGTCCCATGGCCCAGCGGCCCATCCACCACGAACCGCACGGCGAGATGGTAGATCACGGCGCTCGTGACCGAGAGCGCAAGCATTCGCGCCACCCGACGCGTGGAGCACACAGCATAGGGCGCCATCACGAGCGCGCCGAACAGGAGGCCGATGACGTGAAACGGCCACTGGAAGCCGAACACCGTGGCGGACCAGTCGAATTGCTCGGCAAGCGCGACGATAACGCAATAGCCTGTGACGGAAACGAGCGCCAACGCCAGCTTGCCCGGCAGAGTCAGCATTGCGATATTGGTGCCGGTGGAGGGACTCAGTTCGCGCAACGCATACGCCTCGACCTGAGAAATCAGGCTTAACTCTGCCACTCTGTTCTGGCCCAGTGCCGCAAGGTGCCGGGCTTTTTTTGCTCCTTCACACAGGGCGAAGCTGTCCTTGGCTCATGTTCATGCCGTAGCGAGATCATTTTCACGCCGAGACTGAACAAGTACTTACGTCGCGGCCGGCGATTAGTTGGCCGAAATGACGTAAAACACTCCGTCATCGATGACGTTCATTTGTAGTTAGGCGTATCTTTATGTCTGGTGCCGGGTGTAAGCGCCCAGAAAGGAGGCAAAAATGGGCAAGCATCAAATCCCGAGGGCAAGCTTGGGCATCTCACGACGAATCTTCTTGCACAGGAGTGCAATGATACTTGGGGGCGGACTACTGGCCGGCTCTGCTTTTGCCGCCAAGCAAGGCTGTCAAACCACCGAGTCTGAAATCCTTGGTCCGTTCTATCGGTTTGGCGCGCCATTTCGCTCCAGGCTGGCAGGTCCTGATGAGCCTGGTGACAGGCTTCTTCTGGCCGGCACAGTGTTCAGTTCCGACTGCCGTACACCCCTCCCGGGGGCATTGATCGAAGTGTGGCAAGCGAATCACGCTGGCTTATACGACACGAACAAGCCTGGCAACTTCACCGAGGCCACTACCTTCCACTTGCGGGGGATGCTGTATACGAATGAAAAGGGGCAATACGAGATTGAGACGATTGTGCCGGGCCGATACCCAGTCCCGCCAAATCTCCCGGGGCTTGAGAAATATGCAGGGCAGACGCGACCTGCGCATATTCATTTTCGCGTCTTGGAATCGCTGCACGTTCCGGTTACGACGCAGCTCTATTTCAAAGGTGACCCCTTCATTGCCAAGGATCCTTGGGCAGACCATAAGCCATCGTTGGCCATCGATTTAAGACAGGAAGGCAAGCTACGCCGCGGTGTTTTTGACATGGTGCTCGCTAGGGCCTTATAGAAGGCGCGCCTAACTTTAGGTGGAACGGACGGGCCGCCAGCGCAGCGCCGTCATTAGACGCCGTGAGGGCCCGCCGTTCACCAATACTATAAGTGGTGCCGGTGGAGGGACTTGAACCCCCGACCTCTCGCTTACGAAGCGACTGCTCTACCAACTGAGCTACACCGGCGAAGGGCGCGCAGTATAGGCAAGGGCCGTGCGGCGGGCAACGCCGCCCTAGCCCTGCTTGCGGACCCGGATCACGACTTCGACGGAGACCGATTCGGTCCCGGGCGGCAGCGGCGGCAGGCGCGAGAACTCCACGGTGCCGGGCGGGACATCGATCAACTCGCCGGTGTCCTCCACGTGGAAGTGATGGTGCGGCGAGACGTTCGAATCAAACAGGCCGCATTCCGGATCGACATTCAGCGCCTTCAGCAGACCTTTGGAAGCGAAGAGATTCAGCGTGTTGTAGACGGTCGCCTTCGAGACGCTAGCCCCATCCTTGCCGAGCGCCTGGATCACCTGCTCAGCCGTCAGGTGCTGGTCGCGCGCAAACATCAGTTCCGCGATGCGGATGCGCTGCGCGGTCGGCTGCACACCATGCGCCGCGAGCATCGACTGGATACGCTTGCGTTCCACGCGGGCCGGGTTCACGGGATCCATGGAGCGGAAATATACGCTTCGCGGGAAATCCGCTCAAACGCGACCGAATTGCGGCGCGGAGCGTGCACGGCTGCGGGCTAGGCTCGCCGCATGCATGACAGACTCCAGCCAACACGCGGACTGACGCTCGTCGAACTGGCGGTCGTCCTCGCCTTCATCGCGATCATCGCGGGATTTGCCGCCCCCGCCTTCAATGGAATGCTGCTGGACAGCCGCCGCACTGCGGCCGTCTCGACGGCGATGCATGCCGTCAATCTCGCGCGCCAGCTCGCCGCGATTCGCGGCGAGACGATCAGGCTCTGCGGCAGCCGCGATGCCAGGCAGTGCTCCGGGGGCACGGACTGGTCGAGTGGTCTGCTGGTCACGACTGACGATGAGTCGCTGCACCGCAGCCTGCCGTTGCCCGCGATCGCGCGCGCGTCGGCGCTGCGCGCGAACCGCGGCGACGTGGCCTTCGAGGCAGGAACGGGTTTCGCGACGCCGGCGACGCTCATAATCTGCGACCGGCGTGGCGGAACGTCGGCGCGCGCGATCATCATCAGCCGCAGCGGCCGGCCACGCGTCAGCGAACGCGATGCCGGCAACAGGCCGCTCGCATGCTGAGTCGACGTGCCCATTCCGGATTCACGCTGATCGAAACCCTGGTCGCGCTGACCTTGCTGCTCGCAGGCGTCGCCGGGGGAAGCCTGCTGCTGCTGCAGTGCGTGCAATACGAGCGGGAATCGTCGAATCGCCGTGCCGCGATCCGGTTCGCCGGTTCGCTCGCCGAGGAGTTGCGCGCGCTCCACCATGAAGACGGCGAGCCGCTTCCGGCCGATGCGGCGGCGATCTCGGAATGGATCGCCGCCGTCCAAGCGGCCATGCCCGCCGGCACGCTGGCACGCATTGAAATCGGCGGCGCCCGGCCCGCCCGCTACACGATCGTCATCGAGTGGCCGGTTGCCGGACAGGGCGCCCAGCGTCTCAGCCTGCCGGTCGTCACATGAATCGCGCATCGGGGCTCACGCTCGTCGAAGTGATGGTCGCGATGCTCATCGTGCTCGTGGTCATGGTGGGAGCGCTTGCCTTCGTCGCGCGCGGCCGCAGCGCACAGCGCACCGGCGAATCGCTTGCGCGTCTCGAAGAAGCGCTGGATGCCGCCTTCGTCATCCTGACGGAAGAAGTGCGCGCGGCGGGCTATCTCGGGCTGGCGCCGCCGGCGAGCCGGGTCGCCGGCACCACGCCGGTCGGTGCGGCCGAAGCACTCGGGCTCGAAGTTGCGGGCAGCTGCGGGCCATCGCTCGCGCAGGATATCGGAGTGCCCGTGGCCGCCGCCGACGGCGCATATCACGCCGCGCCTGGCATTCCGATCGGCTGTCGTGCGAGTCCCAATGGGCGCCTGCGGATTGGCGCGGACACTCTGATCGTTCGTCACGCAGGCGCCGAACCCGTGCGTCCGCAAGCGGGCCGCCTGCAGCTCGAGACCAATCTGCGCGCCGCGGTACTCGGCGCCGACGGGGTCTCCCGCCTGGGGCCTGCTGCCCGCTGGCATGACCTCGAAGTCGGCGTGTACTACATCAGCGCGGACTCGACGGGCCGCGCGGGCATTCCGTCGCTGCGCCGCAAGCGACTGGTGGGCGGGACGCGTCCTGCATTCCAGGACGAAGAACTCGTCAGCGGCATTTCCGATCTGCAGCTCGCCCTCGGTCTGGACGACGCGGCGGATGCCGACATCGCTGTCGACCGCTGGGTCGCGCCGGACGCCGTGCCCGGGAGCGACATACCGCGGGCGCTGCGGCTGGAGCTCGAAGCACAGAGCGATGTCGCCGAAGCATCGCAGCCGGGACGGCTCAGGCGCAAGCGCGTGTCGCGCGTCGTCGAACTTCGAAACAGCGGGACGGGCAGCTGATGCACTTTGAACGCGGCGTCGCGCTCATCGTGACCCTCATCCTGTTATCGGGCCTCGGCGCGCTGGCGCTCGCCGCAGCGGCCGCGGCGGCCGCCGCGCTCGCGCTGTCCAGCCACCAGCAGCTTGCCGAAAACGCCTTTCAGGCCGCGGAAGCCGGCATCGTTCAGTCGCTTGCGCTTGCAGCGGCATCGCGCAGCGCAGGCGCCATCTCAATGACTCCATTCCCGGACGACGAAAATGCGCTGGCGGAATTTGAGGCAGCAACGACGCCCGCGACCGGGCCCGGCGCACTGCCGGTCGGCTTCAGCATCGGCGAGAATCCCGGCAGCTTTTCGGCGACCCATTTCTTCATCAACTCGGAAGGTCGTTCAGGTCGCGGCACGCGTGCTCGTCTCGAGCAAGGTTTCTACCTTGTAGGGCCGGTCGGATGAACGCGACGAGACGACTGCGTCACTCCGTGCTGTCGCTCGTGTACGGCATAGTCTTTGCCGCCCCGGCCGGCGCGGATCCCGACGAGGCGTCGATCGTGCGTGCGACACTCCCCGCGGGCCTGCGTCCACTCCTGGCTCTGATCCTCGATACCTCGGCCGCCGCCGGCTCGCCGCTCGCAACGCGCGAACCCTACAACCCTGCATCGGACTACGGGAGCGCACTGCCGGCCGAGTCGCGATGCGATCCCGCAAGGGTCTACTGGCGGCGCGGGGCGGGACCTGCGCCGGATTGCGGGATGCACGGCGGGTTGAGCCCGTATCCCGCCGATCGCGCGCGGGGCATGCAGTGCGACGCGGCGCGCACGGCGCTCGATAGCGCGGGCTTCTATATTGCTTCGCGCGCGGCGCAGCAGCGACCAGGCGCGAGCGGCGGCGATTGGAATGCATTGCACGCGTCTCGCGATGACGCGGTCGAATGCCGCGCGGACGCCGAGGCCCCGGCCGACTGGGATCGCGCGCCGCTGGCCGATCCCTACATTTTCTATACGGGCAACTTCCTCAACTGGTTGCGCGCGTCGCTGGCGACCGCCGAACGGCCGATGGCGGCGCACATCGCGACGTCGCTCGCAACCACGCTGGGTGCGACCGATGAACTGGACGTCGCCTGGCTGCGGCTCGCCGCTTTGCCCGGTGACGGCGGCTACGTCGCCCGCGTGCCGATTCCGGCTGCGCAAGCGGCCACCGAACTGCAGACGATTGCCGACGAACCACCGACGGAAGGCGCACCGCTTGCAGAGGCGTTCGTCGAGTCCGCACTCTGGCTGTCGGCCGGCACCGCGAGGTTCGGCGCGGTCGACACCGCCGACGAGCGCGCCTTCGATCCGTTGGCGCCCGGCCATTACGCATCGCCGATCACTCACGCCTGCCGGCCGGTCACGCTTGCATACTTGACGGCCGGCCAGGCGTCGAACGATGAACTGGCCGGCCCCGCCGCGAGCTCGTTGCCGGGTTTCATGGACCAGACCGGCGGCTGCAGCAGCGACTGCCTGCCGCAAATCGCGCGGTGGATCACGCAGGCGGATCTGCGCGCCGACCTCCCTGGCTCACAGTCTGCCGCCGTCCAGATCCTCAGCGTCTCACCGCCGCCGGCGTCCATCGCCAGCGCGGCCACGGCAGGCGGCTTCGGACATGTCGATGATCCGCAAGCCTTCATCAATCTCGTCGCTCGCAGCCTGCAGCATGACGCTGCGATTCCCGCGTCGCCGCAATTGTCGGCCGCGGCATTGCTGCCGCCGTCGGATCCCGCGGATCAGGCCGCCGTCATTTTCGGCCTGTCGGCGCCGCAGGCGCGCCAGCGCTGGTACGGCAACCTGTTTCGATATGCGTTGCGGGCAGGCGATGGCCCGCTCGAGCCGCCGATTGTAGTTGACCGTTACGGCGAGGACGCCATCGCGGCGAATGGATTGCCGCTGCCTTCGTCGCAGAGTGTCTGGAGCGATTCGCCGGATGAGAACCTGCTGTCCGGCGGCGCGGCCGGCCGCTTGCCGATTCCGACGGCGCGCGAACTTTATGCCGAACTCGGCGACTCCGATTTGATCGCCGCATCCAATCGTCTGCATGCGGACAATCCACGTCTCCTGCCATCGACGCTCGGCCTGGGTACGGGCGATCCGGAATCGGTTCGCGACGTGCTCGACTGGCTCACGGAGCAAAGGCTTCTCGGAGACCCGGGGCCGCATGCGCCGGCTGTCGCTCACTATGCGGACGTGCGACGCCAGGTCGTCTTCGTCGCCACGCACGATGGGCTGCTGCATGCATTCGATGCGACGAACGGTGTCGAACTCTGGGCGTGGATGCCGCGTGTGCTGCTGCCGCGGCTCGTGGAACTCATGCGCAACGAACCGACCACGGTGCGCGGACACGGTATCGACGGGCCGCTCGTGCTGCATCGGCACGATCCGAACGGCGACGGTCGTATCGACACCGGGGCCGGCGAGCATCTGTGGCTGTTGTTTGGCCTGGGTCGCGGCGGCAACCGGTATTACGCCATCGACGTGGCACGTGCGGATGCGCCGCGACTGATGTGGACAGTCGCATTACCGGGCGATTCCGCCCTCGAAAGTTGGGCCGAGCCGGTCGTCACGCGGATACACATCGATGGCGCAGTGCAGAATGCCGGCCGCTGGGTCGTTCTGCTGGCCGGCGGCTACGATGCCCGCCACGACTCGCCGGATTTCCCCGACGTCGATGCAAACGACGCCCTCTATCTGGCCGATGCGGAATCCGGAAACCTGCTGTGGTCCGCGGGCAGCGCGACCGAAGCCGATCTGACCATGACGGGTTTCGATTCAAGCCAGCCGTCCGCACCGCGGGCACTCGATCTCGACGGTGACGGTTTTCTCGACCGCGGCTATCTGATCAACGTGACCGGCGGCCTGTGGCGCTTCGACTTTGCGAGCGGGCGTTCGCCCGCAGAACTCGCCCAGGCATATCGTTTGGCACAACTTGGAACCGGACTCCAGCGGTTCCACGGCACGCCGGACGTTTCGCTTGCGCGATTCTCGGACGGCGCCCGGCTCGCGATCGCGGTCGGCTCGGGCTGGATTGCGCGACCGCTCGATGCAGGGATCGTTGATCGCATCTACACGATCTTCGACCGAGGCTCGGCATCCGACGCGCGCAACCTGACCGACGCGGACCTGCATGAGGCAGAGCTCGGCGGCGCACCGATGCCCGCATCGGCGCCGGGGTGGTATCGGCGGCTGGATCGCCACGGCGCCGGCGAGAAAGTCATCGGCCCGGCGACGACCTTCGACCATGTGCTTCGCATCCAGACTTGGCAGTCATTGGGGCCGGACGCCATGTCGCCCTGCGGACCGGCGCAGGCGATACGCCGCCTCTATGCGATTGACATCCGAAACGGCGTCAGCCACTCGGTCGCGACCGAGTCGGCGGACGATGAAGCGATTGAAATGGCGGGCGATGGACTACCGGTGGCCCTTCGCTTTGGTTTTCCCGGCGCAGCCGCGGCCTGTCCGGGCTGCCGGCCGCGCGCCTTCGGAATCGTCGCCGGCGAGACATTCGATGCCGGCTATGCCGGCGATCCGGTCAGGACCTCATGGCGAAAGCTCGCACTGCCGCCGGATTCACACTGATCGAGATCGTGGTCGCGCTCGCGGTCGTCGCGATCACGACCACTTTCGCGGTGTCCTCGTATCGCCGGCACCTGCAGCGAAGCCACCGCGTCGAAGCCGTGCAGGCGCTGCTGGCGGCCGCCGCGGAACAGGAAAAGTTTCACCTCGCCCACGGTCGCTATGGAGAACGGCTCGATGCAGGTGCCGGCTCGGATCCGCCGGGCCTTCCGGTCGCGTCGACGACGCCGCGCGGCCGCTACCGGCTGCGCATCGCCGCGGCGGATGCCGCGAGTTATCGCCTGATCGCCGAGCGCGTCGAAGCCGCCGACGACCCCGTCTGCGTCAGGCTATCGATAGACGAGAGTGGACGGCGTGTGGCGAGCGATACGACGGATCGGGATACCACGGCGAACTGCTGGTGACAGGGGCCGTTGCGAGCGCCACAGCCATCCGTTCCGCGGCCCGCCGCAGTTCCGGCACTGCCGTCGACTCCCAGTCGCGTGCCCGGCATGCCGGTCCCAGGATTCGAAGCCCGGTCACCCGCCCCTGGCCGTCGAGGGCGTTACCGCTTTCGTCGGTCCGGTGACCGAGGCCGAAGTCATCGGGCGCGATCAGTCCGCGCGCGAGCAGCTTGCGGTCGAGCAGGGTGCCGCCGCCGCGCGCAAAAGCGGGTCCCGTGCAATTCACGACCCAGTCGTAGCGTTCCTCGATTTCATCTTTATGTCCGCATTCGCGACGCCGGATCGCGATTGACTCTGGTGATGCTTCCGCCCCGGTCAGCCGGCCGGCCGTGATCATGAGGCGGCCATCCGCTTTCATTGCCTCGACGACGGCCGCAACTTGCGGGGCCGCGCGATGGCGGGTCGCGTCCCAATACGGGCGCAGCCAGCGCAGGAAGCGCCGGCGGTCTCTCGCCGACAGCCTGGACCAGAGCCGCGGCACGACCGGACGCATCGCATCGACGACGGTCTGTGGCCCCACTCCGCGCGCAATGACGGCCAGGGCCATTGCCTGACGGACCGCCTGCAGCAGCCCGTGCAGGTCGAGGCCCTCGAGGTGCGCGAGCAAGGGCAGACGCAGGTCGTCCGGCAGCGCTTCGCGCACGGACGGATGTGCGCCCGGCAGCAGGCCGCGACGCGACAGTGCGTGGACGGCGCCGCGATGCCCGCGGCTTTCAAGCGACAGCAGCATGTCGATCATCGTCAGGCCCGTGCCGATCATCAGGATCCGGTCGTCAGGACCGATTTCAGCGAGCGATGCGTGCCGCCATGCCTCCCTGAGGTACCGCGGCGTCGGTGACGGCAGCCATGCCGCGAGCGGATCGGCGGGTGCGGGATTGCCGGTCGCGAGCACGACGTCATCGCAGGCGATGCGGCGGCCGTCTTCGAGCCGCACGATCCAGCCGGCAAGACCGCGCATGATGTCGGCGACCCGCGCCTGCAGCAGCACCTCGCTGCATGCGCCCGGCTGACCGGCCGCGATCTGCAGCTCATCCTCGAGATAGCGGCCGTAATGGAACCGCGGGACGAAATCGCTGCCGGTGGACGCATGACCGCCGCGCTGCGCCCAGCGCAGGAAATGCGCCGGATCGTCCTGAAACAGGCTCATCTGGTCCGCGCCTGCGTTCAGCAGATGCGCGGCCACCGGCGTGCCGTAGGCAAGGCCGCGTCCGATGCGTTCGCCGGCCTCGACCAGCGTGATGCGCGGGCGCTCCACGTCCCGCCGCAGCAAATGCACGGCAAGCGCGACGCCGGAGAAGCCGCCGCCGACGATCACGATATGGCGCCGATTGACAGGCATGCGCCACCGTAGCGCGCGCCGGTTATCGACGTCAGTCGACCTTCGGTCTGATTCGGGTGACAGCTAGCCATTGTGACGGCGCTCGACCTGGCGCAGCGCCTGGGGCAGCCCGAAAACCACGTGCTCCTCGCGTCCGACGATTTCGACCGCCTCTCGACCACCCCACTCTCGCAATCGTTCGACCACCTGCTGGACCAGGGTCTCCGGCGCCGAAGCGCCCGCGGTCACGCCGGCTACAAGCTTTCCCTCGAACCACTCGCGCTGCAGGTCATCCGGGCCATCGACCATGTACCCCGGCACGCCACGCGTCGTCGCGATCTCGCGCAGCCGGTTGGAATTCGAACTCGACTGCGAGCCCACTACGACGATCACGTCGCATTGCGATACGAGCTGCTTGACTGCGTCCTGCCGGTTCTGGGTCGCATAGCAGATGTCTTCCTTGCGCGGCGTTGCGAGCGACGGAAACCGCGCGCGCAACGCCGCCATGACACGCGCGGTGTCGTCGACCGAGAGCGTGGTCTGCGTCACGACCGCGAGGCGCGCCGGATCACGCACCGCAATGCGTTCCGCATCCGCGACAGTCTCGACCAGGTGAATGTGTCCGCCGAAACCCGCGTCGAAACGGCCCATCGTGCCCTCGACTTCCGGATGCCCGGCATGGCCGATCAGGATCACGTCGAGCCCCTCCCGCGCGTAGCGGCCGACTTCCATGTGCACTTTGGTGACGAGCGGACAGGTCGCATCGTAGACGGCAAGGCCGCGTCGCGCGGCTTCGCTGCTCGACCGCCGACGGCACGCCGTGGGCGCTGAAGATCACTGTCGCTCCGTCCGGCACCGCGTCGAGCTCGTCGACGAATACCGCGCCGAGACTGCGCAACCGCTCGACGACAAACCGGTTGTGCACGACCTCGTGGCGCACGTAGATCGGCGCGCCGAAAAGCTCGATGGCCCGCTCGACGATGTCGATCGCGCGATCCACGCCTGCGCAGAAGCCGCGCGGATTGGCGAGCAACACTTTCACGCCGACGATTCCTTGGCGCGTTTCGAGTGCATCAACGCATCGATGATGAGCATCATCGCGCCCGTCGTGATCGCGATGTCGGCGACGTTGAAGGCCGGGAAATACGCGAGGTTCCAGTGGAAATGAAGGAAATCGACGACGTGCCCGTGCATCAGGCGGTCATAGGCATTGCCGACGGCGCCACCGAGGATCAGCGCGAGGCCGATCGAGAGCCATGGGTGCCCGCGCGCCGGCAGCGTGTACAGCCACCAGACGATTGTGGCGCCGATGACGCTCGCGAGGCTGATGAAAAACCAGCGCTGCCAGCCGCCGGCTTGCGCGAGCAGGCTGAACGCCGCGCCTTCGTTGTGCAGCCGCGTGATGTCCAGTACCGGTCCTGCCGGCAGCACTTCAAACAGCGCAAGCTGGTTCACGATGAGCCATTTGGAAAGCTGGTCGAGCGCGACCACAAGGGCAGAGAGCCAGATCCATACGAGCGCCGTGCGCGGCTGGATGTGCGGTCCGGTCATGCGTAGCGCCTCGTTTCGCCCGCGCCATCGAGATTGACGACACAGCGGCCGCAGATCGCGGGATGACGGGGATCGGAGCCGACGTCCTCCCGGCGGTGCCAGCAGCGCGCGCACTTCGGCGCGTCCTGCACGGTGACCGAGATCCAGGCGCCGTCCTTCGCGACGGACAGGGCAGAGACGGCATCGGCCGGCCGTTCGGACGCCGGCCGCAACCGCGCGGCCGACGAGATCAGCACGAAGCGGAGTTCGTCGCCGATGGCCGCCATCCGCCGATGCTGCGCCTCATCCAGATACACGTCCACCGCCGCTTCCAGCGGCGCGCCCAACGAGCCCGCGCCGCGCAGCCGTTCGAGTTCGCGCGAGACGTCAGTCTTGAGCGCAATGACGGCGTCCCAGTCGATTGCATCGCTCGCCGCGGCATCGGGCAGCTTCCACCAGGTCGAGAACAGCACGGATTCCTCGCGCGGTCCCGGCAGGAACTTCCATATTTCTTCCGCAGTGAACGACAGAATGGGAGCGAGCCAGCGCACCATCGCTTCCGCGATGTGGTGCATCGCGGTCTGCGCCGAACGCCGGCCGGCGCTCGCGGCCGGCATCGTATAAAGGCGGTCCTTCAGGATGTCGAGCCAGAACGCGCCGAGTTCGATCACGCAGAAACCGTGGACTTTCTGGTAGATGTCGTGGAAATCGTAGTTTTGGTAGGCTTCGACGACCTCGCGCTGCAGCCTGCCGGCGCGCGCGAGCGCCCAGCGGTCGATTTCCAGCAATTGCTCCGCCGGCAGCGCATCGCGCGCCGGATCGAAGCCGGCCAGGTTGCCGAGCAGGAAGCGCACGGTATTGCGCATGCGCCGGTAACTGTCGGACATGCGCTTCAGGATTTCGTCGGATACGCCGATCTCGCCGCTGTAGTCGGTCGCCGCGACCCAGAGGCGCAGCACATCGGCGCCGAGCGTCTGCATCACCTTCTGCGGCGCCACGACGTTGCCGAGCGACTTCGACATCTTGCGGCCTTTTTCGTCGACCGTGAAGCCGTGCGTGACGACCTGCCGGTACGGCGCCACGCCGCGGCCTGCGACCGCCGCGAGCAGGGAGCTGTGGAACCAGCCGCGGTGCTGGTCCGAGCCTTCCAGATAAATGTCGGCCGGAAACGGAATCGTGCCGGGCCGTAGCGCCGGCAGGCAGTGATGCACGACGCCGGAATCGAGCCAGACGTCCATCACGTCGTCGCATTTTTCGTACACCAGTGCCTCGTCGCCGAGCAGGTGTCGCGGATTGAGCGCGAACCAGGCCTCGATGCCGCCCCGCGCCACGAGTTCCGCGACCCGCTCGAGCAGTTCCGGCGTCTGCGGATGCGGCTCTCCCGTTTCCTTGTGCACGAACATGGCGAGCGGCACGCCCCAGGCACGCTGACGCGAGATGCACCAGTCCGGGCGGGTTTCGATCATGCCCGTGATGCGCTGCTCGCCCCAGCCCGGCACCCAGCGCACGGTCTTGATCGCGGCGAGCGCGTCGCGGCGCAGCCCCTCTTTTCCATACTGAGGAACCACTGCGGCGTCGCGCGGAAGATCACCGGCGACTTGTGCCGCCAGCAGTGCGGATAGCTGTGACGATAGGACTCGTGATGAATCAGGCGCTCCGTTTCGGCGAGCGTCTCGATGATCTTTGCGTTCGCATCGAATACCTGCAGGCCCTCGAAGAACTGCGTGCCCGCCACGAAGCGCCCGTCGGGCCCCACCGGATTGTCGATCGGCAGTCCGTACTGGCGGCCCATTTCATAGTCTTCGGCGCCGTGGCCGGGAGCCGTGTGCACGGCGCCGGTGCCGGCGTCGAGCGTCACGTGGTCGCCGAGAATGACCGGCACTTCGCGCTCGTAGAAGGGGTGCTCGAGACGCAGACCCTGGAGCGCTTCGCCGGGAACCTTTGCGAGCACGCGGTGTCCCGTCGCGCCGATTCGTGAAGCGACCGACGCGACGAGCGCCTCCGCGACGACGAGGCGCTCGCGCACGTCCGCCCGCTCGAATTCGACCAGCACGTACGGGAACAAGGGATGCAGGCAGACAGCCTGGTTGGCCGGCAGCGTCCAGGGTGTCGTGGTCCAGATTGCGACGGATGCCTCGCCCACTTCGTCGCTCGCGAGTCCGAACCGGCGCGCCGCGTCCATCGGGTCCGCGATCCGGAAGCGCACGTCCACGGAGGGCGAAGTGTGCTCCTCGTACTCGACCTCTGCCTCGGCCAGCGAAGAACGGCAATCGAGACACCAGTGCACGGGCTTGAACCCGCGCACGAGATGACCGCGCCGGACGATCGCGGCGAAGGCGCGCAGCTGCTCCGCTTCATACCGTGACGCCATCGTCAGGTACGGGTCGTTCCAGTCGCCGACGACGCCGAGGCGCTGGAAATCCCCGCGCTGCGAATCGACCTGGCTCGCGGCAAATTCGCGGCAGGCCTTTCGAAACGCATCGGCGTCCAGCTTCTGACCCACGCGGCCGTGCTTTTTCTCGACCTGCTGCTCGATCGGCAGGCCATGGCAATCCCAGCCGGGCACGTATGGCGAGTCATAGCCATCCAGCATCCGCGACTTGACGATGATATCTTTCAGGATCTTGTTGACGGCATGTCCGATGTGGATCACCCCGTTCGCATAAGGCGGACCGTCGAGCAGCACGAACTTCGGCCGGCCGGCGGCGTGTTGACGGAGTTTTCCGTAGATGTCTTTCGCCAGCCACGCGGCGACCGTCTCCGGTTCCCGGCGCGCAAGATCCGCCTTCATCGGAAACTCGGTATTCGGGAGGTTGATCGTCTGCTTGTAATCCACAACTCGTCCTTATCCGTTCAGCAATGCGCGCGCGCGATCGGCATCGAGCCGCATCGCTTCCGTGAGCGCGTCGAGATCGCCGAACTTGCGTTCATCGCGCAGCCGCGCGACGAAATCGACATCCAGCCGGCGGCGGTAGAGATCGCCGTCGAAATCGAAGACATGCACCTCGAGCAGCCATTCAGCGCCGCCGACGGTTGGCCGTGTGCCGACCGATGCGACGCCGGCCCGGCGTTCGGGGCCTGCGCCCGACACGCGCACTGCAAAGACGCCGGCGACCGGCGATACGCGGCGATGCAGGCGGATGTTGGCGGTCGGAAATCCGAGCCGCCGACCGAGCGCCTGGCCCGCGATGACGCGCCCGCTGATGCGGAATTCGCGGCCGAGCAGTGCCTTCGCCTCGTCAAGCCGTCCCATGGCGAGCGCCTCGCGGACGCGCGTCGAACTCACGGCGTCGCCACCGTGGCGATGCGGCACGACTTCCTCGACTTCGAAACCGCGTGACAAACCCGAGCGGTGCAACAACGCGACGTCGCCGCCGCGGCCATGTCCAAACCGGAATCCCTCGCCGATCACCACGCATTTCGCCCTCATCGCCTGAACCAGCACCTGCTCGATGAATGTATCCGCTTCCATGCCCGCGATTGCGGCGCCGAAGCGCAGCACCCGGATTTCCGCGATTCCGCGGGCTGCCAGCGCCTCCGCCTTGTCCCTCATCCGCATCAGGCGGGCCGGCGCCTGCGCGGGCGCGAAATACTCGCGCGGATGCGGCTCGAAAGTGAGCACGACCGCAGGCAGAGCCCGCTCGTGGCCGCGTTCCGTGAGTACGGCCAGGATCGCCTGATGTCCAAGGTGCAGACCGTCGAAATTCCCGATCGCGACGACGCAACCGCGGTACTCGTGCCGGCAGGGGGTCATACCGCGTCTGATCAACATGGCCCCGCCGCAATCCCGGGAATCCCGCCGCGACAATTATAAGGACTTCAGGTCCCGCGGGCGCGCGCCGGCGAGCCACAGGGCGGCAAAATACACGGCGGCGCCGCCCGCGATGCACAGTGCGAGTTGCATCATGCGTTCCAGCGCACTCCAGCCGGTCCACCGCGACCAGTCGCCGGAGGCCCACCACAGGAAGCCCGCCATCGCAATGCTCGCGAAGAGCACCTGCGGCAACAGCCGCCGCAGCAGCGGCGTCGGCAGATACACGCCCTGCCGGCGCAGTCCGCGGTATAGCAGCGTCGCATTGAGGATGGCGGACAGGCCCGTCGACAGCGCGAGCAATGCATGTGGCACGGCGAAACCGGCGAGGTACGCCGGCACGACGACGACCAGATTGAAGATCATGTTCACCGACAGCGCGATAATGCCGACCTTGACCGGTGTCTTCGTGTCCTGGCGCGCGAAATAGCCGGGCGCCAGCACCTTCACCAGCGAAAAGCCGATCAGTCCGAGCGAATACGCCATCAAGGCATAGCCGCACATCAATACGTCGTCCGTTCCGAAGGCGCGGTAGCCGAAGATCGTCGCGATCAGCGCCTTCGGCATCGCCCCCCACGCCCGGGCGGTGCTCAACTCCGTCTTCCTCTACCACGCCGTCAAGGCCGGGCTCGACCTGGCCATCATCAATCCCGCCCACACCCGGCCCTACGCCGAGATCCCGCCGGAGCAGCGGGAGGTGGCCGAGGCCCTGATCTTCAACCGCGCGCCCGAGGCCCTGGCCCGCTACATCGCCTTCTTCGAGGGGGTGGCCCCCGAAGCGGAGGCGGGCGACGCGGCCGAGGCGGCCGAGCGGGAGCTGCCCCTCGACGCCCGCATCCACTACCGCATCCTGCACCGCAAGAAGGAGGGCGTGGAGTGACCTGATCGACGCCGCCGTGGCGCGGCGCATGGCGGACGGGGCCGGGCAGCACGACGCCGCGGTGGACGTCCTCAACGGCGTCCTGCTCCCGGCGATGAAAGAGGTGGGGGACAAGTTCGGGGCCGGGGAGCTGATCCTGCCCTACGTCCTGCAGTCGGCCGAGGTGATGAAGCGCTCGGTCGGCCCACCTGGAGCAGTATCTGGAGAAGGTGGAGGGGGTCAGCAAGGGCAAGGTGATCCTGGCCACCGTGTACGGAGACGTGCACGACATCGGCAAGAGCCTGGTCAACACCATCCTCTCCAACAACGGCTACACCGTCTACGACCTGGGCAAGCAGGTGCCGGTGAACGTGATCCTGGACAAGGCGGTCGAGGTGGGGGCGGACGCCATCGGCCTCTCCGCCTTGCTGGTCTCCACCAGCCGCCAGATGCCCCTCTGCGCCCAGGAGCTGCACCACCGGGGGCTGCACCTTCCCCCTGATCATCGGGGGGGCGGCGATCAACCGCCGCTTCGGCCGGCGCATCAACTGGGTGGACGAGCAGCAGGCGACGCTCTACGGGGGCGGGGTCTACTACTGCAAGGACGCCTTCGAGGGCCTCTCTACCGTCGACCAGCTGCGCGACCCCGGGCGGCGGGAGGGCCTCCTGGCCCGCCTGCAGCAGGAGGTGCAGCAGCAGCGGGAGGAGGAGCGGGCCCGGGCCAAGGGGGCCACTCGCCAGGCGGCGCCGGCCGTCCCCGGCGGTGCGCCGCTCCCCCGCGGTGCAGGACGCCCCGGTGCCGGCGCCCCCCTTCTGGGGCCACCGCACCCTGGCCCCGGACTGGCGCTTCCTCGATCAGCTGCTGCCCCACCTCGACCGCAACACCCTCTTCCGCCACCACTGGAAGTACACCATCCACGACCGCGCGGAGTGGCAGCGCCTGGTGGACGAGGAGCTGGAGCCGCGCCTGCGCACCCTGTGGGCCGGCGCCCGGGTGCAGCGCTGGCTGACCCCCCGGGCGATCTACGGCTACTACCCCGTGCAGGCGGACGGCAACGACCTGGTCGTCTACGACCCCGCCGCGTACGCCGCCTCCACCGGGACCCCGCCGGGGACGCCCGGGGCCCTCCAGGAACGCCTCCGCTTCACCTTCCCCCGCCAGGCGCCGGACGGGACGAAGCGCAACGAGGACCAGCTCTGCCTGGCGGACTACTTCCGGCCGCTGGAGAGCGGGCAGGTGGACGTGGTCGCCTTCCAGGTGGTCACCGCCGGCGAGGCGGCCAGCGAGTACGCCGAGCGCCTGCGCCAGGACGGGCAGTACAACCTGGAGCTGGAGGTGCACGGGGTGGCCGCGCAGGCGGCGGAGGCGATGGCGGAGTACGTCCACGCCCTCGTCCGCGAGCAGCTGCGGATCGCCGCCCCAGCAGGGCCAGCGCTACTCCTGGGGCTACCCCGCCTGCCCGGACCTGGCGGACCAGGCCAGGCTGTTCCGGCTGCTCCCGGCGACGGAGCAGATCGGGGTGGCGCTGACCGAGTCGATGCAGTTCGTCCCCGAGCAGAGCACGGCGGCCCTGGTGGTGCACCACCCCCAGGCGAAGTACTTCTCCGTCCTGGTGGCGCCGCGGACGGGGCGGAGCCCCTCGCCGCCGGCTGACCCGAAGTCCTGAAGTCCGAGTCCGAGTCCGGGTCCCAGGTCCCCAGGTCGGGGGGCTGGTAGCATTCTGGGCGCTGACCGGGGCGGAGCCGGCGGGCGGAGAGAGCGGGGACTTCCAGGAAGGCGAAGGCCCGGACGGGCTGCGCCTGGTGCTCGACCGGGAGGCCTGCATCGGGGCCGCGGAGTGCGTCGCCGTGGCGCCGGCGGTGTTCCGGCTGGACGGGGGCGCAAGGTCGCCTGCTCGATCCCCTGGGGGCCGCCGCCCGGACCCTGTGGCGGGCGGCGCAGCGCTGCCCGACGGACGCCATCATCCTGGAAGACGCCGCCGGGGAGCAGCTCTACCCGTGAGTTGCCGATCCCCGCCAGCCCGCTGGTCCGCTCGGCGGGTTGATCCCGTGGCACCCCCGGGAACGCGGGGCGGGCAGGTGCGGGCGCTGTTTCTGGACGTGGGGGAGACCCTGGTCTACGCCCACCCCTCGTCGGCGGAGGTGATGGCCGCCGTGTGCGCCGAGGGGGGGCTGGAAGTCGACGTCGGGGCCGTAGAGGAGGCCGAGGCGCGGGTCTCGGCCCCGGGTCCTGGCCCGGCAGGCGGCGATGCCCGGGGACGCCCTGTACTCCCTCTCCGCCGCCAACTCGGAGCGCTTCTGGCGCTGGGTCTACGACGCCATCCTCGCCGCCCTGGGCGTGCCGAAGGGGCCCGGGCCGACCTGGCGCAGGCCATCCACGATCGCTTCTCGGCCCTCGAGACCTGGCGCCTCTACCCGGACGCCCTGCCGCTGCTGGGGGAGATCGAGCGCCGGCGGCGGGAAGGGCTGGTGGTGGGGGTGGTCTCCAACTGGGAGGACTGGCTCGAGGCCCTGCTCGTCTCGCTCGAAGTGCACCACTACTTCGACTTCCTGGTCGTCTCGGCCGGGGTGCGCTGGGAGAAGCCCGACCCGGCCATCTTCCGCGCCGCCCTGGCCGGGCCGGGGTGGGCCCCGAGGCGGCGCTGCACGTCGGCGACAGCCTGAAGGCCGACGTGGGGGGCGCTGGCCTGCGGGATCGGTGGTGCTGCTCGACCGCCGGGGGCGCTACACCGCCGAGAGGCCAGCGGGGCGACGATCATCCGCAGGCTGGACGAGCTCCCGGCCCTGCTCGACAGCGGAGGAACACGGACCGGCAGGGCCGGG
>CAWIWZ010000015.1:0-41422 GCA_963839885.1 uncultured Gammaproteobacteria bacterium
GCGGAATCGAACCACCGACACGCGGATTGTCAGTCGCAAGGCATCGTTACTCTGGCAGCTTCAGCTTCTTTAGAAACCGCTTGTAGCGTGGATCGCCGACAAGCCCTCGCATCAGCCGGCTCGCACTTGATCTCCGCTACACCGCCGTCCCGTTGGGAATAGGCACGCTCGAGCCACTCGAACGCGAGATCGGTCTCTCCGCGAAGGCATGCGCTTCAGCAATCTGATAGGCCAGAGTCCCCTGCGTACTTGCGCTTCAGGGCCGCAAGTGCCGCGTCGGAGTCGGGTGCGCCGGCCAAGCGCGTGAAATACGAGCGATAAGCCTGAGAGTCGCCAACCCTCGTCCGTTTCCTGCTGCATCTCCCGTAGGGCGGCGTCGGTCTTGCCCTGCTAAGAGGAGCGCCAGACCGATCGGATGACGCCGACTGGCCCCGTCCAGATCGAGTTCCATGACCTTGCGAAACGCGGCCTCGGCGTCCGCGTCGCGGCCGACTGCCAGCAGCACGAAGCCAAGGTTGTTGTAGGCATTCGGCCGCAGCGGATCGCGCTCGATGGCCTTGTCAACCAGGTCGATCGCTTCGTCCCAGCGTCCGAGATAAGAAGCTTGTGTGCCGACGGACCTGAGCGCCTCGGCATTGCTGGGCTCCAGGTCCAGTGCTCTGCGAAAACTGCGTGTCTGCGGCCTCCCAGTCCCATTCGTAAATGTTCTGGATCCAGCCCATCGCCATATGCGCGTCAGCGAGCTGTGGATCGAGAGTCAGCGCCTTCTTCGCGGCCTCGCGAGCCCGTCGATAACCGTCCGCGGTCGGCATGTAAGCCGTAGTCGGACTGTCACGCGTATGCCTGCGAAAGTCCCGTCCAAGCTGGCGCGTATTCGGGATCGCGCTCGCGCGACCGAAGGAAGTATTCGACCGAACGCTCGAGGTCCTTCTGGCCACGCCGCTCGAGAAAGAAACGCCCCTGCAAGGCAAGGTTGTAGGCTTCTGGGTCGACTGACCTGGAACGTGTCACGGAGCGTCGTGCCCAGCAGGGTCAGCTTCAGTGCCTTCACCACCTCGCCCGCAATGTCGTCTTGCACGACGAAGATGTCGTCGAGCGTTCGGTCGTATGTCTGCGACCAAAGGTGGGAACCATCGGCGGCCCGGATGAGCTGCGCGGAGATCCGCAGCTTCTCGCCGGAGTTGCCGCACGCTGCCCTCCAGGATGTGCGCGACGTTGAGCTTCTCGCCGATCACCCGCAGGTCTTCGTTCCGTCCCTTGAACTGGAACGACGAAGTGCGGCCGATCACGCGCAACTCGGGCAGCTTCGCCAGCAGGTTGAGCAACTCCTCCGCAAGGCCATCCGCGAAGTACTCCTGGTCCTTGTCGGCGCTCATGTCTGCGAACGGCAGCACCGCGATCGACTTCTCATTGGGTGCGACTGCCGCAAGGGAGGTGCCGTCGTAGCTACCGGCTTCGCCGCGGGCGCGTCACTCGTGCCTTCGGTAGTACCAGAAAGCGCCACCGCCCAGGACCGCAGCAGCGCAATGCGGGCGAGTCCGAACCGGCCACCAGTGGCGCATTGCTCGGCCGCATGTGAACTGGCATCATCGGGCGCTGGCTCGACTGCCCTCGTTGCCGTTGCCTGTACCGCGGATACAGTGACGGGATCTCAGGCCCAGCAACTGGCGCACGAATTGTGCGAACGCGGGTGGCGTCTCACCGCCTGGCAGCCTCGTCCACTGTGCGTGCAGGAATTCCTCCGGTACTCGAGCGTTCGCTTCGCGTGTCTCGTCAATTACCACTGGCAACAGGAAAGGAGTGTCCTGCGACATATCCAAGAGCCGCCGCGTGGCGAGGTTCCACTCTCGTCGGAAGTAACCCTCGTTTCGCGCATTGGTGTTCGCCGAAATGACCGGAATGAACAACGCGCACTCGTGGATATGCTTCTTGATCTTCGCATCCCAGGCGTCACCTCCGCGCAACTCGCTCTTGTCGAGCCACACCTCGACGCCCGCTGCCCGCAAGGCATCGCAGATGCGCGCCGCCGCGTCCGCGTCCTGGGAGGCGTAGGAAAGGAAGACGGCACCGGTGGAGGTGCGATTCTTCCGGCATGGGTTAGCGCTTACCCGCGGACTGAGTAAGAAGCCAATGCCCGCAACGCTTTGATCGACCATGAATTTCATTCCGTTGACTAGTCGAGCGCGATTTGCCTATCGTTGGATGGAATCGAGCTAATCCGAGTTTCCGAGGAAACATGAAATGTTTCATAGACGATGAGCTCTACCCCTACGCCGCCCCCGCTTAGATCGCGGTACAACCTCGAGACTTCGATTCTGGCCCCCGCACAATAGGCCTCCTCCAGCGTGTCGAGCGCTTGCAACATGTCACTTTCCGGGACAACCGCCGACAATAAGGCCGTTCTCATAGATACAGCCACTGCGTCCACTGTTGCCGTCCAGCGCAGGAAAACGATCCTTCCATTCAGCGCGCATCACATGCCGAAACTGTTTCGGGTTCCTCATGACGCCAGAACAGCCTCGACAAACGCCGCGGGTGGCAGGTACTGATGCGCCTCGACGTAGTGAGCTACTAGTTGCGGAGCCACAAAGGTGCTGTCTCCTCGGACGGAAGGCACGCGAACCTCTCCGTTGCCATTCGCCACGGCACGCCAACGCCTGGGTGGATCTCGCCAGAAGAACAACCAGGCCGTGAAGACGCCGCAGAACTCGCAGTCGTGCCAACCCATGCAACCGTTGACGGGATTGGCCGCCATCTGATTCAAAACACGACGGAATTCGTCAGGCGCGCCGCCAGTCGGAAACGGGTGCCCTCGGGACAACCATCCGACATTCAGAATGTTCGGGCGTATCGGTCCGGGCTTGTACTCGTAACTTGTCAGGTCCCGAAGGTACATCGTGTTCGATGGTATTCGCTGTCACCACTGGGGATCGCCGTTCGTCGACGCCCGCCGGATGTATTTTACGGGAACCAACGGCGGGGCAACTGGCACCGTATGCCGGCGTGCCCGCATAGGCAACTACTCGATCGACGGGGGGAGGGGTGGCCAGGGGCGGAATCGAACCACCGACCCGCAGATTTTCAGTCAAGAACTGATTTCCGGCGACATTAACTGCATCAACCGGTTAGCCGGGCGCCCGTTGCAGAGAATGCCCCACGATGCAGAACCGTGCAGGACTGAGTCCCGCAAACTCCCGCACGGTTATGATGTCGTGTGCTGCACCATCAGATCACGGACCAGCCCAATTCAGGGAGGAAATCATGATTCGTCTATCTCACACTCGCAATCAGCCAAGCGGCAGTCGTCCTTGTTTCAACTGCAAATCCGGCGTTAGCCGCAGATCCGAAGTTTGGCACGGAAGTGGAAGCCAAGGCCATGCTGGAGAAAGCCGTCGTAGCTGTGAAAGAGGACAAGGAAAAGGCCCTCGCGACGTTCAACCAAGGCGAAGGTGGCTTCAAAGACCGCGACCTTTATGTGTATTGCGCCGACGCTTCCGATGGCGTCCTGGTGGCCCACCCCTACCTGAAGGGCGAGCACCTGCAGGAAATTAAGGGCAAGAAAGGGTATCCGCTCCGGAAGGAGATCATGGATAACGCCACCGAGGGCGAGATCAAGCGAGTGACGTATTGGTGGCCCCGCCCCGGTTCAGACACTCCGCTCGAGAAGACCAGTTTCTATACGCAGGTCGCAGGACTGGACTGCGGAGTCGGCTTCTACAAGGAGTGAGGGGGCGGCACGCTACCACTGAAAGCCGCGATCGGGAGAAGTTGGCGGACACGGCGGAATCGAGTTCACCGATCGGAAGATTTCCGCCGGCTCTCCTACGCCCTCCCGCGGCGCAAAACCGCGCTAGTCGACCAATGCCCGGTTTCATGCAAGTGCGTAACTTAGGAGTAAGGTATCCCACGAAATCTGCGCAATATTCGGACCGCGACGGCCCGGCAATGTCGTTCATGAATATCTGTCATTCGTGACTTCATGAAGTACTTCGTTCTTATTTTCTGTCTTCTTCATCTTGCGGGCGCACGCACAGCCATCTACAGTCGCAATTCGCGGCGTCACCCTGGTCGATGTCAGGGATGGTTCGCTCCATCGAGAACGCACCGTTCTCGTGACGGGTAATCGCATCGCGGCCAGGGGCGGGATTCGAACCACCGACACGCGGATTTTCAGTCACGGGTGCCCTACCAGCGCGTTCCGACGAGGGCACCAATCACTTATTGGGGTGCCGGCGCATACCCGATTGACCAAACCCCATGATCCTTTTCAGCATCGGCGCAAATGCCGTGAGCCGCCCCACATGTAGTCGGTCTCGCTTGGAAGCAAGGGCCAACGATCCTCACAGTCTCCTTGCGAGACAAACGCACGCCGTCACATCCTCAATTGACGACCACTCCTCAGGCGGTTCATCGAAGGAGTAGAAATACTCGACATTCCAGTCTCGCTGATGACTGGGAAGTTTGAGAAGCGGTGAGTCGGGGCCACGAACAAAGTTTCCCTAGGTATTCCGATCAAGCGGGGACTTCCGCTGATCTTCTTTGGATATTGTCAATTGGACCGTACATGAACACCCGAAACTCGTCTGGCCCCTTCTGCGCCGCAGTGACCCAATTCAGCACCGCTTCCCGCAAACGCGGCAATTCCGACCAGTCCTTCGGCACTCGCCAAAGCTGCCCGAGAACTTCACGGTTGGCTTCGCCGGTAAGCCGCCGAAGGGGCGGCGATAGTATTTTGTCAATGCGCACATGTTGAAGGAGCCCGGCCGGACCGTAATGACAAGGCCCACCATAATCCAGACATTGTCGCCGAGCTCTTTGTTGCACAACTCGGCATAGACAGCCGTTAGTTGGACGGTTGCGCGTTGCAGATCACGCATTGAGATCGAAGGCACGGCAATATCCTCGATCAGGAACGAGTAGTCGTCCCAGTTGTTGAATAGCAGATCCTCAAAATCGCTGTGGGCATTTGCTCGATAGTGCCAATAATCCACCCATGTCAATAGCGCTTCAGTTCTTACCCATTTGCAGTCGTAGCTCTTGTCGCCGCCCAACTCCCATAGGTCTGCAGTGATTGGTTCGGCCGCCGAGCCTGGGCCAGTTGCAGGCACCGTTGCGTCGCAATTCTTCGAAATGATTGCCACGGGCTGAAAGGAGTCTTCATCATCTACTTCGGACGGCGTGGTCTTTGCCGCAAGCGTCGGGAATGCGAAAAACATCGTCACAGCGGCACTTAGCAAAGTGGTTTTTAACATGATGTCTCTTCGCGCAGCCGTAATTTGGTCAACACCCGGAATAGGATACTGACGTAATAGCAGGATGCGGTTGCAGAGGCCACTGTCTGGGAGTGGTGGCCAGGGGCGGAATCGAACCACCGACACGCGGATTTTTGAACCCTGTCCAGCCTTTATTCCGGTCGAGACACACCTACGTCACACGTAGAGCATCGACCACAAGCGAGAACGCCGGAGATCGCTGCCGACGACTCGGGTAATACAGATGGTAGCCTGCAAATGGGGGGCACCAATCCTCGAGCACGCGCACCAGGCGCCCCTTCTCAATATGCGGCGAAAATTCCTCTTCCGGCAGGAAGCCCACGCCCAGCCCATCGAGTGCCGCGACTACGATATAGGTTGACGTATTGACAACGAGTTGTCCGTCAACGCGAACGTTCAAGTTGCGACCACGACGTTCGAACTCCCAAGCGTACAAGCCGCCATATGTGGGGAGGCGCAGATTGATACAGCGGTGGGAAGTCAGATCTTGTGGCTTCTTCGGCGCCGGGTTTGTGGCGAAGTAGCTCGGCGACGCGACGGCGGCCATCCGCAGCTTGGGGCCGATGGGAATGGCGATCATGTCCTTATCGATGTGCTCGCCCATGCGCACGCCGGCGTCGAAGCGATCCGCGACGATGTCTCTAAACCCGTAACTGACATCGAATTCGATGTTGATGTCGGGGTATTGATGCAGCAACGGCATGAGCTTCGGCAGTAGCGTGGTCTTCAGGACGTGTTCGCCGCTCGTGATACGCACAGTCCCGGCTGGCTTGTCACGCAACTCGGTCAATGCATCCAGCTCGGCTTCGATCTCGTCGAAGCGGTTGCCGATGGCATGCACAAGACGTTCACCGGCAACGGTAGGCGAGACGCTGCGCGTGGTGCGGGTGAGTAGGCGAATTTGCAGCCGTGTTTCCAAGCCGCGTATTGCCTGACTGAGCGCAGATTGGGTGACCCCTAGTCGCGCGGCGGCTCGTGTAAAGCTGCCTTCCCGCGCCACCGTGACGAACGACAGGAGATCGTTGAGGTTGCGTTTGACCATGGATGCATCTTCTTACGAGGATTGATTAGCTCCACTTATATGCTCTTTAAGCATCCATTAGCTAGTCATGTCGCCTGGCGCGGCAGAGAATGGGCCCATGCAAGAGCCATTCGATATGTTTTCCCCGCAAGTCCGGCGCGTGACGCTGGTGTTGCTCATGGGTGCAGGACTGGGCATCTCGGCATTCAGCCCGGGCACTTCGGTGGCACAGGAGGTCCCCATGAAGATCCGCATGGACGTCGATGGCAAAGTCGTTATCGCTACGCTGGACAACTCCGCCGCTGCCCGCGATTTCGCCGCATTGCTGCCACTGTCCCTGACGCTGAAGGATTACGCCGACATCGAGCGCATCGCCGACCTGCCGCGCAAGCTGTCCACGACCGGCGCACCCGCGGGCATGAAGCCTCACACCGGCGACATCACCTATTACGCTCCTTGGGGCAACCTGGCGATTTTTGTCGAAGACGGCAAAGAGTCTTCGCGAGGACTCGTGCGATTGGGCCGCGTGGAGGCAGGCTTGCCTGCGTTGCAGCGACCCGGCCCGCTGAAAGTCAGGATCGAACGGATCAAGGAATGACCATGAACATGCAATCCAACAGCGGCCGGCGCGACTTCCTGAAAGCGGCCGGCTCCATCACCGCTGCGGCTGTTCTGCCCGTCGCGGCAGCGTCATGGGCGAGCCTTGCGGCCGCTCAATCGGCGGAATCCATTAGAGAAGGAAACAAAATGAAAACCCGGAAACTAGGCGGCCTGGAAGTTTCGGAACTGGGCTTTGGCAACATGGGCCTCAGCGGCGGACACTACGGTCCGGGCGTGGACCGAGCCCAGGGCATCCGCGTGATTCGCGACGCCTACGAGCAGGGCGTAACGTTTTTCGATACCGCTGAAGTCTACGGCCCTTACGTCAATGAGGAGCTTGTCGGCGAGGCGCTCGCGCCGTTCCGCGACCAGGTCAAAATCGCCACCAAGTTCGGCTTCAAGATCGACGGCACGAATGGGTTGGACAGCCGGCCGGAGCGCATCCGGCGGGTCGTCGAGGAATCGCTGAAGCGCCTCAGGACCGACCGCATCGACCTCTATTACCAGCATCGGGTCGATCTGACCGTGCCGATCGAGGACGTGGCCGGCACGGTCAAGGATCTGATCCAGGAGGGAAAGGTCCTGCACTTCGGCCTGTCGGAGCCCAGCGCAAGGACCATTCGCCGCGCGCATGCGGTCCAACCGGTCGCCGCCATCCAGACCGAATATTCGCTGATAGAGAGAAGCGCGGAGCACAACGGCGTTCTGCAGGCCTGCGAGGAGCTGGGCATTGGCTTCGTTCCGTGGGGTCCGCTGGGCCAAGGCTTCTTGCCTGGGACACTGGACGTGAATGTGCAGTCCACCATGGACCCGAAGAACGACCTGCGAGCGACGTTTCCGCGCTTCTCGCCCGATGGTCATGAAGAACAACCAGCCGATCATCGAGTTCCTGAGGACGTTCGGCGCCAAGAAGGGCGCAACGCCTGCCCAGATCTCGCTGGCATGGTTGATGGCGCAGAAGCCATGGATTGTTTCGATCCCTGGCACAAGCAACATGGATCACCTGCGCGAGAACATGGGCGCGGTCAACGTCCAACTCACGCCAGCGGATCTTCGCGAGATCGAGACGGGCTTGTCCCGGATCGAGATCTATGGTGGCCGCATGGATGCGAGGCAGATGGCGCAGATTGGCCAGGACTGAAGCAAGCCACAGTCTTGCGGAGTCCCGGCGGCTGTCACCGACCTTCGCGAAAGCTCTTAGCGGCGGAGGATATTATTTTGAAGATGGTGGCCAGGGGCGGAATCGAACCACCGACACGCGGATTTTCAGTCACAAGCTGATATCCGCTTCATCAACTGCATCAACCGGTTAGTCGAGGCGCCCGTTGCAACGCATGCCCCACGACGCCGGACCATGCAGGACTGATTCACGCAAAAACTCCCGCATGCGGCGGACTAGATTCCGGCAGGTTCGGATCGCGGATGTCTCGAAGAGACTTCGGGTTCTTTTCGATGTTCACGACTGGCGCAACATGAGTGCGTATACGAACGATTGTTCGGTCCGGCAGGCGTACGTGCGCTCCTCCCGTTTTCGCAGAAGACTGAACGTGGGTGCAATAGTCCGGCGATATCCTCCGCTGACCGTCGCGTGACGGGCAGTCCGCTGCACCGCTCTGGGCCGTCGGGTGCGAAACCGCCAATCACCGCGTGTCCGCCGATCCTTACAGCTTCCGCCGCAATTTGCGCGTAACGAGCGGCCTCGGCGGATCAGTCAGAAAGTGGAACACTGCTCGGTCATGCCAGAAGTCAAAGCCGCCGGCGGGCAGCACCGCGTGCAGGACATCCGCGACGTACCAGTTCACTTCTTTTGCTCGATCACCGAGTCGTTTTCGAGCTATGGCCAAGGCTTCATCCGAAACATCCAGAACGCTGACGTCACGGACGCCACAATCGAGCAGATCATCCACGAGCGTCGAAGCTCCGCCGCCAATATCGATGACTCGCGAATACACCGACAAACCGGCCAATTCCAGCAGCTCGATGGACACGTCCAGATGCGGCCGATACCAGCTGACGGAATCGGCAGTCCTCTAGTTCGATAGACTTTCTGCCAGTGTGTTTGCCGGTCGATGGATTCTGCGGTCATCTGATACTTCAGAGGGCCCACCTCGGATGTCCGCGCGGTCAGGGCGGCAATCCCATCTTCTTTACCATCGCCGCAAAGCGCGGGTCGGCGTGAAGTTGGACGAGCAGCGGATCGAACTTGAGCTGGACGAGGATACCATCGTGTTGCGCATGGGCACGCTCCAGCCAGGTGAAGGCCGCGTCCCGTTCCCCTCGCCAAGCGTACACCTCCGCGACCTGGTATGCGTTGGTCGACGCATATCCGGCGACCAGTGCATCCAGCGCCCGTTGCGACTCCTTGACGTGGCCGAGATCGTGCTCCGCCATCGCGACACCTGCCTCACGCCGTGCCTTGCTTGCCTTGCGGAACTCGGCCAGCGCCGCCTTGGGGTTACTCTCGAGCAGCGAGGTAACGCCGAGGTTGAACCATGCGAATGCATGCTCTGGACTGATCTCGAGTGCCCGCATCGCCGCCTTGCGGGCCTCCGGCAGCCTCCCGGCGGCGTTGAGTTGAATGCTGCGCCGGAACCACGTGTCGGCCGACAGGGGATCGAGTTCGATCGCCTTCCTGTTTATCTCGAGTGCTTCAGACAACGCCCCAGGCTGGCGAGAAAACATGCGTAGCAGGTGTATGTTCGATACGAACCCGGATCGAGGGCGAACGCGCGCGATAGGTCTGCCTCAGCACCGGTCCAATCCCAGTTGATCGTGAATCGCAGAAAGCCCCGCGCTGCGTAGCCTTCCGAAAGCGCCGGATCGATGGCGATCGCCCGGTCAGCGGCCGCCAGTGCCCGCTGCTGCCCGGCCAGCACCTCCTTAAGGGAGTTCTCAGGGTCATGCGATAGCTCGTTTTCCGCGACAGCAAGACCGGCGTAGGCCGAGGCGTATTTCGGATCGAGCGCGATCGCCTGTTCGTAGGCAGCGACCGCCCTGCGGAAGTCAGCCATGTTGGTGCGATTGAAGAATTGCCGGCCCAACAGGTATTGGGTGTGTGCCGCAGGGTTTGCCGTACGGTTCCCCGCGCTCAATTCCATGTCGTCGGGCAGCAGCTTGAGCTTCAGTGCCGTTACCACCGCAGCAGCAATCTCATCTTGAATCTTGAAGATGTCGTCAGGCTCCCGATCGAAAGTGTGCGACCACTGGTGATAGCCGTCCGCGACGCGGATCAGCTGCGCGGTGATGCGCAGCCGGTTGCCAGCCTTGCGCACAGATCCTTCGAGGAAATGTGCGACGTTCAGTTCACGCGCAATTTCCGCCAGCTTGACCTCCTTGCCCTTGTAATAGAACGACGAGGTGCGTGCGGCAACCTTCAACTGCGGAATCTTGGCGAGCAGGTTCAGCAGTTCTTCTGACAGGCCGTCGGAGAAATACTCCTGGTCCTTCTTCTCACTCATGTCGATGAACGGCAGCACCGCGACCGACTTCTCCGGGATCGCGGGCGTCGCCTCCACCAAAGGCTTCTGCTCGTCGACACGCTTCGACAACCAGGCCTTGTCGGCGAGGACGTAGATCAGGCCGACGGCCATCACGGCGAGCGCAGCCATAAGCGCTGGCTTACGCCAACGCGACGACGGCGTGCTTGGCGCGGAAAGCGGCACCGGATCGGCTACCGGGCGCGCAGCGCCGCCGGTGGCGAGTATCTCGAGCCCGGTTTTGCTGGCAGGCCGGCCGCGCACGGTCTCGATGAGCGCCGGGAGTATCCGCTCGATCGGGCCGTCGGAGGCGTTCAGCCAGTGGTTCGCGCTTACGAAGTACTCAAACTCTGGCGGTAACTCAGTGGCATCCATGCGGACCGACAGCACCGGCCGTCTCTTCGAACTGGCTCGCTCGACTTCGCGCAGCACGTGCGGAGACTCGATGGAGTTCTTCGAGAGGACGAGCACCAGCATTCGGCAGGAGGTGATCGCCTGCACGATTGCCGCGGGATAGGACTCCCCGGGCAGCACGTCGCGCGGCGCGATCCAGCATGGCAGGCTTGCAGCCTCGAGTGCCGCACATAACTCTTGCGCGACGCCAACGTCCCGCGAGGCATAGCTGATGAACACCTTGCCGGCCGTGTCCGCCGTGTAAGACTCTGGTCGGTTCCCGGTTTTCGACCCTATGTCGTCGGTCACGCCCGCGACTGTACTCCAGTCGAGCGTGAGGGTCCTGAAAGCAGCCACATAGGCGACCGGCCTGGCCGGCGAAAGGGTCTGGCGTCGGTCTCGGGACGGGCATTTCACGAGGCTGAATGGCTGTTATTCGCCCGACTCAGGCCGTAATGACCCGCACGTGTTTTCTTGCCTACCGCCATTTCATGGCCTCTGAACCTGCTCGGCAAATTTACGGGTCACACCGAAAGCGGCGCCCCGCCCGACGGTCGCACCTGTGCTAACGTCGCCGCATGATCGTGCGGATCCTGCTCGCGGCCCTGTTCGCGACTTCGGCCGCCGCTGAGCCGTTCACCTTCGTGGCGCTCGGCGATACGACATACGCGCCGCCGGCCGACAATCAACTCTACGGCCAGCTGATCGACGCGATCAACGCTGCGCACCCGGCATTCTCTATCCATGTCGGCGACACCAAGGGCTACGGCGACTGCGGCCGTGTGTTTCAGGAGAGCCAGCGGGACTTCTTCAATCGCTTCGCCGGCGCGGTGTTCTATACACCGGGCAACAACGAGTGGGCGGACTGCTGGAAGGCCAACCGCGGCGCGGCGGACCCGATCGAGATACTGACGCTGATGCGCGAGGTGTTCTGGTCAAAGCCCGAGAGCCTTGGCCAGGTGCGCCTGCCGCTGGCGCGCGAGTCCGACGAGATCCCGGAGTTCGCCGAGTTCACGGAAAACGCGCGCTGGACTTTCGGCGGCACGACCTTCGCGACGCTGAACCTGGTGGGCACGCACAACAACCAGGAACTGCGTGACGAGAGATATTCGCGCGAATTCGTGCGCCGTGAACAGGCCAATCTCGCCTGGGTCAAGGCGAGCTTCGCGGCAGCGCGCCGTGCAAAACAGCGCGCCATCGTGCTGGCCTTCCACTCCAACCCGTTCGACGAGAAGCTCCGCTACGACGGCGGCCCCTTCGAATCCGTCGTCAAGGCGATCGACGCCGAGGCCGAGGCCTTCGACGGGCAGGTGCTCATCGTCCAGGGCCACAATCACGAGTTCGTGATCGATCGGCCGCTGACCGAGCTCGACCTGGAGAAGCCAGGTGTGACGCGGCCGAACCTGATGCGACTACAGGTCTACGGCTGGCCCGACATGAAAGCCGTGCGGGTAAGCGTCGACACCTCCAAGCCCTGGGTGTTCGGCTTCGAGCCCGTTTACGCGCCTCAGAATTCAGTCTCCCCGAACAAGGACGACGAATAGCACAGGATCCGCGCGCACAACTGCCGTACGGACATCTGCGAGCGTTTGCATATCTTGATAATTGATTGAAAGGAAATGGTGGCCAGGGGCGGAATCGAACCACCGACACGCGGATTTTCAGTAGCAGCCACGCTGCGCTTCTAATGCGCCAAGCTCAAGATCCGCAAGACGTTTTTTCGCGGCCGCCGTGGCAGGGGCCTGCGACCGACCCTATGCCGAACTGCGTGCCCTAAAACTCGCGCTCTTTTTTAAACCGGCGATCTCTTTCAACGGCTTGCGGTGCAACAGACCGAACTTACATCGAACCGCGCGGCCAGGCGCCAACGCTTCGTCAGGCCAAAACTGTCCCGATCCCGCGCGCAAACAAATCTCCGTTGGTCAATTGCACGTCGACAATCGCAGGCGCATTCTCGCGCGTGCAAGCGATGCAACGTCGGATCGTTGACTTGCGGGCGGCTCAAAGTGGAATGAGGTATCGCCAGTGAATCCAGAGAAAACCAGCTCCCGCGGCCTGTTGGAACGACTTAGCCAAGGCACGATCATTTGCGCTGAGGGTTACCTATTCGAACTCGAGCGCCGGGGTTACATCCAGGCCGGCGCGTACGTCCCGGAAGTCGTTCTCGAACATCCGGAAAAGGTCCGCGAATTGCATCGCGAGTTTGTGCATGCAGGCTCGGATGTGGTCGAGGCCTTCACCTACTACGGCCACCGGGAGAAACTGCGGGTCATCGGCAAGGAAGAACTGCTCGAGCCTCTCAATCGCAATGCGCTCGCGATCGCGAAGGAGGTTGCCCGGGAGAGCGGTGCGCTGTTTGCCGGCAACATCTGCAACACCAACATCTGGGAACCGGAGAATAAGAAGACTCACGACGCGGCACGCGCCATGTTCGAGGAACAGGTCGGTTGGGCAGTCGAGGCGGATGCCGACTTCATCATCGGTGAGACATTCAGCTGGACGGATGAAGCCTTGACAGCGTTGAAGGTCGTTCGAGCTGCCGGCAAGCCTTCCGTCATCACGTTCGCGGTCGATCCCGAAGGGCTACTCGACGGGACGGATGCAGTGACGGCGTGCAAGCGCATCGCCGACGCTGGCGCAGATGTCGTCGGTCTCAACTGCTCGCGGGGACCCGCGACGATGCTGCCGCTGCTGGACGAAATCCGGGCGGCCATTACCTGCCACGTGGCTGCGTTGCCAGTGCCATACCGCACGACTCCCGAAGCCGCCGTGTTCCAGAACCTGCGCGACACGGCATGCACCTGCCTGCCAAGCTCGCGCACATTTCCGACAGCGCTGGACCCGTTCCAGTGCAATCGATTCGAGATCGCGGAGTTCGCGAAAGCCGCGCATGCGAAAGGCGTCCGCTACCTGGGGCTGTGCTGCGGCGCGGGTCCGCATCACCTCCGCGCAATGGCCGAAGCTCTCGGGCGCACGCCTCCCGCCAGCCGCTATTCGCCCGACATGAGCAAGCACGCGTATGAAGGGACGGACCCGAACGTACCGGCCTACTACAAGGGGATTGGCAAGAAGCTCTACGAATGATGCCAGACGATGATCCGCTCGGCAGCTGCGTCTGCTCCTCGAGCGGCGGCAAAGACTCGCTCGACCTGCTCGGTCGATCTTGGGAATGAGCGCGCTGACATGAAGCGCGAACCCGAAGTCCGGTGGTCGGCCGACTCGGCGCGCCGGCGGAACCGATAGTCCGCAGGTGATGCTCGAAACCGCATGCGCTTCATCGAGTTGGGGATGGTGGCCAGGGGCGGAATCGAACCACCGACACGCGGATTTTCAGTCCCGGGCCAAATTTTGAAACATCAACTGCATCAATAGATTGGCTGGCGTCCGTTGCACCGAAATGGCCAACGATGCAGGACCGTGCAGGACTGATTCACGCAAAACTCCCGCAAGATTCAAATCGCGGGCGCGATTTGGCGCCTATAGCTCAAGGTTGAACTACGCTACTTGGTTGCTCTTCCCGCGGCATTCGCCAGCGCCCGCAAGACCCGGTTGCCCTCCGCGACCGTCCTCCGCGACGTAGCTGCGCACGACCTAGCGACGTGACTCGCGAAGCTGACTAAGAGCCTGTTGCAGTCAGACTGGGCAGCGGATCTCCGATCGACTCAAATTCTGGTACCCGAATGGCTCAAGAGGGACTCTAAATAAATCATCCCTCACCATCGCCGCGGTCGAGGGCCAGGTGCTTGTTCCATTGGCATTGACCATTAGAAAGGACACTGGAACGGAGGGTTGGCACAAATGCGTGCGAGTGTAGTGTCGATACTTTGGGCTGGCTCGGTGACGATGCTCGCGGTTGATAGTGCGAATGCAGAGAACCCCGTGAAGAACGTGCAAGCCTTTGAAGGCGCAACGTTAATCCCTGGGAAGAGCCAAGCGCACAGCGATTTCGAGGCCGGCGCTTCATTCACCAAGGTCACCCGCGGGGAAATCGTCAGCGCGGAGGCCATGTTTTGGAACGGGTCGTGGGGCGACTACGACGACGACGGGTGGCTCGATCTCTTCGTCGGCTCCGAGTACCCCTCGGAGCCGAACTTCCTCTATCACAACAATCGTGACGGCACGTTCACGCTCGTCGCTGACGCGGACATGCCGAAAATCCCGAGCAACCAGCACGGGTCGGCCTGGGGCGACTACGACAACGACGGCCACCTCGACCTGATCGTCACGGCCGGGAATCCGGAAGTCGCGCACAACATACTCTACCGCAACAACGGCGACGGGACGTTCTCCGTGGACCGACAACGCCATCTACAATGACGAACACCGAATCCACGGATTCCACGCTCCGAGCTGGGGGGACTACGACAACGACGGGTTCCTCGACCTGTTCATCGCTGGCCACGACGTCATCAATCGATTGTTCCACAACAATGGCGACGGATCGTTCACCCGGATCCTTGACCACGATCGTCGTGAACGAGAGAGCAGCGGACTATCGAAGGGTCGAGCTGGGTGGACTACGACGACGACGGCGACCTGGACTTGTTCGTCTCCAACGTGTTCTGCTCGCTGCGCCGTTTCACGAGCGTTCTCTACCGGAACGACGGAGACGGCGCGTTCACGCGAGTCACCGACAGCGGACTCAGCGACCAGGACGAGACACGCTCGGGTCTTGCTGGGCCGACTACGACAACGACGGCTTCGCCGACCTCTTCCTGGCGAACGCAGACGAACTCCCTCTATCACAACGACGGAGACGGCACGTTCACCCGCGTCAGCGACAGCGCGGTCGTCGAGGACCCGATTCCTGCGTCGCGTCTTCTCTGCGTGCGCCTGGGGCGACTACGACAACGACGGCTTCATCGATCTCTATCGTGACAGCGGTCGACCTCGCTGTCGCCACGCCGCATCGACCTGGCAGCTTCCTGTATCACAACGACGGCGACGGCACGTTCACAAAGGTCACCGAGGGGCCGGTCGTCACCGATCGCATCGACGCGGCGCGGGCTGCCGAGCTGGGGCGACTACGACAACGACGGTTTCCTGGATCTCTTCGTCTCGCAAGGGCGCGTTCTGCGCGCCGATCCGCAGACCAACCTGCTCTATCACAACGATGGCAACACCAACGCCTGGCTGAACGTGAAGCTGGTCGGCACGGTCTCGAACCGCTCCGGCGATCGGCGCGAAGGTCCGCGTCAACGCCTTCTATCGTGGCGAGAGCCGCTGGCAGGTGCGCGAGATCTCCGGCGGCGACAGCCAAGGCAACCAGCAGAGCCTGAACGCCGAGTTCGGCCTGGCGGACGCGAAGATCATCGACACGCTGCGCATCGAGTGGCCCTCGGGCGCCGTGCAGGGAGCTTGCACGACGTCGCGCCCGCGGCAGTTCCTGACCGATCACCGAGCCCTATTGAGCTAGATCTACTGAAGCTGGATAGCGCAGCCTATTTCCTGCCAGGAATCCGACAGCCGGTGCCGCGAGGTGCCGGGCCATTTGATTCATGGCACCCTGATGTACGACGCTCATTACAAATTGGAGTCTGATCCCCCAATGGCTGCAAAAAAGAAACCCCCACAGCTATCGCCCAAGCAGCTTCAGCGCGCCGTTTTCAGAAGATGTGTTGCATATGGCAAGCAATCGTCTCTTGAACAGTTCGCCACGTTCATGGGCAAGACTCAAACTTCTTGAGCTTGTCCTGAAGCAGATACTCGCTAGAAGGTATGGCTACGAATTCGACCAAATGGAGCGCTGGACACTCGGTCGCGTCGTTAGTGAGCTCAAGGAAAGCGGGATGCGGAAAGACTTTGTTCTACTATACAGAAGCTGTTAAGCGTCGCAATTTCATCGCGCACGAGCTCCTGGTGAGCGGTGCTCTGTTTCGGTCCATCATGGGTAGAAGACGTTCGAACGCCTCGCTTCTTCATTAGACCGTTGCTGCACGGGATCTACGAATTGAAGCAGGTCATCTACGTTCACGACTGGTTAGAAAAGCACAACCTATGGGGCGAGCAACCCGTTCAAGCGACCGGTGTTGATGTTCGCGCTACCGAGCCAACGCAGCATCGCCCGGGAGACGACCTCAGTAAGCGGCGCCCCGACTGCGCGCCGCCGCGCAAGTTCCCAGATTGCCAGGTTTTCAGTTCGCCGGATTGGCGCCCGCGACCCGCGACCGCGTCGCAGAATGCGGGCGACTGGCCCGATATTCAGAAGTCCGATGGTCGATGTTCAACATGCATCCCGGCGCACGAATAGTCCGCAGGTGATGCGGAAAACGCATGCGTTTCATCGAGGTGGAAGTGGTGGCCAGGGGCGGAATCGAACCACTGGTTACCCACGGCGGTAGCAGCGGTGATGTGTGTATGTGGCGGCAGGAGCATGTCGCACATCGAACGCGAACGGACTCATAGGCGCTCAACTGAAGCAGCAAACTGGATAGCTGACGCCGATCGGCGGATGGACCGGACCGCTCAACGCGCCTGGGGTGCGAGGCGATCGGAAAGATGGTACAGGGGCGGAATCGAACCACCGGCACGCGGATTTTTTCAGTCGCTAGCTTTGTAACTTTGCTTGCCGCAGATACAACGAGTGGCGCGTCCTTAGGTCGTGCAGCCAGCCGAGTCCGCTGGGCTGCGACGTCGCGCTCGATGTCGGCAAATATGGCCTTGAACTCGGGCTCGTTGCGGATCGAGGGCGAGGTTGGGATCATGGTCACGATAGTAGCGCCAAAAATCGCGCCAACCCGCTCGCTCGGCCTCGCGCAGTTTGGCCAATGCCAGGGATTTGTTGTCGCGAAGCGCCGCGATTTGAACGTCCGCAATCCCGTAGGTCCCCCGAGGCCGATGCCGAAAATACGCATCGCTGCGATCGAGTAAAATCATCGCCCGCTCTTGCTCACCGGGTGCTGAAGCACGAGCGCCAAGTCAATTGCGGCGTCGGCCGACCGGCCGATTGGCGGAAGTTCGTTCTCGAACAATTCCGGAAATACTTTAGCGTAGCGCGCACGAACTCCCGAAAAGTCGCGTACGCGAAGATAGTGATTGCGGACCAATGACAGGGCTCGAGGATCCATTTCGCTCATTTCCTGCGCGTACTTGCGCGACGACGCGACGTCGCCTCTTTCGAGCAGCAGGATAGATGCAATCTGTTTCGAAGCCGGAGTTTGACCCTTCATCGTGAGTAATCCTCAGCCATTTGTCGGCGCTCGCGTTGTCGCCGAGCTGCCAGTACACATCCACGAGGCGAGCAATGTTATCCGGAGAGTTCGGATCGATTGCGGCTGCCTTTTGGATCTGGGCGCTGCCTCGCCGAGGCGTCCAAACCCGACCGCCAGCCCATCACCGACTTGTAGGTACGTGCCGGATAGAGTTCGATCAATTGCTATGAACTAGTGAATGCGACCAACGCGTCATCGAATCGACCCATGTTTCGCAACGCGATACCAAGATGGGAATTGATGACGGGCGACAGGGGGTCAAGTGCGACTGCTCGCTCAATGGCTACCAAGGCTTCGTCCCACCGCCCCATTTCCCTCAAAGTCCCGGCCAGCCAGTGATAGGCCGTCGCGTAATTTGGATTCAGGGCAATCGCGCGATTCAACATCGCCACCGCGCGTTCGTTTTGAAACCGGTAGGCAGCGATTTCCCCTGCCGAAGCCCAGGCCTCGGCCAGATTCCCATCGAGCTCCAAAGCACGCGCTGCGGCCGACTCGGCTTCGCTCAGACTGGCTTCCCGCGGTCGTCCCGCGTAGTCGATCTGCAACCCGAGCGCATCGGCCAGGCCGGACCAGGCAAGGGCAAAACTGGTATCGAGTGCGACCGCCTTGCGGAAATGTGTCTCGGCTTCGGCGAGGGTCGCGCTGTTGCGCGATACCAGGCCTTTCTTGCCGAGCTGGTACTCCTGCCAGGCCTGCAAGTTCCGGGTTGGGAGGTGTCAGCCGCGTTCGTTCCGCCGCGTTCAGTGAGGTCTTGAGCGCGCCGGCAATAGATTCGGCAATCTCGCTCTGAATAGCGAAGACGTTAGCTGCCGTAAGTTCTCGGTCGTAACTTTCGGCCCACAGATGCGCATCGCTCGCGGCGTCGATCAATTGCACATGGATGCGCACGGTCCCACCGGCACGCTGCACGCCGCCTTCAAGGATCTTCGTCACTCCCAGTTGATCAGCAATAGCCTTCATCGGCAGCTTCGTTTTGCGAAACTGTTCGACGGACGTCCGGAGATCACCCTTAGTGCGCTGACCTTCGAGAGTTGGGTGAGGATGTCGTCGTGAACGCCGTCCACGAAGAAGGCATCGTCCGCCTCGCGGCTGCGGTTTTCGAACGGCAATACCGCAATCGACGGCCGCGTATCAGCTGCTGCAGACGGCGCTGCTGTACTGACAGTCTTCACAGCAGCTCTCTGGGCGGCCTGCTCGTGGTCCGCGGAGTCACGCCACAGAAACGCGCCGCCCAACGCCAGCAGCATGGCGATGATCATGCATTCCGTCCCGCTCACGCGCTGCAGCCCGCGCGCACCGTGGTACCAGGCCAACGTGATGATGACTGGGACGCCAATAATGAGAACGAGCGTGAAAAGTCGTAACAGCCCGTGGGACCAGTTGAGCGTACCGGCCAACATTTCGGCGGCGTGCAGCAAGGTATAGGCGAGCGCCAGGTAGGCGAGCGTCCACTGCACCACCTTGTGTTCTTTAATGCGCGCCCACAGACCGCGGAACGTCGCGATGAACGGCTCCGCCGCCGGCGTCGGCGGACTCGCTGGAGGAGCTGCAGGTTCTTCAGGAACTTCCGGTTCGTTCATCGCGTCACCTTTTGCTGGTCGCGATCACGAAGCAGTCTATCTGGACGTAGGGGCGGTGAGCCTAATACTTGAAGGGGTGGTGGCTGCAGACACCCTGATTAGCCACCTAAATGGCGCAGGCTAACAGTGGAGCGCATGCTTACCATCGGGGTGGCCGTCTTGGTGTCCACATGACGGATCGGTTTCAAGAGTCGCAGAGAACACGGGGATCACAATGAAGAGCAGATGGATATTCGCATTGGCAATCGCCCTGCTCGCCAACGCAGCACACAGTGAAACGCCGCGGGCCACTCGCAATGAGGCGCGCGAGATCTTTGCGCGCGTCATCGGTTTCCAAAACTCCATCGGTCTCAACCAGGTTCCGGCAATGGCGGGATATCTGGCTGACAAGTTCCGCTCGGCAGGATTTCCGGAAAGGCGACATCCATGTCATCCCACAGGGCGAAACCGCCGCACTCATCGTGCGCTACCGCGGCGACGGAAGCGGCGGCCGGCCGGTTCTTCTGCTCGCGCACATGGATGTCGTCACGGCCAAGCGCGAGGAATGGGAGCGCGACCCGTTCGCGCTGGTCGAGGAGAACGGATTCTTTTTCGGCCGCGGCACGCTCGATATTAAGGGGGACTTGGTGCAGCTTACGACCACATTCCTTCGGCTCAAGTCCGAGCACTACGAGCCTAAGCGCGATCTCGTCATAGTCTTCACGGGGGATGAGGAAACCGACGGCGCGAGCGCGGCGGATCTCGTCAAGAATCACCGTGAACTCGTGGTCGCGGAGTTTGCGTTAAATGGTGATGGGGGCGCCGGCGTGCTTGACGAGGCGACGGGGAAGCCACTCGTCGCGATGGTGCAGGGCGCCGAGAAAGCTAATGCCAGCTACGTATTCACCGTTCGCGGGCCCGGGGGGCACAGCTCGCAACCACGCGAGCCTAATGTTATTTACCAGCTGGCGGATGCGCTGAAGGCTGTGCAGGCGTATCGCTTTCCGGTCATGTCGAACGAATGGACGCTGAAGAGCTTCGAGGCCACGGCTAAACAGACACCGGGTGAGCTGGGCGAGGCGATGGGCCGCTTCGCTGCGAATCCAGCCGACGAGTGGGCTGCCAACGTGCTTTGGTCAAATTCGACAAACGTCGGGCGCACGCGCACGACATGCGTCGCCACGCAGATTTCGGGCGGTCATGCCGACGTTGCGCTGCCGCAGACCGCGACCGCGACCGTAAACTGCCGGGTATTTCCCGGCATGTCGCTTGAAACTGTATTTGACACGCTGCAACGCCTCGCCGGAGCCGGTGTCGAGGTCGAGCTGGCAAACGATTCCAGTGAGTCCGATGCCTCGCCGCTCCGCCCGGACGTCATATCTGCCGTCGGAGCCGCACTCAACAGTGCCTACCCCGGCGTTCCTCTTGTTCCTGACATGCCGCCCTTTGCCACAGATGCGGTCGTGTTTCGTGCCGCTGGTATTCCCACGTACGGCATATCGGGCAATTTCATCAAGGGCAGTGACGATTTCGCGCATGGTCTAAATGAGCGGCTGCCGGTAGCGTCCTTCTACGCTGGTCTCGACTTCTACTACACATTGCTCAAGGCCGTTGGATCGGGAGAATCGCGATGAGTAGCACCGATCTCACCGCGACGTTTGCGATTTCTAGCAAGAGCGAACCAACAAGCTCACCCACAGGAACTGCTGGCGCGCCCGGAGAGATTCGAACTCCCGACCCCTTGGTTCTTAGGACGATTTAAGGTTGTTTGGTATCCCGTAAATCAACCACTTGTAGCGCTTGCCGCCTACTTATCCAGCATGTTCCAGTCACAATCACGGCACACCCAATTTGGGTTGGTCACGTTGGCGGCGCGATCGGTGAGAAGTTGGTGGCCAGGGGCGGAATCGAACCACGGACACCGGGACTTTTAGCCTAAGGCTGAAAACGTTGACCCTCCCCCGACTAGGAACTTTTACGCTCGCAGTCGCCGACCAGCCGCTGGAGTTCCACTGCATCGAGACAGCGGAACTCCGGCGCCGCTCGTGCGTATGCGCCACGATCCGAACCCTGTAAAGCCGAAGCCCATGCCGAAACCGGGCGACCCCAAGCCAACGCCCGACGCGCCACCAGAAGGTCCGGGGGGCCGGTGCCGGTAAGACTCCGGATGGACCGACCGCGGTGCGCCGTGAAATTCACGCCTCACGTGAAGTGATCGACGCCGCCAGTCCCAGGTCGGCGCCAAGGATGTGATTCGCGCGTAGACTCTCGCCAGGTTATAAAGGGACCAGCAGGCGCCTATTGAGTGATCAATTCCAGTCGGTGGCCGGCGCTGACAGCGAGCATCCCGAAGCGCTGCTGCGCGCCCTGCTCATCTGCGACCTGATCGAGTCGACCGCGCTCGTCGATCGTCTTGGCGATCGCGCCGCCGCCGACCTGGTGAGCCGGCATGACCGCCTCGCCCGCGCCGCCATGCAGCGCCACGGTGGGCGTGAAGTCGACAAGACCGACGGCTTCCTCTTCCTCTTCGACCGCCCGATCCAGGCGATCGCGTTTGCGCTCGAATACCAGCGCGAGCTGCGCGATCTGGCTCGGCAGGCCGGCCAGCCGCTCGCGGCACGAGTCGGCATCCATGTCGGGGAAGTCATCGTATGGGCCAATGCCCCGGCCGATGTGGCGCGCGGCGCAAAGCCGATCGAGGTCGAAGGCTTGGCGAAAACGGTTGCCGCGCGCCTGACGGCATTGGCGCTTCCCGGTCAGATCTTGTTGTCAGCTGTCGCGTATACGCTCGCGCGGCGCAGCGAGCACGAGTTGCAGCCGAAGCACAGCAGCGTGAGCTGGTTGGCGCACGGACGCTACGAAGGCAAAGGGATTCTTGAGCCGATCACTGTGCACGAAGTCGGCGAAGCCGATGTCGCACCCATGCGTCACCCTCCCGATTCGCCGAAAGCGCGGCGGACGAGAGCGGTGTGGCGCAGTCCCCTTGCGCTCGCCGCTGCTGGCGCGGTCATGTTGGCAGCAGTGGCGGTGCCGCTTTTCCTCACTCTTCGTAGCCAGCATGCCTTGGGCTTCACCGAGCGCGACTGGGTAGTGCTCGGCGAGGTCGTGAACGTCAATGCAGACAAGCGCCTCGATGCCGTGCTCGGCTCGGCGTTCCGCATCGGCATCGAACAGTCACGCTTCATCAACGTCGTGCCGGACATGCAGGTGCGGCAAGCGCTCGAACGGATGCAGCGCCCGCCCAACACCTCCATCGACCGTGCAATGGCCACTGAGATCGCAGTGCGCGAGCACGCGCGCGCTGTGATCGTGCCGTCCGTGACGCAGTATGGCCGCACGCTGCGACTGAGCGCGGAGATCGTGGACCCTCAGCGGGGACGCACGGTCTGGGTGCAGACGAGCGATGCCGATGGACCGGAGAACGCGCTGCCGGCGATGGATCGGCTGTTGCGTGACCTTCGAAACACTTTGGGCGAGTCGCTAGGCCAGATCGAGTCGACCTCGCAACCACTGGCGCAGGTTTCCACGCCCAATCTCGAAGCGCTGCGCGCGTACTCGCGCGCAGTGCAACTCGCACGCCTAGGCGACTTCCACCAGGCCACAGGCGCGCTCACCCACGCGACCGAGCTCGACCCAAACTTCGCAGCGGCACACGCCTTCATGGGATCCGTGCTGTACTCGCAGGACCGCTGGCCGGAGGCGCGCGCAGCGCTCGAAAAGGCGTTGTCGATCGACGGCCGCCTGACCGACCGGACGCGTGCATACAGCCGCGCAGTCCTCGCGCACTTCACCGACCCTCGGTCGGCCCTGGACTTGTGGCAAACGTACGCGACCCTCTACCCGGATCAAGTGAGCGGCCATCACAACATCGGAAACGTGTGCTACTGGCTGCTGCATGATTACGCCTGCGCCGAGGCGGCGTTCCGCAAGGCCGCGTCAATGCCGAATCCACTGCGCAACTACTCGCTCGACACGCTGGGCGACCTGCTTGTGGCGGAGGACAAGCTCGACGAGGCGGCAGAGCAGTACCGGGCCGCGCATGCCTTGTCTCCAGCGCCGGGACTCTTCGGCCTGTCCAGCGCACTGTGCGCGGCGGGCAAGCTCGACGAGGCCGGGCGCTATCTGGACGGGATGAGTCGTCAGCCCGCGAACATCGAGGTCGAACGCGAGATGCGGCGGGCGACGCTACTGATAGCGCGAGGCAACATCGAAGCCGCGCGTGCAACGATCACGGACGCCATACCCGATGCCGCGCGGCTGCGCTCACCTCATCCCCGCTGGCGAGCGCGGGCTGCATTGATTGCCGTGCATGCCGCGCAAGGCGACAACGCCAAAGCGCGTGAGCTCGCTGCGCAGCATCTCGCCGAGGTCTCGTCCAGTGCCAAATTGGACGCCCATCCCGGCGGCATCGAGGAATTGCTCTATGCCGCGGCCTGGGGAGCCCGCCTCAGTCTATCTGCCCAGGCCCGCGACGCGTTGACACTGGCCCGCCAGGTGGGCGCACTCGCTCGTTTCCCCGTTCGCGCGCAACTCGCCCTGCTCGCGGAAGAGGAGCTCAATCTCAGAAGCGATGCCGCTGGTGTCGCGGCGCGGCTGCAGCCTTCCGGCAAGCTGCCGGAACTGTGGGAGCTTCACGAGCTTCGGGCGCGCGCCTTTCGGGCGCTGGGCGATGTCCCGCGCGAAATGGACGAGCTGCGATGGCTAACAGCGCATCCCGGACTCGCGCAGACGCAATGGACGGATCAGTGGCTCGGCCAGCAAGCCCGGCAGATCGCGCTACGTGATGCAGTCTCGCGCCTTGCTGCGTACGGACGACGCGCCGGCGAGACGCTTCCGAACGAGCTCAGGGGTTCGGCCAGCCACACACGTGAAACACTGACAAGCACGATTTGAGGCGCTCCAAGGGCTTATCAAGGAGGAGAAGCGCCTCGATCTCGTCGTTGCTTGGTAGGTTAATCTGCTTCGGTAGTTCCTCGCGCGTCGCCGAAATTCCGACGTCTGCCAGCGCTTGCACAGTGTCCTTCTCCGCTAGCTCACGGAAGCTCGGCTCCTTCAGGATCTTGGTCAGGAACGCTCGCGTTTTACTATCCATTAGCCATTCTCCTTTCGGCTGGCTTCGTAGGGGTCCGGTACGAAATGCAGTTCGTCGCGACCATTCGAGGCGAGTCCCACGCCACTGATCGCAATGGCTGCCTCGCGACCACGCGGGAGCCGAAGACGCTCCGCGATATCGGCGTCGTTGATGGCTGCGGTGTAGAAGGCCCCCAAACCGAGATGCGTTGCCGTCAGGTAGAACGTCTGGCTTAGGTGCCCCGAGTCCATGAGTACTGCCCGGTAAGCCTTCCGATGCAGGGCATACTTCCAGAAGTTGCGGTCGAACCGCGCGACGTGAATCACGAGGGCGTGCGATTCCGCAAAATACGTTTGGCCCGCCATGAACGTGCATGCGAGGTTGCGGGCGCTCCCGATGTCCATGCGTTCGAGTTCCGCCAAGGCATGGGATGCCGTCTCGTAGTGGTATAGCCCCGAAGGAACGCCATCCACGTGGATGGCGAGCACGTAGGCTTCTATGGGATGGAGCGCCCCGCCGGAGGGGCTCGTCCGCTTGATTGCAGCCACGCCGGGCGCGAAGTGCTTGATGCCGTGCGTGCCGAATACGGCGTAGAGAATTCGCTCGAGCGCTAACCGCGGCAGCGACTCGTCGGTCCGGAATGCGCGCGTTGTGCGCCGAGCCATCAGGGTATCGAAGAACGCGCCGCTCAAGACGGGTACTCGCAACGCAATGCGGCCATGCGCGTCCGTGCGCTCGACGAAGTGTGGTGGCGGATCGCCCTGAACGCGACGCCATGATTCGAGGTTTTCGCGCTGCGTTTCGGCATCGGCCGTTGGCAGGACGTCGCCGCCTTCCACGCCCTGCCAACTCGAATGCGCGTGATACACGGCTGCCACATCGAGCCAGTGCGCCTGCTCGAGCGTCTGTTCACCGCTCGCGAGCTGCTCCCAGCCGTCGGCTGGTGGATCTGCGAGCAGGATGCCGCGACTCGCAAGGTCGACCAGGCCCACCGCCGCCTTGCACTCCAGCCAGGTCTCCGCCGGCAGCGTCATCACGAGCTGCAGGTCTTCGGCCGTGACGGGCAATTCCCTTCCGGTGATAGGGCAGAGCAACCAGCACCGGGCGTTGCGCCTCGTGCTGATATCGCCACTGAGGAAGCGTGCGATGTCTAGAATGGTCTCGTCGCCAATGCGCAGCAGGAAATAGCGGCGTCTGCGAAGTCGTACGACTTGAGAGCCCATGCCAGCACGTGCCATCGAGGCAACTTCGTTCACCGATTCCCCTCCCCGGCCGGACATCATACCCGGACCGTCCGCGCTAGGCATCCACGAAACGGAATCCTGCCGCCATAATTCGAGCGGCTGGCATTGGCCTGACGAGGAGCATTCATGGCCGCCATGTCGCCCGCGCAGCGGCCGCGCGATGGCGCGTACCGTGCTGCCGCCGCCCCAACACTCAAGGGTTGCGATCAGCAAGCGGCGCCCCGACTGCACGCAGCCGCACAGGTTCTCAGATTTTCAGTTCGCCTGTTTGCCGCCCGGCCGACTCACGGCGACATCGCGCACCGCGGGTTACTGACCCGATGTTCGGAAGTCCGACGGTCGGTCGACCTTGCATCCCGGCGCCACAAATTGTCCGCAGGTGATGCTCGAAACCGCATGCGCTTCATCGAGTTGGGAGTGGTGCCCAGGGGCGGAATCGAACCACCGACACGCGGATTTTCAGTTGCTAGACACCATCACTCCGGTAGCTTCAGCTTCTTCAGAAACGCCTTGTAGCGCGGATCGCCGGCGAGCCCGCGCATCAGCCGATCGGCTTTGATCTCTGCGACGCCGCCATCGCGCTGAGCATAGGCGCGCTCGAGCCACTCGAAGGCCAGGTCGGCTTCCCCACGGAAGGCATGCACGTCGACGATCTGATACGCAAACCCGTCGGCGTATTTCTCCTTCAGGGCCGCCAGCGCCTCGTCGGACTCGCTGCGCCGGCGGAGCGCGTGATATGCGAGCGGCAATCCTGCGAGCCGCCAGACCTCTTCGGTTTCCTGCTGCATCTCCCGGAGCGCTGCGTCGTTCTTGCCCTGTAGGACCAGGGCCAGCCCGAGCGCCGAATGCAAGAAGGCTCCGTCGGGATCGAGCTCGAGGGCCTTGCGAAACGCGGCCTCGGCCTCCGCGTCGCGGTTACCCGCCAGCAACGAGAAACCGAGGTTGGTATAGGAGCCCGGCCGCAGCGGATCGCGCTCGATGGCCTTGTTCGCCAAGTCGATCGCTTCGCTAACGCGTCCGAGGTTCGACGCCAAGTTGCTGGAGGACCTGAGGGCCCGGGCGTTGCCGGGCTCGAGGTCGAGTGCTTTGCGTAGGCTGGCATCCGCGGCCGCCCAGTCCCAGTCGTAAGTGTGCTGGATCCAGGCCATCGCCAGATGCGCATCAGCGAGCTGGGGATCGAGCGCCAGCGCTTTCTCCGCGGCCTCGCGCGCTCGTCGATAGCCGTCCGCGACCGGCACGAAACCGTTGTCGGCCTGAGTCGCGTATGCCCGCGACAGACCTACCCAGGCCGGCGCGTACTCGGAATCGCGCTCGCGCGCCTGATTGAAGTAAGAGACTGCGCGCGCGAGGTCTTTCTGGCGGCGTCGCTCGACGAAGAAATGCCCCTGCAAGGTGAGGTTGTAGGCCTGCGGGTCCACTGGCCGGGATCGCGTCACCGACGTCGTGCCGAGCAGAGTGAGCTTCAGCGCCTTGACCACCTCACCGGCAATGTCGCCCTGCACGACGAAGATATCTTCGAGTGTGCGGTCGTAGATCTCTGACCAGAGGTGGGAACCGTCGGCGGCCCGGATGAGCTGCGCGGTGATCCGCACCTTCTCGCCGGACTTCCGTACGCTGCCCTCCAGGATGTGCGCGACGTTGAGCTTCTCGCCGATCACCCGCAGGTCTTCGTTGCGTCCCTTGAACTGAAACGACGAGGTGCGACCGATCACACGCAGCTCGGGCAGCTTCGCCAGCAAGTTGAGCAACTCCTCCGACAGGCCATCCGCGAAGTACTCCTGGTCCTTGCCCGCGCTCATGTCTGCGAACGGGAGCACGGCGATCGACTTGTCGTTCGGCGCAACTGCAGCGACCGCGGTTGCCGACGTCTTCGCAGGCGTATCGCTCGTACCTTGGAAGTACCAGAAAGCCCCGGCACCCAGAACCAGCAGCACCGCAATGAGAGGAATGGCGAACCGGCGCACCAGCGGCGTACTGTCCGGCCGGACAGAACCAACGCTTCGGGCGCTTGGCCCAATTTTCCCCGTTGCAGCTGCATTCGCGGTGAGACGAGGAGCGGGATCCAGGCCCAGCAACTGGCGCACATGCGCGGCGAACGTCGGCGTCATTTCACCGCCCGGCAGCCAGGTCCACTGCGCCCGAAAAAATTCCTCGGGCACGCGCGCATCGTCTTCGCGGGTTTCGTCAACTACCACCGGCACCAGGAACGCCGCGTCATGGGCAATGTTCGCGAGCCGCCGCGTGGCGAGGTTCCATTCGCCGCGGAAGTAACCCTCGGTCCGCGCATTGGTGTGTGCTGAAATCAGCGGAATAAATAATGCGCAATCGTGGATCTGCTTCTTGATCTGCGCATCCCAGGCGTCACCCCCGCGCAATTCGCTCTTGTCGAGCCACACCTCGACGCCCGCCGCCCGCAGCGCCTCGCAGATGCGCGCGGCCGCCTCTGCATCCTGGGAAGCGTAGGAAAGGAAGACGGCACCGGTGGAGCGTGTGTGTTCCGGCATGGATCAGCGCAATATCACGCGTCCCCTAATGAAGGGCCAACTACGATTGCGCTACGAGTATAGGCGGATCGGGATTAAGATCGGGGCTGGTGGCCAGGGGCGGAATCGAACCACCGACACGCGGATTTTCAGTCACAAACCGATATCCGCAACATTAGCTGCATCAACCGGTTAGCCGGGGCGCCCGTTGCGTTGAATGCCCCACGATGCAGGACCGTGCGGGATTAATTCACGCAAAACTCCCGCACATGTCATTGCAGATGGCTAATGGAAATCGGCAGAGCGCTGCCCTCGCTCAGCGGACATCATCCAACTCAAGCGCATCAGAAGTTCGTCCGCACTCCCTTACGACCCTTGAAGTAGCTTGCGCTAGATGGTATGTGTTTATCGGGTGTCGGCAATGCGCGAGCGGCGTCGATAGGATCAGGTTGGTCGGGCCGCCAGCCACCTATAGTTTTAGGCGCCCCGATGAGTGCGACACCCACCCAGTTTCGAATGCTCGTATTTGCGAGCGCGCGATTCGCGTGCTTCCTCCGGAACAACTTCCGTTTCGTCGCTGAAACGTCGTGCGCATTCGGCACGATAATCTGCGCTCGGATAAATTGCTGATGGGAGACCCTGCCAAGCGGCGACTCTGGCTCTTGTTTGCCGCGCTCTCGTTAATTCTCGCCGTCACGGTCTCCATAGATTGGTGGCAGCGAGCATACCCCTAGCCCGACGATGACCGTATCGATGCCGGCTAACAATGGCAATGCCTACTGGGAGAACTTCCTTGGCCACTCTCCCAATTGGTACAAGTGGCTAGTCATAGTTTTCCTCGCAGTAAATCCCGTCTTGCTGGTAGTCGCGGGTCCGCTCGCGACGAGCTGGGTCATTCTTTTCGAGTTCATCGGCACGCTAATGATGGCGTTACGATGCTATCCGTTACAGCCAGGCGGACTTCTCGCCATCGAGGCCGTGCTGCTAGGGCTCGTCACGCCGGCAGGCATTCAGCGTGAAATCGAGACAGGACTGCCCGTGCTTCTCCTCCTAGTGTTCATGGTCGCGGCAATCTATTTCCTTCGCGAAATGCTGGTGTACACATTCACGAAGCTGTTGGTACGCGTCCAGTCCAAACCGCTGCTCGCCCTTCTATTCGTCGCGATGGGCGCGCTCCTCTCCGCTTTCCTCGATGCGTTAACGGTGCTTGCGGTGATTATCACAGTTGCCGGCGGATTCTATGCAGTCTATCACCGCGTGGCTTCGGGCAAGCCGCACCAGGAAGAGTCGCACGACGCGACGTCTGACGGTGACATTCGCGAAGTCCACAGATCGGATCTGGATGGTTTTCGCGCCCATCTGAGAAGTCTCCTGATGCATGGTGCCGTCGGCACAACCATCGGCGGTGTTTGTACGCTGGTGGGAGAGCCGCAGAATCTGCTCATCGGCAAGGAGGCTGGCTGGGAGTTCATGCGGTTCGCCATCGAGATGGCCCCGGTAACCCTGCCTGCGGTGATCGCCGGCTTCGCGACATGCCTGCTGGTCGAGCGGTATGCGCTGTTCGGTTACGGTTCCTCGATGCCCGCGGCGGCCCGCGAAGTTTTGCAGGAATTCGAGCGACGCGAGTCAGAGCAGATGACGCCGCGCCACAAACAGGTGATTGTGGTGCAAGGGATCGTCGCAATCCTGCTTGTCGTCGCGCTTGCTTTTCACGTCGCCGAAATCGGTGTCATTGGCCTTGCGATCATCGTGCTGGCGACCGCGTTCACTGGGATCGTGGACGAAGGCCGGCTTGGCAAAGCCTTCGAGGCTGCGCTGCCATTCACGGCATTGCTGGTCGTATTCTTTGCGATCGTTGGCATGATCCATCAGCAGCATCTGTTCGAGCCGTTTCTAGAGTGGGTGCTGCATTTGGACCAAGACGATCAACCGATTGCACTCTTCAGCGCCTCGGGACTACTGTCAATCGTCAGCGACAACGTGTTCGTCGCGACGATCTTCATCACACAGGTCAAAGATGCGTTTTTGGCTGGCGATCTCTCGCCGGATCAATTTGATGCGTTAGCCGTCGCGATCAACACCGGCACTAACATCCCAAGCATTGCGACACCGAATGGCCAGGCCGCTTTTCTTTTCCTGCTGACTTCGGCATTGGCGCCGCTGATCAGGCTTTCCTATTTTCGAATGGTTTGGATGGCGCTGCCATACCTGGTCACGATGACTGCATCCGCGATTCTTGGCGTTCTGTTCCTGCTCTGAAAGAGCCTCTTGGCTTGTTCGCGCTGGCTGGAAGTCAGTGGCTCAGATGTTCTATTCCAAACACAATCAAGAAAAGCCCCGGACTGGCCGGGGCTCATAGTCTTCAGAACTGTCGCTAGGGGGCCTGGCAATTTCACCACCAGACACCGGCAAACAGAAAATTAGATCACTAATTTACCGCGGTCTGGCTCGTTCCCGAGCCGCCGGTGATCGGCGACCAATGCGCGGCCCGAACTTTCCACTTGCCACCTTCTTTGACAAACACCTGCGTTGTTCGCGTTCGGTAATTACTCACAGCGGCGCTACCTTTCGGGGCCATTGAACCCTCTGAGTAATATTGCGCGACCGCAACTTTACCCGGCACCAAGGTGATGACGTGAATATGTTTCGCGTCAATATTGACCGATTCATATTCGTTGGGCTTGCTTGCGGGTTTGACTTCCTGCAGAAATCCGCCACTTGACCAGAATTCCAACGACCCATCCTTCGACACGGTGTCGATCTCGTCCTTGAGATTCTTCTTGGTATAAGCATTGCCATCCATGATCGTCTTGATCACTTCTTGCTCAGTTGCCTCGTCAGCGTGAGCAAACGCACCTACGAAGAAAAACATACTCGTCAAGACTAGTAATACTTCCTTCATTCGTATCTCCCGTTCGTGTTGTTGGGCCCATTCAAGATTGCTTTTCCGCTGGCCTTGCGCCGCCACGCAGCTTGAGGGGTGGCCGGTGACTATAGTCCACTTCAGGAACGTACGTTCCTGGCCGATAGCGGACACTTCGAGAGCTTTTGCGGCGGACAAGCCCGAGCCAGGTTTTCAGTTCGCCAGATTGCCGCCCCGCGACCGCGTCGCGGACCGCGGGCGACTGACCAGAAATTCAGAAGTCCGATGGTCGGTCGAGCTCGCATCCCGGCGCCGCCGATAGTCCGCGGGTGACGCCGGAAACCGCTTGCGGTTCATCGAGGTGGGGGTGGTGGCCAGGGGCGGAATCGAACCACCGACACGCGGATTTTCAGTCCGCTGCTCTACCAACTGAGCTACCTGGCCATTTGCGGGGCCGCTATTAGACAGGGGCGCGTCGAAGCGCGTCAAGAAACCGGCGCAGGAACAATCGAAACCCGTCATTCCCCGGGCTTTGGTGCGACGAATCCTTCCGGCGCTTTCGAACCGCTGCCGAAGAAAAACTTCTCCATCTCTCCGACGAGGAACTTCCGCGCCTTCGGCTCGAAAGGCACGAGCCGATATTCGTTGATCAGCATGGTCTGGTGGCCGAGCCACTTCTTCCACGCCTCCTTCGACACGTTGTCGAAGATGCGCTGGCCGAGTTCACCCGGATAGGGCACGCGCTCCAGGCCTTCCGCCTCGCGGCCGAGCAGCACGCACTGCACCATCCTCGCCATGGAGACCCTCCTCGATCAATCTTGCCACAGGCGCCGGCAGACCAAAGGAGGAGTGGAGCGTAGGTCCTGCCAGATGGCATCCGCACCGCGGCCCGCGCACGGTGCAGTTCGATGACCCAAGGCTCGATGTCGAGATCGAAATGGGTGAATGCGTGGCGCAGCACGGGAAGCCGGCGTTCCTTGCCCGCGGTCGCGCCGAAACGCGACTGCCACCAGCGGCGCGCGGCGCCTGCATCCGGAAATTCGGGCGGCGCCCACAATCCGCCCCAGATGCCGCGGGCCGGGCGGCGGCGCAGCAGCAGCCGCCCGTCGTGCACGACGAACACCATCTGTGTGCGCTCCTGCCGCCGCGGCGCACGCACGCGGCGCGCCGGCAACGCGTCGACGAGATCCAGCGCGCGCGCCGCGCAACCGTCTGCGAGCGGACAGCGTTCGCAGTCCGGCCGGCGCGCGTGCAGAGCGTCGCGCCGAGATCCATGATCGCCTGCGTGTATTCGGCGACATGCGTGTCGGGCGTACAGGCGTCCGCGAGAGCCCAGAGCCGCGCCGTGGCTCCGCCGATCCGGCGCCTCACGAACCGCGAAAACGCGCGACAACACACGCTTCACGTTGCCGTCAAGTATCGGATGTCGCTGGCCGTGCGCGAGCGCGAGGATGGCGCCCGCCGTCGATTTCCCGATGCCCGGAAGCGCCATCAGCGCTTCCAGTGTCTGGGGCAGGACGCCGCCGTGGCGCGAGACGATATCCTGCGCCGCGCGATGCAGGTTGCGTCCACGCGCGTAGTAGCCGAGCCCGGACCAGAGCGCGAGCACCTCGTCTTCTGAAGCGGCGGCGAGCGACGCGACGTCGGGAAATTGCGCGACGAATCGCGTGAAGTACGGGATGACCGTCTCTACCTGCGTCTGCTGCAGCATCACTTCGGAGACCCAGATACGGTACGGCGTTGCATCGCGCTGCCAGGGCAATCCGCGGCGGCCATGCGATTCGAACCACGGCAGCAGCAGCGGCGCGATTTTCAAGTGCCGCTCCCGCCGGTCCGTTCGACGCGAATGACCGAGTCGCGCAGGCGCGCGCCGGCGACGTGCGCTTCGCCGATGCGGATTTCCGCATCGATGTCCAGTTCGCCCAGTTCCGCTACCGCCGCTTCCAGCGTCGCTTTTTTCTGCCGGCGGCGCTTTACGTCCGGCGCGAGGTAACGGTCCACTTCGATCCGGTCGGCCGTGACGCGGATCAGGCGCTTTTCCGGCACGAACCGCCCGTTAAACTGCGTTTCGTCGAGCCGGCCTTCGATCGGATCGAGATGCAGCACCCCATCCTTCATGCGCCCTTCGACGGAAATCTGGAATGTCCCGAACGCAGTTTCATCCGTCGTGCGCGGCAGCGGCTTTCCGAAGGCAATCGCAGGCGCGCGCGGCGCAAAAGGCTTCGTTTTGAAGACGATCAGCGTCTTGTCATCCGGCTCGCCGATATACAGGCTGCCGGCGAACTCGCCCGGGATTCCCGCGAGATTGAAGGTGCCGCCGTCGATCGCAGCGACGCCCGCCTCGCTGTCGAAGGTAATTGCCTTGATCTTGCCCAGCAGTTCGACGCCAGCGAGCGGCAGTGGGTCGCCGCCCGTCCAGCCGCGCACGTCGAGCCCCGTTGCCGCAAAACGCCCGGCATTGGTGTCCGCGAGTCCGCGCCCATCGAATGCGAGCAGGAATGTATTCGGCCCCGAGACGCCGCCGAGTTGCAGTTCCACGGGAAAATCCGCCGCCGGGGAAACGTCGGCCGCAATGATCGTGATCGCAGTCAGGCGAAAGTGCGTTGCCGCCGCCGCGTCGTCGTATTCGACCGCGCTCTTGCGCACTTCGAGCTTGCCGACCGACCAGGCGGGCACGGGCTGCTCGTCGTCGCCAGCGTTCAGGTGCTCGATCAGTCCGGTCCAGTTATCGCTGCCGTCGGCCGCAACAGCCGCGCGAAGCACCGCTTCGTCGATCGTTACCGAGTGCGCGACCGGATCGCCGCACAAGCTGCTCCACGGCGTGGTGAGGCGGGCATTCCCTACTTCGATGAGCGGTTTCGTGCCGAATCCCGGCGGTTGGGCGATCTTGAGCCCGTGCAATTCGAACGCGGGCCCGCGCAGCAGACCGATGGAAACCGATTCGACTGCCGCCGGCAGGCCGGTCGCTTCGGTCACCCAGCCGGCGACTATCTCGCGCACGAAGGGCGTGCGGCCGATGATCCATAGCAACGCCGCAACCGCCAGCACGACGAGCGCGATGGCGGCAAATGCGATCTTGTAGGGTTTCGTCAGTGGCATGAACCGGGGGCCCGTGGGGACCCCCGGATTCTATCAACGGTCGCAGACCTTGATGTCCCCGCTGAGAGATTCGATCACGACCCGTGGCCCGCCCTTGCCCTGGGTGAAGTCGAGCTCGCTGCCGGGTCCGTACTTGCTCTTGTCGCGAGGCTGCGCCCCGAAACAGGTGTCGATATCGCCGCTGAACGACTCGATCTCGAAATCGGCGTTGACGGGCGGTTTGATCACCAGCGAAAGCGAGCCGCTGACCGATTCCATTTCCACGCGCGCCGCCGGGGCGAGTTCCGCCTTGATGTCGGCATCGCCGGATACCGTCTCGACGTGTAGCCGCTCCGCTGCCGCGATACTCGCGTCGATGCTGCCGCTGACGGTCGGGCCCTCGAATTCACCGCGGATCCCGCTCACGATCGTCGTCCCACTCACATTTTCGGTCGTGAGTGTCGCCTTGCCGCCGCTACCGGCGACGGTGAGCTCACCGGACACCGCGTGCAGCGACAAGGGCTGATCGTAGGCCCGGGTATTGACGTCGCCGCTGACGGTCTCGAGGCGCTGCTCGCCGCGGACGCCGTCGACATTGATATCCGCGCTGACCGTTTCGATGATCAGGCGTGCGCCTTTCGGCACCTTGAGCGAGAGGGTCGCGTCGTCTTCGTCGCGATACCGGTGATGGTCTGGTCTCTCCACCTCGATGCGGACCTGGCGTTCGGTCGCTTCAAACTCGAGGCGGTCCTTGTCGCTCTCCAGGTACGCCGTCAGTTCCACTTCGTTGCGGTCCCAGGCGATCACGCTCACGCTACCCTGGACGTTCGAGACATCCACGGTCACGTCGGGGGCGACCGTCGCGCGCTTGTTCAAGTTCTGTTCCGCGATCGCGGACTGCGACAGGGCCGCAAGCACAGCCGCGGTCAACAGGGTCGAACGAATCGTCATCTCAAGATCTCCTCGTGATGTCGCCACCGGTGGTGACGACCTTCGAATACAACTGCAATTCCTGCTGGTAGGCGCTGACCAGCAGCTCGTTCAGGAGCCCGCTCGCCGGATCCTGCGCCAGCGCCGCATCGATCTCGTCGGCGGCGCGCTGGATGACCGCCAGATTCGCGATGACTGCCTGGCGCGTTTTCGGCGACAGCCGATCGAGGCTCTGCCGGAACTGGACGAGCAGTGCGTCGCGCGCGGCGAGCTGCTTGGCGCCGATCGCCGAATTGGCGCCGTAATTGACCGGCAAGAAATCAGGCTGCGGCGTGGCGGTCGTTGCCAGCTGTCCGGCCGCCGGCGTCGCCGGTTCGCGCATCAGGCCCCAGGTCAGAAGCGCCGAAACCGCGGCCGCCAGCAGGCCGGCCGCGAGCGCCATCGGCCAGCCGAATGACCGCGCCCGCCGCGGCGCCTCGTCGAGGCGCGCGCGGATGCCGGGCCACAAGTCATGCGCCGGAGCGATGTCTTTGGGCAATTCGGCCGCCTTCGCGAGCAGCGGATCCTGATCGCGCTTGCGTTCGCCAAATGGCAGGGTCGTCATGTCGTTGCCTCCATCCGCAATCGCCCGCGCATCAGATACCTCGCGCGATGCAGTTGCGCCTTGCAGGTTCCGACGGCGAGTCCGAGCATCGTTGCGGCTTCCTCGTGGCTGTAACCGTAGATGCCGTGCAGCACGACGATGTCGCGCGCGCCCGGCGGTAATGCAGCGATCGCCCGCTCGAGGTCGATCGGTGTCGCTTCATCCATGTCCGGTTCCGCCGCGAATTCCATCTGTTCTCCGCTTTCGTCCGTCAGGCTGATCTCGTTCCGGCCGATGGGGCTTCGCCTTTTTGCGAGCACCGCGTTGACCGCGATCCGATGCAGCCAGGTCGACAGGCTGCTGCGTCCTTCGTACCCGGGCAGGCTTCGCCAGGCATTGACGAAGGTGTCCTGCGTCAGGTCCTCAGCGGTCTGCGGTTCGCCGGCCATGCGCAGGCACAGGCCATATACCCGCCCGACATGCTCGCGATAGAGGGCTTCGAAGGCCTGGACATCGCCCTGCCTCGCCCTCGCAATTCGCTCGTTTTCGGTTTCGGCCGGCTGCCTCGCCAAGTCCGTCACTCCGCCCCCTGGGGTGCCAAATTCAATTCTTTCATGATCTTGGACGCGGCGGCTGACCCAAGGGTTGGAATGTACAATCGGGTCCCGGCATCGGCGAGGTCCATCCGTGCAGTTTGCGACTATCACGGGCTGGGGCAAGTGCATGCCGCCGGCCATTCTGACGAACGCCGACCTGGCGACTTTCCTCGACACGGACGACGAGTGGATCCGTTCGCGCACCGGAATCAATGAGCGACGCGTGTCCCACGTTCCGCTCGGCGAACTCGCCTATGTCGCGGCCTGCCGTGCGCTCGCGGCGGCGGGCCTCACGGCGAGGGATCTCGACCTGATCGTCTTCGGCACCTGCAGCATGGACGAGCAGGTGCCGAACATGGCCTCGGGGCTGCAGAATCGCCTGGGTGCGAACGGCGCGGGTGCGATGGACGTCAACACGGCCTGCACGAGCTTTCTCTACGGCCTGACGACGGCCTCCGCGATGATCAAGTCGGGCACCGTGAGGAATGTCCTCGTGATCGGCGGCGAACTGATCACGCCGCTGATGGACTGGACCAACCGGAATGTCTCGGTGCTGTTCGGCGACGGCTGCGCAGCGGTCGTGCTGCAGGCGAGTCGAAGCAGGAAGGCGTGCTCGCCGACCGGCTCGGCTGCTATGGCGATGCGCGCGGCATCCTGCAGGTGCACGGCATGGGCTCCAATTACGCGAACCGCGACTGGGTGCTCGGCGACACCGAATGGGTTTTCGACGGCCAGGAGATTTTCAAGCGCGCGGTGGTCGGCATGAGCCAGGCCTGCGAGACCGTGCTGAAGGCGACCGGGATAACCGCCTCCGAAGTGCATCTCGTCGTGCCACACCAGGCGAATCTGCGCATCATCGAGGCCGTCGTGAAACGGGCCGGCATTCCGATGGAGCGCTGCTTCGTCAATATCCAGCGCTACGGCAACATGTCTTCCGCCACCGTGCCGGTCGCGCTGGTCGAGGCACTCGACGAGAGCCGCGTCCTGCCCGGCAGCAACCTGCTGCTGACGGGATTCGGCGCAGGACTGTCCTGGTCTGCGCACATGCTGCGCTGGGGCGAACGGACGAAGCCGCTGGGAGAGAGCGAGGTCGAACTGCCGCCTTGTGAGAAATCCGCGCTCGAACTGGTGCGCGGCTTCATGGCCCCAAGCGCGGCTCGCGCCTCACAGCGGCCGGCTGACGAGTTCCTATAAAGGCCGACGAACAGGTCGGCCGCTCCCGCGACATTTTCCTGCCAGTGCCGCGCCGCGTCCTGGTCAGCGGCGTCGCTGACGTACTTGGCGCAGGCGAAATCCGCGCCGGCGATGCGGCAGGCCTTTGCCAGCGCATAGGCCTCCATGTCGATCACGTCGATCCGTGACTGCTCCGCGGCCGTCGAAAAGGAATCGCCGGAACCGCAGATCGCATCCGGCAGGCCGGGAAAATGCGGCGCGAACTCGAGCACCGGCGGCAGCGCATCGAATGGCGTCGTGCCATGCGCGAAGCCGAGCGCGGTCACATCCATGTCGCGGTCCACGAAACGGCGGCAGCTGACGAGCGTTCGCGGCGCGTGGCGCAGGCCGCCGGCCGTGCCGAAATTGACGACGAGCGGAGTCGCGATTCCGGCATGGTGGTATTTCAAGAGCGCGCGCGTCAATGCGATGGCCGCATTGACCTTGCCGACGCCCGTATAAAGGACGGCGATGCCGGCGGACTCGAACCGTCCGGCGCCTTCGGCGGCGAGCGCCATCGCGACCAGGACCGGCGGCAGGTCAGCCGCCATAGCGGATGACGGTGCGTAGGGTCATACCCTGGAAGCGGAACTGCGGGACGATGCCGAGATCGATCAGCACGCCTGCCTGCTCGACGCGAAACCCCGCGTCGATTGCGAGCTCGGCCGCGGCGGCGAACGTGCCGCCGGTCGCGAGCACGTCGTCGACGAGCAAGAGCCGGCCTTCGCCTCGCTGCATCTCGAGCACGCCGGATCCGTACTCGAGTTCGTAAGGACGATCCACGACGGGCGGCGGCAGCTTGCCTTTCTTGCGGATCGGTACGAAACCCTTGCCACGCCGGGCGGCGAGCGCCGCAGCCAGTATGAAGCCGCGCGACTCGACGCCTGCGACCGCGTCGATTCCCGCCCATTCGGCCGGCGTCCACAGCGCCGCGAGCGCCGCGACTGTTTCGCCGAAGTGCGCCCGCAGGAGCGGCGTAATGTCACGGAACAAGATGCCCGGCTTCGGAAAGTCCGGGACATCGGTGATATGCCGCGTGAGCGGATGCATGCGTAACTCCTCAGCCTGAGCCGGTCGTGGCGGAAGCGGTGCGTTCCCGGATGAATTCGCCGATCTCCGCGATCGCCCGGTCGCCCGCGGCCAGACCGCGCATGGCCGGAAACACGTGCGGCATGTCGTGCCAGATGCTGAGCTTCGCGCCAGGCGCCTTCGCGGCAAATCGCAGCGAGTCGTCGAGCAGCAGTTCGGAGCTTCCGACGACGACGAGCGCCGGCGGCAGACCGGTCAGCCGGCCGTAGAGCGGCGACAGCCGCGGGTCGCGCAGATCCATTCCCTTGCCGTACCATGCGTCAGCCCACGCACGCTCACTGCGCGAAACATCGGGTCGCGCCCGTCATTTCGCTGGATAGACTCGCCACTGAATGTCAGGTCGAGAACGGGTGACAGCAGCACGAGCCCGGCCGGTTGCGGCAAGCCTTCGTCCCGCGCGCGCATCGCAGTCACGACCGCGAGGTTGCCGCCGGCCAGTCACCCACAATCACGATGCGGCCGGGATCGATGCCGGAGGACAGCAGGAAATGCCAGGCCGCGAAGCAATCGTCCGTCGCCGCCGGAAACGGATGCTCGGGCGCGAGCCGGTAGTCGACCATCAGCCCGCGCGCGCCGGCCGCGCGGCCGAGCGCGGCGAGCAGCGGATCGTGGACAGCGCGCGACTCGGCGATGAAACCGCCGCCGTGGAGATAGAGAATGACGCCACTGGCCTGGATGCCGGCCGGCTGCACCCATCGGGCGCTTGCGTCGCCGACCGCGACCGCAGCGGACGCTTCATAGGATTCGCGGCGCGCGATGAGCGGACCCACGCGCGCGGCCAGGGCGCGCACGCGCACGGGCGACAGCTCTTTCGCCATCACGGCGCGCGAGACGTTCAGGATCCGATTGACCGCCCATCGCTGCAAGGCTTCGCGCATGGCGGCATCCTACCCGCAGCCGCGCCGCCGATGCGATACTGCCGCGATGGGACGCATATTCGAAGTCCGCAAGCACGCGATGTTCGCCCGCTGGAACGCATGGCGAAGCAGTTCGCGCGCATTGGCAAGGACATCACCATCGCCGTAAAGTCCGCGGGCCCGGATCCGGCCAACAATCCGACGCTACGCCGCGTGATCCAGAACGCCCGCGCGATCAACATGCCGAAAGACCGCGTCGAGGCTGCGATCAAACGAGCCTCCGGCCAGGGCGCCGCCGATTACCAGCAGGTGCTGTACGAGGGCTATGCGCCCCATGGCGTCGCGGTGCTGGTCGAAACCGCCACCGATAACCCGACCCGTACCGTGGCGGGCGTGCGAAACATTCTCGCGAAGCACGGCGGCAATCTCGCGAACAACGGCAGCGTCAGCTTCCTGTTCCGGCCGCATGGGTGTGTTCCGCCTCGACCCGGGCCGGCATCGACCCGGACGATCTCGAACTCGACCTGATCGATCACGGCCTCGAGGAGATGGGCGAAGGCACGGGCGACAAGGGCGAGCCGCAACTTGTGGTGCGTTGCCTGTTCGAGAACTTCGGGCTGTTGCAGAAGCGTCTCGAGGACAGGCGTCTCGTGCCGCTGTCCGCGGAGCAGGAGTACATCTGTACGACGCCCGTCGAGCTGCCGGCAGCGGCCGCCAATGAGGCGCTCGAACTGATCGACCTGCTCGAGCAGGACGACGACGTGCAGAAGGTCTATCACTCGCTCGCGTGAGCGGGACCTGGCGGGCGAAAGCCGCTACAGGAGCACCGGCCAGTTCCTGCGGCTGCTCGTCGCGATCCCCGCCATGACCGGGAAAATGCTTGCCGAGCAGCTGCCCGACGGCGGCTATGCCGGCTTCGGCCTCCCTCGGCCAAGCGTCCCGCGCGGAAATGATCTTCCATGTCACGGCACACTGAGTCCCACTCGGCCTGCGGCACTTGCGCCGCAATGGCCCGGTCCGCGACGATTTCGACGTCATGATCCGCCATCAGCAGGTAGATGAGCACCCCGTTGTTGCCGGCCGTGTCCCAAACGCCCAGGTGCCCGAACACCTGCAACGCGCGCTGCCGCGGCGTCAGTCCGTACCATAGCTCCGGCAGTTCGAATGCCGTTTCGATCGCGAATCGTATTTCGCCCGCGTGCCGTTCCTCGATTCGAACGAGCGCCTGCTCGATGCGCGCAAGCACTTGCACGGTGAAGCGGCGGCGCGTACCCCAGCGGGTCGCGAACAGGTGACGCAGCAAACGTGCGGCTTGCATGGGCTACCAGCGCCCCGATGCGCCGCCGCCGCCGAAGCTGCCGCCACCGCCGCCAAATCCGCCTCCCCGGCCGGCGCCGAATCCGCCGCCACGGCCCCAGCCGCCCGACGACCAGCCGCCGTGACGCGGCCGGCTCGACCAGCGGCCGCCGCCGCCAAAGCCGAGCATCAGCGCGACAACGAGCCCGAAGATTCCGACGCCGACGGCGAGGCCGAGCAGCTTCGTCAGCCACCAGGCGAATGATCCGGCGACGACGCCGGTTGCGGCCGAACCCAGCGCGCGCCCGAACAGCGCCCGCAAAACCGTCGAGCCGACGATGATGAGCGCCAGCAGGAACGGCAGCCGGTCGGCCAGACCGCTTGCTGTATTTTGCCACTGCGTATCCGGAGCCGGCAGCGGTTCGCCGTCGATGACGCGCATCATCTGGTCGACGCCCGCACGAATTCCGCCGGCGAAATCGCCTTGCCGGAACAGCGGCGTGATCGTGTCGGCAATGATCCGCTTGCTCGCGAGATCGGTGAGCGCTCCTTCGAGGCCGCGGCCCACTTCGATGCGCATGCTGCGG
>CAWIWZ010000016.1:0-159508 GCA_963839885.1 uncultured Gammaproteobacteria bacterium
CTGCTTCTTGATCTGCGCATCCCAGGCGTCACCCCCGCGCAATTCGCTCTTGTCGAGCCACACCTCGACGCCCGCCGCCCGCAGCGCCTCGCAGATGCCGCGGCCGCCTCTGCATCCTGGGAAGCGTAGGAAAGGAAGACGGCACCGGTGGAGCGTGTGTGTTCCGGCATGGATCAGCGCAATATCACGCGTCCCCTAATGAAGGGCCAACTACGATTGCGCTACGAGTATAGGCGGATCGGGATTAAGATCGGGGCTGGTGGCCAGGGGCGGAATCGAACCACCGACACGCGGATTTTCAGTCACAAACCGATATCCGCAACATTAGCTGCATCAACCGGTTAGCCGGGGCGCCCGTTGCGTTGAATGCCCCACGATGCAGGACCGTGCGGGATTAATTCACGCAAAACGCCCGCACATGTCATTGCAGATGGCTAATGGAAATCGGCAGAGCGCTGCCCTCGCTCAGCGGACATCATCCAACTCAAGCGCATCAGAAGTTCGTCCGCACTCCCTTACGACCCTTGAAGTAGCTTGCGCTAGATGGTATGTGTTTATCGGGTGTCGGCAATGCGCGAGCGGCGTCGATAGGATCAGGTTGGTCGGGCCGCCAGCCACCTATAGTTTTAGGCGCCCCGATGAGTGCGACACCCACCCAGTTTCGAATGCTCGTATTTGGGAGCGCGCGATTCGCGTGCTTCCTCCGGAACAACTTCCGTTTCGTCGCTGAAACGTCGTGCGCATTCGGCACGATAATCTGCGCTCGGATAAATTGCTGATGGGAGACCCTGCCAAGCGGCGACTCTGGCTCTTGTTTGCCGCGCTCTCGTTAATTCTCGCCGTCACGGTCTCCATAGATTGGTGGCAGCGAGCATACCCCTAGCCCGACGATGACCGTATCGATGCCGGCTAACAATGGCAATGCCTACTGGGAGAACTTCCTTGGCCACTCTCCCAATTGGTACAAGTGGCTAGTCATAGTTTTCCTCGCAGTAAATCCCGTCTTGCTGGTAGTCGCGGGTCCGCTCGCGACGAGCTGGGTCATTCTTTTCGAGTTCATCGGCACGCTAATGATGGCGTTACGATGCTATCCGTACAGCCAGGCGGACTTCTCGCCATCGAGGCCGTGCTGCTAGGGCTCGTCACGCCGGCAGGCATTCAGCGTGAAATCGAGACAGGACTGCCCGTGCTTCTCCTCCTAGTGTTCATGGTCGCGGCAATCTATTTCCTTCGCGAAATGCTGGTGTACACATTCACGAAGCTGTTGGTACGCGTCCAGTCCAAACCGCTGCTCGCCCTTCTATTCGTCGCGATGGGCGCGCTCCTCTCCGCTTTCCTCGATGCGTTAACGGTGCTTGCGGTGATTATCACAGTTGCCGGCGGATTCTATGCAGTCTATCACCGCGTGGCTTCGGGCAAGCCGCACCAGGAAGAGTCGCACGACGCGACGTCTGACGGTGACATTCGCGAAGTCCACAGATCGGATCTGGATGGTTTTCGCGCCCATCTGAGAAGTCTCCTGATGCATGGTGCCGTCGGCACAACCATCGGCGGTGTTTGTACGCTGGTGGGAGAGCCGCAGAATCTGCTCATCGGCAAGGAGGCTGGCTGGGAGTTCATGCGGTTCGCCATCGAGATGGCCCCGGTAACCCTGCCTGCGGTGATCGCCGGCTTCGCGACATGCCTGCTGGTCGAGCGGTATGCGCTGTTCGGTTACGGTTCCTCGATGCCCGCGGCGGCCCGCGAAGTTTTGCAGGAATTCGAGCGACGCGAGTCAGAGCAGATGACGCCGCGCCACAAACAGGTGATTGTGGTGCAAGGGATCGTCGCAATCCTGCTTGTCGTCGCGCTTGCTTTTCACGTCGCCGAAATCGGTGTCATTGGCCTTGCGATCATCGTGCTGGCGACCGCGTTCACTGGGATCGTGGACGAAGGCCGGCTTGGCAAAGCCTTCGAGGCTGCGCTGCCATTCACGGCATTGCTGGTCGTATTCTTTGCGATCGTTGGCATGATCCATCAGCAGCATCTGTTCGAGCCGTTTCTAGAGTGGGTGCTGCATTTGGACCAAGACGATCAACCGATTGCACTCTTCAGCGCCTCGGGACTACTGTCAATCGTCAGCGACAACGTGTTCGTCGCGACGATCTTCATCACACAGGTCAAAGATGCGTTTTTGGCTGGCGATCTCTCGCCGGATCAATTTGATGCGTTAGCCGTCGCGATCAACACCGGCACTAACATCCCAAGCATTGCGACACCGAATGGCCAGGCCGCTTTTCTTTTCCTGCTGACTTCGGCATTGGCGCCGCTGATCAGGCTTTCCTATTTTCGAATGGTTTGGATGGCGCTGCCATACCTGGTCACGATGACTGCATCCGCGATTCTTGGCGTTCTGTTCCTGCTCTGAAAGAGCCTCTTGGCTTGTTCGCGCTGGCTGGAAGTCAGTGGCTCAGATGTTCTATTCCAAACACAATCAAGAAAAGCCCCGGACTGGCCGGGGCTCATAGTCTTCAGAACTGTCGCTAGGGGGCCTGGCAATTTCACCACCAGACACCGGCAAACAGAAAATTAGATCACTAATTTACCGCGGTCTGGCTCGTTCCCGAGCCGCCGGTGATCGGCGACCAATGCGCGGCCCGAACTTTCCACTTGCCACCTTCTTTGACAAACACCTGCGTTGTTCGCGTTCGGTAATTACTCACAGCGGCGCTACCTTTCGGGGCCATTGAACCCTCTGAGTAATATTGCGCGACCGCAACTTTACCCGGCACCAAGGTGATGACGTGAATGTGTTTCGCGTCAATATTGACCGATTCATATTCGTTGGGCTTGCTTGCGGGTTTGACTTCCTGCAGAAATCCGCCACTTGACCAGAATTCCAACGACCCATCCTTCGACACGGTGTCGATCTCGTCCTTGAGATTCTTCTTGGTATAAGCATTGCCATCCATGATCGTCTTGATCACTTCTTGCTCAGTTGCCTCGTCAGCGTGAGCAAACGCACCTACGAAGAAAAACATACTCGTCAAGACTAGTAATACTTCCTTCATTCGTATCTCCCGTTCGTGTTGTTGGGCCCATTCAAGATTGCTTTTCCGCTGGCCTTGCGCCGCCACGCAGCTTAAGGGGTGGCCGGTGACTATAGTCCACTTCAGGAACGTACGTTCCTGGCCGATAGCGGACACTTCGAGAGCTTTTGCGGCGGACAAGCCCGAGCCAGGTTTTCAGTTCGCCAGATTGCCGCCCCGCGACCGAGTCGCGGACCGCGGGCGACTGACCAGATATTCAGAAGTCCGATGGTCGGTCGAGCTCGCATCCCGGCGCCACACATAGTCCGCGTGCGACGCCGGAAACCGCTTGCGGTTCATCGAAGTGGGAGTGGTGGCCAGGGGCGGAATCGAACCACCGACACGCGGATTTTCAGTCCGCTGCTCTACCAACTGAGCTACCTGGCCATTTGCGGGGCCGCTATTAGACAGGGGCGCGTCGAAGCGCGTCAAGAAACCGGTGCACGAACAATCAATCCCGTCATTCCCCGGGCTGCGGTGCGACGAATCCTTCCGGCGCTTTCGAACCGCTGCCGAAGAAAAACTTCTCCATCTCTCCGACGAGGAACTTCCGGGCCTTGGGCTCGAATGGCACGAGCCGATATTCGTTGATCAGCATGGTCTGGTGGCCCAGCCACTTCTGCCACGCCTCCTTCGACACGTTGTCGAAGATGCGCTGGCCGAGTTCACCCGGATACGGCACGCGCTCGAGGCCTTCCGCCTCGCGGCCGAGCATCACGCACTGCACCATTCTGGCCATCGAGTCTCTCCTCGATCAATTTTGCCACAGGCGCAGGCAGACCAAAGTCAGGAGTGGACCGTAAGTCCTGCCAGACCGCACCCGCACCGGCAGCCCGCGAACGGCGTAATTCGACGACCCAGGGCTCGATGTCGAGATCGAAATGGGTGAATGCGTGGCGCACCACGGGAAGCCGCCGTGCCTCGCTCGCCGCGGCGCCAAACCGCGACTGCCACCAGCGGCGTGCGGCGCCTGCATCGGGAAATTCGGGCGGCGCCCAGAGTCCGCCCCAGATGCCGCGCGCCGGCCGGCGGCTGAGCAGCACGCGCCCGTCGTGCACGACGAACACCATCTGAGTGCGCTCCTGCCGCCGCGGCGCACGCACGCGGCGCGCCGGCAGCGCATCGACGAGATCCAGCGCGAGCGCGGTGCAGCCGTCTGCGAGCGGACAACGTCCGCAGTCCGGACGGCTGCGCGTGCAGAGCGTCGCGCCGAGATCCATGATCGCCTGCGTGTATTCGGCGACACACGTGTCGGGCGTACAGGTGTCCGCGAGCGCCCAGAGCCGCGCCGTGGACTCCGCGGAACCCGGCGCGTCGCGCACCGCGAAGACGCGCGACAACACACGCTTCACGTTGCCGTCGAGTATCGGTTGTCGCTGGCCGTGGGCGAGCGCGAGGATGGCGCCTGCTGTCGACCGCCCGATGCCCGGCAGCGTCATCAGGCCGTCGAGCGTCTCGGGCAGGACGCCGCCGTGGCGCGAAACGATTTCCGCCGCCGCGCGATGCAGGTTGCGCCCGCGCGCGTAGTAGCCGAGCCCGGACCAGAGTGCGAGCACCTCGTCCTCTGAAGCGGCGGCGAGCGTCGCGACGTCGCGAAATTGCGCGACGAATCGCGTGAAGTACGGGATGACCGTCTCTACCTGCGTCTGCTGCAGCATCACTTCGGAGACCCAGATACGGTACGGTGTTGTGTCACGCTGCCACGGCAATCCGCGGCGGCCATACGATTCGAACCACGGCAGCAGCAGCGGCGCGATTTTCAAGTGCCGCTCCCGCCGGTCCGTTCGACACGAATGACCGAGTCGCGCAGGCGCGCGCCGGCGACGTGTGCTTCGCCGATGCGGATTTCCGCATCGATGTCCAGTTCGCCCAGTTCCGCTACCGCCGCTTCCAGCGTCGCTTTTTTCTGCCGGCGGCGCTTTACGTCCGGCGCGAGGTAACGGTCCACTTCGATCCGGTCGGCCGTGACGCGGATCAGGCGCTTTTCCGGCACGAACCGCCCGTTAAACTGCGTTTCGTCGAGCCGGCCTTCGATCGGATCGAGATGCAGCACCCCATCCTTCATGCGCCCTTCGACGGAAATCTGGAATGTCCCGAACGCAGTTTCATCCGTCGTGCGCGGCAGCGGCTTTCCGAAGGCAATCGCAGGCGCGCGCGGCGCAAAAGGCTTCGTTTTGAAGACGATCAGCGTCTTGTCATCCGGCTCGCCGATATAAAGGCTGCCGGCGAACTCGCCCGGGATTCCCGCGAGATTGAAGCTGCCGCCGTCGATCGCAGCGACGCCCGCCTCGCTGTCGAAGGTAATTGCCTTGACCTTGCCCAGCAGTTCGACGCCGGCGAGCGGCAGTGGGTCGCCGCCCGCCCAGCCGCGCACGTCGAGCCCCGTTGCCGCGAAACGCCCGGCATTGGTGTCCGCGAGTCCGCGCCCATCGAATGCGAGCAGGAATGTATTCGGCCCCGAGACGCCGCCGAGTTGCAGTTCCACGGGAAAATCCGCCGCCGGGGAAACGTCGGCCGCAATGATGGTGATCGCGGTCAGGCGAAAGTGCGTTGCCGCCGCCGCGTCGTCGTATTCGACCGCGCTCTTGCGCACATCGAGCTTGCCGACCGACCAGGCCGGCACGGGCTGCTCGTCGTCGCCAGCGTTCAGGTGCTCGATCAGTCCGGTCCAGTTATCGCTGCCGTCGGCCGCAACAGCCGCGCGAAGCACCGCTTCGTCGATCGTTACCGAGTGCGCGACCGGATCGCCCCACAAGCTGCTCCACGGCGTGGTGAGGCGGACATTCCCTACTTCGATGAGCGGTTTCGTGCCGAATCCCGGCGGTTGGGCGATCTTGAGCCCGTGCAATTCGAACGCGGGCCCGCGCAGCAGACCGATGGAAACCGATTCGACTTTTGCCGGCAGGCCGGTCGCCTCGGTCACCCAGCCGGCGACTGTCTCGCGCACGAAGGGCGTGCGGCCGATGATCCATAGCAACGCCGCAACCGCCAGCACGACGAGCGCGATGGCGGCAAATGCGATCTTGTAGGGTTTCGTCAGTGGCATGAACCGGGGGCCCGTGGGGACCCCCGGATTCTATCAACGGTCGCAGACCTTGATGTCCCCGCTGAGAGATTCGATCACGACTCGTGGCCCACCCTTGCCCTGGGTGAAGTCGAGCTCGCTGCCGGGTCCGTACTTGCTCTTGTCGCGAGGCTGCGCCCCGAAACAAGTGTCGATATCGCCGCTGAACGACTCGATCTCGAAATCGGCGTTGACGGGCGGCTTGATCACCAGCGAAAGCGAGCCGCTGACCGATTCCATTTCCACGCGCGCCGCCGGGGCAAGTTCCGCCTTGATTTCGGCATCGCCGGATACCGTCTCGACGTGTAGCCGCTCCGCTGCCGCGATACTCGCGTCGATGCTGCCGCTGACGGTCGCGCCCTCGAAGACACCGCGGATTCCGCTTAAGATCGTCGTCCCGCTCACATTCTCGGTCGTCAGCGTCGCCTTGCCGCCGCTACCGGCGACGGTGAGTTCACCGGACACCGCGTGCAGCGACAGGGGCTGTTCGTAGGCCCGGGTATTGACGTCGCCACTGACGGTCTCGAGGCGCTGCTCGCCGCGAACTCCGTCCACGTCGATGTCCGCGCTGACCGTTTCGATGATCAGGCGCGCGCCTTTCGGCACCTTGAGCGAGAGGGTCGCGTCGTCTTCGTCGCGATACCGGTGATGGTCTGGTCTCTCCACCTCGATGCGGACCTGGCGTTCGGTCGCTTCAAACTCGAGGCGGTCCTTGTCGCTCTCCAGGTACGCCGTCAGTTCCACTTCGTTGCGGTCCCAGGCGGTCACGCTCACGCTACCCTGGACGTTCGAGACATCCACGGTCACGTCGGGGGCGACCGTCGCGCGCTTGTTCAGGTTCTGTTCCGCGATCGCGGACTGCGACAGGGCCGCAAGCACAGCCGCGGTCAACAGGGTCGAACGAATCGTCATCTCAAGATCTCCTCGTGATGTCGCCACCGGTGGTGACGACCTTCGAATACAACTGCAATTCCTGCTGGTAGGCGCTGACCAGGAGCTCGTTCAGGAGCCCGCTCGCCGGATCCTGCGCCAGCGCCGCATCGATCTCGTCGGCGGCGCGCTGGATGACCGCCAGGTTCGCGATGACTGCCTGGCGCGTTTTCGGCGACAGCCGATCGAGGCTCTGCCGGAACTGCACGAGCAGTGCGTCGCGCGCGGCGAGCTGCTTGGCGCCGATCGCCGAATTGGCGCCGTAATTGACCGGCAAAAAATCAGGCTGCGGCGTGACGGTCGTTGCCAGCTGTCCGGCAGCCGGCGTCGCCGGTTCACGCATCAGGCCCCAGGTCAGAAGCGCCGAAACCGCCGCCGCCAGCAGGCCGGCCGCCAGCGCCATCGGCCAGCCGAATGACCGAGCCCGCCGCGGCGCCTCGTCGAGGCGCGCGCGGATGCCGGGCCACAGGTCATGCGCCGGAGCGATGTCCTTTGGCAACTCGGCCGCCTTCGCGAGCAGCGGGTCCTGATCACGCTTGCGGTCGCCAAATGGCAGGGTCGTCATGTCGTTGCCTCCATCCGCAATCGCCCGCGCATCAGATGCCTCGCGCGGTGCAGTTGCGCCTTGCAGGTTCCGACCGCGAGTCCGAGCATCGTCGCGGCTTCCTCGTGGCTGTAACCGTAGATGCCGTGCAGCACGACGATGTCGCGCGCGCCCGGCGGCAATGCAGCGATCGCCCGCTCGAGGTCGATCGGCGTCGCTTCATCCATGTCCGGTTCCGCCGCGAATTCCATCTGTTCTCCGCTTTCGTCCGTCAGGCTGATCTCGTTCCGGCCGATGGGGCTTCGCCTTTTTGCGAGCACCACGTTGACCGCGATCCGATGCAGCCAGGTCGACAGGCTGCTACGTCCTTCGTATCCGGGCAGGCTTCGCCAGGCATTGACGAAGGTGTCCTGCGTCAGGTCCTCGGCGGCCTGCGGTTCGCCGGCCATCCGCAGGCAAAGGCCGTATACCCGTCCGACGTGCTCGCGATAGAGCGCCTCAAAGGCCTGGACATCGCCCTGCCTCGCCCTCGCAATCTGCTCGTTTTCGGTTTCCGTTGGCTGCCTGGCCAGGTCCGTCACTCCGCCCCCTGGGGTGCCAAATTCATTCCGTTCATGCTCTTGGACGCGCCGGCTGACCCGAGGGTTGGAATGTACAATCGTCTCCCGGCATCGGCGAGGTTCATCCGTGCAGTTTGCGACTATCACGGGCTGGGGCAAGTGCATGCCGCCGGCCATCCTGACGAACGCCGACCTGGCGACTTTCCTCGACACGGACGACGACTGGATCCAGTCCCGCACCGGCATCCATGAACGCCGCGTTTCCCACGTCTCCCTCGGCGAACTCGCCTATGTCGCCGCCTGCCGCGCGCTCGCGGCGGCAGGCCTCAAGGCCCGGGACCTCGACCTGATCGTTTTCGGCACCTGCAGCATGGATGAGCAGGTGCCGAACATGGCCTCGGGCCTTCAGAAGCGCCTGGGCGCGAACGGCGCCGGCGCGATGGACGTGAATACGGCCTGCACTAGCTTCCTCTACGGGCTGACGACGGCGTCCGCGATGATCAAATCGGGCACCGTCAGAAATGTCCTCGTGATCGGCGGCGAACTGATCACGCCGCTCATGGACTGGACCAACCGGAATGTCTCCGTGCTGTTCGGCGACGGCTGCGCAGCCGTCGTGCTGCAGGCGAGCCAGAAGCAGGAAGGCGTGCTCGCCGACCGGCTCGGCTGCTATGGCGACGCGCGCGGCATCCTGCAGGTGCACGGCATGGGTACGAATTACGCAAACCGCGACTGGGTCCTCGGCGACACCGAATGGATATTCGACGGCCAGGAAATTTTCAAGCGCGCGGTGGTCGGCATGAGCCAGGCCTGCGAAACCGTGCTGAAGACGACCGGCCTCACGGCCTCCGACGTACATCTCGTGGTGCCTCACCAGGCGAACCTGCGCATCATCGAGGCCGTCGTGAAACGGGCCGGCATTCCGATGGAGCGCTGCTTCGTGAACATCCAGCGCTACGGCAACATGTCTTCCGCAACCGTGCCGGTCGCGCTCGTCGAGGCGCTCGACGAAGGCCGTGTGCTGGCCGGTTCGAACCTGCTGCTGACCGGATTCGGCGCGGGACTGTCCTGGTCCGCCCACCTGCTGCGCTGGGGTGAACGGACGACGCCGCTCGGCGCCAGCGATGTCGAACTGCCGCCCTGTGAAAAGTCCGCGCTCGAACTGGTGCGCGGCTTCATGGCCGCCAAGCGCGGCTCGCGGCTCACAGCGGCCGGCTGACGAGTTCCTTATAAAGGCCGACGAACAAGTCGGCCGCTCCCGCGACATTCTCCCGCCAGTGCCGCGCCGCGTCCTGATCGGCGGCATCGCTGACGTACTTGGCGCAGGCGAAGTCCGCGCCGGCGACGCGGCAGGCCTTTGCCAGCGCATAGGCTTCCATGTCGATCACGTCGATCCGTGACTGCTCCGCGGCCGTCGAAAAGGAATCGCCCGAACCGCAGATCGCATCCGGCAGGCCGGGAAAATGCGGCGCGAACTCGAGCACCGGCGGCAGCGCATCGAATGGCGTCGTGCCGTGCGCGAAGCCGAGCGCGGTGACGTCCATGTCGCGGTCCACGAAACGGCGGCAGCTGACGAGCGTTCGCGGCGCGTGGCGCAGGCCGCCGGCTGTCCCGAAATTGACGACGAGCGGCGTCGCAATGCCGGCATGGTGGTATTTCAAGAGCGCACGCGTCAATGCGATGGCCGCATTGACCTTGCCGACGCCCGTATAAAGGACGGTGATGCCGGCGGATTCGAACCGTCCGGCGCCCTCGGCGGCGAGCGCCATCGCGACCAGGACCGGCGGCAGGTCAGCCGCCATAGCGGATGACGGTGCGCAGGGTCATACCCTGGAAGCGGAACTGCGGGACGATGCCGAGATCGATCAGCACGCCTGCCTGCTCGACGCGAAACCCCGCGTCGATTGCGAGCTCGGCCGCGGCGGCAAACGTGCCGCCGGTCGCGAGCACGTCGTCGACGAGCAAGAGCCGTCCTTCGCCCTGCTGCATTTCGAGCACGCCTGATCCGTACTCGAGTTCGTACGGACGATCGACGACGGGCGGCGGCAGCTTGCCTTTCTTGCGGATTGGCACGAAACCCTTGCCGCGCCGCGCGGCGAGCGCCGCGGCCAGTATGAAGCCGCGCGATTCGACGCCGGCCACCGCGTCGATTCCGGCCCATTCGATCGGCGTCCACAACGCCGCGAGCGCCGCGACTGCCTCGCCGAAGTGGGAACGCAGGAGCGGCGTAATGTCACGGAACAGGATGCCGGGCTTCGGAAAGTCCGGGACATCGGTGATATGCCGCGTGAGCGGATGCATGCGTAACTCCTCAGCCTGAACCTGTCGTGGCGGAAGCGGTGCGTTCCCGGATGAATTCGCCGATCTCCGCGATCGCCCGGTTGCCGGCGGCCAGACCGCGCATGGCCGGAAACACGTGCGGCATATCGTGCCAGATGCTGAGCTTCGCGCCAGGCGCCTGCGCGACAAATCGCCGCGAGTCGTCGAGCAGCAGTTCGGAGCTGCCGACGACGACGAGCGCCGGCGGCAGACCGGTCAGCCGGCCGTAGAGCGGCGACAGCCGCGGGTCGCGCAGATCCACTCCCTTGCCGTACCACTGCGTCAGCCCACGCACGCTCACTGCGCGAAACATCGGGTCGCGCCCGTCATTTCGCTGGATAGACTCGCCGCTGAATGTCAGGTCGAGAACGGGTGACAGCAGCACGAGCCCGGCCGGTTGCGGCAAGCCTTCGTCACGCGCGCGCATCGCGGTCACGACCGCGAGATTGCCGCCGGCCGAGTCACCCACCATCACGATGCGGCCGGGATCGATGCCGGACGACAGCAGGAAATTCCAGGCGGCGAAGCAATCGTCGATCGCCGCCGGAAACGGATGCTCGGGTGCGAGCCGGTAATCGACCATGAGCCCGCGGGCGCCGGCCGCGCGGCCGAGCGCCGCGAGCAGCGGATCGTGGACCGCGCGCAATTCCGCGATGAAACCGCCGCCGTGGAAATAGAGAATCACGCCGCCCGCCTGGCCGCCCGCCGGCTGCACCCATCGCACCTCCGCATCGCCGACCGCGATCGGCGCGGACGCCTCGTAATTTTCGCGGCGCGCAAACAAGGGCCCCGCACGCGCGGATAGCTCGCGTACGCGTTCGGGCGTCGGCTCTTTCGCCATGACGGCGCGCGATACGTTCAGAATCCGATTGACCGCCCATCGCTGCAAGGCCTCGCGCATGGCGGCATCCTACCCGCAGCCGCGGCGCCGATGCGATACTGGCGCGATGGGACGCATATTCGAAGTCCGCAAGCACGCGATGTTCGCCCGCTGGAATCGCATGGCGAAGCAGTTCGCGCGCATCGGCAAGGACATCACGATCGCCGTGAAGTCCGGCGGCCCGGATCCGGCCAACAACCCGACGCTGCGCCGCGTAATCCAGAACGCGCGCGCGATCAACATGCCGAAGGATCGCGTCGAGGCCGCGATCAAGCGCGCCTCCGGCCAGGGCGCCGCCGACTACCAGCAGGTGCTGTACGAGGGCTACGCGCCGCACGGCATTGCGGTGCTGATCGAGACGGCGACCGACAATCCGACGCGCACCGTCGCGGGCGTGCGCAACATTCTGGCGAAGCACGGCGGCAATCTCGCGAACAACGGCAGCGTCAGCTTCCTGTTCCGCCGCATGGGTGTGTTCCGCCTCGACCCTACCGGCATCGACCCGGACGAGCTCGAACTCGACCTGATCGATCACGGCCTCGAGGAGATGGGCGAAGGCACGGGCGACAAGGGCGAGCCGCAACTCGTGGTGCGTTGCCTGTTCGAGAACTTCGGCCTGTTGCAGAAGCGTCTCGAGGACAGGCGTCTCGTGCCGCTGTCCGCGGAGCAGGAATACATCTGTACGACGCCCGTCGAGCTGCCGGAGGCGGCCGCCAATGAGGCGCTCGAACTGATCGACCTGCTCGAGCAGGACGACGACGTGCAGAAGGTCTATCACTCGCTCGCGTGAGCGGGAACTGGCGGGCGGAAACCCGCTACAGCAGCACCGGCCGATTCGGCTGCTCGTCGCGATCCCCGACCTGACCGGGAAAATGCTTGCCGAGCAGCTGCCCGACGGCGGCAATGCCGGCTTCGGCTCCCTCGGCGAAGCGTCCCGCGCGGAAATGATCTTCCATGTCACGGCACACTGAGTCCCACTCGGCCTGCGGCACTTGCGCCGCAATGGCCCGGTCCGCGACGATTTCGACGTCATGATCCGCCATCAGCAGGTAGATGAGCACCCCGTTGTTGCCGGCCGTGTCCCAAACGCCCAGGTGCCCGAACACCTGCAACGCGCGCTGCCGCGGCGTCAGTCCGTACCATAGCTCCGGCAGTTCGAATGCCGTTTCGATCGCGAATCGTATTTCGCCCGCGTGCCGTTCCTCGATTCGAACGAGCGCCTGCTCGATGCGCGCAAGCACTTGCACGGTGAAGCGGCGGCGCGTACCCCAGCGGGTCGCGAACAGGTGACGCAGCAAACGTGCGGCTTGCATGGGCTACCAGCGCCCCGATGCGCCGCCGCCGCCGAAGCTGCCGCCACCGCCGCCAAATCCGCCTCCCCGGCCGGCGCCGAATCCGCCGCCACGGCCCCAGCCGCCCGACGACCAGCCGCCGTGACGCGGCCGGCTCGACCAGCGGCCGCCTCCGCCAAAGCCGAGCATCAGCGCGACAACGAGCCCGAAGATTCCGACGCCGACGGCGAGGCCGAGCAGCTTCGTCAGCCACCAGGCGAATGATCCAGCGACGACGCCGGTTGCGGCCGAACCCAGCGCGCGCCCGAACAGCGCCCGCAAAACCGTCGAGCCGACGATGATGAGCGCCAGCAGGAACGGCAGCCGGTCGGCCAGACCGCTTGCTGTATTTTGCCACTGCGTATCCGGAGCCGGCAGCGGTTCGCCGTCGATGACGCGCATCATCTGGTCGACGCCCGCACGAATTCCGCCGGCGAAATCGCCTTGCCGGAACAGCGGCGTGATCGTGTCGGCAATGATCCGCTTGCTCGCGAGATCGGTGAGCGCTCCTTCGAGGCCGCGGCCCACTTCGATGCGCATGCTGCGGTCTTCTTTCGCGATCAGCAGCAACGCGCCGTCGTCCGGCTTCTCGCGTCCGAGCTTCCACGCCTCGACGACGCGGATGGAATACTGTTCGATCTCCTCCGGCTTGGTGGTCGGCACGATCAGGATCGCGATCTGCGCTCCCTTTCGCGTCTCGAACCCGGCGAGCCGCGATTCGAGTTCCGCACGCTCCGCGGGCGCAAGCGTACCCGTGAGATCGGTGACGCGCGCCTCGAGCGGCGGAATCGGCTGCAGTGCCTGCGCCGACGCGGAACCGCCGTGCAGCACTGCAATCAGTAGCGGCGCGGCGGCCAGCGCGGCGAGGCGCAGGGCCGAATACAGGGTCATGTCCCGCTCGCGCCGGGCGTCAGGTGGCAGGCTCGGCGGCCGGTGCTTCGGCCGGCGCAGTCGGCGCCGTATCGAAATCGACCGTCGGCGGGCGCGAGATCTCGGCCTCGTTTTCAACCGTAAAATTCGGCTTGACGTCGTGGCCGAACATCTTCGCGGTCAGATTGACCGGGAATCGCCGAATCGTGGCGTTATAGGTCTGCACTGACTCGATATAGCGGTTGCGCGCGACGGCGATGCGGTTCTCCGTGCCCTCGAGTTGCGCCTGCAGGTCGCGGAAGTTCTGGTCCGATTTCAGATCCGGATAGTTCTCCGAGATGGCGATCAGGCTCTTGAGCGCGGCGGTGAGTTCGCCCTGCGCCGCCTGGAATTTCCTGAGCGCTTCGGGATCGTCGAGCGTCTCGGGCGTCACCTGTATCGAGGTCGCGCGGGCGCGGGCCTCCGTGACGCCGATCAGCACCGCGCGCTCCTGGGCGGCGAAACCCTTGACGGTATTGACGAGATTCGGAATCAGGTCCGCGCGACGCTGATACTGGTTGACGACCTCGGACCAGGCGGCGGTCACCGCTTCGTCCTGGGTCTGGATCGTGTTGTAGCCGCAGCCTGAAAGGGCCAGGCAAAAAGCGGCGAGCAGGCCACCGACGAGGGTACGCATTGAATTCTCCATCTGACTCGAATGCTGGTCGTCGCGCCCCGTTCTGGCCGGATTCTCACACGCCAAAGCGGGTCCCGCACACGCGGACGCGAGTTCCTGTATAGTTCGCGCGCCTTACCCTCCTCCGGACTATCCAAAACACCATGAAATTCAATGACCTCGGGCTCGAACCCGGGCTGCTTTCCGCCGTGGCCGCCCATGGCTACGACACGCCGACGCCCATCCAGGTGCAGGCCATACCGCCGGTGCTCGCCGGTCGCGACCTGCTGGCCGGCGCCCAGACCGGCACCGGCAAGACGGCGGCGTTCGTGCTGCCGTTGTTGCAGCTGCTCGGCGCGGCCTCCGGCCGTGCGCCTCGCGTGCTGATTCTCGCGCCGACGCGGGAATTGGCGGCGCAGATCCTCGAGAGCATCCGCGTCTATGGCGCGAACCAGAAGCTGCGCGCGCGCGTCATCTTCGGCGGCGTCGGCGAGGTGCCGCAGATCGATGCGCTCCGTGCCGGCTGCGACATCCTGGTTGCGACGCCAGGTCGGCTGCTCGATCTCGCGGAACGCCGCCTCGCGGACCTTTCGCAGGTTCGCCATCTCGTTCTCGATGAGGCGGACCGCATGCTCGACATGGGCTTCATCCACGACATTCGCCGCATCCTGAAGATGCTGCCCGCGCAGCGCCAGAACCTGATGTTCTCGGCGACCTACACGCCGGATATCCGCGCGCTCGCCTCGCGCATCCTGGTCAAGCCGGTGCAGGTCGAGGTGACGCCGCCGAACAGCACGGTCGACCGCGTCGTGCAGCTCGCGTTTCGCGTCGCGAAGGACGACAAGCGCCACCTGCTCGTCCATCTGTTCCAGAACGGCGCCAACGGCGAGGGCCGCTGGCACCAGGCGCTGGTGTTCACGCGCACGAAGCACGGCGCCAACCGCCTGTCGCAGCAACTCGAGCAGGCTGGCATCCGTTCCGCCGCGATCCACGGCAACAAGAGCCAGGCCGCGCGCACCCGTGCGCTCGCGGACTTCAAGGCCGGCAAGCTGACCGCGCTGGTCGCGACCGAAGTCGCTTCCCGTGGACTCGACATCCGCGAGTTGCCGCAAGTCGTCAACTACGACATGCCGCATGTGCCGGAGGACTATGTGCACCGCATCGGCCGCACGGCGCGCGCCGGCAACGACGGCCACGCCGTGTCGCTCGTCTCCGAGGACGAGGCCTCGCTCTTGCGGGACATCGAGAAGACGATGCGCCAGGCGGTGCCGTTCTCACCGACGCCGGCGTTCGTGCGCCAGAGCCACGCGCCGCTGCCTTCGCGTCCGGCCAAGCCGCCGGCGCATGCGCGTCACGCGGCGCCCGCCCGCCGCGGACAGCCGTCACGCCACTTCCGGCCGCGTCGCGCGGGCTAGACGACCCGTTCGACGAGCGTGGGCGCGGCATGTGCCGCGTCCCCGATGGCGTAGGCAGCGAGAACTGCCGCGCTCGCGGACTGCGCCGACTCGCTATCCGCCGCGTGCACGCGCGCGAGCAGATCGCCCGCTGAAATCTTCGCGCCGAAGCCTGCCAACCGGTCGAATCCAACCGACGGATCGATCGCCTGTGCCGGATCGGTGCGCCCGCCGCCGAGCGCCACGACCGCGAGCCCGAGCGCACGCGTGTCGATAGACGCAACAAATCCCCCGCGCTGACGTCCTGACTTCCACGATGACCGGCGCGGTCGCAAGATACGCTTCCGGCTTCTCCATCAGATCCGGCGGCCCGCCGAGGCTCGCGACCATGCGCGCGAAACGCTCGGCCGCGGCCCCGCTGGCGAGCGACTGCTGCAGCGCGGCGCGCGCGGCCTGTTGCGACGCCGCAAGTCCGCCAAGCACCATGACTTCGGCGCCGAGTGCAAGCGTCACTTCGAGCAGCCGCGCATCGCATGACTCGCCCTGCAGCATGTTGATCGCCTCGCGCAGCTCCAGGGCATTGCCCGCGGATCGGGCGAGCGGCTCGGACATGTCCGTCAGGAACGCGGCGACCGGCAGTCCCGCCTCCGCCGCGGTCGAGACAATCGCGCGCGCAAGTTCGCGCCCGCGCGCGGGATCGGTGAGCACCGCGCCGCCCCCGGTCTTGACATCGAGCACGAGCGCATCGAGCCCCGCCGCCAGTTTCTTCGACAGGATCGACGCGACGATCAACGGGATGCAATCGACCGTCGCAGTGACGTCGCGGATTGCGTACAGGCGACGGTCCGCCGGCGCGATCCGGTCGCCCGCGCCGACGATCGCGACGCCGGCGTCCTTCAAAGCCTGCCGCACCTGCTCGGGCGCCGGTCGCGACCGATAGCCGGGAATCGATTCGAGCTTGTCGAGCGTGCCGCCGGTGTGCGCGAGGCCGCGCCCGACGATCATCGGCACCCAGGCGCCGCAGGCGGCAAGCATAGGCCCGAGCGCGAGCGACACGAGATCGCCGATGCCGCCGGTGGAGTGCTTGTCGAGTACCGGGCCTGGCGCGTTATCGCGCGCCCAGTTGAAGACCTCGCCGGAATCCCGCATCGCGAGCGTCAGCGCCGCGCATTCCACCGCCGACAAGCCTCGGAACTGAATCGCCATCGCGAATGCGGCGACCTGGGCGTCGCAGATTGTGCCGTCCGCGATGCCGGTGACGAATTGCTGCAGGTCCTCGCCATCGAGCGCGCCGCCGTCGCGCTTGATGCGGATCGCCTCCTGCGGAAGCCAGCCATTCGACCGCTGCATGCCCCTCACCCCGCCGCCGTGGCCAACGATACTCTGAGTTCCGCCAGCAGCGAGCTTGCACCGATCCGGAAGGTCGCCGGCGTCGCCCAGTCATCGCCCAGGATGCCATCGGCAAGCTCGAGGTAATGCTTCGCCACTTCGAAGGTCCGGATGCCGCCCGCAGCCTTGAATCCTCCGCCGCCGCGTTTGCGCAGATACTCGAGAATCGCGCGCGCGGCTTCCGGAGTCGCGCCGGTCGTGGTCCTGCCGGTCGAGGTTTTGATGAAATCGGCGCCGGCATTGAGCGCGATCTCGGACATCCCGCGGATCAGGCCGGCATCGCCGAGTTCACCCGTCTCCAGGATGACCTTCAGCAGCTTGCTGCCGCAGGCGGCGCGGCACTGGGCGACCAGCCGCGGGCCCACGATGCGATCGCCCGCCAGATGCGCACGCCACGGAAATACGAGATCGATTTCGGCGGCGCCCGCGTCGAGCGCAAAGCGCACTTCCTGCAGCGCGCGCGCCGCATCGTCACCGCCGTCCGGAAAGTTCGCAACGGCCGCGACCGCGACTTCGCCCGCGCCGGCCGCATCGAGCGCAGTGCGCGCCGTCGCAGCGTGTGCGGGATATACGCAGACCGCCGCGGGTCGGTCTGGGCCTGCAGCAACGTCCGCGCACAATTCGCGGATCGTTTCCGGCGTGTCATGCGGGTCAAGGCGGGTGTAATCGAGCGCGGCCAGCAGGCGCGCTTCCACATTCATATGCTGCGGCGTGTCGCCGGCAATGAAAAGGCGTAAGGCAGCAGCTCGTCGACCGTGGCGGTGCGCACCGCACCACCCAGCCATGGAAAATGGACTTGCACCGTGCCGTCGACGGCGAATTCGCGGATTCGCTGCCGGCAGCCGCCGCAGGGCGATGCCGCCAGCACCGTGCCGCTATGATCGGTCGCCCAGACCGCAGTCTCCGCGATCCTGAATTCTTCGCCCTCGGCCTGCACGCCTGCGGCGATCGCGCTCGACTCCGCGCAGTTGCCGAGCGGGTACGCGGCATTTTCGACATTGTTTCCACAGTACGTGTTGCCGCTTGCCGCACGGATCGCGGCGCCAACATGGACGCCCGAATAGGGTGCGTGCGCCCTGGTGCTGCATTCGCGCGCCGCAGCGACGAGTGAATCGCATGTGCTGGTCATATTGGAGCGGGTGATGGGAATCGAACCCACGTTAGCAGCTTGGGAAGCTGCAGTTCTACCATTGAACTACACCCGCGCGCGATCTTCGCGGCGCTCTCTTTGGGGAACCTGGGGGCCAGCCGCGGCACGAACGAATCGGGCGTCAATATACGCCGCCGTTCCCGCGCGTGTACATTCGGCGCCATGATTCCCGGGCGGCATGCGACGGACGTGGCGATCACCGGTGCGGGCATCGCCGGGATCGTGGCCGCGATCGAGGCACTCTCGCGGGGACGCCGCGTCCTGTTGCTCGACCGGGACATGGAGGAAAATCTCGGTGGGCTCGCCAGGGAGTCATTCGGTGGCCTCTGGTTCGCGGGCACGCCTCTGCAGCGGCGGTGCCGTATCCGCGACGAAATCGAGCTCGGCTATGCGGACTGGCTCGCATTCGGCGAACTGACCGACGCGCATCGCTGGCCGCGCGCCTGGGCGCGTCGCTACGTCGAACGCTGCGTGCCCGATGTGTACGAATGGCTGATCGGGCTCGGCATCAAGTTCATGCCGATGCCGATGTGGATCGAGCGCGGTCTTTACCAGCCAGGCAATTCGGTTCCCCGCTTCCACCTCGTGTGGGGCACGGGACGCGCGCTCGCCGATACGCTGATCGCGCGACTGCGGGCGCACCCGAATCGCGAGCTGCTCGAGATGAAGTTCGGGCATCGTGTGGATTCGCTCGTCCGGCAAGACGGCCGCGTCGCGGGCGTCACGGGCGTGACCGAGCCGGACGGACGTTCGTTCGAAGTCGCTGCCGAATCCGTGGTCATCGCCTCAGGCGGCATCAATGGCGATATCGATCGCGTGCGCCGGCACTGGCACGCGGATTGGGGCACGCCGCCACCGGTAATCCTGAATGGCTCGCACCGCTTCGCCGATGGCTCGCTGCACGATGCGGCCGCGGCTGCCGGCGCAGAACTAACTCATCTCGACTGGCAATGGAACTACGCCGCGGGCATCCGGCACTGGCGGCCGCGCAAGCCCGGTCACGGCCTGTCGCTGATACCGCCCAAGTCGGCGCTCTGGCTGAATTCGCGTGGCGAACGCATGGGCCCGATGCCGCTCGTCGCCGGCTTCGACACGCACGAACTCGTCGCGCGCATCTGCCATGAGCCCGGCGGGTACAGCTGGCAGCTCCTGAACCGGCGCATCGCGCTCAAGGAACTCGCGGTATCGGGTGCCGAGTTCAACCCCTCGATCCGCGAGCGAAAGCGACTTCGCGTCGCCCTCGAGCTTCTGTTCGGCAATCGCTGGCTCTACGACGAACTGACACGCAACAGTGAAGACATCGTGATCGCGGATACTCTGCCGGAGCTCGTCCAGCGCATGAACGCGCTGAACGGCGATGACGTCGTCGACCTGCACACAGTCGAAGAAGCCGTCACCCGTTACGATGCTTCCATCGCGCGCGGCGAGAAGTTCCAGAACGACGAGCAGTTGCGGCGCATCGCGTGGCTCCGCCGCTGGCCGACCGACCGGCTGCGCACCTGCGCGTTCCAGAGGATCCTGGACCCGGTGGCGCGGCCGCTGATGGCGATCCGTGAATTCGTGATCAGCCGCAAGAGCATGGGCGGCATCCAGACGGATCTCGAATGCCGCGCCCTCGATGCCGGCAGTCACCCGGTCGGCGGGCTTTTCGCCGCCGGCGAAGCCGCGGGCTTCGGCGGCGGTGGCATGAACGGCAAGCGGGGGCTCGAGGGGACTTTTCTCGGCGGCTGCCTGCTGACCGGACGCATTGCGGGACAAAACGCCTAGGAACGACATGTCATACAAGTCAGCGATCAACATTGAGGAGCTGCGCGAGATTGCCGAACGCCGGCTGCCGCGCTTCGCATTCACCTATATCGACGGCGGGTCCGAGGACGAAATCACGCTGCGAGCCAATCGCCAGGCGTTCCGGCGGCTGCGGTTCAGGCCCCGCACGCTCATCGACGTATCGGCGCGCGACCTGTCGACGCAACTGCTAGGCGCGCGCTCGGCGCTGCCTGCTGTCGTCGGACCGACCGGATTGAACGGCCTATTCTGGCGCAACGGCGACATGCAGCTCGCGCGCGCCGCGTCCGCCGCCGGCCTGCCATTCGCGATGTCGACCGTGTCGATGAGTCTGGTAGAAGATGTCGCGCGCGAGGCGCCGGGCCGCCTGTGGCTGCAGGCCTACGTGTTTTCGGAACGGCGCATCACGGAGGCGATCGTCGCGCGCGCGCGGACGGCCGGTTTCGAGGCCGTCATTCTGACGAGCGACTTTCCGGTCGCCGGCAAGCGCGAACGCGACTTGCGCACTGGCCTGCTGCCGCACCAGAAATTCACGCTTGCGACGAAGCTCGACATGCTGATGCATCCGCGCTGGCTCGCGACGGTTTTGACGCGCAAGCCCCGGTTCGTCAACGTCGAGCGCGAGCTGGGCGCGGGTCGGGACGTCAATTCCTTCGTAGGTCATGGCATGTTCGATCCGTCGTTTTGCTGGGACGATGTGCGGCGCTTCCGCGACCTGTGGCCCGGAAAGCTGGTGCTGAAAGGCATCCTGCGCGCCGATGACGCGGAGCGCGCCATCGCCACGGGCGTCGATGGCATCGTGCTGTCCAATCACGGCGGCCGGCAGCTGGACGGATCGATCAGCGGAATCGAGGCTTTGCCCGAGATCGCGCGCGCGGTCGGCGGCCGCGCGTCCATTCTGGTCGATGGCGGCGTGCGTCGCGGCAGCGACATTGCAAAAGCCGTCGCGCTCGGCGCCGAAGGCGTGCTGCTCGGACGGGCGTCAGTCTACGGCCTGGCCGCGGGCGGTAGCGCGGGCGTCGCGCGCGCGATCGAAATCCTCGCCGACGAGTTCGACCGGACGCTCGCGTTGACCGGCTGCCGCGACGTGGCTGGGCTCACCGCCGACCTGATCGCCGGGAATCCGTGACCGCCGCTGAATTGCCGCGAATGCCCGCGCGGCAGCCGGTACGCAGTTATGTGCTGCGCGCCGGGCGCATCACGCGCGCGCAGCGCCGTGCACTCGACGAACTGCTGCCGCGCTTCGGGCTGCTGCAACCGCCCGCCCCCCTGGACCTCGACGCCGCATTCGGGCGGCAGGCGCCGCGGGTCATGGAGATCGGCTACGGAGACGGCGCCACGCTCCTCGAGCTCGCGGCGCATGCGCCCGCCACTGATTTCATCGGCGTCGAAGTGCATCCGCCGGGCATTGGACATTGCCTGCTCGGTATCGAGTCTCACGGCCTCACGAACCTGCGCGTGATCGCGAGCGACGCGGTCGAAGTGCTGGCGACGCAGTTCGGCTCAGCCTCGCTCGACGCGGTGCTGCTCTACTTTCCGGATCCCTGGCCGAAGAAGCGCCATCACAAGCGACGCATCGTGCAGCCGGCTTTCGTCTCGATGGTCGCCGACCGCCTGAAGCCGGGCGGCGCCTTCCGGCTCGCGACCGACTGGGAACCTTATGCGGTGTGGATGCTCGAGGTGCTCGGCGCCGAGCCGCTGCTTGCAAATACCGCGCCGGACGGCCGATTCATCGACGCTGGCGAGCGCGCCACGACGCGCTTCGAGCAGCGCGGCCGGCGCCTGGGCCATGACGTCTTCAACCTGGAATATCGCCGTGCCTAGCGAACCGGCTTCAACTCTTTCGCATATGCTCTTCGGCGCTTGTGTTGCACGGCCTCGTAATCGCTCCACTGCGACTGCACTTTCCTGTTGTCGAGCAACTCGGGATTGCTTTCGGCGTATTTCGCGCCGGCCCTGGTCAGGTAAGGCAGGCCGTCGTTGAAGATCACGGCGTTCACGCCCTTGTTCTGGTAGTCCTTGCGCACCGCAATCAGCAGGAAATCGCAGATGGGATTCTTCATCTTCAACGCCTTGATCAGGTGAATGAATCCGAAGGGGAAGAGTCGTCCTTGCGCCTTCTGCAACGCCTTCGACAACGATGGCATCACCACGCCCATTCCGATCAATTCGTTGCCCTCGTCCACGACCAGGGTCAGGAAATCCAAGGGCAGCATTGATATGTACATCTTGATGTAGTAATCGATCTGTGCCCGGGTGAGCGGCGTGAAGCCATACAGGTGGCTGTAAGTGCTGTTAACGAGCTCGAACAGCTTGTGTGCATAGCCGTCCTTGATGAGTCGCGAGCTGCTGGAATACTTGAGGGTGCGCAAGCGGTTTTTCTTCAGCACGACCGCCGCCACCCGCCTCAGCCTTTCCGGCACGGGATCAGGCACGGTAATGCGGTACTCCACCCAGTCGGCATCCCGCGCATAACCCGACTTCTCCGCATGAACGGGGTAATAGGGATGGTTGTAGATGGTGGCCATCGTGCCCAGCTGATCGAAGCCTTCGATCAGCATCCCTTCCTGGTCGAGGTCCGTGAATCCCAGCGGCCCATGGATGGCGTGCATTCCCTTCGCCCTGACCCAGTCTTCAGCGGCGGCGAAAAGTGCCCTTGAAACGGTTTCATCGTCGATGAAATCGACGAAACCGAATCGACCGCTCCTGGATTTCCAGATCTCGTTGGCCCGGTGGTTGATCATCGCGCAGATGCGGCCGACCGGCCGGTCGCCGTCGAAAGCCATGAAACACTGCGCTTCGCAAAATTCGAAGGCTGGATTCTTTGCCGGGTCCAGCGTCGCCAGTTCGTCCATATAGAGCGGAGGAACCGCATACGGAGAATCCTTGTACAGGTCGATTCTGAATTTTACGAATTGCTTCATCTCCCTCTTTCCGGAGATGGGACGGACGACTATTTCCATACGGCGATGTCCCGATGCCTCACTCAGATGCCGACAAATGCCCCGCGCAGGCCGTCGATGATGAACTGCACCGCGAGCGCGGCCAGAATAACGCCGGACAGGCGGTTGACGACATTCGCGCCGGTCACCCCCATCGCACGCATCACGATCGGCGTCAGGCGCATCAGCAAGTAGGTGATCGCGAGCACGAGCGCGACGACGCCCAGAAGACCGGCCGACAACGCGAGATCGCCGCGCGACGCGCCGAATGTCAGGAGCACGATCGCGAGCGCGCCCGGGCCCGCGATGAATGGGAATGCGAGCGGAAACACCGCGACGTCGGCACGCTTGCGGTTTTCGTCGAGTTCCTCGGACGTGGTGCGGGTGCCCGATTCGCGCGCGAACACCATCTCGAGCGCGATCAGGAACAGCATGACGCCGCCGGCGATGCGGAATGCGTCGATGCTGATGCCCATGACGCGCAGGAACCAGGCGCCGCCGATCGCGAACAGCAGGAATACGACGCCCGAAAGCAGCACCGCCTTCAATGCCATGCGGCGGCGGAAGGATTCGTCCGCGCCCTCGGTCAGCGCGGCAAAGAGCGGCACGAGCGAAACCGGCTCGACGACCACGAAGAACAGCACGAAGAATTTCAGCAGCTCGTCGGTCATCGGTTGCTCCGCCCCGCGGTGCCGAGAGCCCGGTCGATCAGGCCCTTCTGCATCATGTACCAGAACAGGAGTATCCCCGGCAGGGCCAGGACGGTGGTAAAGAGGTAGAAGTTCAAGTAGCCCATGGCCTCGATCAGACTGCCGGCGGTCGTGCCGGTCAGCGTGCGGCCGAGGACGCTCGCGGTCGCGGAGATGAGCGCGTACTGCACAGCCGTGAACTGCAGATTGCACAGCGCCGAGAAGTACGCGACGACAACCACGCCGCCATAACCGCTCGCGAAATTCTCGAATCCGATCGCGGCGGCGAGACCGGGGTTGCTGTGGCCGGCCGCGGCCAGCAGCGCAAAGCTGAGATTCGAGATGCCCATCAGCACCAGGGCGAGCAGCACCGATCGCTTGAGCCCCATCTGTGTGTAGAGGATGCCGCCCACGAAGATTCCGACCAGAAACGCCCAGAAGCCGAAGCCAACGTCATACAACGCAATCTCATCGTTGCTGTAGCCGAGATCATTGAACAGCAACCGCACCGTCAGCTGCGAGAGCGTGTCGCCGATCTTGTGGACCAGGATGAAAAGCAGCACGAGCCACGCGCCCGAGCGGCGCAGGAATTCCGCGAACGGCCCGACGATCGAATTCCAGACAGCGGCAAGGCCGCGTTTCTCCGCCGTTACGACGTGCCGCGCCGGCTCGCCGACGATCAGCCCAGTCAGCATCGCCGGCAATGCGAATGCCGCGCAGGCGATATAAGCCACGGCCCAGCCCATGCGCCCCGCGACGACCAGTGCGAGCCCGCCGGCGGCCGCCGAGCCGATGCGCCATCCGTACTGGGACATGCCCGAGCCGACGCCGAGCTGGCGCGGCTTCAGCGTCTCGATGCGGTAGGCATCGATGACGATGTCGTATGTCGCGCCTGCGATGCCGACCAGCACGGCGGCGAAGACGGTTGCCCCGATGCTCGCCGAAGGGTCGACGAGCGCGAGATTCACCACCGCCGCGATCACGGCGCAGCCCGTCAGCAGCAGCCAGGACACGCGCTGGCCGAGACGGCCGAGCAGCGGAATGCGCACGCCGTCGACGATCCAGGCCCAGAACACCTTGAGGTTGTAGACCAGGAAGGCGAGCGCGAATGCGGTGATGGTGCGCTTGTCGATGCCGTCCTGCGCGAGACGGGTCGTCAGCGTGGCGCCGATCATCGCATACGGAAATCCCGATGAGATGCCGACGAAGAACGCGGCCAGCGATTCCTTCTCGAGATACGGTTTGAGCGCCGCCCAGGGTCCGCTGCTTCGGGCCTCGCTCACAACTCGTAGTCCATCGTCAGCGGCGCGTGGTCGGAGAACCAGGAGTCGCGGTAGATGGACGCCTTGCGGGCGCGGCCCGCGAGCGACTTGCTTGCGATCTGGTAATCGATGCGCCAGCCTACGTTCTTCGCGCGCGCCTGGCCGCGGTTCGACCACCACGTGTATTGCTCCGGTCGCGGCTCCACCTCGCGGAACGAGTCGACCCAGCCGAGTTCGCCGAACACCCGATCGAGCCAGGCGCGCTCCTCCGGCAGGAAGCCGGAATTCTTCCGGTTGCCGCGCCAGTTCTTCAGGTCGATCTCGCGGTGCGCGATATTGATGTCCCCGCACAGCACATAGTCGCGGTCGCGGCGGCCGAGTTTCCTGAGGTAGGGCAGGAACGCCTCGAGGAAGCGGTACTTCGACGCCTGCCGTTCGGGCCCTGAGGATCCGGACGGCAGGTACAGCGACACGACCGAGAGACGTCCGAACCGGAACTCGAGATAGCGGCCCTCGCGGTCGAATTCGGGAATGCCAAAGCCGGTGATCACACGGTCCGGTTTCCGCTTCGAATAGATCGCGACGCCGCTGTAGCCCTTGCGCTCCGCGTCGTAGTAGCGGCAGTGATAGCCGGTCGGCTGGAAGCAGACGTCCTGTAGCTGGTGTTCCTGCGCCTTGGTTTCCTGCAGGCAGACGACGTCCGCCCCTTGCCGCGGCAGCCATTGGAACAGCCCCTTGCCGGCGGCGGAACGGATACCGTTGCAGTTGAACGTGATGATGCGCATGCTGGACTTGCGGCCGAGCCGCCATGATACGCAATGACGCGGAATCTGCATGCGGGCCTACCAGAAAGAGTTCATCGAACTGATCCTTGCGAAGCAGGTGCTGCGCTTCGGCGAGTTCACGCTGAAATCGGGACGCAGCAGCCCATACTTCTTCAACGCGGGAATGATCAGCGACGGCGAGTCGCTGGGCCGGCTCGGCGCCTGCTATGCCGAGGCGATCCGCGAGGCGTCCGTCGGCTTCGACATGCTGTTCGGCCCCGCCTACAAAGGCATACCGCTCGCGACCGCGACCGCGGTCGCGCTCGCGACCCGTCATGGACGCAATGTTCCGGTCGCATTCAACCGCAAGGAGGCGAAGGCCCACGGCGAGGGCGGGAGCCTGATCGGGGCGCCGCTCGCGGGAGACGTGCTGATCGTGGACGACGTCATCACGGCGGGCACCGCCATTCGCGAATCGATCGACTTGATCCGCGCTGCAGGCGCGAGGCTGGCCGGCGTAGTGCTCGCGCTCGACCGCCAGGAGCGCGGCCAGGGGTCCCGAACTGCCGTACAGGAAGTTCAGTCGACGTTCAGCATCCCGGTGATCACAATCGCTACTCTCGATGACCTGATCGCGCACCTGGAAGGCGCCGGTGCCGCAACAGAACTGGCGGCACTCAGGCACCACCGATTGCGCTACGGTATCGACAGCGAAGCGTGATGTAGTTACGGTCCGCGGGCCTGAGGCCCGGCGGAAAATGATTCGACAGAGGGAAGACGAGATGAATGCCTGGTCGCTCCGGATTGTGTTACCGGCCCTGCTGCTGGCTCTCGCCGGCGGCGTGGCCGATGCACAGTCCGGCAAGAAGGTCTACCGCTGGGTGGACAAGAACGGGCAGGTCCACTATGGCGACAGCGTCCCTGCGGAATATGCGGACCAGGATCGCGATATCTTGAACCGCCAGGGCGTGCCGGTCGGACGCGAGGAGGGAAACATCACGCCCGCGGAAGCCGCAGCGAAGGCCGCTGCGGACAAGCTGGCGCGCGACGAACAGAAGCGCAGACTACGGGACCGCGTGCTGCTGCAGACCTACCAGTCGGTGCAGGAGCTGGAAGTGTTGCGCGATAACCGGCTCGATCTGATCGATGCGCAGCTGACGATCCAGGAGCAGTCGCTCGCGAACCTCCGCGCGCAGTACGCCCAGATCCGGAAACAGGCGGCGCGCTTTGCGCCGATCAACAAGAAGCCGGAAGCGCCGCCGCTGCCGGAGGACCTTTCCCGCGACATCAAGCGCGCGTCAAGCGACATCGCGACGCAGGAAGCAAACCTCCAGAAGCGGCGCAACGAGCGCGAGAACATCCGCCTGGGCTTCGAGGCGGATATCAAGCGCTTCCAGGAATTGCGCGCGGTCGTGCCGCGCTAGCGCGGGCCTCAGCCGCGGCCTGAACTGCCGAAGCCGCCCGCACCGCGGGCCGTCGACTCGAAGTCTTCGACGACCTCGAATTCCACCTGCACGACCGGCACCACGATCATCTGTGCGATGCGCTCGCCTGGTGCGATCGTGAACGGGTGATGACCGCGGTTCCAGACCGAGACCATCACCTCCCCCTGGTAGTCCGAATCGATCAGTCCGACCAGATTGCCGAGCACGATGCCGTGCTTGTGTCCCAACCCCGAGCGCGGCAGCAGCACCGCGGCAAGGCCGGGATCGTCGAGGTGAATCGCGATGCCGGTCGGCACCAGGTGCGTCTGTCCCGGTTCGAGCACGAGCGGCGCATCGAGACAGGCGCGCAGGTCGAGCCCCGCCGAGCCCGCGGTCGCGCGTTCCGGCAGCGCGATGTCGCGGCCGACGCGCGGATCGAGGATGCGCACCTGAAGCTTCTTCATGCGCCGATTATCCCTTTACTGGCGCAATTTGCGACCCGCGGCATGCGATGTCCCGTCGCACACTGCCCGCCGGAGGAATGCATGCATATCCGCGACTGGCCGGCGGGCGAGCGTCCGCGCGAAAGACTGCTGCAACTGGGATCCGGCGCGCTCTCGGAGGCGGAGTTGCTCGCGATCTGGCTCCGGCACGGATCGAATGGCCGTAATGCGCTCGACGTCGCTCGCGCGCTGTTGTCGCATTTCGGTTCGCTGCGCAGCGTCCTGACCGCGGAACGGAACGCCCTCTGCGGACAGCGCGGCGTCGGGCCCGCGCGCTGGGCGGAACTGCAGGCCGCGCTCGAAATCGTGCGTCGCCATCATCTCGAACGGCTGCAATCGGGGCCGGTCCTCGGCAGCCCGCGCGCGGCGCGGGATTACCTGATCGCGCGCCTGCGGGACCTGCCGCACGAGGTCTTCTGCTGCCTGTTCCTCGACAGCCGCCACCGCCTGACGAGCTGCGAGGAGCTGTTCCGCGGCACCATCGACGGGGCGAGCGTGCATCCGCGCGAGGTGGTCAAGCAGGCCCTCGCCCGGAACGCGACCGCCGTGATCCTCGCGCACAATCATCCCTCCGGCATCGCCGAACCCAGCCAGGCGGACGAGATCATCACGACCCGGCTGCGGGACGCACTCGCCCTGGTCGAGATCCGGCTGCTCGATCACCTGATCATCGGCGACGGCCAGTGCACGTCGCTCGCGGAAAAAGGCCTTATTTGAGGGCCAACACGCTGATTTGACTGCCGATATGCGGGCTGGTCTAATACGCGGCTCTTCTGGAGTCTGTGCCCATGTCGCGAGTCTGCCAGGTCACGGGAAAACGCCCGCGGACCGGAAACAAGGTCTCCCACTCGAACATCAAGAAGCGTCGCCGCTTCCTGCCGAACCTGCACACGCAGCGATTCTGGCTGGAGAGCGAGAGCCGCTGGGTGTCGCTGAAGCTGTCGACCCGCGGACTGCGCACGATCGAGAAGCGCGGCCTCGAGACGGTGATCAAGGAACTGCGCGCCGCGGGCACGCGAGTCTGAGGTAAGCCATGCGCGACAAGATCAAGCTCGTTTCGTCGGCCGGTACCGGCCACTTCTATACGACGACCAAGAACAAGCGGCTGCATCCCGAGAAGATGGAGCTCAGCAAGTTCGACCCGGTCGTGCGCAAGCACGTGCCGTACAAGGAATCGAAGATCAAGTAGGCCGCGGCCTTCCGCTCGGCTACACTCCCCCGCATTCTGCGCGGCCGGATGATCCGGTTTGCGCCCGCACACAGGGGAGTTTCAGTAATGCGTAACTTGGAGCTTGGCGAAAAGTCTTCGCAGGCGCGGCGCTGCCTCGCCGCGGCGATAGCCATGGCATTGCCGCTGCCAGCGGCATGGGCTCAGACGCCGGAGTCTGACTCGACTCTCGACGAAATGTTGGTGACGGCGCAGCGGCGCAGTGAAAATATCCAGGACGTGCCGCTTTCGGTCGCGGCCCTCGAAGGCGACCGCCTCGATGTCATGTTCGAGGGCGGCGGAGACATCCAGGCTCTCGCGGCACGCGTTCCGAGCCTTTACGCCGAATCTTCCAATGGCAGGCTGGCGCCGAGGTTCTACATCCGCGGCCTCGGCAATTCGGACTTTGACCTGGCCGCGTCACAGCCCGTGTCGATCATCGTGGACGACGTGGTCCTCGAAAACGTCATTCTGAAAAGTTTCCCGCTGTTCGACCTCGAACGGGTTGAAGTCCTGCGCGGCCCGCAGGGAACCCTGTTCGGCCGCAATACGCCGGCGGGCATCGTCAAATTCGACACGAAGAAGCCGAGCCAGGAATTCGATGGCGAACTCATCCTGAGCTATGGCGAGCTGGGCTCCATGAACATTGAAGGCGCCGTCGGCGGCGGACTGAGCGATACCGTTTCCGCGCGCGTCTCCGCGATCTATCACGAGCGGGACGACTGGGTCGACAACACTTTCACGGGCGAAGACGATGCGATGGGCGGCTACGACGAGTACGCCTTCCGTGCCCAACTCCTCATCGAGCCATCCGACACTTTCAGCGCGCTGGTGAACATCCATGCCCGCGACATCGACGGCACGGCGTCGATCTTTCGCGCCAACGTCCTCGGCCCCGGCACCGATGGCTTCAATTCCAATTACGATCGCGACAGCGTTTCCTACGACGCGGGCGACAACAATCCGCAGCATGCCGAAGGCCAGGGCGCATCGCTCAAGCTCGACTTCAAGCTCGCCGGCGACATGACTCTCACGTCGGTGACGGCGTACGAGACTACCGAAAGCTACAGCCTCGGCGACATCGACGGCGGCGTTTGCGCCCCTCTGGGCTCTCCGGTTCCTCCCGGCCTCACTTCAGGCACAACGGATTGTTTCTTTCCCTTTATCGGGGTCCCTGACGCCGTCACCTACCCAGGCTTCATCCCGTTTGCTTCCGCGACTCAAGACGGCATCGACGACCTCGATCAGTATACCCAGGAGATCCGCATTGCATCGCAGGCGAGCGACCGGCTGTTCTGGCAGGCCGGCGTCTTCTACTTCGACTCCGAATTCACGGTGACGACCAACCCGTTCTTCGCGCCTGTGCCAACCACCCTCACGCATGAGAACACGGCCTGGGCCGTCTTCGGCCACGTCAGCTACGACGTGAGCGACCGGCTCACCGTGACCGGCGGCGCGCGCTACACGGACGACGAGAAGGATCTCAGCGGCACCGGTCCGATCGCCTTCCGATTGCGTCGGTGTCCGTTTCGGACGAGCAGGTCAGCTGGGACCTGAGCGCGCTGTACGAGGTCAACGACCAGTTCAACGTCTACGGACGCCTGGCCTCGGGCTTCCGCGCCCCGACCATCCAGGGCCGTGACGTTGCGTTCTTCGGTGCGCCGTCAGTCGCGGACTCGGAAACCATCAGTCGATCGAGGTCGGATTCAAGTCGCAGCTCGGCGGCGACCGCGTACGGCTCAACGGCGCCGTCTTCTACTACGAGGTCGAGGACCAGCAGCTGTCGGCCATCGGCGGCAGCGGCAACTTCGTGCAGCTGGTGAACGCCGACAAGGGCATTGGCAAGGGCTTCGATCTCGACGGTGAATTCCTCGTCACCGACCGTTTCATGATGACGCTGGGACTCAGCTACACGGACACCGAGATCAATGACAACACGCTCGTCGTGCCGCCCTGCGGTTCCGGGCAATGCACCGTGCTCGATCCGCTCGACGTCGACGGCAACGCCATCGTCGACGGCAATTCCTTCACACAGGCTCCGGAATACATCGCGACCATCACGCGCGCGCTATGGCATTCCGATCGGCAACAATGGCGAACTCTTCTTCTTCACCGACTGGGCCTTCCAGGGCGAAACCCAGTTCTTCATCTACGAAGTCCGCCGAATTCTCCACCGAAGATACTTTCGAAGGCGGCGCACGCATCGGCTACTCGCACGATGGCGGCAAGTGGGAGGTAGCGCTCTTCGGACGAAACATCACCGACGAGGAAAACGTCAAGGGCGCCATCGATTTCAATAACCTGACGGGATTCGACAACGAACCCCGGATCGTCGGCGCTTCATTCAAAGCCCGGTTCTGATACCGGGCCGGCACGGATGCCGGAACTGCCGGAGGTGGAAACGACGCGCCGGGGCATCGAGCCCTGGCTCGTCGGCCGGCGCATCGACCAGCTGATCGTGCGCGAGTGGCGCCTGCGCTGGCGCGTGCCGGGAACGCTGCCGGCCGCGCCTGCGGGGCGCCACGATCCTCACGGTCGGCCGGCGCGCGAAATACCTGCTGATCGGGACCGACGCCGGCACGCTGATCTGGCACCTCGGCATGTCGGGAAGCCTGCGCGTCATGCCGGCGGACGCGCCGCCGCTCGCGCACGATCACGTCGACCTGGTGCTCGATTCCGGGCGCTGCCTGCGGTTCAACGATCCGCGCCGGTTCGGCAGCCTGTTGTTCACGACCGCGGAGCCCTCGCGCCACCGGCTGCTCGCCAAGCTCGCCGCCGAGCCGCTGTCCGACGACTTCGACGCGGATGCCCTCTGGAAACTCGCGCGCGGGCGCAACGCCTCGATCAAGTCGTTCATCATGGATTCGCGTTCTGTCGTCGGGATCGGAAACATCTACGCGAGCGAAGTGCTCTTTCGCGCCGGCATCCGCCCCGGGCTCGCGGCGGGCCGCGTCAGCAGGGCGCGCATGACGGCACTGGTCGCCGCGATCCGGCACGTGCTGAGCGAGGCGATCGAGGTCGGCGGAACGACGCTGCGCGATTATGTCGATCCCGCGGGGGCACCGGGTTATTTCAGCCGGCAACTATTCGTTTATGAGCGGCGTGGTAAGCCTTGCCGGCGCTGCCGCACGCCGATCCGCCAGTTCACGCAGGGTCAGCGCAGCACCTATTGGTGCCCGAACTGCCAGCGATAAAATAAAAAGCGATCAGCCCTGACGGGGAAGGTCGCGGCGGTCGGCAAGCGCCTCGATCACATACGGATGCACGAAGCGCGATACGTCGCCGCCGAGCAGCGCGATCTCGCGGACCAGCGTCGACGAGATGAATGTGAACTGCTCTTTCGGCGTCAAGAAAATATAGTCCACCTCCGGCGCGAGATGACGGCTCATGTTCGCGAGCTGGAACTCGAACTCGAAGTCGGATACGGCGCGCAAGCCACGGATCACGACTCCGCATCCCTGTTCGCGCGCGAAGTCGACGGTCAGTCCTGCGTAGCCCAGCACGGTGACGTTCGGCAGGTCCTCGAGGACGCGACGCGCGAGTTCCACGCGCGTCTCCATCGGGAACAGCGGCGCCTTGCCCGGGTTTGCGGCGATGCCGATGACCACGCGGTCGAAGATCCCGGCCGCGCGCCGCACCAGGTCCTGGTGACCGTTCGTGATCGGATCGAAGGTGCCGGGATACACCGCACTGCGTTTTGGATTCACGTCGGTCCGCCTCCGGCTGCCTTGCGCCGCGCCAGATGATACCCGACCGCACCGGCGCGTCCCGAGCGGTGCAGGCTCCAGGACGCCGGCATCGCGGGCGCACCCGACTTTGCGGGCGCCTCGAGATAGATGAACGCGTCCGCCGCGAGCCATCCGCCCGACTCCAGGGCCTGCATCGCATCGGCAAGCAGGCCGGAGGAGTAAGGCGGATCGACGAACACGACGTCGAATCGCAAGGCAGGGCCGGCGAGCCAGGCGAGCACGTCCGCCTGATGCACGGTCGCGCGGCCTTGCGCCAGCGACGCCGCGGTTTCGGCGAGCTGTTGCGCCGCGGCGCGCTGGCGTTCGACGAACGTCACGCTGGCTGCGCCGCGCGACAATGCCTCGAGACCGAGTGCACCGCTGCCGGCGAACAGGTCGAGGCAACGAGCTGCCGGCGACGACCGGCGCAAGCCAGTTGAACAGCGTTTCCCGCACGCGGTCCGGCGTCGGCCGCAGCCCGTCGATTCCCGGAAACCGGATTTTTCGCCCACGCCATTCGCCGCCGATGATGCGGAGTTGGCCGGTGTTTTTTTGCAGCGCATTGTTGCGCGGGCCCGCATGAACACGACGCATCGAGTACCGCCAATCCCTTAGACTGTTGGACGAGCCGGACGGGGGCACTGGCCCGGCCGGGAACAAACGAGCGCGATGATACGCGCCCCGGTTGCGGACCACATTTGCCGGAGCCAGAGAAATGAGCAGTCGTTTCGCCGCCCTCCTCGTCGTCGCGTTCGTCGTCGGCGGGTGTTCCAGCTCGTCGGACAATATCGGCCCGACTGATCCGACGTCCGGTAATGGAAATCCGGCGCCGCCGGCCGGCGGCGGCGACTTCGTCGCTCTGTTCCGCCCGACCAGCGGCGTGCTGCCGTTTCCGATCGACCTCTATTTCAGCGGCTCGACCGACGGCACCCTGAATCTGCCCGCCTCCCTCTCGGCCCTGACGCCGCATTTCGCGGCGCTGAACGCGCTTGACGGCTTTTCAACGACCGCGGACATCACGCTGCGATTCTCCGCCGCGATCGATCCGGCAACGCTGGCCGCGAACGTGCGCGTCATCCGCACGACCATCGACAACGCGACCAAGGCGACGATTCCGCCCGTGCTCGGCATCCTGCAACCCGGCGTGGATTACTCCATCGGTGTGTCGCCCGACATCGACAGCGGAGGCGCGACGGTCCTGATCCGGCCGCTGCGGCCGCTTGCGGCCTCGACGGGCGCCGACCAACAATGGCTATCTGATCCTCGTCACGGATGGCGTTACCAGCACTACCGGTGTGGCGGCGGCGCCGGATGCGGAGTACCTGACGGTGCGCACCGCCGCAATCGCCGACCTGACCGGTGGAGTCAATCCACCGACCTGCGCGTCGATTACGAATACGACCCTGAACGGCGTTTGCCGTCTCACTTACGCGCACCTGGCGATCGGCAGCCAACTGCCCGGCGGATTCGCTGTGTCGCCGCCGGATGTCGTCGCCTCCTGGAGCTTCTCGACCGTCGCGACGCATGACACGCTCGCGTACCTGGCCGGGACGACGGGCCCGCGAGCGTATACGGTTTTTCCGACGGGCCTGACTACGGCAACCATCGGAGTTGGACCTGGATCCGTCGATCTCTACGGCGGCACGCTCAATGTCGATTATCGCCTCGGTGTGCCGACACCGACGACGCCTACCGTCGTACTGACACAGTCCTGGCAGGCGGCAGGGCCCTCGCCGGTGCCAGGCATCGACCCGGCAAGCCGGCATCTCACGCGTTTCAATCCGGTGCCGGGCGGCGCGACCAGCCTCGACATTCCGCTGATACTTGCCGTTCCGAACAGCGTGCCGAAGCCGCCAGCGGGCTGGCCCGTGATCGTGTTCGTGCACGGCTTCCCGCGCGATCGCACGGATGCGCTCCTGGTCTCGGATACGATGGCCTCGCGCGGCTTCGCGACCATCGCGATCGACATGCCGCTGCACGGTGTGACGCCTTCCTCTGACCGCATACGCGCAGCCATTTGCGCAGACACTGATCGAGCGCACTTTCAATCTCGACCTTCAGCTCAACGGCCACCTCGGCGTGCCGGGCCCGGACGGCCAGGTGGATACGACCGGCGTCAATTTCCTGAATCTCACCAACGTGCTGGTGCAGCGCGACAATTCGCGGCAGGCGATCGCCGACATCATCGCCCTCATCCGCACGCTGCCGACGATCGACATCGACCCGGGCACGAATCCCGGGCCGGATTTCGACGGCGACCGCATTCATGTGATCGGCTATTCGCTCGGCGGCACGCATGCCGGGACGGTGATCGGGCTGCTGGGCGCCGAAGTGAAGGCGTCGGCACTGCCGAGCGCCGCTGCGATGCTGACCGAAACGATCAAGCAGTCCGCGACCTTCGGGCCGCTCATCGAAGAGTCTGCTGGCCGCGAGCGGCGTGCCGGCCGATACAACGCTCTACCGGAACTTTTTCCGCAATGTGCAGGCGGCATTCGATGCGGCGGATACGGTCAACTACGCGTCGACGATGGCAGGCCCTGACGCGGGCGGGCGCGTGCTGTACATCTCGACGTTCGAGGGCGGCGCCAATGGATTCCCGACGGACCCGGTGGTTCCGGTGAACTCGACGCGCCGTCTCATCGATACCGTGGGTGGCAGCGGAGTGACGCGCGTCAACTCCGTCGGTGCGACGCAGCGTGGCGGGAACCAATGGCGGCTGGGTGCCGTTCTCGCAGGGCGTCCACAATTCGCTGCTCGATCCGGGCCCCTCGCCGGCGACGACAATTCGAGCTTCAAAGCCAGATCGCAGATTTCTTCGCCGACCGGCGGCGACTTCATCACGATCACCGATGGCACGGTGATCGCGCCATAGCGCCGGTCACGACCCGATTGTCCGGTCCGCGCATGCCGTCCGCTGAGCCGCCGGGCGGGTTTCTCGCGCGTTTGCGCGCCAGGGTCAACCGCGGCGCGTCCTGGGTTGCGGACCTGTTGCCCGGGCGCGCGATCGATGCGGCGCTGCTCGAGGAACTCGAGTCGCGGCTGCTCATGGCCGACATAGGCGTCGAAGCGACCGAATTCATCCTGTCCGAGCTCCACCGCAAGGTCTCGCGGAATGAACTGCGCGACGCGGATGCGCTGCTCGCGGCTTTGCGCAATTCACTGCTCGCGATCCTGCAACCGGTCGAACGGCCGCTCGCGGTCGACCGCGGGCGCAAGCCATTCGTGATCCTGGTCGTCGGCGTCAATGGCTCGGGCAAGACGACGACGATCGGCAAGCTCGCGCGGCGGCTGCAGGGCGAAGGGCTGTCGGTCATGCTTGCCGCCGGCGACACGTTTCGTGCGGCGGCGGTCGAGCAACTCGGCGGTCTGGGCGGAGCGCAACGCGCGTTCCGATGGTCTCGCAATCCGCCGGTGCGGATCCCGCGGCCGTCGTGTTCGATGCGCTGCAGTCAGCGAAAGCACGCGAGACGGATGTCCTGATCGCCGACACTGCCGGAAGGCTGCACACCCAGACCCACCTGATGGACGAGCTCGCCAAGATCTCGCGCGTGCTCCAGAGGCAGGACGCCGATGCGCCGCACGAAGTGCTTCTCGTGCTCGACGCGGGTCTCGGACAGAACGCATTGCGGCAAGTGGAACAATTCCAGAAGGCCATCGGCGTCACCGGCATCGTCGTCACGAAGCTCGACGGCACCGCGAAGGGCGGCATCGTCGTCGCGATCGCGCGACGGTTCGCCCTGCCGATCCGTTTCGTCGGGGTTGGCGAACAGGCGGAGGATTTCGGTATCTTCGACGCCGGGGCCTACGTGGACGGATTGCTGAGGCCCGTCGCCGGGGACGCCGCGTGATCCGATTCGACCGGGTTTTCAAGCGTTATCCGAACGGCCGCGAGGCCTTGTCGGAAATCTCGTTCGAGCTCGAGACGGGCGAGATGGCCTTCCTGACCGGCCATTCCGGCGCCGGCAAGAGCACGGTGCTGCGCCTGATCGCGCTGCTGGAGCGGCCGACGCGCGGGCAGGTCACGGTGCATGGCCGCAATACCGCGAGCCTGCGCCGCGGCGCGATACCCGCGTTCCGGCGCCAGGTCGGCGTGGTGTTCCAGGACCATCGCCTGCTGGACGACCGGCCCGTCTACGACAACGTCGCGCTGCCGCTCGCGATCGCGGGCGTCCCGCGGCGCGAGATGGACAAGCGCGTCCGCGCTGCGCTCGACCAGGTCGGCCTGCTCGGGAGGGAACGCTCGTTTCCGCTCGAATTGTCGGCCGGCGAGCAGCAGCGCGTCGGCATCGCGCGCGCGGTGATCACCAAGCCGCCGGTGCTGATCGCGGACGAGCCGACCGGCAACCTCGACCCGGATCTTGCACTCGAGGTCATGCACCTGTTCCAGCGGTTCAACGCGGTCGGCGTCACGGTGATCGTCGCAACCCACGACGTGCACCTGCTCGATCGCTTCCGCGTGCGGCGGATCCATATCGAGCAGGGCCGCATCGCGAGCAATCCCCATGTCGCAGCCTGAAGATCTGCGAGCCATACGTCCTCCCGCGGTCCCGCGCGGCATTGGCGGCGCCGCGTCGATATGGTTCGAGCGCCATGCACAATCGCTCGTCGGTTCGCTCGGCCGGCTGGCGCGCCAGCCCTTCGCGACCGCGCTGACGGTGATCGTGATCGGCATCGCTCTCGCGCTGCCGGCGGCGCTCTATCTCGTCGTCGCCAACCTGCGCGCCATAAGCGCGGATCTCGGCGATACGGTCCAGCTTTCCGTGTTCCTGCGCCAGGCAACGACGCCCGAGCAGGCGCGCAAGGTCGCGGATGCGATCAGGGCGCGCGTCGAGGTGGAATCGATCGTGCTCGTGAGTCCCGACGAGGGACTGGCCGAATTCCGTGCGCTCTCCGGCATCGGCGAGGCCCTGGAGGCGCTGACGGAGAATCCGCTGCCCTGGCTGGTCAAGATCCGGCCCGTGCCGCCGCACGATTCGGCGACCGCGGTCGAGGCGCTGGCCGCGGAACTGCGGAAGATCGACGAAGTGGAACTCGTCGAGGCGGACACCGACTGGGCGCGGCGGCTGCACGCGATCCTGGACACGCTCCGGCAGTTCGCCCTGCTCGTCGGCGCCGTGCTCGCGGCGGGCGTGCTGGCGATCGTCGGCAACACGATCCGGCTCGAAATCAACGGCCGGCGAGCGGAGATCGAGGTGACGAAGCTCGTCGGCGGCAGCAATGCGTTCGTGCGCCGGCCATTCCTGTATTCAGGCATCTGGCAGGGGCTGGGCGGCGGTCTTCTCGCCATCGGTCTGATCGCGCTCGGCCTGCATCTGCTCGCGCCGCCGGTTAGCCGGCTGTCGGCGGCCTATGGCTCCGACATTCGTGTTGACCGGGCTGTCGGCCTTCGAATGGTTCGTCCTCGTCGGCGGCGGCGCCTTGCTTGGGCTGCTCGGTGCGTGGCTGGCAGCGAGCTATCACCTGCAGCGCATCGAGCCGCGCGCGTAACTAGCTGTTTTTTATAGACTTATAGTGCACTCGTGACGTGAACTTGCCGGGGTGTTAGCACTCTATCTGCGTGACTGCTAACATCTGAATCCGGAGGTAAACGGCATGACTGGCACAGCGCTCGCGCTTTCGAATCCTGTCCCTGGTGTTGACCGGCCCCGTCGGCAGCCTCGACGCGTATGTCGCGCAGGTGTCCTCCATCCCGATGCTGAGCCGCGAGGAGGAATTCGAACTCGCGCGTCGATTCCGCGACCACGAAGACCTGGACGCGGCGCGTGATCTCGTGCTGTCGCACCTGCGTTTCGTGGTCCACATCGCGCGCGGCTATCTGGGCTACGGGCTGCCGGTCGGCGACCTGATCCAGGAAGGCAATGTCGGCCTGATGAAGGCGGTCAAGCGCTTCGATCCGGACATGGGCGTGCGGCTCGTCAGCTTCGCCGTGCACTGGATCCGCGCCGAGATCCACGAATTCGTGATCCGCAACTGGCGCCTGGTGCGCGTCGCGACGACCAAGGCGCAGCGCAAGCTGTTCTTCAATCTTCGCCGCATGAAGAAGAATTTCGCCTGGCTCTCCGACGACGAGGCCCGCGCGGTGGCGGGCGAGCTCGGCGTCGATCCGGGCGAAGTGCGCGAGATGGAACAGCGGCTGTCGGCGCGGGACCTCTCGTTCGATCCTGCGCCGGATACGGACGACGACAATAGCATCGTCTCCCCTTCGCTGTACCTGCCCTCTTCCGAAGCCGATCCGGCGGTCGCGATCGAGCAGGAGCAGTGGGATGGCGTGGTCGCCGATTCGCTGACGGCGGCACTCGGCACGCTCGACGATCGCAGCCGCGCCGTCGTGCGCGCGCGCTGGCTCGCCGAGGAAAAACGCACGCTGCAGGACCTGGCCGACGATTACGGCGTGTCCGCCGAACGCATCCGCCAGATCGAAACCGTCGCCCTCAAGAAACTCCGCGCGGCAATGACTGCTTAACAGGGGACGCACCCCTTCAAAAGGGTCGCATCCCCTTCTCGAGCTTTTGGCTGACTCAGTGCGGCGTGGCAGGAAGGGGATGCGACCCTTTTGAAGGGGTGCGTCCCCTCTTAGACCGCCGCCTGCACGGCCGCGGCCACCTCCTGGTGCACGTCGCGGTCGAGCGCATCGGGAACCAGGTCGTCGCCCGACGCCTGCGCCGCGATGCTCCGGGCCGCGGCAACGAGCATCGCGTCCGTGAAGCTCTTCGCATTGGCGGCCAGCGCACCTTTGAAGAGCCCCGGAAATCCGAGGACGTTGTTGATGCCCTTGCCGTCGGCGGCGATCGCCGCGCCGTGCTGCAGCGCGAGCGCAGGTTCGATCTCCGGATCGGGGTTCGATAGCGCCATGATGACCTGTCCCTTCCTGACCATCGCGGGCTTTATCAGACCGCGAACGCCGGTCGTCGCGATGACGATGTCCGAGCGCTTCATGATGTCGTCGAGCGATGCGGGTTCGCCGCCCATCGCGGCAAATCGACGCTTTGCCCCGTCGTCGAGATCCGAACCGAGCACGTGCTTGACGCCGGCGTGCATCAGCAGCCGCACGATGCCGATCCCGGCGGCGCCGAGCCCGATCTGGCCGATGACGCTCGTAGCGGGATCCATCCCCGCGCGGCGGGCGGCATTGATCGCGGCGGCGAGCACGACGACCGCGGTGCCATGCTGGTCGTCGTGCAGCACCGGCTTGCGGAGACGCGCGCGCAGGCCTGCCTCGATTTCGAAGCAGGCGGGCGCCGCGAAGTCCTCGAGCTGGATCGCACCGAATCCGGAGGCGATCGCGCAGATGTGATCGATGCATCTGGCCGGGTCTGTCTCGTCGAGCAGGATCGGCATGGCATTGATGTCGACGAGCGACGCAAACAATGCCGCTTTGCCTTCCATCACCGGCAGTCCCGCGAGCGCGCCGATGTTGCCGAGGCCGAGTACCGCCGTACCGTTCGTCACGATCGCGACCGTGCTGCCGAGGCCCGTGTACGCGCGCGCCTGCTCCGGATCCTTGCGGATCGCGAGGCAGACCCGCGCGACGCCTGGCGTATAGATGTCGCGCAGGATCTGCTGCGTATTGATCGGCATCGCAGGCACGATGCGGATCTTGCCGCCGCGGTGGCGATCGAAAACGCGATCCGACTTGCCGACGAAGCGTGCGATCGGCAGCGCATCGATCCGGTCGTAGAGGCTGCGATCCGCCTCCTCATCCATTTCGAGCGTGATTTCCCAGAGCGTGCGGCCCTGGTCGCGCCGGATGGCCTGCAGGTGGTCGATCGTGAGGCCGGCATCCGCGATCACGAGCAGCACCTTTGCGAGGCTGCCCGGCTGGTGCACCGTCTCGATCATCAGGATTTCCGGAATTTTCACGCGTGCCCCCGGGCCGCCCGCGGCCGTGACGGCGGCATGGTAAACCACCGTGGGTCGGGCGTGATCGGTGATAACCTTGGCGTTTAGCCGGCCCAATGCCGGCATCCGAAAACGACTAAATCGAGGGGTTACCGCCATGATGTCCATGAAGAGCCTCGGCGCAGCGTTAGCGCTTGCCGCCCTGATCGGTCTGGCCGGCTGTGCCAGCCAGAAGGAACCGGCCGAACAGGCCATGGCCGCCCTCGAGGAATCGCTGAAGACCTCCGGCGCGGAAATACAGAAGCAGATTCCCTGAGCGCTATGCGGAAATCGAAGCGAAAGTCGCCGAGCTTCGCGCGTCCATGGAACAGAAAGACTATGGCGACGTGGTCACCGGCGCGACCGCTGTCACCGCCGACATCAAACGCGCAGTCGCGGACAGTCGCGTGGCCCGTGCCCAGAACCGCGCCAAGATGGAAGACGATTGGGCAGACCTCATGGAGACGATGCCCAAGATGATTGCTGCGATCGACAAGAAGATCGCAGCCCAGGGCAGCAAGCCGCCGAAGGGCATGGAAAAGGACGCGTGGAAGCAGCTCGTCAAATCCTACGACGCCGCCCGGGACACCTGGGGCGCGACGGCAGCCGGCATGAAAAAGGAAACCTTCGACGCGACGGTTGAGGCCGGCCGCGATGCGAAAGTGACCCTCGCGGGCATCATGGAGACACTCGGCCTCGAGGCTTCCTGAGGAGGATTCCATGAAGTCGCTGATACGCATCGTCGCACTGTCTGCGCTCACGCTCGCCGCCGCGGCCTGTTCGCAGAAGGATCCGGCGCAGGAGGCGATCACCGCAGCTGAAGGCGCGCTGGCGGCGGTCTACGACGACGCGCAGAAGTACCTGCCCGAGCGCTATGCCGAGGTGAAGGCGGAGCTCGACGCGGGCCGCAAGGCATTCGAAGAAGAACGTTATCCGGATGCGATCGCCGCGGTTAAGGACGTGCCTGCCCATGCAGAAGCGCTCTCGAAAGAGGTGGTCGCGGCGAAGCAGCAGAAACTGTCGGAACTGAATGCCGACTGGTCGCGCCTGTCGGGCAGCCTGCCGGGACTCATGACGAACATCGGCGCACGGCTCAACGAGCTCGGCGGCATGCGACGTCTGCCTAAGGACATGGACAAGCAGCTGCTCGAGGAGGCCAATGCCGCCTACGCCAGCGCCCGCACGGCCTGGGAAGAGGCCAGTACGGCGTTCGACGCCGGTGATCTCGAAAACGCGGTCGGCAAGGCACGGGACGCCGAGGGAACTGCGCAGGATCTCGTGGCGCGTCTCGGCATGCAGACCGGCTGAGACCGGAGGGCGCGAAGATGGCGACAGCAGCCGATCGTCCGATGCCACGCGACGCCGCTCGCGCCGGCCTCGACGCGCTCGATCTTTTCGACATCCGCTCTTCGCTGACGGAAGAGGAGCGCATGGTGCAGGAAGCGGTCGGACGCCTGGTCGACGACAAGGTGCTGCCCGTCATCCAGAAGCATTTCGAGGACCACACCTTCCCGCACGATCTCGTCCCCGAAGTGGCGGCCCTCGGCCTGCTCGGAAGCTCGATCCAGGGTTACGGCTGCGCCGGCATGAACTCGGTGTCTTACGGGCTGATCTGCCAGGAACTCGAACGTGGCGATTCGGGCATCCGCAGTTTTGTGTCGGTGCAGTCGAGCCTCTGCATGTACCCGATCCATGCTTTCGGCAGCGAGGCGCAGCGCGAAAAATACCTGCCACGCATGGCGACCGGCGAGCTGATCGGCTGCTTCGGGCTGACCGAACCCCACGGCGGCTCGGATCCCGTGAACATGAAGACCCACGCGAAGCGCCGCGGCCGCGACTGGGTGCTGAATGGCGCCAAGATGTGGATCACGAATGCGCCGATAGCGGACCTCGCGATCATCTGGGCGAAGACCGAGGAAGGCATCCGCGGATTCATCGTCGAGAAAGGCACGCGCGGCTTCGCAGCGCCCGAAATTGAACGCAAGTTTTCGCTGCGCGCCTCCTCGACCGGCGCGCTCTATCTCGAAGACGTGGTCGTGCCGGAGGAAAACATGCTGCCTGGCAGCACGACGGGCCTCAAGGCGGCGCTGTCCTGCCTGACGCAGGCGCGCTTCGGCATCACCTGGGGGGTGATCGGCGCGGCGCAGGCCTGTCTCGCACAATTGCTCGACTACACGCAGACGCGCGTGCTGTTCGGCCGGCCGCTCGCGGCCAACGCAGGCGATCCAGATCCGGCTCGCGTCGATGGCGCGCGGGCATCACCAGCGCGCAGCTGATGTCGCTGCAGCTCGGCCGCCTGAAGGACGCCGGCCGGATGCACCCGTCGCAGGTCTCGCTCGCCAAGTGGAACAACTGCCGTATGGCGCTCGACGTGGCGCGCGATGCGCGCGACATGCTGGGCGGCTCTGGCATCAGCGCCGAATACGTCCCGATCCGGCACGCGCTCAATCTCGAGAGCGTGATCACCTATGAAGGCACCGAGACGATCCACCAGCTGACGATCGGCCGCGAGCTGACCGGGATCAACGCGTTCTAGAACCGCGTAGACAGTCACAGAAATCAGCAATTTACGGGCGCTTCAGGCGCCGTTCAGCCGCCCGCAGCCTACACTGTCCGCGAGCCTGCCCACCCCGGTTTTGCAGGCGGTCGGGAGTGATCATGAAGCGACATCGCATACTGCTCGCCACGATGACCCTGCTTGTCAGTGCGGCGGCCGTCTCGCCCGCAGCATTCGCCGATCCGCCGCCGCATGCGCCGGCGCACGGATGGCGCAAGAAGCACGATCCCTACTATGTCGGTTACACCGGCCGCCAATGGACTGACGACTACGGCATCCGGGAAGGACGCTGTGACCGCGATCGTAGCCACATGGCGACCGCGGTCGGCGCGGTCGCGGGCAGCGTGATCGGCAATGAGGTCGCGGGTGAGGACAACAAGCTCATTGCGATTCTCGCCGGCGCGGCGATTGGTGCGGTGATAGGCAACGAGATCGACAAGGAACTGGACGACGACGACCGTCGCTGCTTCGGGCATTCGCTTGAGCTGCTGGAGGACGGACAGCGGGTCCAGTGGGACGGCGCGCGGTCCGGCATGCTCTACACGCTGACACCGACCAGCCGCTTCGAACGCGACGGTCGCGTCTGCCGCCGATTCACGCTGGTTCGTGATTACAGCGGCAAGCAGATCAAGAAGCAGGCCAGCGCCTGCCGCTACGGCGAAGGCGAGTGGCAGATGATCAAGACCTGATCGCCGTGCCTGAATTCCGCGCGGCGGCTTTATTGCCGCCGCGCGGACCGTTACGCTGCACTCCCAGGGAGGCAGCATGCACAGAACAGCGGCGTCGCTCGCGCGCCACGCACTCGAGCGGCTCGGCATCCGCTACACGTTCGGCATACCGGGCGTACACAACACCGAGCTTTACGACCAGATAGGCGCGTCGGATTCGATCACGCCCGTGCTGGTCGCACACGAAGGCGGCGGCGCGTTCATGGCGGATGCGATCAGCCGGACCGGTGCGGGTGTCGGTGCGCTGCTGATCGTCCCGGCCGCGGGCGTCACGCACGCCGCGAGCGGCATCGGCGAAGCTTTTCTGGACGGGATTCCGATGCTCGTGATCGCGGGCGGCATCCGCCGCGATCTCGGACGCGCCTATCAGCTGCACGACATGGACCAGCACGCCCTGCTCGCGCCGATCACGAAGGGACGCTGGCGGGTGGACCGGCATGCCGACGTCGTGCCGGTGATATACGAAGCCTACCGGCTCGCGACATCTGGCGAACCCGGCCCGGTGTTCGTCGAGATTCCGGTCACCCTGCAACTGATGCCGGGCGACGCGGGCGAGATTCCCGAATTTGCGCCGGCGCCCGCCGCCGGTCACCGCGCAAGCGACGCCGATATTGCGCGCGCGGCGGAATTGCTGCGCGCCGCGAAGCACCCGGCGATCTTCTGCGGCTGGGGTGCGGTGGATGCCGGCAGCGAACTGAAAGCGCTCGCCGACCGGCTCGGTGCGCCGGTCGCGACCACGCTGCAGGGTTTGTCCACGTTTCCCGCGAATCACCCGCTTCACGCCGGCTTCGCACTCGGTCCGGCGGCCGTACCGGCGTCGGAGAATGCGCTTCGCGATTGCGACTGCCTGTTGGCGGTCGGCACGCGCTTCGCCGAGATACCGACGGGCAGCTACGGATACGAGCCGCCGGCGAATCTCATCCACGTCGACATCAACGCGCGGGTATTCGGGGCGAACTATCCGGCGGCGGTGTCGCTGGAGGGCGATGCCAGGTCGCTGCTCGCCGCCCTCGAAACGGTGCTTGCCACCATGCCCGCCGCGACGGAACGCCGTCGCGCGGTCGCGGCACAGATCGCCACCGACAAGCGCCGCTATCGCGACGAATGGCTTGCCCACGATGCGAAGGGACGCGTCAACCCGCAGCGATTCTTCGATTCACTTCGCCTGTTGCTGCCGGACGACGGCATCGTCGTTGCCGACGACGGCAACCATACGTTCCTGGTCGCGGAACTGATGCCGATCCATGCGCCGCGCACGTTTTTCTCGCCGTCGGATTTCAATTCCATGGGCTACTGCATCCCGGCCGTCATCGGCGCCAAGCTCGCGCGCCCGGACCGGACGGTCGTCGGCATCGTCGGCGACGGCGCGGCCCGCATGACCGGCCTCGAGATGGCGACGGCGGTCGCGCAGAAAGCCGGCGTCGCCTGGTTCGTTTTCAACGACGGTGAGCTCGCACAGATCGCACAGGCACAGCAGGCGCCATACAACCGCAAGACCTGCACCGTGCTGCCGGAACTCGACTTCGAGGGACTCGCGCGCGCGAACCGCGTGGCCTATCGCGCGATGCGAAACGACGGGGACGTGGATCGCGTGATGCACGAGGCGCTCGCCAGTGCCGCTGCCGGCGAGCCCGTGCTCGTCGACGTGCACATCGATTACTCGAAGCGAACGCGCTTCACGGAAGGCGTCATCCGCATTAACCTGAAACGTTTCGGCCTCGCCGATCAGGCGCGCCTCGTCGGCCGGGCGCTGTGGCGGCGCATGACCGGCTGATCAGCCGGAGACCGGTACGCAATCGACGCCGCGGGATCTGAGCGTCGCGCAGAGTTCGCGCGCCGCCGGCTCCGCGAGCGGACCGATCCTGAGGCGCCACAGCGGAACCGGAGCGGCGGCCGGTGCGATCACCTGCCAACGCCTGCCATCCAGTACCGGCGCATGATCGCGCAACAGCCGCGCGAGATCCGAGCGGGCGGCGGCCTCACTCGAATACGCGCCGAGTTGCGCCGCATGACCCTGCACGGGCGCCGCCGGAGCGATAGGCGCGAAATTCGCCAGTTCACGACGCGCGGCTGCGGCGTGCCGGCCCTCCGGCCATGCGGCGAGATAGCGCTGCCAGGCTTCGGGCACGCGCACGCGGGCCGCGACGGCCCAGGCTTCCGCTTCGCGCAGCTCGAGGATCCTGTCGCGCGCCTCGGTCGAATGGGCGCTTGCGGGAAAGCGGCGCAGATAGTCCTCGTACGCGGCGACGGTGTCGTGCTCGGCCGCGTCCCGCCAGCCCGTTTCCTGCCGGCTGCAGCCGGCGGCTGCACCGGCGGAAAGTAAAACGACGAGGATCCACTTCGCGCGCAATGGGCCACCTATAATCGCGGCTTCGGAGCGGAGTGACTTTGACGCCACCGCGGGCCCGGCCGGATATTCCCGAGATCGTCGCACACCGCGGCGATGCGGAACACTTTCCCGAAAACTCCCTCGCCGCGCTCGAGTCCGCGTGGAAAGGCGGCCTGCGATACGCGGAGTTCGACGTGCAGCTGGCCGCCGACGGCGTGCCCTACGTGATCCATGACGCGAGCCTCGATCGCACCACCCACGCGACCGGCGACCTGCGGCTGATGACCTCCGGCCAGCTCGACGGCATCGACGCCGGCGAGCCGGCGCGTTTCGGCAGGCGCCATAACGGCACTCGATTGTCCCGACTCGCGGCCGTCAGCGAGCTGATGACCGGATTGCCGGCCGCACGTGCCTTCGTCGAAATGAAGCGCGCAAGCCTCGTGCATCACGGCCATGAACACTGCATCGAATTGATCCTGGCCGCGATCGAGAACGTGCTCGACCGCTGCGTCGTCATATCCTTCGACCCGCTCGCCTGCCGCCTCGTGCGCGCGGCGCGTGGCGTTCCGATCGGATGGGTGCTGGACAACGAGCCGGCTACGCAGCTTGCGGCGCTCGAGGATCTGCGGCCCGAATACGTCTTCTGCGATCATCGGCGACTCCCCGGCGATGCCGCCTTGCCCGGCGGTCCCTGGACCTGGGTGGTCTACGAAGTGGCGGAAGCCGGGCGAGCGCTCGAGCTTTGCCGCCGTGGCGTCGCGATGATCGAATCGATGGCGCCGCTCAGTCTTCGCGACGCACTCGCCGCGACGGCGGGCATGCCCGCTTGACCGGCGCCGTCTTCATCGCGATCGACCAGGGCGGACATGCGACGCGCGCAACGGCCTATGATGCCGCCGGCACGCTCGAGGGCGCCGCGTTCATCTCGATCGCGACCCGGCACAACGCACTTGGCCACGTCGAACACGATGCCGATGAAATCATCGCAAGCGTCACGACCGCGCTTGCCGAACTCGCGGAGCATGTGCCGGTCGCGCGCTGGTCGGCGGCCGGCTTCGCGGTGCAACGCTCGAGCCTCGTCTGCTGGGATGCCGCGGACGGCAGGCCGATGTCGCCGGTCATTTCCTGGCAGGACCGGCGCAATGCCGCCTGGCTCAAGGGGCTGGCGCGCAGGGCCGCGGAAGTTCACGAACTCACCGGCCTGCCGCTGTCGCCGCACTACGGCGCCAGCAAGTTGCGCTGGTGCCTCGACCACCTGCCGGAGGTCCGCGCCGCCGCGTCGCGGAGCGGGCTGCACGCGGGTCCGCTCGCGAGCTACCTGCTGCATCGGCTGCTGACGGAACAACCCTTCGTCGCGGATGCCGCGACTGCCGCGCGCACGCTACTGTGGTCGCCGTACGAGCGCGACTGGTCCGAAGAACTGCTCGCGCTCTTCGGCATCCCGCGCGCGATACTGCCGCGCGCCGTAGGCACCGGCGGACATTTCGGAACCATCCTCTGCGAAGGTCGGCCGGTTCCCGTCGTCGCCTGCAACGGCGACCAGTCCGTGGTGCCGTTCGCGGCCGGGAAGCTCGACCCGGCGGCCGCCTACGTGAACCTCGGCACCGGCGCCTTCGTGCTCCGTCCGAGCGAGACCGCGCTTCGCGCCGCGCCGCTCCTGACGAGCGTGATCCGCGCGGACGCCCTGCACTACGACTTCGCTCTCGAAGGATCGGTCAATGGCGCGGGCGCGGCGCTCGCCTGGCTCGCGCATCACCAGGGCGCGGCAACCGATCGCATGCTTTCCCTGCTTGACGGCGCGGAGCTGACCGACGACGCCGCGCCTTTTTTCCTGAATGGCGTCGCCGGCCTCGCCTCGCCATTCTGGAAGCCGGATTTCGAGTCGCGATTCGTCGGCGCGGGCTCGGATCTCCAGCAATGCCGTGGAGTGCTGGAAAGCGTCGCATTCCTGATCAAGGCGAACCTCGACGAGATGGACGGCCACCTCCCGCCGCCGTCGCGACTCATCGCAAGCGGTGGTCTCGCCGAGAATCGCATGCTGTGCCGGATGCTCGCCTGCCTGGCCGAAGCACCGGTCGACCGGTCCAGCGACCGCGAGGCGACATCGCGCGGACTCGGCTATCTGGTCGCCGGCGAACCGGCCGGATTCGCAAGCCCGCCGACCGGCCGCTTCGAGCCGGAACCGGATCAACACCTGCTCGCGCGCTACCTGAAGTGGCTGGAGCTGATGCGGGAGGCGGCAGGAGCCTGATCGCTCAAGCCTGATCGAGCGTCGCGACGATCATCCGGTCGATCCAGCTCGGACCCGCGAGCGCATCCATGAATCCACAGTGTCCGCCGCGCGGGGTCAGCGTGATCCTGAGCGGCTGCGGCCGGGCGAGCCTGTCGAGGTCATGCGTCAGGATCATTGGATCGTCCGCGGCCGTGATCAGGTGCGTCGGCGTTTCGAGCCCGGCGAGCGCGCCGCCGGTGATCGCATAACCCCGCAGGTAGGTTTCGAGGTCCGGGAAGTCCGTGTATTTCCGCACCATTCGCCCGGTCATCGCGGTCAGCGACGGGTCGCCGATCAGTTCGCCGAAATCATAGGTGGCAGGCCAGGCGACCTGCTTTGCGCGCAGCGATCGCCGCCACTTGAACAGGAAGTATTGCCGGTAGATAGCAGGACCTTTTTCGAGCGCCGCCAGCGTGGTTGCCGGGTCCAGCACCGGGCAGACGGCGACGATACGCCTGATGCGGATGCCGGCGCGCGGCGCGCGAGCGCCGACGCGCAGCCAGAAGTTCGCGCCTAGCGAAAAGCCGGCGAGCGAAATCTCCGCGTCCGGTTGAAGTGACTGGAGACAGAGCACGGCGCCCGTCACCTCCTCGATCCGGCACGAATGGAACAATTCTTCGTTCAGCGCATGGGTGCCGCCGTGATCGCGAAGATTCAGGCGCAGGACGGCGAATCCGCGGTCATGCAGCATCTGTGCAACCGACAGCATGTAGAGCGAGTCGGCGCTGCCTTCCCAGCCGTGCAACAGCACGGCAAGCCGACGCGGACCCATTGTCTGGAGCCGCGGCGGCTCCGCGAGCCAGCCCATCAACCGGACACCCCCGCCGCAGTCGAGAATGAGTTGCCGGCTCGCGGCAACGACAGCGCGTGCCCGTCGCTCGACCAGTGAGCGCCGCAACGGCAGACTCGGCAGCACCGATTGCAGATGGCGGTTCGCGAGCCACGCCGGCGGCAGGAATTCGGCGAGCGGTTCAGTCAACGGTGATCTGCGTGGCCCCGGGCAGCCTCGTCACGAAATCCGCGCCCATCAGCCGCGCCGGCGTCGTGAAGCCTGACACGACATTTCCATCCAACAGCCGGCGCGCAATTGCGACTGCCGCATCGGTTGTCACCGTATAGCCATTCGGCACGCGCAGGCGCGCGGTCGCCATGCGCCCGGTCGTATTGCGTACCTCGCCCCAAACCAGCACCGGCGTCCTGCCGCGCTCCGCCGCTGTCGGACCGGGTGAGCCCTTGCGGATGCGCCATTTCATCAGCGCCTGCACAGGCCGGCGGCGCAGCAGCCAGCCGAAGCGGCCGAGTCGGCGGAGATTGGCAAGCGTTGCCGGCGACACCGGGACGTACACCTCGATATTCGGAATGCCGGTCGTGCGATAGGCCGTGCTGACGTCGCCCCACGGAATCGCAGTCGCAAGCTTTTCGCCGCCGCCGAAATCGATGCGGCGTGCGCGCGACCCGAGCGGAATGCGTCTGAGCTCTCCATCTTCGCGTACGCGGCTGCCGTAACCGAGCCCTTCGACGCTCGTCGACGCGGTGCCGCGGCTCAATGCGCTCCTGCTGTCGAAACCGAGCGCGAGCTGGTGTGCATCGGGCATTGCCTGCGAAAGCGTCAGCGCGACGCAATCGGTCGGCACGACGTCGAACCCGACGCCGGGGCAGACGACGCTGCCTGCCCGGCGGGCGGCCGCGTCCTGCCGGAAACCCAGCTCGAACACATCAATCTCGCCGGTGATGTCCGTGTAATGCGCGCCGGACGCGAGGCACGCGGCCATCATCGGCGCGGCGGTCGCGGAAAACGGACCCGCGCAATGGATCACGAGACGGCAACCGCGAAGACCGGCCGCGACTGCGGCGGGATCGTCGAGTCCGAATACGCGCGATTCTGCGGAGAGCTCGCGGGCGAGCGCGCCGACGGCCGCGGCAGACCGCCCGGCCAGGATCGGCGAAAGTCCCTGCGCCGATGCAGCGCGGGCGATCATCTCGCCCGTGTATCCGTTCGCGCCGTAAATCAACAGGCGCGTCGTCATCGCTCGATGACGCTGATCTCGATCCGGTTGTTGGCCTGGGCCGCGGCATTCCACTGGCCGGCGGTCGCCTGTTCGACTGCGGGATAGGAAACCGCGGTCCGTTCGCGCGCACCCGGCACCAGTTCGAGTTCAATCGCCCTGTTGGTCCGCTTGCGGACCGATGCCGCGAGATTGGCGAAGGCGAGCGGCTGCCGTGCGGTGCCGGCCTGCGAATCGTCGTACGGATTGCCGACCTGCTCACATTGCGTCGCGGGCGTCGCCGGCGGCGCCAGCGCATAGCCCTGATCGTCCGCGCTCGCGAGGCAGAAGCTGCCGGCAAAAGTCTCGACGCGCACCGTGCCCGCGATTGCGGCCCGTTCGAGTTGCGCGACGAGTGCGCGGACCGCTTCAAGCCGCGACGGAGCGAGCGCCTGCTCGCCAAATGGAATCGCATACACCATCGGCTGCGGATTCCCGCCTCCCGCCGCGATCGCGACGGAGGACCGTTCGGCCGCATCACGCCACTTTTCAATCGCCTGGGTCAGCGATTCGTTGGAGGCGGTGACCGCCTCGAACGCGCGCTCGGCCTGGCGCGTTGCGAGCGTCGACTGCCAGTACAGCGCCGCGAGGACAGCGAGCGCGACCAGCGCCGCTCCCGTCGCGATCATCCATCCGAGCGGCCGCGCCTTTGGCGGCGCCGCCGCGGCCGCGGCGGCCGCGTCCTCGAGGTCAGGCTCTTTCGGCCGCAGATCCGCGAGGATGCGGTGAGTGTGGGCCTCGAAACTTGAAACGAAAAAACGCCTGAGCTCGCTGCTCTGCTCCTTCAGCATCGCCTCGACCATCGCGCGAACGCGAGCATCCGGCGACGGCGGTGGTGGCGGCGCCTGCTCCTCGCCCGCAGGCGTATCGCCGCCGACGGCTTCGAGCGCGGATAGCTGGCCGTCGCGGCGTTCCGGCAGCAACTGCAGCTGGTACAACGCCTTGGTGACGTCGATCGGACGGATCGATTTCGGCAGCACGCCCATGGCGCCGGAGGCGCGGGCCTGGCCGCCGTAGATCTCGCCTTCCTGCGAGGTGTACATCATGACGGGGATCGACGCGAGATCCGGATTCGCCTTGATCTCGCGCACCGCCTGCAGCCCGTCCATGCCGGGCATCAGGTGGTCCATGAAGATGACGTCGGGGTGATGATCTTTCAGATAGACGAGCGCGGTCTCGGCAGAATCCGCGGAATCGACCTCGATTCCGTACCGCTCGAGCATCCTGCTCAGTACGACCCTTGCCGACTTCGAGTCGTCGACGACCAGCGCGCGCTTGCCCGGCATCATTTCTCTCCCATCTGCTTTAAAGTCTAGCATTCCGGACGACGAGGCCTGCATGCCGAATGACCAGCGCTGGCGGCTTGAACTCGAGGATGGCACGGTATTGCGCGGATTCGGCTTCGGCGCGGTGCGCGCGGTCGCCGGAGAGGTCGTTTTCAACACCGCCATGTCCGGATATGTCGAATCCGTGACCGATCCGTCCTATCGCGGGCAGATACTGGTCCTGACCTACCCGCTCGCCGGAAACTACGGCGTGCCGGCGCCGCGCGCCGCGGGCAGCATCGATGGCCCGTATGAATCGGCGCGGATCCAGGTGCAGGGACTCGTCGTGCAGCATCACGTCCTGGCGCCGAGCCACCACCTGTCCTCGCGCTCGCTCGGCGACTGGCTCACATCCGAATCGGTGCCTGCGATCACCGGCATCGACACGCGCACGCTGACGCGGCGGCTGCGCGAGTACGGCACCATGCGCGGCTGGCTGGCGCCGGACTCGATGACACGGCAGCAGGCGCACGACGAAGCCGACGAACGCGACATGCGCGAGGGTATTTTTCGCGAGGTCGCGCCCGCGGATGCGGTGCGATTCGCCGGCGGTCCGCTCGACATCCTGGTCGTCGATGCCGGCGCCAAGGATCATATCGTGCGATCGCTGCTCACGCGTGGCGCCAGCGTCACGCGCGCACCCTGGCATGCCGAGCTCGCGCCGCTCGCTGAAAAAGCGGATGGCATCCTGATCGGCAACGGGCCGGGTGATCCCAAGGACCTCGGGGCATTGATCGCGCAGGTCCGCGGAATGATGGGAAGTTATCGCCGACCGCTCTTCGGCGTCTGCCTCGGCAACCAGATTCTCTGTCTTGCCGCCGGCGGCGACACCGGCAAGCTTCCATACGGCCATCGCGGCGTGAACCAGCCGGTGCGCGACCTGCTGACCGGCCGTTGCTACATCACGAGCCAGAATCATGGCTATGCCGTGCGCGAGGACTCGCTGCCCGCGGGCTGGCAGCCGTGGTTCGTCAATATCAATGACGGGTCGAACGAGGGAATCCGGTCGGCGAACGCTCCTTACTTCAGCGTGCAGTTCCACCCGGAGGCCTCGCCTGGTCCGCAGGACACGGCCTTCCTGTTCGACGACTTCCTGCAGCTTGCGGGCTCGATGAAAACGTGAACCCATGAGCCCGCAGGAACGACCGGCAAAACCGCGGCGCACGCTCGTGCTCGGATCCGGCGCGCTGAAGATCGGCCAGGCCGGCGAATTCGACTATTCCGGCTCGCAGGCGATCAAGGCGCTGAAGGAGGACGGCGTCTACACCATCCTGCTGAATCCGAACATCGCCACCATCCAGACGAGCGAAGGAATGGCCGACCGGCTGTATCTGCTCGCCGTCACGCCGGAGATAGCGGCCGATGTGATCCGCAAGGAAGGCGTCGACTCGATCCTGCTGTCCTTCGGCGGGCAGACCGCGCTCAACTGCGGCATCGCGCTGCAGGAGCGCGGGCTGCTGGAGGAACTCGGCGTGCGTGTGCTCGGCACGCCGGTCTCCGCGATCCTCGATACCGAGGACCGGCAGCTCTTCGTGGACCGCCTCGGCGAGATCGGCGTCAAGACCGCGCGCAGCACTGCCTGCAGCTCGGCGGCAGGCGCTCGCCGCGCGGCCCGCGAATTCGGCTATCCGCTCATGCTGCGCGCGGGCTTCGCGCTCGGCGGTAAGGGCAGCGGCATCGTGCACCGCGCGGCCAACCTGGACGACGCACTGAAGCGCGCATTCTCCGGCGGCGCCCGGCAGGTGCTGGTCGAAGAGTACCTGGGCGGCTGGAAGGAGATCGAGTACGAGGTCGTGCGCGACGGCAGCGACAACTGCATAACCGTCTGCAACATGGAAAACCTCGACCCGATGGGCATCCACACGGGCGAGTCGATCGTCGTCGCGCCGTCGCAGACGCTGAACGACGAGGAATACCAGTTGTTGCGGACAATCGCGATCCGTACGGTCCGGCATCTCGGCATCGTCGGCGAATGCAACATCCAGTACGCATTGAATCCGGACTCCGTCGACTACCGCGTCATCGAGGTCAATGCGCGACTGTCGCGCTCGAGCGCGCTCGCCTCCAAGGCGACCGGCTATCCGCTCGCCTACGTCGCCGCGAAGATCGCACTCGGCTATGACCTGCCGGAGATCCCGAACGGCATCACGAAGAAGACCACCGCTTTCTTCGAGCCCGCGCTGGATTATCTCGTCTGCAAGGTGCCGCGCTGGGACCTAACGAAGTTCCACGGCGCGGTCAAACAGATCGGCAGCGAGATGAAGAGTGTCGGCGAGGTCATGGCGATCGGTCGCACGTTCCCGGAGGTCATACAGAAAGCGCTGCGCATGCTCGACATCGGAGTCATGGGCCTCGATCCGGCCGCGTTCGAATTTGCGGACCTCGAGCAGGAGCTGCGGCACGCGACGCCGCGGCGCGTCTTCGGCGTCGCCCAGGCGCTTCGTCAGGGCATGAGCGTCGGGGAGATCCACGAGATCACCAATATCGATCCCTGGTTCATCCACGCCATGGTCCCGGTGGTCGGCATGTTCGACCGTTTGCGCGCGGACGGAGCCCTGCTCGAACCGGAAATGCTGCGCGAGGCGAAGCGTCTCGGATTCTCGGACCAGGCGATCGACGACGGGCTCCGGCTCCCGCCCGGCAGCGCGCGCGTCGCGCGTGCGGAGCATGACATCCACCCGAACTTCGCCCAGATCGACACGCTGGCCGCGGAGTTTCCCGCCGAGACGAATTATCTTTATTCGACCTACCACGCGACGGCATCCGACGTCGCGCCGACCGCCCGGCGCAAGGTGATGGTGCTCGGCGCCGGCGTGTATCGCATCGGGTCGAGCGTCGAATTCGACTGGTGCTGCGTCAATGCGGTGCAGACGCTCTCGGCGCTCGGTTACGAGACCATCATGGTCAACTACAATCCCGAGACGGTCAGCACCGACTACGACATCTGCGACCGGCTGATCTTCGACGAGATCAGCCTCGAATCGGTGCTCGACATCTATGAGCGCGAACGGCCCGAAGGTCTGATCGTCAGCATGGGCGGCCAGGTTCCGAACAATCTCGCGATGCGCCTCCACCGCGCGGGCGTCAGGATCCTCGGCACCGACCCGGAAAACATCGACCGCGCCGAGAACCGGCAGGTATTCAGCGCGCTGCTCGACCGGCTCGGCATCGACCAGCCTGCGTGGCGCCACGTGACGGACGCCGGATCCACCGAACGCATCGTCGGGGAACTCGGCGGCTTCCCGGTGCTGGTCCGTCCGAGTTACGTGCTCTCCGGCGCCGCAATGAGCATCGCGCACGAGCCGAATGAACTCGACCGGATCCTGGCACGCGCCAAGCGCGTATCGCCGGATCATCCAGTCGTCGTTTCGAAATTCGAAACTCGGGCGCGCGAGATCGAGATAGATGCCGTCGCGGACCGCGGTGAGCTCGTGCATTGGGCGATCAGCGAGCACGTCGAGGACGCGGGCGTCCACAGTGGCGACGCGACGCTCGTGCTGCCGCCGCAGGGCGTCTACCTCGCGACGATCCGGCGCGTGCGGCGCATCGCGGCCGAGCTGGCCTCGGCGCTCGCGATCACGGGGCCATTCAACGTGCAGTTCCTCGCGAAGCACAACCTCGTCAAGGTGATCGAGTGCAATCTGCGCGCGTCGCGCAGCTTTCCATTCGTGTCAAAGGTGACCGGCGTGAACTTCGCCGCCGAGGCGACGCGGCGCATGCTCGGCGTCACGGGCGAGAATCCCGTCGCGAGCCTCGAGCTCAATCATGTGGGCGTCAAGGCGCCGATGTTCTCTTTCGGCCGGCTCGCGGGCGTCGACCCGATGCTGGGCGTCGAGATGGCAAGTACCGGCGAAGTCGGTTGCCTCGGGGACGACTTGCAGGAGGCGCTGCTGCACGCGCTGCACGCGGCGGGTTTCCGGTATCCGAAGAAAGGCGTGCTGCTCTCCCTCGGTCCGGTCGAGGACAAGTACTGGTTCGCGGACGAAGCGCGGCTGATTCACGAGCAGCTCAAACTGCCGATCTACGCGACCGGCGGCACCGCGGAAGCGCTGGCGGCGCTCGGCATTCCGTGCACCGCGGTCGCCAAGCAGCCCGGCGATGGCAAGAGCGCCATGGAACTGATCGATGCCGGCGAAATCGACCTCATCGTCAACGTGCCTCGGGAATACGACGAGTACGGACGGCCGGACGGCTACCTGATCCGGCGCCGCGCGGTCGAGACCGGCACGCCGCTCTTCACCGACCTGCATCTCGCACGCGCGCTCGTCAAGGCGCTGTGGCGCAAGCGCGATGTGGCACTGCCGATACGAGCCTGGCAGGAATACCTGCCGGCCGGCCGCAACCGGCTCCGGACAACTTGATCAGCTCTTCAGCCGGTAGCCAGTGCGGAATATCCACGCGACCGCGACGAGGCAGATCAGCAGGAATGCGATCGTCATCGCCAGGCTGACGTCCACGCCGACATCCGATTTCCCGTAGAAGCTCCAGCGGAACCCGCTGATCAGGTAGACGACCGGATTGAACAGCGTCACCGTGCGCCAGGCTGGCGGCAGCATGTCGATCGAATAGAAGGCGCCGCCCAGGAAGGTCAGCGGCGTCACGACCAGCATCGGGATCAACTGCATCTGCTCCCAGTTCTTCGCCCAGATGCCGACGATGAATCCGAACAGGCTGAAGGTCATGGCCGTCAGCAGCATGAACGTCATCATCCAGACCGGGTGCAGGATCTTGATCGGCACGAAGAATGCTGCGGTCGCCAGGATGACCAGGCCGAGCAGCACGGACTTCGTCGCGGCCGCGCCGACGTAGCCGAGCACGATCTCGTACGCTGCGACCGGCGCGGACAGGATCTCGAATATCGTGCCCGTGAACTTCGGGAAATGGATGCCGAACGAGGCATTCGAAATGCTCTCGGTGAACAGCGACAGCATGATCAGGCCCGGTACGATGAAAGCCCCGTAACTGACGCCGTCGACCTCCGACATGCGCGAACCGATCGCGGCGCCGAACACGACGACGAAGAGCGCCGTCGTGATGACCGGCGTCAGCACGCTCTGCAGCAGCGTGCGCAGGAAGCGGGCCATCTCGAAGCGGTAGATCGCCCAGACGCCATGGCGGTTGAATGTCGGTGGCTTCACTGGCGCGCCCCGCGGCCCACCAGGCTCACGAAGATCTCTTCGAGCGAACTCTCGCGCGTGTTGAGGTCGCGAAAACCGATGCCGAGCTGCTCGAGGCGGCGCAGCAGCGGCGCGACTCCCGTCTGCTCGACGGCCGCGTCGAATGTGAATTGCAGTTCGTGGCCGTTGGCATTGAGGGCGAGCCGCCAATCGCCGAGTTCCGGCGGGATCGCCGCGAGCGGCTCCTGCAGCGTCAGCGTCAGCTGCCGCTTACCGAGCTGCTTCATCAGGCGGGCCTTTTCCTCGACCACGACCAGTTCGCCGTGATTGATGACGCCGATGCGGTCCGCCATCTCCTCCGCCTCGTCGATGTAATGCGTGGTCAGGATGATCGTGACGCCCTGGTCGCGCATGCGCCTGACGAGCGCCCACATGTCGCGGCGCAGCTCGACGTCCACGCCCGCCGTCGGTTCGTCGAGGAACAGCACCCGAGGCTCGTGCGCGAGCGCCTTTGCGATCATCACGCGGCGCTTCATGCCGCCCGACAGTGTCATCAGGATGTCGTCTCGCCGGTCCCACAGCGACAGGTCGCGCAGGACGCGCTCGACATAGGCAGGGTCCGGCTTGCACCCGAACAGCCCGCGACTGAAGGTCGCCGCGGCCCGGACGGTCTCGAACGCCTCGATCGCCAGCTCCTGGGGCACGAGCCCGATCTGCGAACGTGCCGCCCGGTAGTCGCGCTCGATGTCATGGCCGTTCACCATCACCGTGCCGGCGCTCCGCCTGACGATGCCGCAGACGATGCTGATCAGCGTCGTCTTGCCGGCGCCGTTCGGACCGAGCAGCGCGAATATCTCCCCGGCCCGGATGTCGAGCGACACGTCATTCAGCGCGTGCTGGCCGCTCGCATAGGTTTTCGTCAGGTTCGCAATCGAGATGACGCCCGGCATCGCGGCATTCTACAGGCTCGCCTCAGTCAAGCTCCGCGAGCCGCCGTTCCAGGTAGCGCCGCGCCGGTTCCTGCCGAGTCAATTCGAGCGCGCGGCGATACGATTGCCGCGCCGCTCCGGAATGGCCGAGCCGGCGGCACAGCTCGGCACGCGCGGCATGCGCGGGCTGGTAGTCCGCGAGGTCGCCGCGCGCCAGGATCGCCTCGATCAGTGCGAGTCCGGCCGCAGGCCCGTCACGCATCGCAATCGCCGCCGCGCGGTTGAGCTCGATGACCGGCGAAGGCTCGATTTCGTGCAGCAGATCGTAGATGCCGGCGATCCGCGACCAGTCGGTGACTGCGGCGCTTTGCGCCTCGGCATGGGCCGATGCGATCGCCGCCTGCAGCGTGTACGGACCGAAACGGCGCGAGGTCAGCGCGCTTCGCACGAGCGCGAGGCCCTCGACGATCTGCGTGCGGTCCCACAGTGAGCGATCCTGTTCGTCCAGCAGCACGATATCGCCGTCGCCGGTCGTGCGCGCGGCGCGGCGCGAATCCTGCAGCAGCATCAGCGCGAGCAGGCCGGCCGCTTCCGGCTCCGGCAGCAGTTCGACCAGCAGGCGGCCAAGTCGAATCGCCTCGCCCGACAGGTCGGCGCGCGTGAGTGCGCCGCCGCTCGAAGCTGCATAACCCTCGTTGAAGACGAGATAGACGACGCGGAGGACGGCGTCGAGCCGCTCCGGCAGTTCCTGTGCCGACGGGATCTCGTAAGGAATCCGTGCGTCGCGGATCTTGGACTTGGCACGGACAATGCGTTGTGCAAGCGTCGAGGCGGCAATGAGATATGCACTCGCGATTTCCTCGGTCGTGAGCCCGCAGACCTCGCGGAGCGTCATGGCCACCTGCGTGTCCTGGGCGAGCGCCGGATGGCAGCAGGTGAAAATCAGTCGCAGGCGATCATCCTCGAACGTGTCGTCGACCAGGAGGGCGGGATCGGATGTGTCCTGGCCGACGAGGTCCGCGACTGTGTCGTATGAGGCATCGATGCGGGCATGACGGCGCATGGCGTCGATGCCCTTGAAACGACCCGCGGAAACCAGCCATGCGCGCGGATTGGAAGGCACTCCGTCGCGCGGCCATTGCTCAACGGCTGCTGCGAAAGCCTCGTGCATCGCCTCTTCGGCGCGATCGAAGTCGCCGAGCAGGCGGATCAGTGTCGCGAGGACACGCCGGGACTCCTCGCGATAAACGGAGTCGACAGCCGCGCCAGCCACGCTGCGAGTTTCATCCTGGGCCAGTTTCCGGCTCCACCGCGCGAACTTCAACAACACCGCCGTGCGGCAGCGTCGGTATGCGCATTGCCAGCGATACCGCTTCGTCCAGGTCCCGGCATTCGACCAGGTGGTAACCCCCCAATTGTTCCTTGGTCTCCGCGAAGGGTCCGTCGAAGACGACATTGCGACCGGCATCGTGGCGGATCGTATGCGCCGTCCCGCTGGGCGCCAGCCGTGCGGTTGCAAGATGCTGGCCCCGTTTCCGGATATCGGCGACCCATTCGCCGTAATCGCGCATGATCGCTGCCTTGCGCGCCTCCGGCAGCGCCGTCCAGCGGCTCTCCTCAATACAGCACATCATCAGGTATTGAATTTCAATACTCGACGAAGCCCTTGAACCCACCCCAGAACATCCGCTTGCCGTCAAATGGCATGGTCTTCGGGTCCATGTACTTCGCGAGGCGCGGGTCCTTCATGACCTTGCCGTTGACAGTGTCACGCTGCTTGCGTGACTTGTAGATGATGAAAGAGAAGAAGACGGTCTCGCCCTTCTTTAGTTTCACCGCCTGAGGAAATGAAGTCAGCTTTCCGGGCTTCACGTCGTCCGCAACGCACTCGAAATATTGCAGCGCGCCGTACTCGCGCCAGATCTTGCCGGCAAGGCGCGCCATCTTGCGATACGCCGCCAGCTTGCGCTTCGGCACCGGCAACACGAATCCATCGATATAATGCATGAGTCTCTCCTATCTCGATTTCAGCACTGGGTGTTCCGCCATGAACGCCTCGTCGGCGGGCCGGATTTCGAACCCGCCCATGCGGATGCCCGGGTGACGCGTCATCAGGCGGATCGCTTCTTCTTTGTCCTTCGCTTCAAGGACCAGGATCCCGCCGAGCAGTTCCTTTGTTTCTGCGAAGGGTCCGTCAGTCAGGGACGCTTTTCCATTCTTCCAGCGGACAGTAGTCGCGGTCGCAGCGGCCTGCAGCGCCGTTCCGCCCGCGAAATGGCCGCCCTTCTGCAATTCGGCGTCATAGTCGATGCACGCCGCCACCATCGCGTCGCGTTCGGCGTCGCCGAGCGTTGCCCAGTAATCCTCGTCCAGATATCCGAGGCAGACGAACTTCATGGCCGGTACTCCTGTCCGCCGACGCCGAGATCGCGAAATTTTTCGATGGATTCGCTCGGTTCGAAATCCTCGAGTTCGAACATGCGCCGGACTTCGATCTCGCAGTCGGATCCATCCAGTGTGGGATTCGGGAAGCGACGCGACCATTCGATCGCCTCCTCGCGCGACTTCACCTGGATCAGCGTATAGCCGGCGATCAACTCCTTGGTTTCCGCGAACGGACCGTCGACGACGGTGCGCTGCCCGCCGGTCAGGCGGACACGCCAGCCGAGGGCACTGCGCTGCAGTCCCGAGGCGTCCACGAGCAGACCGGCCTTCGCCAGTTCCTCGTGAAATGCCGCCATCTCGGCAAACAGCGGTTCCGAAGGCATCACGCCCGCCTCCGATTCATCCGTCGCCTTGACGATGATCATGTATCGCATGAGTTACATCTCCATGATTGGCCGGATTTCGACGGCGCCGAATCGCGCGCCTGGAATGCGGGCTGCTAGCTGGATCGCTTCGTTCAGGTCCCTGGCCTGCAGCAGGTAATAACCGCCCAGTTGTTCCTTGGTTTCGGCGAATGGCCCGTCGGTGGTCGCAACCCTGCCCTTGCGGACTCGCACGGTGGTCGCCGTATGGGTCGGCTGCAGTGCATTACCTCCGACATAGTGTCCGCTCTTCCTGATCGATTCGGTGTAGGCGGAAAACTCGTCGATGATCTTCTTGGCCTCCGGCTGAGGCAATTTCTGCCATTCCTGCTCGTTGTCGTAGATGAGGCAAAGATACTGCACGGCAGTTTCCTCCTGGAGATTCTGACGGGTTCGATGCGCGACCGTCAGCACGGCTGCAACCAAATGCGCTGGGCTCATGACATCTCATAGTCGAATGACGGGGGTCGGAATCGACACCCGGTTTTGAGAACGCCGAAGCGCCTGAATTTACTAGAAGAATCCCCGGCGCAAGTTGATGCGGTACTCGAGGTGAGCCTTCAGGCAACAGAGCATCTGGGTCCAGCCATGGCAATTCTGATACGAGGCCTTGAGGCCGTTCGGATCCTGATGCCAGCCGCCTTCCACGACCCGCACGAGCGTCCCGCCTCCGTCGAGTGCTTCGAAGGTCATGACGACCGCTGTCTGGTAGGCGCCGTCTTCCGCATCCCAGCGCAACTCGATGCGTTCGTCACGAACGAGTTTCGTGACCGTGACCGGAATCGCGGCCGGGTAATCGCCGAACTTCCAGATGACGGTTGCGCCCTCGGCGAGCGCCGCACTGGCGCCGCCCGTCGTGAAGTACGCTGACAACTGCTTGGGATCCGTGACCGCCTCGTACACCTCGGCAACCGGACGGTCGATCTTCGCGTAAACGTCGAATTTCAGTTCCATGGCGGCTTTCCATGCTGAAGTAGATGTTATAATATTATAACATGATCAGGAGACTGGACAAGCAGGACCGCATATTCCGTGCGCTCGGTCATGCGACGCGCCGCGAAATCCTCGACCTCCTGCGCTCGTCCCCTAGGACGACGGGCGAACTCTGCGAGCACTTCGGCGAGCTGGATCGTTGTACCGTGATGCAGCACCTGGGCGTGCTCGAACGCGCCGAGCTCGTCGTCGCACGGACCGAAGGACGCATGCGTTGGAACGTGCTGAACGTCTTGCCGATCAAGGAGATCCATGATCGCTGGATCGGCGCCTATGCCACGCAGGCGGTCAGCCTGCTGGCACGACTCAAGCAAAATCTCGAGAATCCAGCCGGACAACGGCGGCGGCGCGCTTAGACGCCGTCACATGCTGCGCCAGCGCCGCAATTTCCGAGCACTGCGCCCGCGCGCGATCTGCAAGCCAGTTGCGCTCGAGTAGCGCATACAAGCCGTCGCGATGCTCGCGGGCGCGCGCGGCAAGCATCACGAGGCCCGGACTTTCATCGCGGCGCTGCTCGTATTTCAGCGATTTCGCGTCGCCATCGAGCGCGAGCCGATGCAGGCGCCGTGCTTTTTCCGTCGCGGCCTCTTCGGCGGCCGTCGCCAGTTCGCCTTCGAGGACGTGCATGTCGTGCAACTCGCCGAGCAGAGTCTGCAGTTTCTTAAGCGAACGGACGGCTGTACGCGCTTCAGCCAGCTCCTTGCGCAGCGGCTCGATCAAATACCGCAGGCGCTTGACCCGGATCCTGCATTCATGCACGTTCTTTTCGTCATCGGGACCCGAAATCGCGGCAATCCTCTTCCGGAATTCCTCGGCGGCCGCTTCCAGCAACTCGAGCCAGACATCCCGGAACTCGCGCGGCTCGACCTCCGCGACGTCGTCCATCCGGCTTCCGATCAGTTGAACGGCGTCCGCAAAATCCCGGCTGAGTTCGGTGCCCGTCGACCGGTACGAGCGCCGTTTCCGGTCGCGCAGGCGGCGCAGCAGCCAGTTTCGGCCAGGCCGCTCTTGGGCCGTGAACTGCTCGTTCTGTGTCGAAAGCCACTCGAGCTGCACATCGGCATCGCGCCAGGCGTTGGTCGATCGTGTCAAGTCGCGCAGCCGGCGCCGGACCTTGCGGCCGGCAACCCGACCCAGCCACGGCCGGTAGGCGCGCAGCAGCGACCGCAGCCGGCGGATAGCTATACGAAATCCATGCAGACCTTTGGGATCGTCGGGATTCTCGAGCTTATTGAGTCCCCGCGCCGCGGCATCGAGATATCTGCCTGCGATGCGCGCCACCGCGTCCTGGGTCGTCAGCTCAAACAACGAATTTGTTTTTCCACCAATCACATCCGGCATTCCTCATACACGCGTTCGATCCACTCGGGTTTCGGATCCACGTCCACGTGCAGCTTGCGCAGCTGCCGGTCACATTCGATCAACCCTGTTGCGGGATGCATGTAATAGCGTGACACGAAACCGTCGTCGAGTGTCAGGTGCCAGCACGCCGAATGGTCGCAGTCACGGCTTGGACCGCATTCGATTCCAGCATACGCTGGCGTGGCGAAGTCCCGAAATGGAAGCATCGATGCATGTTGATCGGCTGATCGGCGTCCGCATTCTCGCCGCGCTGCTTTGCGCCTGCGGCGCGGTACCGGCGCAGGCCGCGGGAAAAGTCAGCGTCAGCATCGGCCGCGCCGAATTCGCCGGATTCTCGATCGAGGACGCCGGTCTCGACTGGACGCCGCAAGGCGCAGGTGTGGGCGGCGCACAATTACGCGCCGCACGCGTGCGCGGGATTCCGGGAACCGGACCACTTGCGGGGTTCACGATCGACTGCCCGGATCTCAGGATCACGGGCGATGAACTGCATTGCTCCAGGGGCCGGCTAAAGGGAGCGCTCGGGTCGCTGGGCAGCCAGAACACTCGCTTCAGCGCCCGCATGGTCGCAGGCGGCGCGCTCGCAGTGGAGCTCGACGCGTTCTCGGTGGCAGGCGGGCAGTCAAAACTCGGATTCACGCTCGACGACTCGCGCTGGCGGCTCAACGCGGCATTCGACGGACTTGCGCTCGACCGTGCCGCCGCGATCGCGAAGCCGTGGTTCGCGCTGCCGGAAGGATTCACCGTGGCGGGCTCCGCTTCCGGCGTCGTTCACGCCACCGGCCGGTCGGGCTTGCTCGGCAACGCGGACACCGAACTTGCCTTCACCGGCCTCACTTTCGCGGACGCCGAAGGCACGCTCGCGGGCGAGGCAATCGCCGGCGCATTCCGCGCGGATCTGGCTGCCGAGCGTGACGATTTCGCGCTGACGGGCGGTCGCCTCGAACTGACGGGCGGACAGGCCTACAGCGATCCGGTGTTCCTGGATTTCGGCGCGCACCGGGCCGACCTCCATTTCGCCGGCCGGCTGGCCGGGACGGGCCTGCGGTTCGAGGCGAGCGAATTCTCGGCGGTGCATCGGGACGTCGTGATGGCTGCCGGCAGCGCCACACTCGATTTCGTCGGCGAGACATTGATGACCGATGCGCGGCTGCGCATCGAAAAGCTGTCGCTCGCCGGCGCGGTGCCCGCGTATGTGCAGCCATTCCTGATCGACACGGCGCTGAAGGACATCGAAGGCGCCGGCACCGCGAGCGGCGAGATCGACATTGCGGGCGGCACTCCGACGCGAGTGACTCTTACGTTTGAGGACATCGCGCTCGAGACCCCGTCCGGGGCTCTCTCGATCGCGGGCCTGCGCGGCCGGCTCAACTGGTTCGACGACACGACCCGCGCGTCGCTCGCAGGCACGATCGACGATGCGCTATTTCAGTCGACCGTCACCTGGGATACCGCGCGGCTATGGGGTATCGAGATCGGACCGGTCGAATTGCCATTCGCGACGACCGGACGGCATTTCCGGCTGCTCGAGCCGACAACACTGCCAATCTTCGACGGAGGACTCGGGATAAAGACGCTGCGCGTGCGGCACGCCGGCACCGAACAGATGTACGTGCGGTTCGACGCGGAACTGCGCCCGATCAGCGTCGCGCCACTTGCGCGCGCCTTTGGCTGGCCGGAATTCCAGGGCACGCTCGCAGGCAGCATTCCCGATCTGCAGTATGCACAGGGCGTGGTGACGCTTGGCGGCAATCTCGAGGCGACGGTCTTCGACGGGCGCATCGCCGTGCGCGAGCTGCAGCTGCGCGATCCGCTCGGCAAATACCCGCGCCTGCACGCGAGCATCGACGTCGACAATCTCGACCTGACGCTGCTGACCAACACATTTTCGTTCGGCATGATCACCGGACGCCTGTCAGGCCATATGGAAGACCTCGAGACCTTCGACTGGATGCCTGTGTCCTTCGACGCGCAGTTCGCGACACCGCCCGGCGACCGCTCGAAGCACCGTATCAGCCAGCGCGCGGTCACGAACCTGTCCAGCATCGGCGGCGGCAGCGGCGGCGGCGTCGCGGCCGCGCTGCAGGGCGGGCTGCTGCGGTTCTTCGATGATTTCGGCTACGACAGGCTGGGCCTCACCTGCCGGCTCGCCAACGACGTTTGCACGATGGGAGGCGTTGCGGCGGCGCCTGGCGGCTATTACATCGTCAAGGGAGCGGGCCTGCCTCGTATCGACGTGATCGGCAACCAGACGCGCGTCGCGTGGACACGTCTCGTCCGCCAGCTCGCATCGATCACGGAGTCCGAGATCGTGGTCCAGTGAGGCGATGCACTGCGCTAGAATCGGTTCAGGACAGGTTCAGCCGCCTGGAGCGAACATGTTCCTCGTCCGGCCTGGAAGCGAAGGAGGAATCCGAATGATTCGCTGGATCACAACCGGGATCGCCACGGGTTGCCTGGCGCTCGCAGCCTGCGTGACGATCAACGTCTATTTCCCGGCCGCCGCCGCGGAAAAAGCCGCGGACCGGATCATCGAGGACATCTGGGGCCAGGACAAAGCCGAAGTACCGCCCGCCAACGAGCAATCGTCGGTGGGACCGCCGTCGCGCGGCGCGATGGTCGCGGCGCTGCAGGACGTGCTCGACTTCATCGTGCCGGTCGCGAACGCGCAGGCCGATCTCGATGTCTCGAGCCCGGCGATCCGCTCGCTGACCGCGTCGATGAAGGCGCGCGCCGGCGACCTCGATCCCTTCTTCACGTCCGGCGCGATCGGCCTGACCTCGGACGGCCTCGTCGAAATCCGCGACGCTAACTCCGTGCCGCTCGCCGACCGCAATCGCCTGCGCAAGCTGGTCAGCGACGACAATGCGGACCGCAACTCGCTCTATCGCGAGATCGCGACTGCGAATGACCATCCCGAGTGGGAAGCGGACATTCGCAGCACCTTCGCCGAGCGCTGGATCGCGAATGCGCGCGCCGGCTGGTACTACAAGAAAGCCGGTGGCGCCTGGACCCGGAAATGACCGTGGACTCAGGCGCCCTGCGCGGCACCTGAGTCATCCTCCTCGATCAGTTCCGGTCCCTGGTTCTTCGGCGCGTTGACCTCGCGGCTCACCGGCCAGGCGTCCAGCGCCTTCGGGTCGTATGGCCTCAGCAGTTCCGACAGCTTTTCCGTATCCGAAAACGCCGTGTCCAGCCAGCGCGCCCAGTCCGCCTCAGGCAGTACGACCGGCATGCGGTCATGGATCTTGCGGATCGACTCCGATGCGTCCGTCGTCACGATGGTGCAGGACTCGAGCAGCTCGCCATTCGCCGGATCGTTCCAGCGTTCCCACAGTCCCGCGAATGCGATCGGGCCGCCGTCGCGCAGACGGACGAACCACGGCTGCTTGCCGCCGGGCGCGACCTGCCATTCGTACCAGCCGTCGGCGGCGACGAGGCAGCGACGGCGGCGGAATGCATCGCGAAACGACGGCTTGGCGGCGAGCGTCTCCGCGCGCGCATTGATCATGCGGTTGCCGATGGCGCGCTCCTTGGCCCACTTCGGCACCAGTCCCCAGTGCAGCATCGACAGCGCGCGCGCGCCCTCCTCGCCCGCGCGCACGGCGGGGACCGGCTGCGTCGGCGCGATGTTGTAGCGCGGCTCCAGCTCCGGCACGTCTTCGAGCCCGAAGACGCCGCTTGACCGCCTCGGCCGGCGAAAAGAACGCGTAGCGCCCGCACATGCCGACTGCTCCCTATTCGCGTATGCCGGTGCCGCGGTTCATCAGGATCACGACCACCGTGAACATCGACGACCGCGAACGCCGACATGATCATGAAGGCGAATCCCAGGATTCACGTCGCTGGTGCCGAGAAAGCCGTGCCGGAACGCGTTGACCATGTAGAGGATCGGGTTCAGATAGGAGAGCCGTTCCGCCCAGTCCGGAAGCAGCGACACCGAATAGAACACTCCGCCGAGGTAGATCAGCGGCGTCAGGATGAAGGTCGGAAACCACGAGATCTGGTCGAAATTCTTCGCAAAGATCGCATTGAAGAAGCCGCCGAGCGAGAACACGATCGCGGTCAGCAGCACGGACCCGATGACCAGGATCGGATGCTCGACGGAACCTTCGTGAAGAAGAGCGTGACGACCGGTGACGACCGCGCCGACCAGCAGCCCGCGCATCACGCCACCCGAGACGTAGCCGAGAACGATCAGCCAGTTCGGCAGCGGCGCGACCAGCAGTTCCTCGATGTGCTTGCCGAATTTCGCGCCGAAAAAGCTCGACACGACGTTGCCGTAGGAATTGCTGATGACCGACATCATGATCAGGCCCGGCGCGATGTACTGCATGTAGTCGTAGCCGCCCATCTGCCCGATCCGGCGGCCGATCAGCGTGCCGAAGATCACGAAATAGAGCGCCGCGGTGACCGCGGGCGGCACGAGCGTCTGGCCCCAGATGCGGATGATGCGGCCGTACTCGCGCCGCACGATGGTCTGGAGGCCGATCCGGCGGATGCGGCTGAGCGACTGCGTTTCCACTTCAACCGCGCCTTCGCGCCGGCGGCGCCCTTGCTCTCGACGAGGCGCATGAACAGCTCCTCGAGCCGGTTCACCTTGTTGCGCATGCTGACGACCTCGATGCCCTGTTGCGTCAGGCGCGGCGAAGATGTCGTTCAGCGTCTGGTCCTTCGTCACTTCGACCTCGAGCGTGTGGTCGTCCGTCATGCGCGATACGTAGCCCGGAAGCGAAGGCACCGCTGCCGTCGCGCCGCGGAAGTTCAGCACGAAGGTCTCCTGGTTCAGCTTGCGGATCACGCCGGCCATCGTGTCGTTCTCGATGATGCGGCCGCCGTCGATGATCGCGATGTGGCGGCAGAGGCTCTCCGCTTCCTCGAGATAATGCGTCGTCAGGATGATCGTCGTGCCCTGCTCGTTGATCATGCGCAGGAAGCTCCACATGCTGCGGCGGATCTCGATATCGACGCCGGCGGTCGGCTCGTCGAGGATCAGGAGGCGCGGTTCGTGCACGAGTGCACGCGCGATCATGAGCCGGCGCTTCATGCCGCCCGACAGCGAGCGCGCGATCTGGTCGCGCTTATCCCAGAGCTGGAGCTGGCGCAGGTAGCGTTCGGAGCGCTCGACGCGCGAGTTTGCGCGGGATGCCGTAGAAACCCGCCTGATTCACGATGATCGTGAACACCTTCTCGAACTGGTTGAAGTTGATCTCCTGCGGCACGAGGCCGATGCAGGATTTCGCGTGGTCGAGATCGCCATCGATGTCGTTGTCGAATACGGCGACCGAACCGCCGCTCTTCGTCACGAGCGACATGATGATGCCGATAGTCGTCGTCTTGCCCGCGCCGTTCGGCCCGAGCAGCGCGAAGAAATCGCCTTCCTGCGACGTCGAGGTCGATGCCGCGCAACGCCTGCACGCCATTGCGGTAGGTCTTGGTCAGGCCGCGGATCGAGAGCGCCTTCATGAATCCCCGGGAAACCGGCGGAACGCCGGCGGACAGGCGCGAAGCGTAAACGGCGCCCGGTATCCGGGCAACCGACCCGGGCGCCCGCTGCGCCGCCGCTGTCGATCAGGCGGCGACGCCCCGTTTCGGACGGCGCTGCAGGGCCTGCGAGCGCGCGCTTTCGGCGCCCTGGATCTGCAGTCCGAGCTGTTGCAGCACATTCACCGACTGCTCGTCCGGATGCACCGCGCAACCTTCGAATTGCAGCCAGAACCGTGCGCGCGAACCGAAGCGCGCGGTCAGCGCGGGTGCGACCCGGCGCGCGAGGCGTTCCGTCGCCGCGACCGGCATCGATGCGAGCGCGGCGATGGTCGCGGGCGAGGTGCCGAACACGAGGCGCGCGCCCGCCGCGCGCGATTGCGCGAGGTGCCAGGCCAGCATGATCACGGCGCGCGCAAAAGCGACGATGCGATCGTCAATCGGCGCCGCCGGTTCGGCGTCCTGCACGCCGCCGGCCGCGGCGATCTCGCCTTCCCAGAAGCCGCCGTCGCCGAAGCGCAGGTCAAACAGCGCATACGGCAGCCGCTCGCACAGGCGCTGCCCGGCGGCAGGGTCTATCAGCGCGTCGACCGCGCGAGGCGGCAGGCCATTGATCAGCTTCAGCCGGCCCTCATCGGCGAGGTCCGCCGCGAGATCCAGGAACGCCAGGTTGATCGAGCACAGCGCACGGCGGGTCATGCCGTCCAGCAGCGACCGTTCCGACCAGTTGGCGCTTCCAGCCGGAGGCGCTAGCGCAAGTGGTTGTTGGCGATTCATGGCATTTGTCCCCGTAAGCGACCGATTACCCGCAATGCCCGCTCTGCGGCGGGCTTAGGATTGACTGGTGGAAAACTACCAGTAGGATGAACTGTAATCAAGGCGGCAAACATGCGAATTACCGACGATCGATACACGCGCGACCGTCTGCGGCTCGACCTGGCGCTGCGGCTCATCGGACACGAGGCGCGCACGCGGACCATCCGCAGCTGGACCGGCCTGACGGACGACCGGATCCGCAAGCTCTATCGTTCGTATGTCGCCGACGCCGGACGGCGGGAGGTGCGCCGCCATCGCGGCAAGAGCCCGCGCCAGAGCGCCTACTTCATGCGCAATGCCGCGATCCGGCGCGAAGCAGCGGGCCTCGCGACGCTGCTGTGCATTCTCGGCCTGCTGCGCCGCGAGGCGGGCGCCTCTCCCGGCGCCGTCGAGCAGCTTCGCTGGGGCGAAAGTTTCTGCGAAGCCTACGAGACGTTTGCGTCGCTTTTCGAGCATCCGCAGATCTCGTTCGAGCACGCCTGCCACCTGCTCCGCTCGCTCGAGAAACAGAACGAGATATGCCTGGACGACTGCGAGGGCTGCGGCAGTCTTCTCGTCGTCATGCGCTATGCGGAACGGCCGAAGGCCTGCGAATTCTGCGCGACGAGCCGGCCCCCGGCGCGGCCCGGGCTGTCGGTCGGCGACTGCTAGAATGTCGGCACCGAACTCCTGGAACGGGTGCCGATGCGCGCCGAAGCGGAGCGGCCCAACGTATTCGCCGGGCCGCATGTCGATCGACTGAAATTCGCCAATGCCGACGCCGAAGTCGTCGCGCGTGCGATCGCGGATGGTTCCGCCCGGCTGATACCGGTCTGGCGGTCGCGCTGCCCGGTCATCCGCAATCCCGCGCCCGGCGCTTATCTGCTGCCGGTCGGCAGCGGACCCTTCGCCGGCATCGGCGTCGGCGAACTGATTCTGCTCGGCGATTACCGCGGCCTCGCGATTTTCACGGCCGAAATCGAGACGGCCACCGCGCCGGAACTCTCGGATGGCGCGGAATTCGCGGACCTCCGGCTGGCCGCGGCCCTCCTGCCGCACGACGAGGCAGGACTCGTCGCCTACGCGCGCGCGATGATCTCGTTTCGCCACCGACACCGGTTCTGCGGCAGTTGCGGCTCAGCGACGCGGCCCGAGCGCAACGGCCGCGTGATGATCTGCGTGCGGCAGGGCTGCGCGACCGAGTTCTTTCCGCGCGTCGATCCGGCGGTGATCGTGCTCGTGACCGACGGCGATCGCGTGCTGCTCGGCCGCCAGGCCGGATGGCCATCCGGCCGCTTTTCGACGATCGCAGGTTTTGTCGAGCCGGGTGAAAGTCTCGAAGATGCGGTGCGTCGCGAGGTGCTGGAGGAAACGGGCGTCGAAACCGGCGCGATGACCTACCAGTCCTCGCAACCCTGGCCTTTTCCGCGCTCGCTGATGCTTGGATTCCGCGCGGAGGCGAAATCGGTCGAGCTCCGGCTCGGCGACCGCGAGCTCGAAGACGCGCGCTGGTTCAGCCGTTCCGAACTCGCGGCGGGCACGATGCTGCCATTTTCGCAATCCATCGCGTTCCGCCTCATCGAAGAATGGTACGACGCAGGAGCCGCAAGGCCCCTCGCCGAGGAAGCGACCGCACGCGGCTGGAACCGCCACCGGTGAACATGGCGCTGTCGGTCGCCACCGGCCTGGCACTCGCCGCGGCGGCCGGATTCCGGGCATTCGTGCCCCTGCTGGCCGCGGGACTCGCAATCCACTATGGCTACGTCGAGGCCGCTCCGGGATTTGCGTGGCTCGGCGAGCCGCTGGTGCTGCTGGCGCTGGCCGTCGCGACGCTCGTCGAGATCACCGCCTATTACGTACCGGGCATCGATCACGCGCTCGACGTCGTCGGCGCGCCGGTCGCGGTCGCCGCGGGCATCGTTGCGGCGGCGGGCGTGATGGTCGGACTGCCGGATTGGGCGCGCTGGCTCACGGCGATCGGCGCCGGAGGCATCGTCACGACCGCGGGTCATGCCCTGAATGCGGTCGGGCGCGCAAAGACCGGCGTCGTCTCGGGCGGATTCGGCAACCCCGTCTATTCGACCGGCGAGCTCGCCGGATCCCTGATGCTGTCGGCATTTGCATTGATCCTGCCCTTCCTGGCCGTCATCGCAATGATCGCGATCGCCATCTTCGCCCTGCAACGCTGGCGCAGACGCCGGGTCTGATTCCCCATGTACCCGCGTTTGACCATCGTCGCCCTCGTCCTGGCGACCACAGGCTGGTTGCCGGCGGCAGAGGCGGCCGAAAAACTCGAGGTCGAGTTCCTGGGTGTCGAAGGCAAGTTGCTCGCGAACGTGCAGGCCCTCTCCAGCCTGCAGCGGCTGTCCCGCTCCGAGGAACTGGACGACGAAATGATCTCGCGGCTCGCGCAGCGCGCACCAGCGGAGGCCAGGACGGCGCTTCGCCCTTACGGCTACTACGCGCCCGAGGTCTCGACGGAGCTTGCAAAAGTCGAAGGCGAATGGCGCGCGCGCATTACGATCAAACCCGGCCAGCCGGTGATTCTCGTCGACGAGCAGGTCGAGATCACCGGCAGCGGCCGCGACGAGCCATTCCTGCGCCGGGTGCTCGAGTCTTCTCCGCTCAGGACCGGCGCGCGGCTGAGCCATCTCGATTACGACAGCTTGAAAGGCGAGTTGCTGCGCGCGGCGGCCGCGAACGGGTATCTCGACGCCGCATTCACGCGCGGCGACCTTCTCGTGGACCCCGCCGCCCGCGAGGCGCGCGCGTACATCACGCTCGAGACCGGCGAACGCTACCGGTTCGGCCCGACGACCATCGAGCAGGATTTCCTGCGACCCGAGCTCGTCAGGCGATACCTGCGGTATGACGAAGGCGACTGGTTCGACGCATCCGATCTGCTGCGCACGCAGTTCGCGCTCGATGACTCGCAGTACTACGCGGTCGTCGAGGTGCTGCCGGAAGAGCGCGACCGCGAGCGCCGGACCGCACCGATCCGCATCACGGCCGAGCCCAACAAGCGCAATGTCTACTCGATCGGCGTCGGCTACGCGACGGATACGCGCGCGCGCGCGACGCTTCGCTGGGAGGATCGCCGCGTCAATCGCAGCGGCCATCGCGTGCGCGCCGAGATCCGCGCGTCGAAGCCGGAGGAATCGGTCGGCCTCACCTACGTCATTCCGTGGACCGATCCGGCCCTCGAGAAGCTCGCGTTCGAACTGCGCGCCTTCGACGAGCAGCGCGCCGACATCGAAACCTCCGGCAGCAGTTTCAGGGTCGGCCTCACGCAGGTGCGTGGCCGATGGCAGCGCGTGATGTCGGTGACGGCGGACGTCACCACCGACAAGGTCACTGCGTCCGACGGCACATCGACGGAGGTCTCGCGCTCGCAGAGTCAGCTACTGGTACCCGGCATATCGTATTCCCGCCTGCCGCGGGGTTTTCTCGGCGTCAACGCCTTGCCCCGCGGATTCCAGGTCGAGGTGCTAGGGTCATCCACCGCGCTCGGTTCCGACACCGACTTCACGCGCGTCCTGGTCCGCGACGAGCAGCGCTACCGCCTCGCCGATCGCTTGCACCTTCAGCTCCGAGCCGAGATCGGTGCGAGCGTCGTCGGCGACTTCCAGGAACTTCCGGCCCAATACCGTTTTTATGCAGGCGGCGACCGCAGCGTGCGCGGCTACGGTTACCAGGAACTGTCACCCGTCGATGCGGAAGGCAATCGCATCGGCGCACGAAACCTGGTGACCGGCAGCATCGAGCTGCAGCGCGACCTGCCGAAGAACTTCGTGGCGGCCGTGTTCGTCGACGGCGGCAATGCGGTCGACGACTTCGGCGATCCGCTCGAGTATTCCGCGGGCGTCGGCCTGCGCTACCGTCTGCCATTTCTGAGCATCGGCCTCGACGTCGCGCAGTCGATCTCGGAATCAGGCAAAAAGCCGCGCGTGCACCTCAATTTCACGCCGGAGCTCTGAGATGCGCTGGCCGCGAAAGACATGGACTCGCTGGCTGCTCGCCATCGCATCGCTCCTCTTGATCGTCGTTGGCGCCGGCGGCACCTGGCTCGTGACGACGCAATCCGGTCTCGCGCGCACCATTGCGATGCTCGAGTCGCTCGACAGCGTCGGCATCCGGATCACCGGCGCCACCGGCCGGCTGATCGGCCCGCTCTCGGCCGTCTCGATCGACATCGAACATCCGCGCGCGACACTGCGCATCGCCGGCTTTTCGGCCGATTACGAACCGAGCGAGCTGCTCGCCGGCCGCATCGCGGCGGAGCGCGTGCACGCCGAAACGATATCGATTCAGGTGCACGAGCGGGAGAAATCCGCGAAAGCGCCGGGATTCATGCCCGGCTGGCTGACCCTTGCAGTCGACGACGTCGTCATCGACATCCTCGACATCGTCTCCGCGGGCGGCGCTGCGCTTCACCTGAAATCCATCGGCGGCTCCGCGACCGTATCGCATGGCCAGATCGAGTTCGAGAACGCGCGGGCGGACGCGGGCGCCTGGGCGGTCGCGGGCGCCAGCGGGCGCCTGTTCGCACGCGAGCCGCTCGCGATCGAAGGCACGGCGGCCTGGACCGTCACTGAAAGCCGGGAGATCGGCGGCGTCGCGCGCGTGTTGGGCGATCTCGACCGGCTGCTGGTCGAGGCCCGTTTTGCGTTGCCGGCGACCGGCCGGGCCGACATCGAGCTGACGCGACTCACGTCCGACCTGCGCTGGCGCGGCAAGGCCACGATCGAGAGCCTCGACCTCGCTCGCTGGACCGACGCGCCGCCCTTCGGTCCACTGCGCGCGGCGCTCGACGTCAGCGGGGACCGGTCGCGTTATGCCGCGACCGGCGTCATGCACGGTCCCGGATTGCCGGAATCCGGCGTCGCGGTTGACGGCACGGCGGTATATGCGGATCGCATCGTCACGATACCCGGATTGACGATGAGGATTCCCGGTTCGACGGTCGCCGAACTACGGGGACGCTTCATCGTCGCCGACCAGCCGGTCTATGACCTTCATGCCGACTGGACGGACTTGAGCTGGCCCCTCGTCGATGCGCCGGTCCTGCGTTCGCCTCGTGGCGACATGTCGATGAAAGGCTGGAGTGAATTCGAATGGCGCGTCAATGGGAATTTCGATCCGCTGGTGGCGCCACCGTTCTCCGGCGGGGCTTCCGGGCGCTTCACGACCGAACGCATCGTCGTCGATGATTCTTCGTTGCGCGTGCTCGGCGGCCGGGTCGCCGCGACAGGCTGGCTTGGCCGGAACGCGACGCGAGCGTGGGCCGTCTCGGGCCGCGCGCGCGGCATCGATCCGGCCGGAATCCGCCGCGAACTTCCGGGCAAGCTGGATTTCGACTTCAAAGCGGCCGGTGCGGGATTCGGCGAAGGCGCGACGTACGACGCGACAGTCGCCCGGTTGGGCGGTCGCTTTCGCGGCCAGCCCGCGGGTGGCGGCGGCACGGTGCGCCGCGAACGCGACCGTACGCGCTTCGAAGGCGTGTCACTTACGCTCGGCACGGCGCGACTCGAACTCGATGGCGCGCTCGGCGCCGGCCAGGAGCTCGACGCACGGCTGGTCGCGAACGACCTGTCGGCGTTCCTGCCCGAGCTTGGCGGACGCATCAACGCGACGATGCAGATGCGCGACCGCACCTACGTGCTGGCGATGACCGGCCACGATCTTGCCTGGGGCAAACACAAGGCGACGATCCTGTCCGGCGACGCGCATGTCGACCTCGACGATCGCGAATCGTCCTGGATCCGACTGCGGTCGAATGGCCTGGTGGTCGCGGGCCTGCCGCTGACCGATACGCGTCTGTCGGTCGACGGTCGGCTGCGCGATCACGCGATCCTTTTTCGCGTCGGCGCGGGCGAGGACGCCGTTACGGTGCGCGGCCAGGGCGCGTACGTGGATTCGCGCTTCACGCTGCAGATGCAGGAAGTGACCGCCGTCGGTCCGCGCACGCCATCGTGGCGGCTGGAAGCGGCCTCGAAGTTGTCGGTATCGGAGGACGATGCCGAACTCGCGCCAGCCTGCTTCATTGCCGATGACCGGCGCGTCTGCGTGGAAGGCCGCTGGCAACGAACGGGCGACTGGTCGGTGAAGGCGAAAACGGAATCCTTTCCGCTCGACACACTTGACCAGCGGACGCCGGGCAGGATGCGTTATCGCGGATTGCTGACCGTCGACGCGCAAGCCTCCGCCCGCGCCGGCCAGCCCTGGCTCGCAGACGTCAATGCCGACATCCGGGACGGCATCCTCGAATACGAATCGGCGAGCGGCAAGACGCGCCGCGTTCCGATGGGTCGCACGGTGCTCGCGGTGCGAAGCACGGCCGAGCGGCATTCGCTCGATCTGCAGCTGCTCGATGCCGCCGACACTTCAATGAAGGCAGAACTGACCGCGACGCGGGTCGCGGGCCTGCCGCTCGGCGAATTGCCGGTGACCGGCAGCCTGCACGGCGTGACCCAGCAGCTCGGACTGCTGCCGCTCATCTTCACCGGAATCGACCAGGCCTCGGGCAACATGCAGGTCGATCTGGACGTCGCGGGCCGGCTGGCCGCGCCTTCCCTCACCGGCCAGGCGCGGCTCACCCGCGGCGCGTTCGACTTCTACCAGACCAATCTGCGGCTCAAGAACGTGGACGCGACGGTCGCCCTGCAGCAGGACACGCTCGAACTGCATGCGACCGCGGACGCCGGCGGCGGTAGCCTGGGTGTCGACGGTCGCCTCGGATGGCGCGACCGGCGCCTGCACGGTGATCTCGCGATGAAAGGCGACCGGCTGCTGCTCGCAGACGTTCCGGAAGCGCGCGTGTTTGCGTCTCCGGATCTGCGCTTCACGCTCGCGGACAAGCGCATCGGCGTGACGGGCAGCGTCACGATTCCCGAGGCACGCATCAGGCCCGCCGAAACAGCGGGCGCCGTCCTCGTCTCCTCTGATGAAGAGATAGTCCGGCCGGAATTCGAGGCGGCGGACAACGAGGCGTTCGAGATCGAAACCGACGTGCGACTCGTACTCGGTGATCGCGTCGACCTCGACGCCTACGGCCTGACCGGCCGCGTCAGCGGCAGCGTGCATGCTCGAAGCGCGCCGCACGAGACCGCTGTCGCCACTGGCGAATTGCAGGTGAACGAAGGCGAATACCGCGCCTACGGGCGTGAACTCGACGTCGAGCGCGGGAGGCTCCTGTTCACCGGGGGGCCAGCGACCGATCCGGGCGTCGATCTTCGCGCTTCGCGCAAGCTCGGCGTCCACAAGGTCGGCGTGATCGTGCGCGGACGGTTGCGCCAGCCGCAGCTCACGCTGTTCTCGGAGCCGCCGCTGCCGCAGGCCCAGATTGCGTCGCTGCTGGTCGTCGGCCAGTCGCTCGACACCATGCAGGGAGAAGACAGCGCCGAACTGCAGTCGGGCCAGCCGAGCCTCGCGACGCAGGGTGGTGCCCTGCTCGCCGGGCAATTCGTCGGGCGCCACGTCGGCCTGGACGAAGTCGGCATCGCGCAAGGCGACGACGGCACGGCGCTCGTGCTTGGCAAGTTCCTGTCGCCGCGACTCTACATCAGCTATGGCATCTCGCTGGCCGAAGAAATCAACACGGTGAAGCTACGCTACACGATCGGCGACCGCTGGGTCATCTCGGCGGAATCCGGCAGCGAATCGGCCGCCGACATCGAATACCGGATCGACCGCTGACTGGTATTGTGGACGCGCGCCGGCGGCGAGGACCGGAACCCATGATGAAATCGATCATTGTCGACAAGATCGCCTCGGTCACGCAGGCCTGCGGCCTGTCGCACGAGGTGCGCATCTCGACCGATATTCTCTGCGAGGAAGACGTCGTGCTGGCGGTCGAGATCCTGACGGAGAAGTCGCAGTACAACACGCTGGAGCTCACGAGTGGTCGCATGGCGAAAGTCGCGCGCGGCAACGTGGTCGTCGGCGCGCTCGGGCATCGCAAAGCGCTGTTCGGCTACTCGGGTCACTTGCCGGAAAGGCTGGCGGCCGGCGGCTCTGGTCGAGGCGGTGGGCATTTACTCCCGCCAGCCTTCGGGTTACAACCTGAACCTGCAGCTCGTCACGAAAGAAATAAGGAGCCGGAAGGTCATGAGCAACAAGGTATTGCCGATCGTAGGCGTCGTCCTGATCGCCGCTGGTGCCATCGCTCTCGCGCGCGGGGGCTTCAGTTTCACCAAGGACACGCACGAGGCGAAGATCGGTTCGCTCGAGCTTTCCGTGGAGGAAAAGGAAACATTCAGCATCGCGCCGTGGGCCGCCGGCGGCGCGATCGTCATCGGCATTGCCATGCTGTTTGCCGGCCGGCGCAAGTAACGACGCGGGACCGCGGCACGCATGCTCCAGATGCGGCCGAACTGCGAATGCTGCGACCGCGACCTTCCGCCGGGCGCTGCGGACGCGATGATCTGCTCGTTCGAGTGCACCTGGTGCGCGGCCTGTGCGCGGTCCATCCTCGGTGGCAAATGTCCCAACTGCGGCGGCAACCTGGCGCCGCGGCCGACGCGGTGCGGCGAGTCGCTCGTGCGTAATCCCGCCTCGACCGCACGCGTGCTGAAGCCGGGATGCGGACAAGCGTAATTTCCGGTATCGGGCTGCTACTCGCCTTTGTCGCCCGCCGATCGACGAACCGCCGCTGACGCCGTCAATCCGGAGACCGGATCGCTGGCTGGAAAAGTATCGGCGAGCGCGGCGTCCAGCAGATCATCGATGTGTTCTTGCAACCGTCGCGTGGGCTCCGGGTTTGACCTGGTTTCCTTTGCGGCTGGCGTGTTCACGGGCACATCATGCGCGGTTTTTGGCATGTTGCCCATGGCGACGTATGCTTGTGTTCTCCAGTCCGCAGCGACCCCGGGGGAGACGAATCCATGAACGAAAGTACCGGCAAGCTGATTCTTCGCGCAACGCTCGGCATCCTGATGCTGCTGCACGGCATCTCGAAGCTGCGGAACGGCATCGACCCGATCGGCGATATGCTCGAGGCAAGCGGCTTGCCTGTTTTCTTCAAGTACGGCGCCTACATCGGCGAGGTCATCGCTCCCATGCTCCTGATCCTCGGTTATTACGCCCGCATCGGAGCCTGGCTGATCGCGGTCAACATGCTGTTTGCGATCGGCCTCGCGCACTGGGGCGAGGTCTTCCTGATCGACGCGCAGAGCGGCGGTCTCGCACTGGAGAAGCAATACCTCTTCATGATCACGGCGATCGCGCTTGCGCTGCTGGGTCCGGGACGCTTCTCGATCAACCAGAAATGAGCCCGAGGCGACCCTGAGGCACGGCGAACGTCATGGATCACGCCGGATCGGCTGGCTGCGGGCCGCGGTTCTCGGCGCGAACGACGGCATCGTTTCCACTTCGAGCCTGGTGATCGGCGTCGCCGCGGCCGGCGCCGAGCACGGTGCCGTGATGACGGCGGGACTCGCGGGCCTGGTCGCCGGTGCGATGTCGATGGCGACGGGAGAATATGTATCGGTCAGCACGCAGTCAGACACCGAACATTCCGACCTGGCGCGCGAGCGCAGGGAACTCGAAAACGACGCTGAGGCCGAGCACCGCGAACTCGCCGCGATCTACGTGGGGCGCGGGCTCGATCAGGCACTCGCCGACCGCGTCGCCACCCAGCTGATGGCGAAAGACGCCCTCGGCGCGCACGCACGCGACGAACTCGGAATCTCCGAACCGATGCGGGCACGCCCGGTGCAGGCGGCGCTCGCGTCGGCATCCTCGTTTGCCGCAGGCGCGGCATTGCCGCTGGTAGCCGCCGTGCTCGCGCCCGAATCGCTGCTCGCTTACTACGTGGCCGCGTTGTCGCTCGTGTTCCTGGCGATCCTGGGCGCAATCGCCGCACGCGTCGGTCGCGCACGCGTCCTGACCGGCACGCTCCGGATCACGTTCTGGGGCGCGATCGCGATGGCGTTGACCGCCGCCGTCGGCCGCCTGTTCGGCGTCATCGCCTGACCGGCGCGCCGTGCACGCGCTCGACAACCCGGTCTGGCAGTCGCTGACGACGCAGCACGCCAACCTTGCGCTGACCGCGGGGCCGGCGGCGCGCTATCCGGCCGCGATCGCGCCGTTCGCGGCCATCGATGGGGCTTCAGAACGGACGGCCAACCAGTTGACGAGCCTGGTCGACGATGGCGAAGCCGTTTACCTGGTCGGCGTCGCGCCCGAGGCGCCGCCCGGATGGGTGCTCGAGCCGAAGATGCCCATCGTCCAGATGGTTTGCAATCTGCCGCCGCCGGCGCTGCCGGGCCCCATCGCAATGCCGATGACCGCGACCCACAGCGAGGACATGCTGGCGCTGACCGCACTCGTCTTTCCAGGCTTCTTCCGCCCACGCACGCTCGAAATGGGCGAGTACCTCGGCATCTACGTCGGCGGGCGCCTTGCGGCGATGGCCGGTGAACGCATGCGGCTCGACGGCTACCAGGAAATGAGCGCGATATGCACGCATCCGGACTACACCGGCCGCGGTTATGCGCAGTACCTGCTTACGCTGCTGTGCCGGCGGGCTTTCGACCGCGGATTCACGCCGTTCCTGCATGTCTATCCGGACAACGCGCGCGCGATCGGCGTCTATCGCCGGCTGGGCTTCACGGATCGGACCCAGCTGCCGCTCTGGCTCCTGCAAAAGGCGTCCCGCAATTAGCGCGGCATCTGAAATCGAGACTCCGCGACTGTCGCTGACGCGGCTGTCCGACGACGACGGGGAGTTCATCGTCCGCCTCCTCAACGAGCCGTCATTCCTTCGCTACATCGGCGACCGCGGCGTGCGCACGCTGGACGACGCGCGCCGCTACATCCGCAACGGCCCGGCCGCCGGATATGCGCAGTACGGCCACGGACTGATGCGTGTCGGGCTGAAGCCCGGCGGCACGCCGATCGGCATCTGCGGCGTGCTGCGGCGGGATTCCTTGCCGGGGCCGGATCTCGGATTCTCGCTGTTGCCGGAATACTGGTCGCAGGGCTATGCCTATGAAGCCGCCGAAGCGGTCATGCGCCATGCCCGCGAGGTGCTGCGGCTCGGGCGCGTGCTCGCGATCACGACGACCGACAACGAGTCGTCCATGAGCCTGCTCGGCAAGCTGGGCTTCCACTTCGACCGGCTCGTCAGGCTCGGCAACGATCCGACCGAACTGCGCCTGTACTTTTCCGAACCATGAAGCGCTGCGCCTGGGCCGCATCGGCACTTGCCATCGTCTACCACGACCGCGAATGGGGCGTGCCGGTGCACGACGATCGCGTGCTGTTCGAATTCATCACGCTCGAAGGCGCCCAGGCCGGCCTCAGCTGGGAAACGATCCTGCGAAAACGCGACGCCTACCGCGCGGCATTCGCCGGCTTCGACCCCGCAAAGGTCGCGCGTTTCACCGCCGCGCGCCGCGCACGCCTGATGCGGGACGAAGGCATCGTCCGCAACCGCCTGAAGATCGACAGCACAGTGACGAATGCGGCCGCATTCCTTGCGGTGCAGCGGGAGTTCGGCAGTTTCGACCGTTTCCTGTGGGGCTTCGCCGACGGGTGGCCGCGCGACAACCGCGTCAGGCCGGGGACGCGCCTGCCGGCGCGTACTCCGGAGTCGGACGCGCTCAGCAAGGAGCTGAAACGCCGCGGCTTCCGGTTCGTCGGAACGACGATCTGCTACGCTTTCATGCAGGCGGTCGGCATCGTCAATGATCACGCGATCGACTGCTTCCGGTACCGGATCTGCCGCAAGGACTGAGCGGGCCATGTTGTTCCTCGACCGCCAGGACGTCATCGCGCTCTTGCCGATGGCGGAATGCATCGTCGCCGTCGAGCGTGCATTCGCGGCGCACGCCGTCCTGGAATCGCCGGCTGCGCCCGGCGTGCTCGGAACGTACGTCACGGACGGCGGATTCCACGTCAAGACCGCCGCCATGGGCGGTGCGCCCGGGTTTTACGCCGCCAAGATCAACGCGAATTTTCCCGGCAATCCCGAACGTCATGGAATGCCGACGATCCAGGGCATGATCGGCCTGTTCGACACGGCCAATGGCCGCCCGCTTGCACTCCTGGACTCGATCGAGATCACGACGCTGCGCACCGCTGCTGCGAGCGCGATCGCAGCACGGCTGCTCGCGCTGCCGGAGGCCGCATCGCTTCTCGTCTGCGGATGCGGCAATCAGGGCCGCGCGCACCTGCGCGCCATGATGCAGGTGCGCCGCCTGCGGCGCGTGCTCGCTTATGACCGGAATCCCGCGCAGCTTCGGGCATTCATCGGCGAGATGGCCCGCGAAACCGGCCTGGACATCGAACCGATCGAGAACCTCAGCGCCGCATTTCCGCTCTGCGAGATAGCCGTCACCTGCACGCCGGCGCGCGCCGTCATCGTGTCGGCTGCGGACATCCGGGCCGGCCAGTTCATCGCAGCCGTCGGCGCCGACAGCGAAGGCAAGCAGGAACTGGATCCGGCGGTGCTGGCCGCAAGCCGGGTCGTTGCGGACATCGCGGGCCAGGCGGCAAGCATGGGCGAACTGCAGCACGCGATCGCGGCCAACCTCATGCGCGCCGAGGACCTGCACGCGGAACTGGGCCAGCTCGTGGCCGGACAGCGACCGGGCCGGACCTCGGCCGAGCAGATCTTTGTATTCGACAGCACCGGCACGGCGTTGCAGGATGTCGCGGCGGCGTCCACGGTCTATCAACGCGCGCTCGCGGCCGGCCGGGGTCGCAGGCTATCGCTCGACGGAGTCCAGGATGTTTGATTCGCAGGTGCTCGCATTCACGGTGCTCGCAGCGCTGATGACCATGTCGCCTGGCGCCGATACGCTGCTGGTCGTGCGCAACGCGCTGCGCGGCGGCCGCCGCGACGGTCTGGCGACGGCCTTAGGCATCTGCAGCGGTCTGTACGTGCACGCGCTGCTGTCGGCACTTGGCGTGTCCATGGTACTCATGCATTCGGCGACCGCATTCACGGCGCTCAAGTTCGCGGGCGCCGCCTATCTCGTCTGGCTCGGCCTCCAATCGCTGCGTTCGGCGGGCCGCGACCTGCCACAGGCGGCGAATGCGAGCGCGCCGCTCGAGCGCGTGCCGGCGCGGCGATCGTTTCGCGAGGGCTTCCTGACCAACCTGCTGAATCCGAAAGTCATCGTGTTCTACCTCGCGCTGCTGCCGCAGTTCATCGGCCCGGACGATCCCGTGCTGCAGAAGTCGCTGTTGCTGACGGCGATCCATGCCGTCGAGGGCATCGTCTGGTTCGCCATCGTTTCTTTCCTGGTCGACCGCTCGCGACGGTTCTTCCTGAGACCGTTGTTACGTCGCTGGATCGATGCCGCCTGCGGCACCTTCCTGGTTGCGCTCGGCGTCCGGCTGGCCTTGCAGCGGCAATGAAGAGCGCCTCGCGTAAGGCGATCGAGCGGCTGCACCGGCGGTACATGCATGCATCCGCGGCCGGCGACTATGCGGCATTGCGTGCGCTGGTCGACGACAACGCCGTGATGTTCCCGCCGGGCGGCGCACCGCAACGCGGCGCCAAGGACTTCGATGCCGCGTTCGAGCGCATGAGCACCACGCCCCGCACGCACGAAGTGCTCGAATACCGGCTCGACTTCGAGGAAGTGAAGATTTTCGGGAATTACGCCGTTGAATGGGGCGCGATCCGCGGCGCAACGCGCGATCTATCGACCGGCCGGGTGGTCCATTCCGAATATCACATCATGCGCGTCCTGCGCCGGCAGGCGAATGGAAGCTGGAAGGTCTACCGGTCCATCTGGACGCCGAGCGGCGGGCCGGCACAGTCCGCATGAGAATGCCGGTCGTGTTCATCGGTCACGGCAACCCGATGAATGCGATCGAACGCAACGAGTTCCACCTCGGCTGGGAAGCGCTGGGGCGCCGCTTGCCGCGGCCGGGCGTCGTGCTCTGCATATCCGCACACTGGGAGTCCCGGGGCGCTTTCGTCACAGCGACAGCCCGGCCGGAAACGATCCACGACTTCTATGGTTTTCCGAAAGCGCTGTTCGACGTGCGCTATCCGGCGCCGGGCGATCCGCGACTCGCGGCGCGCGTCGCCGAGCTCGTGACGTCGGAGCGAGTGCGCCCCGATCCGGGTCGCGGGCTCGATCACGGCGCCTGGAGCGTATTGACCGCCATGTACCCGGACGCGGACATTCCAGTCGTGCAGCTCAGCATGGACACCAGCCTGCCTGGTTCGCATCATTATGCGTTGGCGCGCCAACTCGCCCCGCTGCGCGACGAAAACGTGCTGGTCCTTGCGAGCGGCAACATGGTTCACAACCTGCGGATGTTCAGTTTCCGCGACCCGCAACCACAGGCCTGGGCGGAGGAATGCGATCTGGAACTGCGGCGGTTCATTGCCGGGCGCGAACACGACGCCCTGATGGACTATGGCGCCCGTGATGCGACGACCCGCCTCGCGGTCCCGACGCCCGAACACTATTACCCGTTGCTGTACGCGCTGGCCCTGCAAGATACGGATGAACAAGCGGAATTTTTCAATGTGCGGGTCGTCAGCGCGATCTCGATGACCTCCGTGATGATCGGAGGCCCCGCTTAGGCGTTAAGATCGGCGCCGGGGGAAGGGAGCCAGGTCCATGAGCGCGCTCCAGGCACGATCGAGTTCAGCGACCTGCCGCAAATTCACGGGCGGACTCTGGGTCGGCATCTGCGCGCGCCCGAAGGGTAGCGGTCACAAGCTTGCCAATCACAAGTCGATTACAGGGGATATGAAATGAACGCGAAGTTTCTCATTGCGTGGGTCGTGATTCTCGTCCTGTCGATGGTCGCCGGCATCGTCGTGCATGGAATGTTGCTGCAGCCCGATTACATGGCCACCAACCTGATGAGGCCCGAAGCCGAGCAGCAGCAATACATGGTCTGGATGATCGTCGCTCACGTGATCATGGCCGGCGCCTTCGTCTGGATCTATTCGCGCGGCAAAGAGGCGCGGCCCTGGCTTGGCCAGGGACTGCGTTTCGGTCTCGCCGTCGCCCTCCTCGCGGTCGTACCGCTCTATATGATCTATTACTGCGTGCAGCCACTGCCCGGCATGCTGGTCGTCAAACAGATTGTGTTCGACACGATCGCGATGCTGGTGCTCGGCGCCGTGGTGGCATTCCTTTATCGCGACAAGGCCGCAGCCTGAATCGGGCGGGTCTCGATGTCAGGCTATTCGGGTACGCCGCTCGCGGCGAAGCTCGGCATCAAGGCAGGCATGTCGGTGCGCGCCGTCAATGCCCCGCAGGGTTATCGTGGCTTGCTGGCGCCGCTGCCCGACGGCGCCAGCATTCACTTGCAGGCAGGTACCGGGGCCGAACTCGTGCATCATTTCGCGACCCGCCGGTCGGAACTCGGCAAGGCGCTCGCGTCGTATCGCCGGACGCTGGCCGATGAGACGGCGGTTTGGGTCTCGTGGCCCAAAAAGACGGCGCACATGCCGACTGACATCACCGAGGACGCGATCCGCGAACTGGCATTGCCGCTCGGGTACGTCGACATCAAGGTGTGCGCCGTTTCGGATGTGTGGTCCGGATTGAAACTGGTGATCCGCAAGGAACTGCGGCGCGGGAAGTCAAAATGAGCGAGGACAACTGGATCGATGTCGGTTCGAGCGAGGAGCTCGCCGCGAAAAGCGTCCAGGAAGTGCGGGCCGGCAAGCGGCGCATTGCGCTAACGCACCGCGACGGAAAGTTCGGCGCGATTTCCGGCGTCTGCAACCACGTCGGCGGGCCGCTCGGCCGCGGGCACCTCGACGGCGATTTCGTGGTCTGCCCGTGGCATTACTACAAGTTCCACTGGCGGACCGGCGAAGGCGAACCGGGTTACGAGGCGGATCGCGTGCCGTCGCACGGCGTCAAGGTCGAGGGCGGCCGCGTGCTCGTCACCGAAGCGCCCGTCACCAAGCGCGGACGCCTGCCGCATAAGCCGCATCCGCTCGCGCGCGAACCCGGGCGCGAGGCAGGTCCGATTCGCGTGCTCGGCATATCGACGACTTCAATGACCAGCGGCGAGCCGAGGTACAGCACGTCCGAGGACCTGCTGCAGCACGGCATCACGGCGGCACGCGAAAAGGAGGGCGCCGAGTGCGACACGCAGTTGCTGCGGCTGCGCGACCTCTCGTTCCGTCACTGCGAAGGTTTTTTCTCGAAGTCCGCGCGCGCCTGCACCTGGCCCTGCTCGATCACGCAGATGGACAGCAAGGACCAGATGGACCGCGTCTACGAAGGCGTCGTCCACTGGGCCGACGTCATCGTCGTCGCGACGCCGATCCGCTGGGGCGGCGCGAGCAGTCTTTATTACAAGATGGTCGAGCGCATGAACTGCATCCAGAACCAGGCGACGATCGCCAACCGGTACCTGATGCGGAACAAGGTCGTGTCGCTGATCATCACCGGCGGCCAGGACAACGTGCAGGCGGTCGCCGGCCAGATGCTGACGTTCTTCGCGGAACTCGGCTGCCAGTTCCCGCCCTTCCCGTTCGTCGCGCATTCGCGCGGCTGGAGCGCCGAGGACATGGAGAACAACGAGCAGTACGTGCGGGACTCGAAGTTTCTGCATGACGGCGCTGTGGCGCTGGTTCGCCGCTCGGCCGACACGGCTCGAGTGATGATCGAGACCGCCCTCGGCCGGGACGCGCTGGTGCGCGGCGGCCGCAAGGGTCACGAGCTCGATACGCGGGCTCAATTGCCGGCGTTATGATCGCGCAGTGCGTAGAGAGGAGGACGAAGCAATGAACAAATATCTGGCGGAGTTCGTCGGAACCTTCTGGCTGGTGCTTGGCGGTTGCGGAAGCGCCGTGCTCGCGGCCGGGTTTCCGGAGGTCGGCATCGGCCTGCTCGGCGTTTCGCTCGCCTTCGGCCTGACCGTCGTGACGATGGCTTATGCGATCGGGCACATCTCGGGCTGTCATCTGAATCCGGCGGTGTCGATCGGCCTCTGGGTCGGCGGCCGCTTTCCGGCGGGGCAGCTGCTGCCATACGTCGTCGCGCAGGTCGCGGGCGGGATTGCGGCGGGCGGCATCCTTTACCTGATCGCAAGCGGCAGCCCGGGCTTCGACGTCGCCGCCGGCTTCGCCTCGAATGGTTACGCCGAGCACTCGCCGGGCGGCTACACGATGAACTCCGTCATCGTCTGCGAACTCGTCATGACTGCGATTTTCCTGTTTATCATCATGGGCGCGACCGATCCGCGCGCGCCATCGGGATTCGCGCCGCTCGCGATCGGGCTTGCGCTGTGCCTGATCCACCTGATTAGCATTCCGGTTTCGAACACGTCCGTAAACCCGGCGCGCAGCACTGGTGTCGCGGTTTATGTCGGCGACTGGGCAACCGCGCAGCTCTGGCTGTTCTGGGTCGCGCCGATCGTCGGCGCGGCCATCGGCGCTGGAATCTACCGAACGATTTCAGGGAGAAATCCATGACTACGATTGCAGCACTCTGGATGCCGATCCTGCTTTCGGCAGTGCTTGTTTTCATTGCGAGTTCCATCATTCACATGGCGCCGCTTTGGCATCGAAGCGAATGTCCGGCGGTTCCCGATCAGGACCGCCTGATGGATGCGCTGCGGCCATTCGGGCTGAAGCCAGGCGAGTACATGGTGCCGCGCGCCGCAGACATGAAAGACTGCAAGTCGCCGGCTTTCGTCGAGAAGCTCATGCGCGGTCCTGTCCTGTGGATGACGGTGATGCGCAACGAGCCAGTCTCGATGACGAAACCGCTCATTCAATGGTTCATCTATACGGTGATCATCGGCATATTCGCCGCCTATGTATCGAGCCGCACGCTTCCAGCCGGCACGGAGTACCTTGAAGTGTTCCGGGTCGCGGGCACGACCGCCTTCATCGCTTACGCCATCGGGCTCTGGCAGCAATCGATCTGGTACAACCGGCCGTGGTCGACGACGGCCAAGCACACGCTGGATGGCCTGATCTACGCGCTGCTGACCGGGGGCGTCTTTGGCTGGTTGTGGCCCGCTGCCTAGGATTGCGGCGCGATGTCCGCGCGTGGCGCGCGGAGGCGCAATGTCCATGGAACTCGAGACGAAATTATTTGCGGACTACGCTCTGGTCGTTTGTTCCGGCAGATTTTCACTTCAGTCGATGCTGCGTGTCTATATAGAAGCGTTCGAGTTCGCCAGAGAGTCGGACCGTGTCGCTGTTCTGATCGACGGGCGAAATGTCACCGGCCGCGAACCGACGCTCGCCGAGCGTTATGAACTGGCGGTACACGTTGCCGACATCCAGGCCCGGCAGAATCCTCGCATCCGCCTGGCCATTCTGGGTCATGAACCGATGATCCACCCGGAGCGCTTCGGCGAGATCGTCGCGACGAATCGCGGCGCGCAGGCGCGCGCTTTTACCGACGAAACTGTGGCATTGGCTTGGCTCCTGGCGCCGTCAACACCGGCGTGAATCGCTGCCCCGGCCCTCAGGCTTCCCAAGCCCGGGGGGTTGTGCGAGACTCAAAAATCGCGGGGGGAATTTGATGAAATGCCTCTATTACGTCGTGCCTGAACTTGAAAGCACCTCGCGTGTTTCCGATGATCTGCACGACGTGGGAGTCGACGATTTCTACGTCCACGTGATCGCCAAGGACGAATCGGGCCTCAAGAAGAGGGAAATTCACTCCGCCAACTACCTCGAAACGCTCGACTTGGTCCGCGAGGGAACCCTAGGCGCCGCGATCGGCCTGTTCGCGGGCGTCGTCGGTTGCATGCTGCTCGATAACTTCGGTCCATTCGCCAACATTCCCTGGTTCGTCTTCCTCATTCTCTGCGCCGTCGCGACGATGTTCGGGGCCTGGGAGGGCGGGCTGATCGGCGTCGAGAAGAAAAACAAGAAAATCGAGCGCTTTCATGACGATATCGAGGCTGGCAAATTCATAGTCCTGATCTATGCGCGCAGGCACCAGGAATCCGTCGTCCGACACATGATGAGTCGTCGGCATCCGGAGGCCGAGTTCGCGGGCGTGGACCGTCAGTTCGTGAATCCATTCACGGCCGTGCAGCGGCGCCGAAAGGCCGCAAGCGATCGGGTGCGCACGTAACAAGGGGGCTGGACGATGGCGATTGCAGTTGTTCTGGTCCTCCTCGTCGTCGGCTCCATCATTTTCCATTTCATGAGTCCATGGTGGTTCACGCCGATCGCGTCGAACTGGACTACGATGGACGACACGGTGATCCTGACGTTCTGGGTCACCGGTGTCGTGTTCGTCGCGGTCAATCTGTTTCTCGCCTGGGTGGTGCTTCGGTACCGGCACCGGAAGAATCAGAAGGCGGACTACGAACCCGAGAACAAGAAGCTCGAGTGGTGGCTCACGATCGTGACGTCGGTCGGCGTCGCTGCAATGCTTGCACCGGGCCTGTTCGTCTGGGGCAAGTTCGTCGTGGTGCCGGAAGACGCCACGATCGTCGAAGCGGTCGGCCAGCAGTGGCACTGGAGCTTCCGCTTTCCGGGCGAGGACGGAAAGCTCGGCCACAGCAGCCCCACGCTCGTCACGGCGGAAAATCCTTTCGGCCTCGATCCGGATGATCCGCTGGGCCACGACGACGTGCTGGTCGCGCAGCCGGAATTGCACCTGCCGGTGGACCAGCCGGTCAAGGTGCTGCTGCGCTCGAAGGACGTCCTGCACAACTTCACGGTCACCCAGTTCCGCGTGAAGATGGACCTGGTGCCGGGGATGGTCACGTATCTCTGGCTGACCCCGACAGTGCCCGGCGAATACGAGATTCTCTGCGAAGAGCTCTGTGGCGTCGGCCACTTCGCGATGCGCGGCCGTGTCGTTGTGACGCCGCGCGAGGAATTCGACACCTGGCTCGCCGCCATGCCGACATTCAGCGACACGCAGATGCTCGCGGCGGCCGATCCGGCCGCCGGTGCGGCGCAGTACGCAGTCTGCATGGCCTGCCACGGACCTTCGGGCGAAGGCAACGTGGCGCTCAACGCGCCACGCCTCGCCGGTCAGGAGGTCGGGTACCTGCGCCGCCAGCTGCACGCGTTCAGGAACGGCCTGCGCGGCGTGCACATCGACGACACCTTCGGCAAGCAGATGCTCCCCTTCGCGGCGATGCTGCCGGACGAGAACGCGATCCGGAATGTCACCGCATACATCGCATCGCTGCCGGGCCATGACGCGGAAGCAACGATTGCGGGCGATGCGAACCGCGGGCGTTCGCTTTTCACCACCTGCGCCGCCTGCCACGGCACCAGGGGCCAGGGCAACTGGGCGCTGAACGCCCCGCGGCTCGCGGACATGTCCGACTGGTACCTCGTGCGCCAGCTCGGCAATTTCCAGCTGGGCGTCCGCGGCGGGCATCGTCAGGATTACTATGGCTGGCAGATGGCGACCATGGCGGACACCCTCGCCGATGAGCGCGCCATCAACGACATCGTCGCCTACATCAACACGCTCAATCCCGAGCCGGCCCGCACCGCCATGCGGACCGGGAGGGGGAACTGATGGCATACGTCGCAATCGCCGATCGTGACGCCCCGATTCACGATCCCCATACCTTCATCGAAAAGTACATCTGGAGCCAGGACCACAAGGTCATCGCGATCCAGTACTCGATCGTCGCGATCTTCGTCGGCCTCGTCGCACTGGTGCTTTCCGGTATGATGCGCCTGCAGCTCGGCTTCCCCGACCAGTTCCACTTCATCGATCCGAATCAGTATTACCAGTTCATCACGATGCACGGGATGATCATGGTGATCTACCTGCTGACCGCGCTGTTCCTCGGCGGGTTCGGCAATTACCTGATTCCGCTCATGTGCGGCGCGCGGGACATGGTGTTCCCGTACATGAACATGCTGAGCTTCTGGGTTTACCTGGTCGCCGTCATCGTGCTGCTCGCGAGTTTCTTCGTGCCCGGCGGACCGACCGGCGCCGGCTGGACGCTGTATCCGCCGCAGGCGGTGCTGCCCGGCACGCCGGGCGCCGGCCTTGGCATCATCATGATGCTGGTCTCGCTCGGCATATTCATCGTCGCGTTCACGATGGGCGGGCTGAACTACGTGACGACGGTGCTGCAGGCGCGCTGCAAGGGCATGACGCTGATGCGGCTGCCGCTTTCGGTCTGGGGCATCTTCATGGCGACGATCCTCGGCCTGCTCGCGTTTCCGGCCCTGCTCGTTTCCGCGGTGATGATGACGCTCGACGGCACGCTTGGCACCAGCTTCTTCATGCCGGCGATCAGTTCGATGGGCCAGGATGCCGGCCACAACGGCGGCAGCCCGCTGCTGTTCCAGCATCTCTTCTGGTTCTTCGGGCATCCCGAGGTCTACATCGTCGCCCTGCCCGCCTTCGGCATCGTGTCGGACCTGCTGTCGACGCATGCGCGCAAGAACATTTTCGGCTACCGGATGATGGTCTGGGCGATTCTCGCGATCGGCGGACTTTCGTTCGTCGTGTGGGCGCACCATATGTACGTCAGCGGCATGAATCCGTACTTCGGATTCTTCTTCGCGACGACGACGTTGATCATCGCCGTGCCGACCGCGATCAAGGTCTACAACTGGGTGCTGACGCTGTGGAAGGGCAACATCCACCTGCGGGTGCCGATGCTGTTCGCGATCGGCTTCATCTTCACCTTCGTGCACGGCGGGCTGACCGGTCTCTTCCTCGGCAACGTCACGGTCGACCTGCCGCTTTCCGACACGTATTTCGTCGTCGGCCATTTCCACATGGTGATGGGCGTGTCGCCGATCCTCGTGGTGTTCGGCGCGATCTACCACTGGTACCCGAAGATCACGGGGCGCATGTACAACGAGCGGCTCGGCAAGGTCCACTTCTGGGCCACATTCCTCGGCACGTATGCGATTTACCTGCCGATGCACTATCTCGGCATCCTCGGCGTGCCGCGGCGCTACTACGCCCTCGGCAACACCGAATTCCTCCCGGATTCAGTGCACACGATCAACGCCGCGATCACGATCGCCGCGCTGATCGTCGCGGCGTCGGTCGTGCTGTTCCTCTACAACATGATCACGAGCCTGTGGAAAGGCGAAAAGGCGCCGCCCAATCCCTGGGGCGCGACCACGCTCGAGTGGCAGACGCCGGACACGCCGCCGCACCACGGCAACTGGGGGCCGAAGCTCCCGGTCGTGCACCGCTGGGCCTATGACTACAGCGTGCCGGGCGCGAAGAACGACTTCATCCCGCAGAACGAGCCAGTCGATCCGAAGCTTGGCTCGGGCCGCGACCACGGTAAGGGCCATTGAGCAACTACGCGATAGTCATCGCGCTGCTGGTCGGCGTCGCCGCCTGGTTCCTGGTCGCGCGTCAACTGACGGCGAAGTCGTGGCAGAGCGGCGAGCAGCCGGGCGATGTCGGCGCGCTCAAGTCCGCGCCCGCGCGTGTCGGACTCTGGGTCTTCATGGCGGTCGTCACGTCGCTGTTCGGGCTGTTCCTGTCGGCGTATGCGATGCGCATGCACCACGGCGTCGGCTGGTGTCACCTGACGATACCGCCCATCCTCTGGATCAACTCGCTGGTGCTGGTCGCGGCGAGCGTCGCGATGCAGCTTTCGAGCCGCGCCGTCGGCCGGGGGCAGCGCCAGATGGCGCAGGTCGCGCTGACTGCGGGCGGCGCCCTGACCATCGCGTTTCTGGCCGGCCAGGTCGCCGGCTGGCAGGCCGGTCGGGCCGTCCCTCTACTTCATCCAGGGCAGTCCGGCGATCGCATTCTTCTACGTGCTGACGATCGCGCATGGCCTGCACGTGATCGGCGGACTCTATGTGCTCGCCCGCGCCGCGATGCGATTCGCGGGCGGCGCCGAATTGATCGACCTGCGCCAGAGCCTGCAGCTCTGCTCGATCTACTGGCATTTCCTGCTGCTCGTGTGGCTCGTCGTATTCGCCGTTCTGCTGTTCCTATAAGAGGGATCCCGTTCCATGGCCCATGACGCCCCAGCCGCCGCCCTGAGCCCGCTACAGCAGGTCGCCGGGGATTTTTCAGCCGACAAGAACGCCTTCTCCGTGCCGTGGGGGAAGGCGATGATGTGGATCTTCCTGCTCTCCGACACGTTCATCTTCACCTGCTTCCTGACGTCGTACATGAACGTGCGGATATCGACGATCTCGGGCTGGCCGAATCCAAGCCAGGTTTTCTCGCTGCACATCGGCGGCCAGGACATCCCGCTGATCCTGATCGCGATCATGACCTTCGTGCTGATCACCTCGAGCGGCACGATGGCGATGGCGGTGAACTACGGTTACCGGCGCAATCGCCGGAACACCGTGCTGCTGATGTGCGCGACCGCGCTGCTCGGCGCGACTTTCGTCAGCATGCAGGCCTTCGAGTGGACGAAGCTCATCATGGAAGGCGTGCGACCCTGGGGCAATCCATGGGGCGCGCCGCAGTTCGGCTCCGCTTTCTTCATGATCACGGGCTTCCACGGCCTGCACGTGTCGGCCGGCGTGATCTATCTGCTCGTGGTCGCCCGTCGCGTGCACAACGGTTTCTACGAGAAGCGCGGCAGTTACGAGATGGTCGAGATCGCGGGCCTGTACTGGCACTTCGTCGATCTCGTCTGGGTATTCATCTTCGCATTCTTCTATCTGTGGTGAGGCGCCATGTCGCAGGCTGAAGGTCAACAACACCCGATCAAGATCTATCTGTGGATCTGGTTGCTGCTGTTCGTGCTGAGCACGTTTTCCTATCTGGTGGACTACTACCACCTGCACGGATTGCTGCGCTGGTCCCTGATCATCCTCTTCATGCTGCTGAAGGCCGGCTTCATCGTCGCGATCTTCATGCACATGGCCTGGGAACGGCTCGCGCTCAAGTTCGCGATCCTGCTGCCGCCGCTGTGCCTGCTGATCCTGATCAGTTTCATGGCCATCGAGGGCGACTACACCTTCCTGACGCGGGGCGCCGCATTCCTCCGCTGATATGATGACGGCGTGGCAGGGCCCGTCATCCGCGAAGAAGACTTCGTGCAGAGCGTCGCGGACGCGCTGCAGTTCATCTCTTACTACCATCCCGCCGACTACATAGCGCATCTCGGACGCGCCTGGGCGCGCGAGCAGTCGCCCGCCGCGAAAGACGCGATCGCCCAGATCCTGACCAACTCGCGAATGTGCGCGGAGGGACATCGCCCGATCTGCCAGGACACCGGCATCGTCAACGTGTTCGTGAAAGCGGGCATGGATCTGCGCTGGGACACGCGCAAGAGCCTGCAGGAACTGGTGGACGAAGGCGTGCGCCGCGGCTACCTGGCGACGGAGAACCGGTTGCGGCCCTCAATCGTGGCCGACCCCCTTTTTACGCGGAAGAATACCGGCGACAACACGCCGGCCGTCGTGCACGTCGAACTGGTCGCCGGCAACCAGGTGGACGTCACGGTCGCCGCCAAAGGCGGCGGCTCCGAGAACAAGGCGATGTTCACGATGCTGAATCCGTCGGATTCGATCGTGGACTGGGTGCTCGAGACCGTGCCGGAAATGGGCGCCGGCTGGTGCCCGCCCGGCATGCTCGGCATCGGCGTCGGCGGCACTGCCGACAAGGCGATGGTGCTCGCCAAGGAATCGCTGATGGACCCGATCGACATGCACGAGCTGCTCGAGCGCGGTCCGTCGAACAAGCTCGAGGAGCTGCGCATCGAGCTCTACGAGAAGGTCAACGCGCTCGGCATCGGCGCGCAGGGACTCGGCGGGCTCACGACCGTGCTCGACGTCAAGATTCAGGACGTTTCCGACCCATGCGGCATCGAAGCCCGTCGCGATGATTCCGAACTGCGCGGCAACCCGGCACGCGCATTTCGTCATGGACGGCAGCGGACCGGTCGCGCTCGATCCGCCATCGCTCGACCTCTGGCCGGACGTGCACTGGAAACCGGCCGCCGAATCGCGGCGCGTGAATCTCGACGCGCTGACTCGCGAGGAAGTGAAGAGCTGGAAGCCCGGCCAGACCCTCCTGCTCTCGGGAAAGATGCTGACCGGACGCGATGCCGCGCACAAACGGCTCGCGGAACTCCTGAACGCGGGCCAGCCGCTGCCGCCGGGCATCGATCTGAGCGGCCGCGTGATCTATTACGTCGGCCCGGTGGACGCCGTGCGCAACGAGGCCGTCGGTCCCGCGGGACCGACGACGGCGACACGCATGGACAAGTTCACGGACCTGATGCTGGCGAAAACCGGCCTCTTCGCCATGATCGGCAAGGCCGAACGAGGACCGGTCGCGATCGAAGCCATCCGCAAGCACCGGGCCGCGTACCTGATCGCGATCGGCGGCGCTGCCTATCTGGTGTCGAAAGCGATCCGCAAGGCGCGCGTCGTCGCGTTCGAAGATCTTGGCATGGAAGCGATCTACGAGTTCGAGGTCAGGGACATGCCGGTCACCGTCGCGGTCGATTCAACCGGCGAATCCGTGCACCAGACCGGCCCGAAGATCTGGGGCGAGAGGATCAGGACCTTGAATATCCCCGTGCGAGTCGCCTGATGCAATGCTAAATCGACGTCCGGAGACTGATCAGCTCCGGGAAGAACGTGTGCTTCAGCACGTGCGCGAGGTAGCCCACTCCGCTCGACCCGCCGGTGCCGCGCTTGAAGCCGATGATGCGCTCAACCGTCTTCAGGTGTGCAAAGCGCCACTGCTGCAGCCGGTATTCGAGATCCACCAGCTTCTCGGCGAGCTCATAGAGATCCCAGTGAGACTTCGAGTCGCGATAGATCGCGAGCCATGCGGCCTCGACCGCCGGGTCCGCCACGTAAGCCTTCGTCCAGTCGCGCTCGACGCATTCTTCGGGATGTCAAAGCCGCGACGCGCCAGCAGCCGGAGCGTCTCGTCATATAACGACGGCGTCGCCAGCTCCTGGCGCAACAACGCGTACACAGGCGTATCGCCGGCATGCACGTCAATCAGCTTTGCTTCCTTGTTGCCGAGCAGAAACTCGAGTACCCGGTATTGCCAGGACTGGAACCCGGAGCTCTGCCCAAGCGAATCGCGAAAGCGCATGTAGTCCGCCGGTGTCATCGTGCCGAGCACGTCCCAGGACTGGATCAGTTGCGCCTGGATGCGCGCGACGCGCGAGAGCATTTTGAACGCGGGCTCGAGATCGTCGCCTCGGATCTGCGCGCGCGTGGCGGACAGTTCGTGCAGGCAGAGCTTCATCCACAGCTCGCTCGCCTGGTGGATGATGATGAACAGCATCTCGTCGTGCTGGCCGGACAGGGGCTTCTGCGCCGCCAGGATACTGTCGAGCCGCAGGTACTGGCTGTAACTGATCGACTTGTCGAGATCCCAGTGGATCCCGGCCATCGGATCGGCGGGTTTCTGGTCGCGTGGTTCGCTCATTCGGCGTCCGGTTGGACCTCGGGCCTGGTCGTTGCAAATGCCGGCAGCGACGTCAGATGACCGTCGATCGCAACCAGCGCCGGAAACGGCGTCAGGTCGCAATAGTAGCGCCGGGCGTTGTACATCTGCGGCACCAGGCAGATATCGGCCATCGTGACGCCATCGCCATATAAATAGTGTCGGCCGTCCCCGTGCCGGCGCGCGAGTTCCTCGAGCGAACGGAAACCCTGCGTGATCCAGTGACGGACCCATTCCGCCACCGGGCCGTCGCCCTGCCCGAGCGGATCGCGCAGGTGATTCAGCACGCGCAGGTTCTGCAGCGGCTGGATGTCGCAGGCGATGCCGAGCGCCATCGCGCGCACCTGCGCGCGGCCGCCGAAATCCTGCGGCAGCAATGGCGGATCGGGATGCGTTTCTTCCAGATACTCGATGATCGCAAGCGATTGCGCGATCACCAGATCCTCGTCGACGAGCGCGGGCACCAGGCTCTGCGGATTCATCTCGCGATACGACTCGCTGTGCTGCTGGCCTCCGTCGCGGATCAGATGCACCGGCACGGTGCCATGCGGTATGCCCTTGTACGAGAGCGCGATGCGCACGCGCCAGGCCGACGAACTGCGGTAATACGAAAAGAGTTTCATCGCGCTACCACCGTGTGCTCGAGTACGCCGACTCCGTCCACGCCGCCCCGCACGCGATCGCCCGGCTTCAACGCGCCGACACCCGCGGGCGTGCCGGTGAATATCAGATCGCCCGGGAAGAGTTCGAACCAGGTCGACAGCTCCGCGATCACTTCCCGCACGCTCCAGATCATGTCGGCGATGTCGCCCTGCTGGCGCGGCTCGCTATTCACCTCGAGCCAGATCCTGCCGCGTTCCGGATGCCCGATGCCCTCGGCCGGCACGATCGCAGAGAGCGGGGCCGCGTGATCGAAGCCTTTGGCCGTATCCCAGGGCTTGCCCTGCTCCTTCATCGCCGACTGCACGTCGCGCCGTGTCAGGTCGTTGCCGACGGCGTATCCGAAGACGAGATCCCTCGCATCATCCGCCTTGATGTCGCGGCCGCCGCGCCCGAGCGCGGCGACCAGTTCGATCTCATGGTGCAGGTTCGCGGTGCGGGACGGATATGGAACTGCGCTGCCGGCGGCCATCACGGCATCGGCGGGTTTCGTGAAAAAGAACGGCGGCGCCCGGCTGTCGCTGGCGCCCATTTCGCGCGCGTGTTCGGGATAATTGCGGCCGACGCAGAAGATGCGCCGCACGGGAAAGCGCAACGTGCTGCCCGCGACTGCGACGGTCGGCCGGGCTGCGGCGGTGACGGCGAATTCTTCCTGCATCGGGTTTACCGGCGCGTGCCGCGCGGCGGTTACACTAACCGAAACGAGGACGGGCAGCCATGAGTATCTGGTTCCGCCAATTCAAGCTCGACGAGGTCCGCCAGTTACAGCATTCGACGATGGGCGAGCATCTCGGCATCGAATTCACCGAGATCGGCGCCGATTATCTCGTCGCGCAGATGCCGGTCGACGGCCGCACGATGCAGCCCGACGGCATCCTGCACGGCGGGGCCTCCGTCGCACTGGCCGAAACGCTCGGCAGCGTCGGCGGGACAATGTGCGTCGACCGGGAGCGCTTCCAGATCGTCGGGCAGGAAATCAATGCGAATCACCTGCGGCCCGCAACCGGCGGCCACGTGCACGGCCGCGCCACACCGATTCATCTCGGCCGGCGCAGCCAGGTCTGGAATACCGAGATCAGGGACGACAACGAGCGGCTCATCTGCGTGTCGCGCCTGACGATCGCGGTCATCGAACGTCAGCCGCGCTAGGGACTGTCCCCTTTTTCCGAAGGAAAAAGGCGGACTGTCCCTTCTTAAAAGGGATGCGTCCCCTTTTCGTATACTGTACTCGATGCGACTCGCTGCCCTGCTCGCCGCCGCCCTTCTCGCCGCCTGCGGGCAGACGGGCTCTCTGTATCTGCCGGACGAAGGCATCGAAACGCCGGTCGAGATCCGCGGGCCTGCGCCAGCGCCAGCACCGGTCGCGCCGCCGGCACCGGTGCCAGAACCGGACGACGACGAGGACGAGAAAGACAAGCCGCCGCCCGGCACTTGACGATGGCCAATCCCCGCAAGTTCTGGCTGGTGGACGGCTCGTCCTACCTTTATCGCGCGTTCTTCGCCCTGCCCCCGCTCACGACGTCGACCGGCGTGCCGACCGGCGCCGTGCTCGGCGTGCTGAACATGCTGAACAAGCTGCTGAAGGACGAGAATCCGGAACTGATCGCTGTCGTGCTCGATGCGCCGGGCCGCACATTTCGCGACGATCTCTTCGACCAGTACAAGGCGCATCGTCCGCCGATGCCCGATGACCTTCGCTCCCAGGTCGAACCGCTGATCGAGGCGATACCGGCGCTTGGCCTGCCGCTGCTGCGCATTTCCGGCGTCGAAGCGGACGACGTCATCGGCACGCTCGCCGAGCGCGCCTCGCGCGACGGCATGGAAGTCGTCGTCTCGACCGGCGACAAGGACATGGCGCAGCTCGTCAACGACCGCATCACCCTCGTCAACACGATGTTCGACACGAAGCTCGATCGCATCGGGGTCAAGACCAAGTTTGACGTCTTCCCCGAGCAGATCGTCGACTACCTCGCGCTCGTCGGCGACAGTTCGGACAACATCCCCGGTGTGCCCAAGGTCGGCCCCAAGACCGCGGCCAAATGGCTGAGTGAATTCGGCAGCCTCGATGCGATCGTCGCGCAAGCGAAAGAGATCCCGGGCAAGGTCGGCGAAAGCCTTCGCGAGAATCTGGAAACCCTCGAACTGTCCCGCAAGCTCGCGACCATCCGCCGCGACGTGGAACTTCCGCTCTCGCCCGCCGAACTCGCCCGCAAGCCTCCCGATGTCGAAGCCCTGGGGGCGCTCTACAAGCGCCTTGAAATGAATTCGCTGCTGCGCCAGCTGACCGGCACGCCGACTCCGGGCTCCGGCGTCGGCGCAGTTGGCCGGGACCCGGCGAGCGAGCGCGTAAGTTCCGGCGGCGCGAGCGAGCCGGCGTCCCAGCCAACGCGCCGACGCCAGCGCCTGCACGCGCGTACGAGACAATCCTCACGGAGACGCAGCTGACGACCTGGCTCGAGGCGCTCGCCAAAGCGCCGCTTTTCGCTTTCGACACCGAGACGACAAGCCTCGACTACATGCAGTGCGAGCTCGTGGGCATGTCTTTCTGCATCGAGCCGGGCCGCGCCTGCTATCTCCCGCTCGCGCACGATTACCCGGGCGCGCCGGATCAGCTCGACCGGAAAAACACGCTCGCGAAATTGAAGCCGCTCCTGCAGGACGACAATCGGCCCAAGGTCGGCCATCACCTGAAATACGACGCGCACGTGCTCGCCCATTACGGCATCGCAATCAAAGGCATGCGCTACGACTCGATGCTCGAGTCCTATACGCTGAATTCCACCGCGACCCGGCACGACATGGATTCCTGCGCGAAGCTCTACCTCGGCATCGACACGATCAAGTACGAGGACGTCGCCGGCAAGGGCGCGAAACAGATCACTTTCAACCAGGTCGCGCTCGACCAGGCGGCCGAATACGCGGCCGAGGACGCCGACGTCACGCTGCAACTGCATCGCGTACTGCATGCCGCGCTGGAGAAGGAGCCGGCGCTGCTCCGCGTTTACGAGGAGATCGAGCAGCCGCTGGTGCCCGTGCTCCTCGACATGGAACATCGCGGCGTGCTGGTCGATCGCGAACTGCTGCGCAGGCAAAGCTCCGAGCTCGCGAAGCGTCTCGCCGAACTCGAGGCCGATGCGCACGCCTCGGCCGGCCAGCCTTTCAACCTCGACTCGCCGAAGCAGCTGCAGGAAATCCTGTTCACCAAGCAGGGCCTGCCGGTGCGGCAGAAAACCCGCACCGGGCAGCCCTCGACGGCCGAGGAGGTGCTGGAGGAACTCGCCGACAAATATCTGCTGCCGCGGATCATTCTCGAATATCGCGGACTTGCGAAGCTCCGCTCCACATACACCGAAAAGCTGCCGGAGCAGATCGACGCGCAGACCGGCCGCGTGCACACCTCCTACCACCAGGCCGTGGCGGTGACCGGGCGACTGTCGTCTAGCGATCCCAATCTGCAGAACATCCCGATCCGCACCGCGGAAGGTCGGCGCATCCGCCAGGCTTTCGTCGCGCCAAAGGGTCACGTGCTGCTCGCAGCGGACTATTCGCAGATCGAGCTGCGCATCATGGCGCACCTGTCCGGCGATGACAGCCTGCGCCGCGCCTTCGCCGAGGAAGGCGACATCCACCGCGCGACCGCGGCCGAAGTGTTCGACGTTGCGCCGGACCAGGTGACCAACGAGCAACGCCGCGCCGCGAAGGCGATCAACTTCGGCCTGATCTACGGCATGTCGGCCTTCGGCCTCGCGCGGCAGCTCGGCATCGAGCGCCATGCCGCCCAGGACTACGTCGGCCGCTACTTCGGCCGCTATCCCGACGTGCGCGAATACATGGAGCGCACGCGCGCGAGCGCACGCGAGAAAGGCTTCGTCGAGACCGTGTTCGGGCGGCGCCTGTACCTGCCGGACATCCGCTCGCGCGATCGCAACCTGCAGCAATATGCCGAGCGCAGTGCCATCAATGCGCCGATGCAGGGTACGGCGGCCGACATCATCAAGCGGGCCATGATCCAGGTGCATGCCTGGCTGCAGTCGTCCAGGGTGCCTGCGCAGCTCGTCATGCAGGTGCACGATGAACTGGTGCTCGAAGTGGCGGAAGCCGCCCTCGACCAGGTCCGCCGCAGGGTGGTCGAGATCATGTGCGGGGCCGCGGAATTGTCGGTCGCGCTCAAGGTGGACACGGGCACCGGGTCCAACTGGGACGAGGCCCACTAAAACGCCAGCTAAATCAGGCCCGTGGCGGACTTGGAACTTGTCTTAATCGCCCTTATCTAAGTCCCCGAGCGCCGTGAGACGCTCCCCGCTTCCCTCCCTGAGCGGGTCGCCCGGATTGCATCCCCAAGCCGGGTATCCGCCCGGCGGTCTTAACGGACCGCCGGGCATTTTTTATCCGAGTTCTGCTTTTGCTATCTGCGGCCCGCCAGCAGCGCGTCCATCGCCCCCTGCGCGGCGTCCACACCTTCGCCCGAAACGGCTGAAAAAAGCTGAACGGTCGCGCGATCGCCGAGCTCGGCCCGCGTCTTTTGCAGCGTCGTGCGTCCTTCGTTGCGGCCCAGCTTGTCGGCTTTGGTCAGAAGTACGTGCACCGGCCGGCCGCGGGCTGCCGCGTATTCGAGCATGGTCCGATCGCTCTCGCCGAAGCCGCGACGCGTGTCGACGACGATCATCAGGCCGGCGAGCGACTCGCGGTGCGTGAAATAGTCTTCCATCAGGCGCCGCCATTCAGCGCGCATTGCCGGCGGTACGCGCGCAAACCCGTAGCCAGGCAGATCGGCCAGACGGCGTCCCGGCTGGATTTCGAACAGGTTGACGAGCTGCGTGCGGCCCGGCGTCTTGCTCGTCCGGGCAAGATCGTTGCGCCTCACAATCGCATTCAGTGCACTCGATTTGCCGCTGTTCGAGCGGCCCGCAAAGGCAACTTCCGCGCCCGAATCGTCGCCGAACGCGGCCGTCGAATCGGCGCTCTTCAGGAACCGGACCTGGGGGTATCTGGACATCGCAGGTGGACGGCGGCACCGGTGCCTTGCGTATAATTCCGGGCGCGTCGCTCAGTCTAACAGTCGGGGCTTCAATGAAGTTTGCATGGATCGGATCCGTCCTGGCCGCACTATGCATCGCGGGCTCGGCCGAGGCAGGCGACGCCGCCACGGGCGCACAGAAAGCCGCCGTTTGCATGGCCTGTCATGGCGCCAATGGCAACAGCATCAATCCCGAATGGCCGAATCTCGCCGGTCAGCACGAAGGCTACGTCGCCGAACAGCTCGCGAACTTCAAGCAGGGCGCGCGCACGAACCCGCTGATGTCGCCGATGGCGGCCGCATTGACCGATACCGACATGCAGGATCTCGGCGCTCACTTTGCGCAGCAGACACCGGCCGGCCTCGAGGCCGACCCGTCGAACTGGAAAGCCGGCGAAAAACTCTATCGCGGCGGCGACGCCGAACGCGGCCTTCCGGCCTGCATCGCCTGCCACGGCCCGCAAGGCAAAGGCAATGCGCCCGCAAGGTATCCGGCACTTCGCGCGCAGCATGCGGTCTACGCCTACAACCAACTCAGGGCATACTCCGCCGGCACGCGCGTCACTCCGGGCAACGACATCATGCAGGTCGTCGCCTCGAAACTGACCGATGAGGAAATGCGCGCGCTCGCCTCGTATCTGCAGGGCCTGCGCTGACACGAAACCCAATGGAGACCGGAAAGATGACGAGAGTCCTGTTATGCGCGCTCGCGGCCATGGTTGCATTCGCCGCCTGCGGCAAGGAAACGGAGCCTGCGGTGGCGCAGCCAACAACGCCGCCCGCGGCAACGCAGAGCGTGCCTCAGTCGGCAGCCGAACCGCGCGAACCCGCCAACGAGCTTCAAAAACCCGCCGGAAGCGTCGACGGCGAAACCGTCGATGCGGCGGCAACCACTACGACCGCAGTGGCCGCTGCGGTCGCTGCCAACACGCCGCTGCCGCCCGCGGGCGACCTCAAAGGCTGGAAATCCGGCACGAACTTCACCGAGTATCCGACCGCGCAGCGCGTCAGCGCGCCGCCCGGCCAGGTCGAGGTGACCGAAGCCTTCTGGTACGGCTGCGGCGTCTGCGCCTCGCTGGAGCCGCAGCTCGTGGCTTGGGAAAAGGCCAAGCCCGACTGGATCAAGCTGCGGCGTGTACCGGTCGTGTGGAACGAAGTCACGCGCGAGGACGCGCGCCTCTATTACACGATCGAGGGACTGGGACTCGTCGGAAAACTGCACTCCGAGGTCTTCCGCACGATCCATACGCAGAACCGACCATTCACAGTCGTTCGCAACGGCAGCGTGGACCAGGCGGCGACGGAGAAGGCGGCGCGCGATTTCCTGCTGGCGAACGGCGTTTCGGCCGAGGACTTCGCCAAGCACTACCGCACGTTCTCGACGGAAAACAAGCTGCGCCAGGCCGCCACGCTGACGCGCGACTACGCGTTCGTCCACACGCCGATGATCGCGGTGCACGGCAAGTACCAGACCGACATCAAGATGGCCGGAGGTGTCGCGGATCTGTTCCGGCTCGTCAACGATCTCGCGGCGCGCGAGCGCGGCGCCAACTGACCTGAACGACCGCCGGCGTGCTGAACTGTTTCGTACCCGGCAGCCAGGGCCTGGATCGGCTCGATCCGCCGCCAGCGGAAATCCCGGAGCGTTGCGTCTGGGTTGACCTGCTCGAGCCGACGCTCGCCGAAGAGCGCGCGGTCGAGCGGCTGCTCGCGATCGACGTGCCTTCGCGCGAGGAAATGCGCGAAATCGAGACGTCGAGCCGCCTGTACGAGGAAAACGGCACGCTGTACATGACGGCGACCGTCGTGACGAAGATCGACACCGACCGGCCCGAGTCCGCGGCGATCACGTTCATCCTTTCGCACAACCGCCTGATCACGAACCGCTACGTCGATCCGCTGCCCTTCCGGCGCTTCGTCGCCTATTCCGAAAGGCATCCGTCGGCCGCGACCAATGCGCCCGGCATCCTCGCCGGCCTGCTGGAATCGGTCATCGAGCGCACCGCCGACGTGCTCGAGCGGGTCGGCCTCGGTCTCGACGAGCTGTCTGCGGGTGTGTTCGCGCCGCCAGCGAAGGGCGGCAGCATCCGCACGCGTGACCTGCGCGCCGTCATGGAAAAAATCGGCCGGGACGGCGACCTGACCAGCAAGGCACGCGAGAGCCTGGTCACGCTGGGCCGGCAGCTCACATTCATCCAGCAATCGCAGACGGTGCAGATTCCGAAGGACCAGCAGTCACGGTTTCGCAGCATGTCACGCGACGTGCTGGCGCTCTCCGACCATGCATCGTTCCTGGCGAACAAGTCGAGCTTCATGCTGCAGGCGACGCTCGGCCTGATCAACATCGAGCAGAACAACATCATCAAGATCTTCTCGGTCGCGGCGGCGGTGTTCCTGCCGCCGACGCTGATCGCGAGCATCTACGGCATGAATTTCCATTCCATGCCGGAGCTCGACTGGCCATTCGGATACCCGCTGGCGCTTTTCATCATGGTCGTGTCGGCGATGCTGCCCTACATCTTCTTCCGCCGCCGCGGCTGGCTCTAAGGAGTCGCACCCTTCAAAGGGGTCGCATCCCCTTTGCCGCAAAGGGGATGCGACCCCTTTGAAGGGTGCGACTCCTTTGGGGTTGCGGACTATACAGAACGTTTTGTATAGTTAAAACATGGCACGTTTACCGCTGGCAAAAACCCGGATCCTGGCCGCGGCCCGCGAAATCGTCGAAAGCGACGGCGCGGGCGCGCTGACTTTCGACGAACTATCGAAGGTCAGTGGCATCACACGCGGTGGGATCACCTACCACTTCCCGACCAAGGAAGACCTGCTGCGAGGCCTGCTGGAAGCGGATTTCCGTAAATGGGACGTCGCGGAAGCCGCAGCGACGCCCTGCGATTGCGACCCGGAGACCGCGCGGCTGATCGGGTTCATTGGCACGCTGACCGCGCAGGACGAATCGCATCGCCGGTTCCTCTGCGGCATGTTGTCGGCGGCAACGCTCGATCCTTCGCTGATGGATCCCTGCCGGCAGGAGCTGCGCGAACGGCTCGGCCGCAAGCAATGGACCGATCGCGACCTCCGACTGCATCTCGTCCACCTCGCCGCCGAGGGACTGATGTGGCAGGAATTGTTTCAGATGTACGCGATGCCCGCGCCCGCGCGCGCGCGCCTGGTCGCCCTGATGGAGCAACTCGCTCGCCAGTGGGGCGATGCATCGTCGTCGAAGAAGACCGCCAAGGAAGCCTGACCCATGTCCTTTTCTCTCCGCGCCATCGCCGCGATCGCGGCCGCCCTCTTCATCGCAGCCTGCGGCAACGGCGAACAGCAGCAGGTGCCGCCGCCTGATGTCAGCGTCGCCGCGGTGGTGAAGAAGTCCGTCACCGAGTGGGATGAATACAGCGGGCACATCGAGGCGATCGAATCGGCCGAGATCCGCCCGCGCGTCTCCGGCCATCTCAACCGCGTGCACTTCGCGGAAGGCGGCCTGGTGGAGAAAGGCCAGCTTCTCTTCACGATCGATCCGCGCGAGTATCGCGCCGCCGCCGACGCCGCGCGCGCCGACCAGGTCCGCGCCGAGGCCCGGGTCGAGCTGGCGAAGCAGGAGCTGACGCGCGCGGAAGCTCTGATTGCGGCGCGTGCCGTGTCGAAAGGCGATCTCGACGCGCGGCGCACGGAAGCGCACCAGGCGGATGCGGACGTGCTGGCCGCGCGCGCGCGCCTTGCGCAGTCCGAACTGAACCTCAGCTTCACGCGGGTCACCGCGCCCTTCGCCGGCCGCGCCGGCGCCGCGCTCGTGAAGCCAGGGAACGTCGTGGCCGCGGGCGAGACGATGCTGACGACGCTCGTGTCGGTCGATCCGGTCTACGTCACCTTCACCGGCGACGAGCGCGCCTACCTCCGCTACCAGGAACTCGCGCGCGCGGGCAACCGCGAGAGTTCGCGCGACGTGGCAAACCCCGTGCTCGTCGGCCTCGCGAACGAGGACGGATTCCCGCACAAGGGCAGTGTCGATTTCGTCGACAATGCGCTCAATCCAGAAACCGGCACGATCCGCGCGCGCGCCGTGCTGCCGAATCCGGACGGCGTCTTCACGCCGGGACTCTTTGCACGTGTACGCCTGCTCGGCGAATCGCAGAAGGATGCGCTGCTGATCCACGAGCAGGCGGTACTGACCGACCAGGACCGCCGGTACGTCTACATCGTCGGCAAGGGCAATGCCGCGGAGCGCCATGACGTCAAGCTCGGGTCCGCATGTCGAGGGCCTGGTCGTCGTGTACGACGGACTCAAGGCGGGCGACAAGGTCATCATCAACGGCATGCGCAAGATCTTTTTCCCGGGCCAGCCGGTGAAACCGCGCGACGTGCCGATGAACCAGCCGAACCTGCCGCCGCCCGCTCCCGAGCAGGCTCCGGCGCAACCGGCGGGCTGAACGAGCATGGCGACGCACACCGACTTTTCGCGGATTTTCATCGACCGGCCGATCCTCGCGACGGTGCTGTCGGCGCTGATCCTGGTCTCGGGCTTGATAGCGATTCCGAGCCTGCCGATCAGCGAGTATCCGGATGTCGTGCCGCCATCGGTGCAGGTGACGGCGACCTATCCGGGCGCCAACCCGCGCACGATCGCCGAGACCGTCGCCAGTCCGCTCGAAGAAGCGGTCAATGGCGTCGAAAACATGATCTACATGAAGTCGACGTCGAGCTCCGACGGCCAGGTGTCGCTGACCGTGACCTTCAAGGGCGGCACCGATGTCGATCTCGCGGCGGTGCAAGTGCAGAACCGGGTTGCGCAGGCAATTCCGCGGCTGCCCGAGGCGGTCCGCACGCTCGGTGTCACGGTCGTCAAGGCTTCACCGACGCTCACGATGGTCGTGCACCTCGACTCGCCGAACAAAACCTACGACGCACTGTATCTCTCGAATTACGCGAACTTGCGCGTGCGCGACGAGCTCGCGCGTCTGCCCGGCGTGGGCCAGGCAATCGCATTCGGCATCGGCAACTATGCGATGCGCGTCTGGATCGATCCGGGGCGCGCCTCTGCGCGCGGCCTGTCGGCCGGCGACATCGTCAATGCGATCCGCGAACAAAACATCCAGGTCTCCGCCGGAAGCATCGGCAGTCCGCCGACGCCTGATGGTTCCGTCCTTCAGGTGTCGGTCAATGCCCAGGGACGCCTCGAATCGCCCGAGGCTTTCGGCGAGATCGTGCTGAAGGCCGAAGGCGACGAGCTCACCCGCCTGAAGGACGTCGCGCGCATCGAGCTCGGGGCGAATAGCTACGCCGATCCGGTCGCTCCTCAACAACGAGGACGCCGCCGCCATCGTGATCTTCGAGTCGCCCGGCGCCAACACGATCGAGCTGTCGCAGGCGATTCGCGACCGCATGGCCGAACTGGAACAGGGTTTCCCGGAAGACGTGCACTGGTCGGTGGTCTACGACCCGACGATGTTCGTCAGGGAATCGATCGCCTCGGTCATCGAGACCCTGCTCGAGGCGATCGCGCTCGTCGTCCTTGTGGTCGTGCTGTTCCTCCAGACCTGGCGCGCCTCGCTGATCCCGCTGGTCGCGGTGCCGGTCTCGATCGTCGGCTCCTTCGCCGTGCTGTGGCTGCTCGGGTTTTCGATCAACGTTCTGACATTGTTCGGCCTGGTGCTCGCGATCGGCATCGTCGTGGACGATGCGATCGTCGTCGTCGAGAATGTCGAGCGCCATATCGAGAGCGGCAAGTCGCCGCGCGAGGCCGCTCACCAGGCCATGAGCGAAGTGTCCGGGCCGATCGTCGCGATCACGCTGGTGCTCTCTTCGGTGTTCATCCCGCTCGCCTTCCTCGGCGGCGTGACCGGCCAGTTCTACAAGCAGTTCGCGGTGACGATCGCGGCCGCCGTAATCATCTCGGGATTCAATTCGCTGACCTTGTCGCCGGCGCTCGCCGCGATGCTGCTGCAGCCGCATGGCGCAAAAAAGGATGCGCTCGGGCGCTGGATCGAAAAGGTATTCGGCCGACCATTCGGTGCATTCAACCGGGTGTTCAGGCGCTTCGGCGACCGCTATTCGGGCCGCATCGGCGGGACCATCGGTCGCGGGCCGCGGATGCTCGTCTTTTACGCGGTGCTCATCGTCGTGGCGATCATCGGCTTCCGCAGCGTGCAGGGCGGATACATCCCGACCCAGGACAAACAGTATCTGTTCTCGGTGCTGCAACTGCCCGAAGCGGCGACCATCGACCGCACGGACGCGGTGATGCGGAAAATGGGCGACATCGCGATGGCAGTGCCGGGGGTCGAGAACGTCGTCCAGTTCCCGGGCCTCAATGCCATCCACTTCGTCGCCACGCCGAATGTGGGCGTCATGTTCATCGGCCTCGAGCCGGCAGGCGATCGCGAACTCGAGGCAGCCGAAATCGCCATGCGGGTCAACATGGGTTACGGCCAGATCCAGGAAGGCCTCGCCTTCGCGCTGATGCCGCCGCCGGTGCTCGGCCTCGGCAGCGCGAACGGCGTCGAATTTTACGTTCAGGACCGAGCGGCCATCGGCTACGGCGAGTTGTACACGCAGACGACCGGGCTCGTCGGCGAGCTCGGCCAGACCAAGGGATTCGATCCGTTCGCCACCTTCACTTCCTATCAGTCGAACGTCCCGCAACTCGATGCCAGCGTCGACCGGACCAAGGTGAAGGAGCTCGGCCTCGCGCTGACCGACGTATTCAATACGCTGCAGGTCTATCTCGGCTCCACATACGTCAACGATTTCAACCTGTTCGGGCGCACCTACTCGGTGTATGCACAAGCCGACGCGCCATTTCGCGCGACGGTTCAGGACATCGAGAATCTGAAAGTCCGCAACAACCGCGGCGAAATGGTGCCGCTCGGCAGCGTCGTCGACATCCAGCCGAGCTACGGACCTGATCCGGTGATCCGCTACAACGCCTATCCGGCGGCCGACATGTCGGCCGGACTCAATCCGGCCATCCTGTCCTCGACCGATGCACTTGCGAAAGTGCGAGAAATCGCCGACCAGCAGTTGCCGCGCGGCATGGATATCGAGTGGACCGGTCTGACGTATCAGCAAGTCACGCAGGGCAACACGGCGATGTTCGTTTTCCCGCTCTGCATCCTGCTCGTGTACATGGTCCTGTCCGCTCTGTATGAGAGCTGGTCGCTGCCTCTCGCGATCATCCTGATCGTGCCGCTGTGCCTCCTGTCCGCGATCGGCGGCACCTGGCTCATCAACACGATCCACGGCTTGTGGCTCGCGCTGTTCCCGCCGCCGTACGCGCCGACATTCCTGGACAACAATATCTTCACGAAGATCGGCCTCGCCGTACTGATCGGTCTCGCCTGCAAGAACGCGATCCTGATCGTGGAGTTCGCGCGCGACCTCGAGGAGCAGGGCAAGGGCATCGTGGAAGCCGCCATCGAAGCCTGCCGCCTGCGTCTGCGGCCGATACTGATGACGAGCTTCGCTTTCATCGCGGGCGTGCTGCCGCTGGTGTTCGCTTCGGGCGCCGGTGCGGAAGTGCGCTATGTCATGGGCGTTACCGTCGTCGCCGGCATGCTGGGCGTCACCTTCTTCGGGCTCTTCTTCACGCCGGTGTTCTACGTCGTGCTGCGGAAGATCGTCGAGCGCCAGCACGCTCGCCGCACCGCACGGCTCGCGGCCGAAGGCGCCGCGCATGAATAGGGCATTCCTCGCCCTGTCCGCGGCCGCAGCGCTCGCGGCCTGCACCGTCGGGCCGCGCCACGCCGTCCCGGAGACGCCGCTGCCCGGGCAATTCGACCAGGCGCCCAGCGAAGCGACGGCGCAGCCCGCGGGCTCGAAACTGTGGTCGGAATTCGGCAGCACCGAGCTCGACGACCTGATCGCCCGCGCGCTCGAGGCCAATACCACGATCGCGCAGTCGGCGGCGCGCCTCCAGGAGACGCGCGCGCTGTCGGGCCTCTCCCACTACGACTGGTTCCCGACCGTGACGGCGGTGGCCGACGGTGAAGAGGCGGAGATCAGCAGCCAGGATCCGTTCGCGCCTCCGGGTGGGCTCAGTACCGAGACCTATCGCGCCGGATTCGACGCGAGCTGGGAGATCGATCTATTCGGCGGGCTGCGCAACGAACACCGCGCAATCAGGCGGCGAGCGGAAGCGGATGAGGCCTCGCTCGCCGACGTGCGCCTGTCGATCATCGCCGAAACCGCGCAGACTTGGTTCGCGCTGATCGGCGCGCGCGAGCGTCTCGCCCTGCGCCGCCAGCAACTGGCCAATCAGCAGGACAATGTCGGGATCCTGAAGGCGCGCGTGGATGCCGGCACCTCGAGCGGGCTCGATCTCGCGCTCGGCGAGGCGCAGATGCGGACCATCGCCGCCTCCGTGCCGCAGGCCGAGGCCGACCTGGTGCGAGAAGAACAGCGGCTCGCGGTGCTGACCGCGTGGCCGATCCAGACGCTGCGCGAACGGCTCGGGGCCGAAACGCCCATTCCGGAATTGCCGGTGCTGGTCGCGACCGGTACGCCAGAGGAATGGATGAAGCGGCGCCCGGACATCCGCGCGGCCGAGCGCGAACTGGCGGCCTCGACCTCGGATGTCGGCGACGAGATCGCCGAGTTTTTCCCGAAGATCGTGATGCTCGGCTCCTTCGGCTGGACCGCCGACAGCACCGACCAGATCGGTGATGCCGACTCCGAGCGCTGGGCGTATGGGCCGTCGCTGACGTGGAGTTTTCTGAACTTTGGCCGCGTGCGGCAGAACGTCAAGGCCGCCGAAGCGAGACGGATCGGCGCCATTGCGCTTTACCAGGAAACGGTGCTGCAGGCGCTCGAGGAAACCGAGAATGCGCTCGTCGGCTTTCGCACCGCGAACCGTGCGGAGGATGAACTGCAGGCCGGCGCCGCCGCAGCGACTGAAGCCGCGCGGCTCGCGCGCATGCGCTATGACGTCGGCGCAGGCGACTTCCTGTCGGTGCTCGATGCCGAGCGCACGCAGCTCGATCTCGAGGACCAGCACGTGCAGGCCTCGACGCGACGCGCCACCGCCCTCGCCGCCCTCTACAAAGCGCTCGCCGGCGATCTCTAGGGACTGTCCCCTTTTTCCACAGGAAAAAGGCGGACTGTCCCTTCTACGCGTCCCCTTTTTCCACAGGAAAAAGGCGGACTGTCCCTTCTACGCGCCTCACTGCGTGGAATGCGCAAATGACGAAGGCACTGGCCAGCGCCGCGAGCAGATGCTTGAGGCTGTGGCCGCTGACCCAGCCGATGCCCGAGAAAATGGCGGCATCGAAGTGTTCTGCCAGCTTCGCGCCGACATACGCGGCGAGCCCTGCCCACAGCCACGCCGCATTCAGCCATTGGCCTTTGCGCAGCAGCAGCATCAGCGGAATCAGCAACATCGGCAGGAACTGAACGACGCCGTAGAGGCGCAGGTCTCCGGCGCCCGCCTGTTCGGTGCGGATCCACCAGGCGATGCTGATGACGCCGAGTGCGATTGAGGGCCACAGCAATGCGCGGCCGGCAAACCAGGAAATGCGGTCGGCAACGACTGCGGTAAACAGCGCCATGAATGCGATCGTCATCGGCATTCGATCCCAGACCAGCGCCCGTGTCGATGGTTCGAAGTGGTAATACGCCGAACCGAATGCGACGAGCGCGACGCCCGCGCAGAAAACAATGTAATGCGTGCGCAATTGCGTCGAGACCAGGCGAGGCAGCGTCGCGAATCCCAGAATGCCGGCGGCGAGAAATGGGAGGTTGCTCACGACGTTCCACGCATTCGGGATACCGCCCAGCTTGCGCGTGTCCGCAAAGGCGTGATACGCAGGATCCTGCGGAATCGGGTCGAGCCAGAACGCGCCGGCAATCGCCACGATCGCGGCCGCCAGGATCCACAGATGGCTTCGATCCGGTTGCGACACGACGAACCTCCCGACATGGAGGAGTAACATGAAGTCCATGCATTCGCCACTGCGAGGCCTGCCTGATCGCAGGCTCCGTGCTGTTGTCGCTGCCAATTCATGCCGCAGATGCGCCGCCGCTCTCCGGCGCCACGATCCGCCTGTTCGAACAGGCGGAGGGGCCCGTGCTGCCGTTCGGCCGCCGGTTTTATGGGATTCATTTCGACGCGACGCTCGCGCGCATGATCGGCGTCGAGATCGGGGCAACCTATCCGGCTCAGGACGAGACTACGTTGCTGTCGGTTGTCTGCCTGCTGCAAAAGCCGGACGGCAGCAAGGCCGAGGCGAGCCGCGCAATGTCGTTCCAGTTGTTCGAGGGCGAGACGCAGTCCAACAGCGCGAACGTGCAATGGGGCGTGCCGGACGAGGAGGACTGGCAGCCTGGCGACTACGGCGTCGACTGCTCGGTCGACGGACATTCGATCTGGCAGGCTCAGTTCGCGATTGCACTGAATCCGCCGGATGTCGCGGACACGGACATCCGAATCGCGGGACTGCGGTTCTTTCCCGTCGCCGAGGACCTGCAGCCGAAACCCGAGCGCCGCTACACCGACACGTTCGAGGCCGCGGATACGCGGCGCATCGGCGTCGAACTCGAGTACACGCACTCCCCGCTCGGCCGCACGGTCACGGTTCCGGCCGCCTGTCATTATTACTGGCCGGATGGCCAGGTCATGCCGCCCGCCGAAATGCGGTACGAGCCCGGCCCCACCTGGCCCGGCGGATACTCGGCAGCGAACATGGGCTGGGACGTTGCGGGCAAGTGGACGGTTGGACATTACGTCGTCGTATGCGACGTCGGCGGGAAGCCCGCCGTCGTAAACCGCTTCGAAGTCCGCTAGCAGGCTAAAGCGACCGTCGTGCGATCCACTTCAGGATCGCCCGACGACTTCGTAATGCACGACGCGCGGCTCATATTCGAGGAGGAACTGCTCGTCTTCCGGATAGTACTTCGCCTTCTCGATGTCCTCGCCCGCGAACGCCCGGATCGATTCGAGGCTGTCCCAGAACGTCAGCGTGATGAAGTGCGTAACGTCCCCTTGCACGCGCTCGAGCACGTGCACACTGATGTTGCCCGGCACTGATCGATAGTCCGGAATCGCACGCGCATTCGTGAACTCCCGATAGGCGGGCGCTTTCGCCGTCGGAACGCGGCCATGCCACATGCGGACAATCACGCGAACTATTTCCCGCGCACCATGCTCTTGATTTTGCCGTCCACGATCGTCACGACCATTTCGAAGGACTGGCTGCCGCGATCATAGGTCCAGGTTTCGATGGTCGAGGTGCCGCGCTTGACGCGACCGCCGCCGCCCGTCGTCGGACCATAGACGTCGATCGTCTCGGCGGACTTCGTCGTCGGCTCGCCGCACTTGTCGAGCAGCTCATCGACCGACATGTCGGGCGACGCGATCCACTGCCCGCAACGGAATGTCTCGGCGCCCGCGCTCGCGCTTACAAGCAGGGCGCAACAAGCCATCAGGCCCCGTACTGTCATCGACATGCTGAACACGGTCATTCTCCTCTTTTTTACGAGACCTTCTGGATTCCGTGGGAGATTGCAAAGGCAGACCGGCGCGCCGAGAACCGCCTGCAGGCGCGGACCGATGGGGAATCGGCGATGGACCGAGAGTGGAGCATCGACGTCATCGCGGCCATCCAGGACCTTTTCCGCCAGATAGCGGCCGAGCGCTGCGGCCCAGGGAAGACCGGCCGCGCCGGCGGCGTAATGCACCGAGGGATAACGAGGGTGACGTCCCACGACCGGAGCGAAGTCTTTCGAGACTCCGATGAGACCGGGCCAGCAGGCGGCGAATTTGACGCGCAAGCCCGGAAATCGCCGGCCGAGATAACGCGTCAACAGTCGCACCACTTGTGCAGGTCGCTGTTGCTCGCTACGGGAATACATGTTCGCCAGGCTGGCGCCGCCGATGAGCAATCGCCCATCGCCCGTCAGCCGGAAATATTTGTAGGTGATGTCGGTGCCCCAGACCATGAGAGGGCCCCGCGGGAAAATCCGGTCAATGTCCGAACTGCCGAGGCGCTCGGAGATGGCGAGGAAGGTCTTCACATGATAAATCTCGCGCCGGGCCAGCCCGAGCGTCGGCAGAAAACGGTCGGTACAGATGATGACGGCCGGTGCCCGCACTGACCCTCCTGGTGTCTCGACTCCGTTCTCCAGGATCCGCGTGACCGGACTGCGCTCGAAGATTCGCGCTCCTGTTTCCAGCAATCTTTGGCGCAACCCAGCGCAAGCGTTATAGGCATGGATGCCGAAGGTGTCTCCGAAACGGAGCGCGCCAAAGTAAGCGGTCGAACCCAATATGTCAGGCAGGCTCTCGCGCGAATAAAGCGTGCTTGGGTAACCGAAGGCATTGCGGGCAGCGTGCTCCGTGGAGACAACTTCGTGCTCCGCCACGCGTGGTCGCCACAAAAAGCGCGTCATGCGCCTGCATGTCGCAATCGATCTGGTCCTCCAGAATTGCCTGGCGGATCGCGTTCACGCCACCCTGCGCGAACTCCCACAGCTTGCGTGCTCCGCGTTCCCGAATTGCTGCACGAGATCGCGGAGCTCGAGCTCGGAGTCGGGCGTGATCAATCCGGAGGAACGCCCGCTCGCACCCGCACCGCAGGATTCGGCCTCCACGAGGCAAACGCGCTGGCCCCGCGCCTGAGCCGTTCTTGCACACATCAGCCCCATCATGCCGGCGCCGACCACGACGACGTCGGCGCGTATTGCGCCCTCGAGCGCGGGCAGAGGCGGTTTCCTTCGGTCACACCAGAAGACCGCGTCGCGCACCGCGCTAACCTCGCCGCGCGGCAAACCAGCGAGACGTTGGTGCCACCAAAGGCAAAGGAGTTGGATATGGCCGCGCTCAGCGTGGAGACGGGGCGCGCAGATCCCGGCACGTAATCGAGATCGCATTCCGGATCGGCATGCACGAGATGCAGCGTTGGCGGAAGCACGCGCTTTTCGATCGCGAGCACGGTAGCCGCGAGTTCGAGTGCGCCGGCCGCACCGAGCAGATGCCCGTGCATGGATTTGGTCGAACTGACGGGCAATGCATATGCGCCGGGACCGAAAACCTGTTTGATCGCGGCAGTCTCCACGGCATCGTTCGCCATCGTTGCGGTACCGTGCGCGTTGACGTAGCCCACGTCGCCGGCGGACATGCGCGCACTCTCCAGCGCGCGTCTCATCGCACAGCGCCTGGCCCGCCACGGTCGGCCGAGTGATGTGCTCCGCATCCATGCTGAGACCATAACCCGCAAGCTCGGCGTGAATGCGCGCGCCGCGGCTCACTGCCCGCTCCCACGATTCGAGAACGACCATCGCCGCGCCTTCTCCCAACACGAGTCCGCTGCGATTCTTCGCAAACGGCTTGCACGACGCCGATACATCATCCGGATCTTCCATCGCCAGTGTCCTCAGCGCCTCCCATGCCTTCAGCGTGCCGAAAGTGAGCGGCGCTTCGCTGCCGCCCGCGATCATCACGTCGAGCTCTCCCGTTGCAATGCGCTTCCACGCTTCGCCGATCGCGACGGCCGACGAAGAACAGGCGGTCGAATACGTCAGATTCGGGCCCAGCAGGTGATGGTCGATGCCGATCCACGCCGCTGCGGCATTGTTCATCGCCATCAGCACGCTATAGGGTTTGACGCGGTCGGACCGTTCTTCGTAGACGGTCTGATAGCCGTCGTCGGTTGATTGTGCGCCGCCCATGCCGGTTCCGACGAAGACGCCGGTTGTGTCACGATCGTCGCGTTCGAACAAGGCGCCGGCATCGGCGATGGCCTCGGCAGCGGCGACCAGAGCGAACTGGCTGACACGGTCCAGCATGCGCAGGCGCGCCGCGCCGAAATGGGCCGCGCCATCGAACGACACCGGCGCGACCACGCGGCTCATCAGGCGAGGATTGAAATCCTCCGGCAATCGCGTGACAGCCGAATGTCCCTGCACGAGTCGATCGAAGAAATTTTGCGCACCGTTGCCCAGTGGCGAAACGACGCCCAGACCCGTGATGGCGACTCGTCTCAAAGCGCGGCGGCTCCCGATGACGCACGCGCACGTTGCTCCGTCGCGAGGCGATCAATCGCGGACACGAGATCGCCGATGGTCTGCAGTTCCCCGGGGTCCTGAGGGAAACTGATCTTGAACTCGTCTTCGAGCCGGAACATCACTTCGATCACGGCGAGAGAATCGATCGCGAGTTCGTCCATGCGCGCCGTCGGATGAATGAGCTCCGGCGCGACTTCGAACTCCTTCGCGAGAATCTGCCGCAGCCGCTCGAACGTTGTGTTCTTCTTCGGTGCTCAATTGGCGTCCTCCAGCGATGCAAATCTGCCCAGTGGCGATACGCCCTGGAAGGTGGGTGCGATGCGCGCCTTCCCGGCACCGCGCGCCATCGCGGTCATCAGCCGCGGAGCTCGCACGATGAGCGGCCAGACAATCGGCGCCAGCCAGGGTCTCATTGCCAGGTGCGCAAGCGTCGCGGCCAGGTGCAGGCGCGGCGCAAACGCCTGCCTCCACTGGCTGGCGTAATCGACGCCCACGCGTTGCAGCGTATCAGCCGATGCGCTCGACCGGCCAGCTGCGATCAGTCCGCGCGCACAGGAACCACGCCGACTGCATCGCCATGCTGATGCCTTCGCCGATGATGGGATGTGCCTCGGCCGCCGCGTTGCCGATCATGAACCGCCCATCCGCCCGATTCCACGGCGCACGGATGCCTGGCTGGATCGGTCCGATGCCAAGCCACGCGCCATCACGCCGTGCGCCCGCAAGGGCATCGCGCAGCGCGCCCGTGCTGGTGCGCAAGTAGCGTTCGAACGCTTCGCCCGCAGTTTGTCCCGGTGCGGCGGCCCGGCAGGCCTTGAGGGCATCGCGGCGAATGCAGCCCGCGAGCGTGAGCTGCACCGTTCTCTGCAATGACGAGGCCGCCATATCCGCCCGCAAACGAAATGACGGGCAGCACACCGGGTGCCAGCCGCGAGCGACTGAAATTCGCTTTGAAGGCGAAGAGGTCGCCGGACCTCTTGGTGACGCGCCGGTTGCGTCCGGGATCGCCTTCCCATGAACCATTGGCCATGATCAACACCGGCGCGCGCAATTCCGTGAGTCCCGGCGCAGGACGCGCTTCAATTCCGCACTGAAACGCGCCTGCGCTCCCATCGACAGTGCGCATGGACCATGGCTGCCAGAGATTGACTCCCAGCGCCCGCGCGCGCTCGAGCAGCAACAGGTCGAATGCTTCGCGCCCGAGGGCGCGCCCCCATGGATGGCGCGTGTTGGGCACGGCCGGTAAAGGCGCTTGCACCACGCGATCGCCGCAATAGAGGGCGACTTCGCGCAACTCCGGACCGGCCAGTCGGGCAAATTCGTCGCCGATTCCGAGCGTGGCCAGAAGCGGAAGGTTGCCGCGCCAATGCAGGCGCCACAGACCTTGCGCCGCGGGAAAGGCTGCTTTTCAATCAACGCTACCGACCATCCCGCCGAGGCAAGCAGAATCGCGGCCGTGCTGCCGGCCGGCCCCGCACCGACGACGATGGCGTCGTAATCGGTCTTCACGCCTGCGCTCGCCGCACCGCTGCAAACGTGTGCGAAAAGAGCCGCGCGTCCGTTTCGCTCAGTTGCCATCCGCCATCGTCGGGCCAGCACGCCGAAAGCTCCCGGTCGCGAAATCCCGCGCGCACACTCAGCACGGCGTCGCGGCGTGTCACCTCGTTGGCGCCGATGGCGCCGACGAGGTGGCTGCCCAAGCAACGCGACTCGCGCACGCCGCGGCTCGCACGCGATGAAACAGTCAGTGATCCGCGCGATACCGCGGAACAGCCGCGACAACGCATCGCCTTCGAAATGGTGCACGAAGAGATTGGCGACGACGGCGTCGTAGCGCGGATGATCCTCGCGTTCGAGCCAGGCGAAGACATCCATGGCGGCGGCGCGCACCGTCCAGCCGAGATCCGCAAAGGCCGCGCGCGTTTGCGCGCTCATGAGGTTTTGCCGGTCGACCAGGGTAAGCGTGACACCGGGCCACGTGCGCGCCCTGCGCTTTGCGAGCCGCAGAAGCAGCGAGCCATCGCCGGCGCCCAGCTCGGCAATGTGCGACGGCGCACGCAAGAGCGATGCGCTCAAAAGCGAATCCAGATCGGCAGGTTGCCCATGATTCGATTGATGCGCCGCAGGTCGCGCCGCGAGCGGATCGCGCGCGGATCGTCTTCGCGCAGGTGATCGAGCGTTTCCGCTTCTACGCGGCGCATCAAGATCGCCTCGCTCATTCGCGGGCACTCACCGCAAGCAGCGCGCCGTGACAGGTGAATCCCGGCGCCGAAGGCCGACATCCACCACCAGCCCTGCGGTGCAGTTGTCCTCGAGCGCGGACTTGAGCACGAAGTAAACGAAAGCGCTGCTCATGTTGCCGTACTCATCGAGGATCGCCGCGCTGTAACGCAGGTCATCGACCGAAAGGCCGATGCGTTCGCGCAGCGCCTGCAAGACATCGCGCCCTCCCGCATGCATCACCCACGTCGCGATGTCGCCGACTTTCAGTTGCTCGCGCGCCAGCACTGTTTCCAGCACGGCCTGCGCGTGCTCGGCCGCGAGTGCGGGCACCGGGCGAGTCAGGATGTTGCGCAGCATGCCGCCGCGCTGCTCGAAGCGCAGCGCGTCGCGCTGGCGGGGTTCGACCACGGAGCTGCTGCTGCGCCATTCGATGCGTCGATTGTGCTGCGCCGGTCGCGCGCTCAGAACCGCGGCGCCCGCGCCGTCGCCGAAGAGGCACGCGCTGACCAGCACGCCGGGGTCGTTATCCAGGTACATGGCGGCGCTGCTGACTTCGACGCATACCGAAAGCACGTGCTGGCTGGTGCCGCGCGACGATGAGCGCATCGGCGAGCCGCAAGTTGGGCAGCGCCGCGCCGCAGCCCTGTCCGACCAGGTCATAGGCCTGCACATCTGCGCGCAAGCCGAGACTCTCAGCGAGATAGCTCGTGAGGCCCGGACAGAGATATCCCGTACACGTGCTGACCACGATGCCATCGATGTCGCGGGCGCCGATTCCCGCGTCGCGCATCGCCCCGACAGCCGCCTCAGTAGCCAGCGCCGGCGCATGCGTCGCGAACCGGCGCTGCAGCGTGTCCGGATCGATTGCGAATACTTCCGCCAGTGAATCGAGTGCCAGGCGGCGCGCGGAAATCCCGTTGTCGCGCGACATGACCGCCTCGGCAATCGCATGCGAGCGGCGATCGAGGCGCGCAAACCAGTCGGATTCCAGGAAGGCGTTCCAGCATTCCGCCTTGGTATAGCGGCGAGGAGGTGTGGCGGTGCCGATACCCGTGAAGAACATTCGGGTCCCTGGCTCAAAGAGCCTGCTGGAATATGCGCAGCCTCAGCATGTTAGCAGTAGGCGAATTGGAGGCCCGGAAAGTTCCCGCTGCGACGACCGACGACGACAGGCGTGCACGCGCGAATCGCGGTCGTGAAAGCCAGACTGGCTGAAAATGGCGCGCCCGGCGGGAGTCGAACCCACGACCTACGGCTTCGGAGACCGTCACTCTATCCAGCTGAGCTACGGGCGCGTTTTGACCGGAGCGCGATTTTAGCGGCCACGGCCGCCGGACGCTATAATTCCCGCATTCCGCTTCAACCGGCGCGAGTGTCCCGAATGGCCAAGTCAGACAAGCACTTCAAGACGGTTTTCAGCGCCGTGCTTGGCCTGCTGATTGCGATCGCGCTCGTCCTGATCGGCGTTTCGCGCGTCGTCGACAGCGGCCCCAAGGGCGCGCGCGACACCGCTGACCCGCTGATGCAGGCCGAGGCCCACGCGCGCATCAAGCCTTTCGGCCAGGTCGCGGTGGCCGGCCAGGACAATGCGGCGCTCGCAATCATCGCGCCGGTCACGCCGCCTGCTGCTGGTGCGTCGCCGGCCGGCGACGGCGGCGCGGCTGCGCAGCCGACCGACGGCAAATCGGTCTACGCATCCGCCTGCGTCGCCTGCCACGGGACGGGTCTCGCCGGCGCGCCCAAGTTCGGCGACAAGGCGGCATGGGCGCCGCGCATCGCACAGGGCACGGCGACTCTCGACAAGCACGCCATCGAGGGCTTCCAGGGATCCGCCGGCATGATGCCCGCCAAGGGCGGCCGCGTGGATCTGTCCGACGACGCGGTGAAAGCCGCCGTCGAATACATGGCGGCCGCGGCGCGCTAACCTCATCACGCCCGCGACTGCGGCTCGCGATCGAGCCGCCGGTAACCAATCGCCTCCGACAGTTCCGCGACACCAACCCGATCCAGTGCCGCGAGATCGGCAATGGTGCGCGCGACTCGCAGGATCCGGTGGCAGGCGCGCGCCGACAATCCGAGCCGGCGAGACGCAGTGTCCAGCAGGTGGTGCTCGCGTGCCTCCAGCCCGCAGGCGCCGGCGAGCGCCTCCTGGTCGAGCGCCATATTTGGCGCACCGCGTTCGAGTTGCCGCTCACGCGCGCGCAGCACGCGCGCCGCGACTGCGTCGCTCGTTTCCGCGCTCGCTGCGGCGGGTCTCAATGCCGAGTACTCGAGCCGCGGCACTTCGACGTGCAGGTCGATGCGGTCGACCAGCGGCCCGGATAGCTTCGCCAGATAGCGCTGGATCTGCGGCGCCGTGCAGCGGCAGCGCCCGTTCGGATCGCCGGCGAAGCCGCAGGGACAGGGATTCATCGCGGCAACGAGCTGGAATCGCGCCGGAAACTGGCCGCGCCAGGCGGCGCGCGCAACGCTGACCGATCCTGATTCGAGTGGCTCGCGCAGCGCTTCCAGCAGGTCGCGCCGGTATTCGGGCAGTTCGTCGAGAAAGAGCACGCCGTGATGTGCAAGCGATATTTCTCCGGGCCGCATGCGCCCGCCGCCGCCGATCACGGCCGCGGCGGATGCGCCATGGTGCGGCGCCCGGAATGGCCGGCGGCGCCATTCCGCCACCGGCGGCAGCGCGCGGACGAGTGAATGCAGCATCGCGCATTCGAGCGCTTCGCGTTCGTCGAGCGGCGGCAGGAGGCCCGGCAGTCGCTGCGCGAGCATGCTCTTGCCGGAGCCGGGTGGACCGATGAGCAACAGGCTGTGGCCGCCGGCCGCGGCGATCTCGAGTGCACGCTTCGCTCCCGCCTGGCCGCGCACGTCGGCAAGATTCGGTGCCGGCGCGGCTGAAGCCGGCAACGGTCCGCCCGTGCGAAAATCGAGACCGGCGCCGCCCAGCAGGCCATTGCAGACGGCCATCAGCGAGTCGCCAGCGGCGACCTGCGCCCCCGCCGCGACGCGCGCTTCGTCCGCATTGGCGGTGGGCACGACGAGCCGCCGCCGCTCCCGCACCGCGTGCACGGCTGCCGCCAGCGCCCCACGGACCGGCCGCAGCTCGCCTGACAGCGACAATTCGCCATAGAACTCCGTGCCGTCCATTGCCGCGGCCGGCACTTGCCCGGAGGCCGCCAGGATCCCAAGCGCGATGGCGAGATCGAAACGGCCGCCCTCCTTCGGCAGGTCGGCAGGCGCCAGATTGACGGTGACCCGGCCCGGCGGGAATTCGCGGCCGCCGTATGCGAGCGCGGCGCGCACGCGCTCACGGCTCTCGCGCACCGCGGTTTCGGCGAGACCGACGATCGAAAACTGCGGCAGGCCGGCGCCGCAGTAGACCTCGACACGCACAGGAGGCGCATCGAGTCCGAACTGGGCGCGGGTCTGAACGGTCGCGAGATTCACGGGCGGCCGCCCGCGGCGGTTACTTTTTCCGGTTCTGCTCGAGCGCGTCGATGCGTCGTTCGAGTTCCTCGAGACGCTCGCGGCTGCGTTTCAGCACGCCCGCCTGCACATCGAACTCCGGGCGCGTGACGAGATCGAGCTTCGCGAGGCCGCTTTGCAGCACGGCCTTGAAGTTCTGCTCGAGATCGTTTCTGAGCGCCGTCAGTCCAGGCGGCACGGCTTCGGCCAGCTTGCGCGCGAGTTCGTCGAGGGACTTGGGGTCGAATGCCATGGGGTCGCTCCGCGTTCGGCCAAGCATCACGACCGGGCACGACCGCGTCAACCCTGCGCCGAAATGGTGCGCGCTGCGGCGGAATCACAGCCGAGCTCCCCTGTAACCCGTTGAATCTCAATCAAGCCCCCGGCTGGCACGGATGCTGCAGTTCCACCGGAAACGCTACCCGGATCCGTTCGCCGGCGGCTTCGCCGTATCTGCCCGGTGGCGGCAATTTTCAGACAACGGGAGGTCAGACGTGGACGAAGTCCTGCCGGAGTGGTGCGGACGAAGAATGCGCTGTCGGTGCTGATGCAATGCTTCGCGATCACGTCGCTCGTGTCGCTGCACTGGATGATCTACCGGTACAGCCTCGCCTTCGACACCAGCGGCAGCCTCGGCAGGATTCCTTTATTTCCGACTCCGCGTCGTGTACCTTCTAAAATCAAACACTTGTAGTACTTACCACTTTCTAAATCAAAATATCCCAGACACATTCCCGGCATAGCCACGCCGGGCCGGATACAGAATTGAGCGTGGCGACTGGCTTGAGTCGGTTCACAGCTCAAGTCGTGCCCACGTCCGTCAAGGTACGATGAAGGGTAAGCACGCATGACTGGCGCTGATCCCGGCCCGCTGCGCGTGCGCTTCGGTGAGTTCGAGCTCGACGAGGCGAATGCGCTCCTGCGTCGTGACGGAAGCGCAATCCCACTGGCACCGACGCCTTTCGGACTGCTATGCGCGCTCGCCCGTCATCCGGGCGCACTCCTGAGCAAGCATGCGCTCCTGGACCAGGTCTGGGGCCACCGCTACGTCAGCGACTCGGTACTGAAGACCGCCATCAGTGATCTCCGAACCGTGCTCGCTGACGATCCGCGCGAGCCACGATACATCGAAACGGTCGCGCGTCGCGGCTATCGATTCATCGCGACCACGACAGGCCTCGCGGTTGCGGTTCCGCCACCTGTGGTCGGTTCACTGGTTGCCGAACACATATCGACTGGCGACTCGCCGGTGACGCCATTCATCGGCCGCTCGACGCAGCTCGCGCGTCTTCGTGACGCGTGGGACGGCGCCACTCGCGGGAAGCGCGCCGTCGTCTGGATCGCCGGCGAGCCTGGAATCGGCAAGACCACGCTTATAGAGCACTTCGTTTCGGGCCTCGGCCCCATTCCCTGCGCGCGCGGTTACTGTGTTGAGCATTATGGTACGGGCGAACCGTATCTCCCGGTCCTTGAAGCACTCGGGCAATTGTGCCGGGCCGACGCCTCGGTTGCGCCACTTCTGAGTGCCGTCGCTCCGACTTGGCTGCTGCAGCTACCTTGGCTCAGCAACGCTGATCAGCGCGAGAGCTTGGGTCGCGAGCTCATAGGAGTCAGCCCGGACCGGATGCTACGCGAGCTGGGTGAGCTCCTCGATCGCTACACGGAGCACCAGCCGCTCTTGTTGGTGACAGAGGATCTGCATTGGGGCGACCGCGCCACCATTCAGCTCATCGACTACATAGCCCGTCGGCGCTCCAGCGCACGCTTTATGTGGCTGTCGAGCTTCAGACTTACCGAGGTCATCGTCTCCAATCAGCCGCTCAACGCGGTTCGGCACGAGCTGCGCTTGCAGGGCCTGTGCGACGAGATCGTGCTCGATCAGTTCTCGGAGGCCGAGGTCGCCGCGTACATCGCTGAGCGTTCGCCTTCGATGTCCGGCGACGAAGGCTTCGTGCGGGCGTTGCACGAGCGCACGGACGGCGTGCCGCTCTTCGTTTCGTCGGTGACAAGCGACGTGATTGCGCATGTCGAGCAGCGCGGCAGGAACGACGAAGTTGCCGTGTCGCTGGCGAGCATGCCCGTGCCGGAGAACCTGACGGCAATCATTGACCACTACATGCATAGACTCGACGAGGAGCGGCGCTCGCTGCTCTCCGCAGCAGCTGTCTGTGGCGTCGACTTCCGCAGCGAGATGCTGGCGCGCATGCTGCAGCGCGATGCCAGTCGCGTTACTGAGGCGTGCGACCAGCTCGTCCGAGAGCAGCGTTGGATCACCGCCCCAAGTGCGCGGGATGTCGGTGATCATCGCGAGAAGCCTTACTCGTTTCGCCACGCGCTCTTTCGGGAAGTGCTCTACGAGCGCGCGGTGCCATCGACGCGGGCGGAACTCCACCGAAAAGTCGGCGCCGCACTCGAAGCGGAGCGAGCCGCGGGTCTTACCGTCACGGCCGCGGAGCTCGCGATGCATTTCGAGCGCGGCCGCGCGCCGATCGCGGCGCTGCGCTACTACGCGGAAGGTGCCGAGACCGCTCTGCTGCACTTGAGCCCGGCGGAATGCATGAATCTGACCGAACGTGCGTTGACCCTGCTGGACCGTACACCCGCCTGCGCGGAACGTACGTCGCTCGAGATCACGCTCGCAACGCTTCGCGGTGTTTCGGCGTTCCACGTGCTCGGCGCCGGTGATGAGGCGAAAATCGCCTTGCAACGTGCCTGCTCGTTGCTCGCCGACGATCCGGCGCACCCCATGCGGGGTCTGGCGCTGCATGGGCTCGGATTCCTGCTCACCGTGCGCGGGGAGTTCGCCGCCGCACTTGCCACCGCGGATGCAACCGACGCGCTCGCATCCCGGACCGGAGATCCATTTCTTCCGCTCGCCGCGTGCGTCGTGCGTGGACACGTCTATATGCACCGGGGCCAACCCGGCGCCGCGCGCAAAGCGCTGGAGCAGGCTCTTCCGGAGATCGAGGCCGCCGAGGCATCTTTCGAGCGGCGCTTCATCGCCGACCCATGCGTAACTGTCCTCGCGATGCTCAGTCTGCCACTCGCGCATCTGGGCCTCGTAAGGCAGGCGCGCGAGCGCGTGCAGCAGGCGTACGCGCGCGCGCGCCGGCTGGAGCAGCCGATGGCACAGCTGGTTGCCCTCTGGTTCGATGCTCTGTTGCAAGTCCGTCTCGGGGATGTGGATAGGGTGGCCGTGATCGCGGCCGAAATGCGCGAACTCGTCAACGAGTTTGGACTCGCGCAGGGCACGGCGGCTTGTCGCTGGTTCCTTGGCTGGGCCGACGCTCAGAAGGGCAACGCGCTCGAAGGCTTCAGGCAGATTCGAGACGCACATGACGAGAACACCGCGCTCGGGATGATGGCAGGCGCCAGCGAAAACCTGGGCTACGCCGCGCAGGCGCTCCTCCTGCATGGCGATTGCCACGCAGCCCAGGAGCAACTCGATCAGGCGCTTGAAATCGTCACGACATACGGCGAGCGCATCTATTTTCCGCAGCTGTTGCTCATCGAGGGCGCGATCGCCCAGGCGCGCGGCGAGCTCGATACCGCCGGTGCATTGATCCGGCGTGCGATGGAAGAGGCTCGAGCGCAAGGCGCAGCCTGGCTCGAGCTTCTGGCGTTCATCGAGCTATTCGAGCGCGGCGCGGCGACGGACGAGGATCGAAGCACGCTCGCCGCACTGGTCGAGCAGCTCGACGAAGCGAGCGAGACGGCGGCGCTCGGCCGGGCGCGAGCCCTGCTGGCAAGAGCGTAGACGGCCTGATCACGGCCGACGTTTCCGACCGAACTGCGACGGTTTCCTGACCACTCGGCGGCAGACGGCCGCTACTCTGCCGTCAACTGCCGGAGAGGAAACGTCTGCGATGGTCCCCAACGCCGATGCCAAGTACCCCGCCCGCCACGCCTACGTCGTGAAGTAGGTTCCAATTTACCGTGGAAATGTATGTATCGGAGGACCGAAAATGCAGTCGGCATTCAACGCGGTAGCAAGCGGTTCTTCCCACGCGACTCGCTCCTCCGGGTTGGCGACAAACCCGCGCTCGGCTCTCATCTCGTCACCACGCGCACGCTATACAACCACCATGGTATCTACGTCGGCAATGGTCACGTCATTCATTACGCTGGGACTAGCCACGGATTGCGCCGCGGACCGGTGGAAGTGGTTTCTCTCGAACATTTCGCGCTCGGCCGCGGCATCCGGGTTCGACATGATCGGCCACGCTTCAATCCTCGCGAAGCGGTGGCGCGAGCACGTTCGCGCGTTGGCGAATGCAGCTACCGCATCCTGACGAACAATTGTGAGCACTTCTGCGAATGGTGTCTTAATGGCACCGGCCGCAGCAGTCAGGTCGAGCGGTGGGTTTCCGGTGCGCGTCGCTTCGCCTGTGCGCTGCTCGGCACTCTGGGCCTCGCGGCAGGAACACCAAGCTTTGCAGATTCTGCGAGTGAGCACGCTGCGCGCGTGGAGGCCAGGACGCTCGGCTACACCCGAACGGCTCATGAGGGAAGTGCGCCGACGTCGCGCGGTGAGCTGCCGGCTTTCATCCGGCCGAGCCGCGTACGCTCCGGGCCTCGGTGACGCTTAGATTTCGGCCTTGGCTATTCGTGTTGGCGGAGGTGAATGGATGTCGGCAAACACAGCAAGCGTGTCTGCTGCGGTTGGCGCCGCGTGCATCAGGCTTCCGAACCGGATCACTGCGTACACGGCTGAGCCGATCTGGCAATCGGCGCTCGACACGCTTGACCGCAATCCTCATCACCCGATCATTGTCGATGCTTCGCAACTCGAGTATGTCGACAACGTCGGCACAGCGCTGCTGTTCGATCTCATTCGGCGCGATCGCCCGCCGCACTCGCAAGTCGAAGTCCGCAACCTTGCCGTGAATGTGGCCGCCCTGGTTCGGGACTTCGAACCCGGCGATTTCGTCGCGCCCGCTCCTGGCCGGCGGACTCCCGGCATCTTGGAGCATCTGGGTCAGGCAACCGCGCAGCAGATCGCCTATGCAAAGCAGATGCTCGGGTTCCTGCGCGCGTGCGCCGGTGCGTTCCGACGGGCTCCAACGCGGGGAGGCACGGTCAACTGGGGCGATGTGCTCGACATCGCCACGGAGGCCGGCGCCAATGCGGTGCCCATCGTACTGCTGACGGGTTTCCTCATGGGCGTGATCATCGCCTTCGAGATCGGACTCGTGGCCAAGAACTTCGGTGCGGTGATCTTCGTCGTCGATGGCGTGGGGATCGCCATGCTGCGCGAGCTCGGCGTGTTGATGACGGCGATCGTGTTCGCCGGACGCACCGGCGCCGCGTTCGCGGCCCAGATCGGCACACAGAAAGTCAACGAGGAAATAAACGCGATCGCGACCTTCGGGCTCGACCCCGTCCACTTCCTGGTCCTGCCGCGGCTGCTCGCGGCAATGCTCGTGCTGCCGCTGCTCACGGTACTCGCCGACCTGATCGGGCTGTTTGGCGGGGCGCTCGTGATGGTCACCTTCGACGTCGGCTTCCTGCAGTTCTACAACCAGCTGCTCGGAGCAGTAACTGCGGGGGATTTCATGCTCGGCATCGTCAAGGCCGCAGTCTTTGGTCTAATGATCGCAGCCGTCGGCTGCCACCGCGGGTTGACGACCGGCGCCGGTGCAACCTCCGTCGGCCTCTCCGCCACGAGCGCCGTCGTCACGAGCATCGTGCTGATCGTCGTGATCGATGGCCTGTTCGCCGTCTTCACAAGCTGAGTGCGCACGATCATGCAGACGCAAGCGCACCCGGGCATGGCAGCAGCTGCACGTAGCGCAGCGCCGGTCATCAGCGTGCGCAATCTGCGCATGGGCTATGGCGCCCGCGTGCTACTCGACGGCGTCTCATTCGACGTGTGGCGCGGCGAGATCGTCGTGATTCTCGGCGGCTCTGGCAGCGGCAAGTCGAGCCTGATGAAAAGCATCATCGGCCTGTACGAGCCGATGGCGGGTGACATCGTCATCGACGGACGCAGCATAGTGACAGCAGGTGCGGAGGAGAAGGCGCAGTCGCAGCGCAAGCTCGGCGTGATGTACCAGAGCGGCGCGCTGTTTGGCTCGCTGAACGTGCTCGAGAATGTGCGCTTTCCGCTCGATCAGTTCACCGACCTCGCGCTCGAGCATAAGAACCTGACGGCGCGCATGCTGCTGCACCAGGTGGAGATGGCGTATGCGGAAGCGCTTATGCCGGCAGAACTTTCCGGCGGAATGTTGAAGCGCGCCGGCATTGCACGCGCGATGGCGCTCGGGTGCGACATCCTGCTGCTCGATGAGCCCTCGGCCGGCCTGGATCCGATCACCGCTGCCAACCTGGATCGAACCATTCTGTCGCTGCGCAAACATCTCGGTTTCACCTTCGTCGTCGTCACGCACGAGTTGCAGAGCATCTTCGCGATCGCCGATCGGGCCATCATGCTCGATCAGGTCTCGCGCAGCATCATCGCTGCAGGGAAGCCAGTAGAATTGCGCGATCACAGCAGCGACGCACGAGTGCGTCAATTCTTCAGCCGCCAGCCCGACGCGCACAAGCGCAGAGCGAACTAGAGCATGGAAAAAAACAAGCGTTACGTTCGGCTCGGTGCGTTCGTCCTGGTGACCGGCTGCGTGCTGGTCGCAGTGCTCTTTCTGCTTGGCGGCCGCAAGCTCTTCCAGCCGACGTTCACGTTCGAGACATACTTCGACGAATCCGTGGCGGGCCTCGATCTCGGGGCGCCGGTGAGGTTTCGGGGTGTACCGCTGGGTCACGTCACTGAGATCCTGACCTCGGCGGCCACATATGAAGCGGACGTCCCGGTGACCCGGCGCAGGCAGTACATCGTGGTCCGGGCGGAGGTCGACTTCTCGGCGGAGGAAGCCGAGCAGTTGAAGAAAGATGCGGTTCAGATGGTGAAGCAGGGATTGCGTGCGCAGACCCAGCTCGCGGGCATCACCGGTCAGCAGTATCTCGCAATCGATTACCTCGATCCAGCGAAGTACCCTCTGCTTGAATTCGAGTGGACCCCGAAGTACACGTATGTACCGTCCGCGCCGAGCGCCGCCGGCGAAATCATTGCCAATGCGCAGTCGTTCATGGCGACTCTCAACGAAGCGGACATCCAGACGCTGGCGCGGAATCTCAACACGCTCGTCGTTGATCTCGACAGGACGCTCAACGAGGTTCCGGTCGCGGAGCTCTCCGCGAACGCGAACAACGTGCTCACGAGGGCAAGTGCCGCATTCGAGCGCATCGATCGGATCCTCGCTGCGGCGCCGATCGATCAGACGCTGCGCAAGCTCGACTCTGCTTCCACGCGGATCGATGCGCTCCTGGCCGACGACGGTGAAGTGGACCGCATGGTCACTCATATCGATGAGACGACGCAGCGGCTCGATGCGCTGATCGGCGACAATCAATACGACGTGCGCGTGATCGTCCAGGATCTGCGTATCACTGCGGACAACCTTCGCGATTTTTCGGAAACCGTCAAACAATACCCCGCCGGCGCACTTGTCGCCGGCCCGCCCGACAGGGTTCGACTGCCCGAGACCCCTTCCGGGACACCTCCATGAGCGCCAGGTACATTCTGACGATAGGAACTGCGATGGGCGTTGTCCTGACCCTCGCCGGCTGCGCAATCGGCAAACCGCTCCCTCGGCCGACGACGTACATCGTGGATCCGCCAATGACTGAGACTCGACCCGCAGCCGCACGCCACCCAGACACGCTGCGGATGGGCAACGTGCGCGTCGCGGCGGCGTACGGCGGTAACGCGCTCGTCTATCGGATGGACGAGGTGCAGTACACGTCGGACCCGTATCACGCGTTCAAAGCAGAGCCCGGCGCGATGCTGGGCAACCAGATGGCCGAGTGGCTCGATCATGCCGGTCCGTTCGAGACTGTCGCACAACCGGGCAGCGCGCAGCCCGCGGCGTACGTCCTTGACGCAACGGTCATCGAGCTCTACGGCGATTTTCGCGAAGGGAGCAGTCCCGCGGCAGTACTGGCCGTGCAGTTCGCGCTGATCGACCAGGCCGGCGTGCGTCCGCAGCTGACGTTCGAGCGCACGATCGCTAGTCGAGTCGAGCTGCCGCACGCATCGCCCGATGCGCTGGTGCGCGGCTACGGCGAGGCGCTCGCAGAAATCCTCTCGCAGCTCATTCCAGATCTCGCCGCCGTAATCCCGCACGATCATCGGGCGGCGAGTGTCCGCCCAATACCGACACGCGCTGCAGGCTCGTGACCGCGCGCCGTCCCCTTGACACGAGTGGCATTTAGAGTTCTTATCCCCCAGAGTTGAAGAATTACGTCAAGTAAACCGGAATCAGTGCAGAAGTCGAGATGAGTCCGGTTCTTCCATCTTAGTAAGCCGTCGTCTCGCGCTAGGCGTGTCCGACATGGGAAACACCGCGCCTCCCCGATCGCTTCTGCATCGCTTTCAGCGGCCGCGCACCGCGATGGCGGCGCTCCTTGCAGCCTGCCTGACCTCGGTATTGTTGTTTCCGGAAACGGTCCACGCCCTCGATCCGGAGAGACGCCTCACGCAATACACGCACTCATCGTGGCGAATACAGGATGGCTCCGTACCGGCCGGCATATTCTCAATTGCGCAGACTTCGGATGGCTTCCTGTGGATGACATCCGTTAACCAGGGCATGTACAGGTTTGACGGGGTTCAGTTTGTTCCATGGACGCTGCCGGTGGACGGCAGGACGATCGATCACATCGTCAGCGTCCATGGCGACCGCGCGGGTGGACTTTGGGCGGTAGGAGAGCACGAGGTCTTCCATTTGAAGGGAAGAGCTGTCGTTGCGCATTTCGCGCTGGAAGCACAGCTCAGGACCGGCAACACCAGCGAAGATCCCGACGGCTCGCTGTGGATCCTGGACGCGGGTTTTGAATTGCAGGCTCCCCTTTGCCGTGTTGCCGACCGCGGGTTGAAGTGTTTCGGGGAATCTGACGGGATACCGCTGGCTACGGGCGGCCAGGCCTTGTTGGCCGACGGGAAGGGGGGGTTCTGGCTCGGGGGACAAAGAGCCGTCGCGCATTGGCGCGCGGGCGTTTCCAAGGTCTACCCGATTGAGGCACTGAATACGAATAGCGACGACGGGGTAAATGCTCTCGCCCTCGATTCGAACGGCACCCTCTGGGTCGGCTTGCTCGCTCAGGGGTCCGGGAAAGGGCTTGGAAGGATGGAGAACGGCGTCTTCAAATCGTTCGTGGCCCCCGGGTTCGATGGCAGCAAACTCAGCGTTTTCGCTCTGCACTTTGATCGTGACGGAAGCCTCTGGGTGGGCACCCTGGGCGACGGACTATTTCGCATACGCGGGAATGTCGTCGAGCGCTACGGGCGGACGGAAGGCTTGTCCGGCGACTTCGTCAACGACCTGTTTGAAGACCGAGAGGGCATTCTGTGGGTCACGACAACAAACGGAATCGACAGCTTCCGTGATCCGCGGGTGGTCACCTTTTCAACGTCGGAGGGGTTCGGGAAAGAGGGAACGGTAGGTGTCCTGGCCAGCAGAGGCGGAACGGTCTGGGTTGCGAACAACGGCTCTCTCGAGGAAATCAGGAACGGCACAGTCAGATCGATTCAAAGCGGGCATGGTCTCCCCGGTCAACAGGTCTCGTACATGCTCGAAGATCGGGCCGGGAATCTGTGGATGGGAGTTTACGACGGTTTGCACGTCTTCAAAAATGGGCGCTTCCGCCGCATCTCCGAACCGGATCATCAGCCGCTGGGCCTGATACTGGCGATGGCAGAAGATATCAATGGCGATATCTGGGCCATGTGCTCGGGCGTTTCCCGGAAGCTGATACGAATACGCGATTTCCAGGTCCGTGAACAGTTCCCGGCGTCGCAAGTCCCAATGGGGCGGATCGCGGCGGATCCGGACGGCGGGATCTGGATCGCCCCTCGTGCGAAGAACACGCTCGTGCTGTTCCGCGATGGTATCCAGAAGGAATTTCCGACAGGTGCTGCTGCCAATCTCAACAGCAATCACCTGGTTGTCCAGCCAGACGGTTCCGTCATGGCCGCCTTCGACGACGGACTGGTCGGGCTGCGGCAAGGTAAAGCGCAGCGGATCACGACGGCAAACGGGCTGCCATGCAACGCGGTCTATTCCTTCATCGAGGACACACGGAGGAGCTGGTGGCTGCTCACGGAGTGTGGAATTGTCGAGCTTCCCAATTCCGAACTAGAGCGGTGGTGGGCCAACCCCGAAGTCGTGGTGCAAACAAGGCTCTACGACGCCCTGGACGGAGCGAGGCCGGGGCGATACGGAATCAAGTCAGCGGATGTATCCCCCGATGGGCGGGTGTGGTTTGCAACCGGATTCGTTGTGCAGATGGTGGACCCGCCCAAGATCTCGCAAAAAGCGCTCCCGGCGCAGGCATACATCGAAACTGTCACCGTTGATCGCCATGAGCTGGCGGCAATCGACAACCTCAAACTCGCCCCGCATCCTCGCGACCTGCAGATTGGTTACACGTCGCCGACGTTCGCGGTGCCGCAGAAAGTGAAGTTCCGTTACCGACTCGACGGCTATGACCGCGACTGGCACGAGGCCGGTACTCGCCGGCAGGCTTTCTACACAGATTTGCCTCCAGGGGGGTATTCCTTCCGCGTGATCGCATCCAATAGGGACGGCGTCTGGAACGAAAGCGCCGCCAGGCTCGATTTCTCCATCGCTCCTGCGTATTACCAGACGAAATGGTTTCGCGCTCTCTGCGCAATGCTGGTCTTGCTGCTGGCGTGGGCGGGATACCGGCTACGCATCCGGCAGTTGCATCTTCAGTTTGAGATGACGCTGGACGCGCGCGTTGCCGAGCGCACGCGCATCGCACGCGACCTGCACGATACCTTGTTGCAGAGCTTCCACGGGCTGCTGCTGAGGTTCCAGACCGCATTCAACCTTCTGCCGGATCGTCCGGCCGAATCGAAGCAGGTCCTTGCGCACGCCATCGACCAGGCGGCCGGGGCGATCACGGAGGGCCGCGACGCCGTGCAGGGACTGCGCAGCTCGGCGACCGAAGTGAACGACCTGGCCGAGTCGATTCGTGCGCTTGGCGACGAACTGGCGAACGAGCACTCCACTGAGGTTGTATCGCATGTCGAAGTGCAAGGTACGCCGCGGCCGCTACATCCAATCGTACGCGATGAGGTCTTCCGCATCGCCGGAGAGGCGCTGCGCAACGCGTTCGCCCATGCCGCTGCGAAACAGATTGAAGTGGAGCTGCGCTACGACGAGCGGCAGCTTCGAGTGCGGGTGCGTGACAACGGCAGGGGGATCGACGCGGAGGTATTGCGCGCGCAGGGGCGGGAAGGGCACTTTGGGTTGCGCGGAATGCGGGAGCGCGCAAAGCTGGCAGGCGGGAAGTTGACCGTCTGGAGCGGGCTCGATACGGGAACCGAGGTGGAATTGAGCATTCCGGCGCCGCACGCGTACATTAGCGCTTAGCCCATCCCGATCGTTGCTCGCTCAGGGGGTCGTCGGTTCGAGCGTTACTAACGATTCATGATCGAAAATCCCCAACACATCCGGATTCTCTGCGTCGACGATCATCCTATCGTGCGGCAGGGCATTGCCGGGCTGCTCGCCGCCGAGGCGGACATGGCCCTCGTGGCAGAAGGAGCGAACGGACGTGAAGCGATTCAGCAGTTCCGCGCGCACCGTCCGGACGTCACGCTCATGGATCTGCAGATGCCCGAGATGGGCGGCCTCGACGCGATCGGCGCGATCCGGGGCGAGTTTCCTGACGCGCGCATCATCGTGCTCACTACTTATGCCGGCGACGCGCAGGCGTTGCGCGCGTTGCAGGCCGGCGCTCGCGGCTACCTGCTGAAGAACGCATTGCACAAGGAGCTGCTCGATACCATTCGCGCGGTCCACGCCGGCCGCAAGGCCCTCGCCGCGGATGTGTCGTTCGAGCTGGCTGAGCACGCAACGGACGACCCGCTCACGCCGGCGGAGATGCGTGTATTGCGGCTGATCGCGCAGGGTAACGCAAACAAAGAGATCGCCAGGGCGCTCGAGCTCAGCGAGGAGACCATCAAGGGTCAGGTGCGAAATATCTTGTCAAAGCTGGGCGCCAAGGATCGCACGCATGCCGCGATGATCGGCTTCAAGCGAGGGATCATCCAACTTTAGTTTGGCGACAAGCGTCACGCCTCCTTGGCCCACCGTGCCCCTTGGCCCGACCCAAAAGGGGTATGCGCCTCCACTCTTTCGAGGGTTTCCGTGTCGTCGGGCCGTTTGTAGTCTGGACGTGTGCGAAGACTTTTCTCGATGTTTGCCCATGGTGCTCCTGGCGCTGGGCTACTGCTCATGCGCGTTGCCGCAGGCGGCGCGTTGCTGTTACACGGCGTTGCTGCGCTGACCGTCGGATTGGCGCTCGCCTCGGTCACGTTTCATGTTCTCTGCATCGCGATAGGTGTGCTCCTGCTAGTGGGTCTATGGACGCCGATCGTTGGCGCACTCGCGGCGATCGACGCGGCACTGCACGGGTTCTTTAACCCCGCTGAGGCAGGCTTCTACTTGCTGCTCGCAACGCTCGCCGCTGCGCTTGCGCTGCTCGGGCCAGGCGCCTGGTCCGTCGATGCGCGCCTCTTCGGCTGGAGGCGCGTCGAAATCCGCAATGGCAATGCACACGGAAAGAGGCGCGAGCCACGCCCCTAACGAAGATGTCGCGCGCCTCTTCTAGTGGACGCCGCCCACTCTTCGGTGGTCGTGCCGAACACCGATCGAGCCGAAAATCCACACAAACAGAGGCTCGCGCGTGAGTGGCAGCCGGCGCAATAGTGCCGATCAGAGCAACCCTCGTCGCGGAGGTTTCAAATGAATGTTGCAAATGTCATTGCGCTCAGCGCCTCTCACTCGGACACTTACGCAAAGAGCGGACACCAGGCTGGCCTAAATCCGCTACGTGTGCGCTTCGACGCATTCGAACTGGACGAGCCAAATGCCCTTTTGTTGCGCGGCGGAGAGTCCGTCACTCTCGCGCCAAGGCCATTCGGGGTGCTCTGTGCGCTCGCCCGGCGGCCCGGCTCCCTGCTCACCAAGCACGCGCTTCTTGACGACGTATGGGGCCACCAGTTCGTCACCGATTCGGTGCTCAAGACGGCGATCAGCGAAATCCGGGCGGCTCTCGGAGACGATCCGAAGCAGCCTCACTACATAGAAACGGTATCACGCCGAGGGTATCGCTTTATCGCCGCCGCGGTGGGCTTGTCTTCGCACGCGGCCATCGTCGAGCGCAATGGCGCGCGGGGGCGCCGGCCATCCCGCTCTGGCAGCGCTCACGGCATTGTGCCGTGGCGACGCCGCGATCGCCGACCTCATCCGCGAGCTCGCCGCTTCGCTCGAAAGCGAGCAGCTTGTCTTCAACGATCCAAAGGTGGAGTCCGTCGCATGAAGACTTCCGAGCAACGCCTAAACGAGGCACGTCGCCAGCATGTCGAGGCGATCATCGCCCGGCACGTGCGGGAGTTATTCAAACGCCTGCCAATGTTGTCGGGCTTCTGGCTGCGGTCCAACCTCGACGCCGAGGTCACTTTTTTTACTTGGCCGATTTGTAACGCAGGCCGACGCCCATATGAAGAAGTCATGCATACGCTCGTCGATCTCGCCGAGGAGCATCCCGAGGCGCTGCAACTGATGCGCGGGCGCACGTTCGCACGCGCGATACATTGACGCCGTCAGAGAAGGCATCGCTGCGTCCGATCCGGCGAAAAGTCGCCTGGGCGAGTGGCCAAACAGGGCCTCGTGCACCGAAGAAACCGGATGCCTTGCGCGGAACTGCGGCTAGCGGGCCTTCTCACGCGACTCGCTACTCCAAGTGGGCGAAGAACTTGCACTCGCCTCCCATCTCGCGCGGACCGCACCCCGCGGCGTTCACTACGGTAGACTGTGTGCGGACATTCAGGGGACGGCAATGGAGCGCAAGCGTCTGGACGAGGCAGAGCGCCAAGCCCAAGCGATTGCCCAGCTTTGCGGATCAACCACCCAACGCCGTCCTCATGCACGATGCCGTGCTTTACCAGTGCGATCCGGAAGTTCGGATGCACCCGCACAAAGCGGTCCTCCGATTCTGGCTCCCGGTTCACGGGCATCTAGCCTCATGAGCGACAGGCTGGCCTATCCGTCCGCATCAAGAACTGTGAAACATTTCTTCTGGGAGGCGCCGGTCTCGCGATGAAGTCCTCGCGCAAGATACGAGACGTGCTCGAGCGCTATGGCCTTGCCCTCGTGCTGGTCGGCCTCGCGCTGTTTCTCCGCGGGGTACTTCCCCTCAAGGAAGGCACCTCCATCTATCAGCTTCCCATGGTGGCAGTGGTCCTGAGCGCCTGGTATGGCGGACGCGGACCCGGCGTGCTCGCATCGCTCGCCGCCGCAACGGGAATTCTGTACTGGTTCCTCCCTCCGCGATACTCGTTCGAAATGTCGCCGGATTATACGCTCGCCTTCTACGTCTTCATCGCGCTGTGCCTGTTCCTCAGCGAGTTCAGTGCCGGCCGCCGGCGTACCGAGCACGCGCTGCGGGCGGGCGAGGAGCGCTTTCGCACTTTCTTGGACGTTGCGGCCGACGCGCTCATGATCCATGCCGACGATGGAACGATCGTCGACGTAAACCGGCAAGCGTGTGAAAGCCTCGGCTACACACGTCAAGAGCTGATAGGGATGAAACTTGCGGCCTTCGATGCAGGCCTCGACAAGACAGGGCTGCGCCGTGTCATCGAGCAGGTTGAAACGGGTGACGCCGTGACTTTCGAGACGGAGTGGAGGCGCAAAGACGGAACGGTTTTTCCGGTCGAGGTTCGCGGTCGTCAGTTTCGACAAGGAGCCCGCCGGTTGGGCATCTCCAGCTCGCGCGACATCACCGAGCGCAAGCAGGCCGAGGAGCGAACAGCGAAGCTCGCCGCCATAGTCGAATCGTCCGACGACGCGATTATCAGCAAAGACTTGAACGGCATCATCACCACCTGGAATGCCGGCGCGGAGCGTATGTTTGGCTATGCGGCGCGCGAGGCCATCGGCCAGCCGATCACGATTCTCGCGCCGCCGAACTGGCCGGATGAAACGCGCGACATTCTGGAGCGTATACGCCGCGGCGAGCGGGTCGACCATATCGAAACACGCCGCCGCCGAAAGGACGGCACGCTGTTGGACATCTCGTTGACCGTGTCTCCGATTATCGATGCGAACGGCAACGTCGTCGGTGCCTCCAAGATTGCACGCGACATCGGCGAGCGCAAGCGTATCGAGGACGCTTTGCGGCTAACGGACAATGCGCTCGAGATGGCCCGAGCCGAGCTTGCTCGCGTGGCGCGGGTGACGGCGCTGGGCGAGATGTCTGCTTCGATTGCCCACGAGGTCGCCCAACCCCTGGGCGGGATGATCGCAAGCGCCGGCGCTTGCACGCGCTGGCTCTCCGCCGAGCCGCCCGACATCGCAGAAGCGCGCGCCGCACTCGACAACATCGCCGCCGACGGCAAGCGCGCGCGCGAGGTCATCGCGCGCATCCGCGCGCTCACGAAGCGCCAGATCCCTCGCAAAGAGCGGCTGGATATCAACCATGAGGCTCTGGAGGTCCTCGCTCTCACCGAGCGGGAGTTGCGCGGCCATGACATCGTTCTTCGGACGCAGCTCGACAGTATGCTGCCGGGCGTGGCGGGGGATCGCGTCCAGCTCCAGCAAGTGCTCATCAACCTGATCATGAACGCGATCGAGGCGATGAGCGGCGTGCATGATCGCCCGCGCGAGTTGACCATTGCTTCAGCGCAAGACGGCCCAAATGCGGTGAGGGTCGAGGTGCGCGATTCCGGCGCCGGCCTGGACGCGATAGTTGCCGAGCAGGTATTCGAGGCATTTTTCACGACCAAGGCCGAAGGCATCGGCATCGGCTTGTCGATCAGCCGCTCGATCATCGAGGCGCACGGCGGCCGGCTGTGGGCGGGCCCGAGCGAGCCTCACGGCGCGGTGTTCCGGTTCTCGCTGCCCGTTGCCAATGAGAAACTTTCATGAGCGTGGATCGCCCAGCCGTTTTCGTCATCGACGACGATCCGTCCATGCGCCGCTCGCTAGACGCGCTGCTGCGGTCGGTGGCGCTGGACGTGCATTTATTCTCCTCGCCGCAGGAATTCATGCACGCCAAGCGCCCGGAGGCGCCGGGCTGTCTCGTCCTGGATGTTCGGTTGCCGGGCATGAGCGGACTCACGGTTCAGGAGGAGCTCGCGAAAGCGGGGGTCGCTCTTCCAATCATCTTCATCAGCGGGCACGGCGACATTCCAATGACCGTGCGCGCAATGAAGGCCGGCGCTGCTGAGTTCCTCACCAAGCCGTTCGACGACCAGGTGCTTCTCGATGCGGTCTTTGCGGCGATCGAGCGCGATCGGGCCGGGCGCTCCGATGCGGTTGTTCTGGCGACGCTGCAGGCGAGCTACCGCGAGCTCACGCAGCGCGAGAGGCAGGTCTTGCAGCTCGTCGTGGCGGGACGGGCGAACAAACAGATCGCGGCCGAATTATCGTTAAGCGTGGTCACCGTGAAGGTCCACCGTGGGCAGGTCATGCGCAAAATGCGGGCAAAATCGGTTGCCGAGCTGGTGCGCATGGCTGACCGGCTCAGCCTGCTCGGTTCCGCCTGATACCTATACCAAGGTGCAAGTGCTCGACTCGTGCGTGTGATGTATCCGGCTGGCGCTCAGGCTATGCTCGGCCTGCAAACATGAGTGTCGAAATGACTGAAAATCCGCTCGTTGTCGTCGTGGATGACGACAGGTCAATCCGCAACGCGACTCGCGATCTGTTGAAGGCGGCCGGTTTCTCGACCGCCACGTTTGCAGACGCCAAGAGTTTCCTCGAGTCGGCAAGTCGCTCGACTGCGGCCTGCCTGGTCGCCGACATGCGGATGCCCGGCATGACGGGGCTCGAATTGTACGAGGCGCTGGTCGCTTCCGGCAACGGCATCCCCACTGTGCTGATCACCGCCCATCCGGAAGACGTGACGCAAACGCGCGCGCGCAAAGCCGGAATCACATGCTACCTCAGCAAACCCTTCGAACCGGACGAACTGCTCACGTGCGTAGGCGAAGCGCTGGCGAGATCGCTGGCCCGGCTTATACCAAGGTTTTAAGCGGCGATACCCTGCGACAGCGTTGACAACGCTGCGCATAATCACGGTGTACCTCGGCGCAATGTCCGGACGAGCGGCACGCGCCTAGGCTTTCCAGCATGAAATTCACCCCTCGCCACGCATTTCCGGAACTCTCGCCCCGCCTCCCCCGCGACGACAGTTCCGGGCGTGGTGAGGCCCTTTACTTTGTCAATGGGCTGAGTGAGGCGCCATGAGAATGCATACCGCTGGCACGTATTTTCACTTCGACGGGTTCGAGCTCGACGAAACAGACGCAAGACTCACATGCGCGGGCGAGCCCATACCGCTCGCGCCCAAACCGTTCGCCGTGTTGTGCACGCTCGCGCGCTCGCCGCACAGGCTCGTGACGAAGAATGCTTTGCTCGACGCTGTCTGGGGCCATCGGTTCGTCGCCGACTCGGTGCTCAAGACGGCGATCTGCGAAGTAAGGGCGGCGCTCGGCGACGACCCGAAGCAGCCCCGCTACATCGAGACGGTATCGCGCCGCGGGTATCGCTTCATCGCCGCGCCGATGGGTATGTCCTCGCGCGCTGTTACCGCCGATCGCGATAGGTCGGGCGGGACCGGCCATTCGGCCCTGGCTGCACTCACGGCATTGTGCCGCGGCGATGCCGCGGTCGCCAACCTCATCCGCGCAGTTGCCGCCTCGTTGGAGAACGAACGGCTTCTCCTCGACGATCCCGGCGTGGCGTCCGCCGCATGAAGACCTCCGAGCAACACCAGATCGAAGCGCGTCGCCAGCATGTCGAGGCGATCGTCGCCCGGCACGTGCGCGAGCTATTCAAACGCCTGCCGATGCTGTCGGGTTTCTGGCTGCGGTCCAACCTCGACGCCGAGGTCTCGTTCTTCACTTGGCCGGTTGGCAGCGCCGGCCGGCGCCAATACGAAGAAGTAATGCAAACGCTCGTCGATCTCGCCAAGGAGAATCCCGAGGCACTGCAGCTCATGTGCGGGCGCACCTTCGCGCGAGCGCTCCACTGACGCGGCCGGGCTTTTGCGACCTAACAGCGACGTTCCCTGACCGCGCAAGCTGCCGCATCCTGGGATGCCACGTCGTGGAGGAGCGTGCCGTGGAAATTGCGCAGCTGGCGGCGGTCGCGATTGCCGCCGACATGCGGGTCGACGACCTGGCGCGCGTCGCGGTATCTTTTCCCGCTTATGCCGAGGTTCAAATCCACGCGGCAATGCTCGCCGCAGTCGAGCTCGGACTGCCCTTGAGCAGTCAGGCAGAACGTTGATGCCGCGCCTGCTCATTCTCGGTGCGACCGGCTCCCTCGGCCGGCACGTGCTTCGCAAGGCGCTCGCCGCAGGGCACTCCGTCACGGTATTCGTGCGCACACCATCCCGGATTCCAGCAGACGTTGCAGGCCGCGTCAGCGTTCCTGAAGGCGATCTCGCGTCAGTGGAACCCGCGGATCTTGCCAGCCTGATCGCCGGGCACGACGGTTTCATCAACTGTGCCGGCAATGTCGCCGATGGCGAGTGTTTCGTGAACCTTTTCGACCGCATCGTCGCGAGCGTGGAACTCGTGCCGGTGGCCGAGCAGCCTGTCTGCTGGTTCCTGGCCGGCGCCGCATTGCTCGACATCGATGCTTCGGGTCGCCGCGGAGTGGAGCTGCCGAAGGTGAAATCGACCTACTGGCCACACCGAGCCAACTTCGAGCGCCTCGAGCGCTCGAGCCTCGACTGGCGCCTGCTGTGCCCTGGACCGATGGTCGATCAGCCGGCGCTCGGGCTGGAAAGGCTGCGTGTCTCGCTCGACCGGCTGCCGGTCGAGGTGCCCGCATTCGCCCGTGCGCTTCCCGCGCCGCTTGTCCTGCCGGTGTTTGCCTCGCTGATTCCCCAGATGATCGTGCCGTACGCCGACGCGGCCGCGCTCATGCTTTCCAACCTCGATCGCGGTAACGCGCTCGCGCGGCACCGCGTCGGACTCGCACTCCCTGTGGGCATGCGAGGCCAAAAGTCTGAATGGACGGCAAAACCCCGCGACGAGACTAGCTAGAGTCACCTGCGCTCCGCGCGCAGACGTGACGTGAGACTGCGGACATTTCTCACCGCCTCGACGCTCACCTATTGGCGACCGAAAGCCGACGCTTCCCGGACCACTTCCGGAGCGCGCGCTCCTATGCTGAATCAACCTGCATGGCTTCGAAACGAAAGGGACCGTTAGCCGTATGAAGGGCGCGATGCGCAGATCCAGATTCCATGTCACTCAGCTGCTGTTTGCGGCCCTTGCATGCGTCTGCTTTCAACAGTACGCCACCGCGGCCGACCCCGGACGAGACATCATTCCGCAGCTGCAGGAGAGGTTCGGGTTGAGCGAGGCACAGGTGCGCGGCTCCCTGGGCGCGCTGCTCGTCTTCGTCCGCGAGCGGCTTCCGAAAACGCAGTTCGACGAGCTCTCGAAGAGCATTCCCAATGCCGACTACATCATGCGCGAGGTACGCATGCGTGGAATCGTGACCATGCCGCTCGATGACATCGAAGATTACCAGGCGTCGCTTGCGAAACTCGGGATCGGACAGCCGCTGGCCTCTCAGTTCGCGCCGGCCGTCCTTGAGTACCTCGGCGCCGCCGGATTCCATCTGGAACAGAGCATGCTCGCGCGCGTGCTGGACTGAATACAAACCTGCAAATGAGTAAGACCATGAAACGTTTCAATCGGTGGATCGGGTTGTGCGCTGCTGTCGGCTTGTCGGGATGTGCCGCAAGCCTCGTTTCCTCGTGGAAGGCGCCCGACGCGGCGCCATTCCGGCTGCAGGGCGAGAAGGTGGCCGCGGTGGTCATGGTGAGCGATCAGACGATCCGTCTCGCCGGCGAGGATGCGCTCGCGCGCGAGTTGTCCGCGCGCGGAGCCCATGGCGTGCCGATGTACACGCTCCTCGCCGGCGCAGTTCCGGACGAGGCGAAGGCGCGCGCGGCCGCCGAGCAGGCGGGCGTCGTGGGTGTCGTCGTGCTGCGACCGGTGCGCATCGACAAGGAAATCTCGTCGAGGCCCGTGACCTACTCCGGCCCGATGTACGGCGGTTTCTGGGGCGGCTACTACGGGCATGGCTGGGGCGCTCCCTACTCGGTGTACGGCGGCGAGATTCGAACGGACACGATCGTCATCGTCGAGACGCTCGTGTACTCGTTGGGCCAGAACAAGCTCGTGTGGGGCGGGCAAAGCAAGACCAAGAATCCCACCAGCGTGGATCGCCTGATTGCGAACGCGGCCAAGCAAGTCGCCGACGAGCTCGAGCGGCAAGGCCTCATCGACACGAAGAGCTAAAGATAGCAACACCTGAGGAGAAATTGATGGACGCAAGATACAAGAGCATCCGGACCATGGTAAGCGCGGCAATCGCGATCGCGCTGACCGCAGTACTCCTGTGGGGCATCCTCGACGCGGGTGCCGCCGCCTTATAGGCGAGTGCACTAGCGGTGGTTGGCCGCTGACTTCCTGGCCAAACCGCGAGCGGTCCTGCGAACAACCACGGCGTTCCTCGGCGCAATGGCAGGACGCGCGGCACGCACCTAGGCTTTGTAGCGTGATCTTCACCCCTCGCCACGCATTTCCAGAACGTGCCGCGCGGCTGCGCTTCGATCGGTACGATCTCGATGAAGCCGACGCAAGGCTCACGTGCGCAGGAAAGCCCGTACCGCTCGCGCCGACACCATTCGACGTGCTGTGCACGCTCGCGCGCTCGCCAGGCAGGCTCGTGACGAAGAACGCCTTGCTAGAGGCCGTCTGGGGGCATCGGTTCGTCTGGCAACGTCGGCTCTTGGTGTGCTGGGAGTACTACTCCGTCAATTTCCTTGGCTTCGTGCACTTGGCAGCCCTATGCATCCTGCTCAAACAATTTTGAGATAGGTTCTAATATTGTCGATTCGCCGGCCGGAGGGAAATACGATGACAAACGCTACACTCGCATATCCGATCAGCATTTTGGTTGTGTACGGCGAAATTGGGCCTGGGACGACACTGCAGCGCTCCGGAATTGCACTGGTGGAGAAGTTGAGGGAGCGCGGATTCGACGTGATCCTTGCGCGCTCCGCAAGCGATGGTGCATCGGCGATTCGATCGGATCCCTTGATCGGCGCCGTAATCGTCGACGCCGATCTCGACGAATCCGGCGGCGCCGAATCTGTGCTGCACGTGTTTCGTGCGCGCAACGACCGTGCGCCAACCTTCCTGTTCGGTGAACGCAGCCATATTCCCGAGATTCCGCTGAGTACGATCAAGTTGGCGAACGAGTTCGTCTGGCTGACCGAGGACACTTCCACGCTTATTGCAGGTCGCGTGGAGGCTGCAATCCAGCGCTATCGCGAGAATCTGCTGCCTCCTATGTTCTCCTCGATGCTCAGACAGGCGAAGGTGCACGAATATGCATTCGGCACGCCGGGGCATTTGGGCGGGATGGCCTTTCTCAAGACGCCGGTGTCGAAAATCTTCTTCGATTATTTCGGCGAGAACTTGTTTCGTTCGGACCTCTCGATAGGCATGGCGGCGGTGGGTTCACTGCTCGACCATAGCGGGCCAATCGGCGAGAGCGAGAAGTATGCTGCCCGCGTATTTGGCTCGCACCGCTCGTACACCGTGACCAACGGCACTTCAAGCTCGAACCGCATCATCTTCATGGCCAGCCTGACGCAGAACGACATCGCGCTGTGTGACCGCAACTGTCACAAGTCCATCGAGCACGGTCTGGTAATGACAGGGGCCATCCCCGTCTACCTAGTGCCGCACCGCAACCGCTACGGCATCATCGGCCCGATCTATCCTGAAGACCTGCAGCCAGAGGCGGTCAGGAAGCGGGCAGGCGCGAATCGTTTGACTCAAGGCGCCAACAGAGCCAAGCCGCGGCATACCATCATCACAAATTCGACCTACGACGGATTGATCTACAACGTGGCGCGCGTGATCGAGATCGGCGGTGATGCGATCGATCGTCTGCATTTTGACGAAGCCTGGTACGCCTACGCACGCTTCAACCCGCTGTACCGGGATCGTCACGCCATGCTCGGCGATCCGAGCGAGTACAAGCATGGTCCCACGCTGTTCGCGACACACTCAACCCACAAGCTTCTGGCGGCGCTTTCGCAGTCATCGTTCATCCACATCCGCGATGGACGCGACCCAATCGATCATGCGCGCTTTAACGAGTCGTTCATGATGCATGCCTCGACCTCGCCGTTTTATCCAATCATTGCGTCTAACGAGATTTCTGCTGCGATGATGGACGGTGCCAGCGGCGTGGCATTGACTACCGAATCCATTCGCGAGGCAGTGAGCTTTCGCCAGACGATCGGTCGGATCAAGCGGCAGTATGCCGCAGCGAACGATTGGTTTTTCAGCACCTGGAATGCGACGGAAGTCACCGATCCTGCAACAAAGAGGCGGGTCGCATTTGAGGACGCACAAGAGGATCTTCTCGTCAGCGACCCCGTCTGCTGGGTGCTTCACCCGGGCGAAACGTGGCATGGATTCGACAATCTGGAGGATGGCTACTGCATGCTCGACCCCATCAAGGTCACGATCGTTGCGCCCGGCATTGCAACCGATGGCTCGTTGGAAACACGGGGCATTCCCGCCGCCATCATTACGGCTTATCTCGTGCGTCACGGCTTTGAGTATGAAAAGTCCCAGGACTTTACCGTCCTGTTTCTGTTCTCCATCGGCATGACCAAGGCCAAGTGGGGCACGCTGTTGACTACGCTGATCAAGTTCAAGGAGGATTACGACGCCAATACGCCTCTCAACGTAGTCCTGCCGAATCTCGTTTCCGCGTACCCTCATCGCTATAAGGCTATGGGACTTCGCGACTTGGGCGACGAGATGTTCGATCAATACAAACGCTCGAACCAGATGCACCATCTGCAGGAGGCGTTTTCGAGCCTACCGACTCCTAAAATGATCCCTGCGGACGCCTATCGTCATCTGGTGCGGAATGAGGTGGAGCGAGTCAGGCTGGACGACGTTGCGCAGCGGGTCGTGGCTACGAGCGTGGTGCCGTATCCGCCAGGGATTCCCATGATGATGCCCGGCGAAAGTGCTGGTGCCCTGGATGGTCCCTACATCGGCTACCTGAAAGCGCTGCGGGACTGGGATCGGCGCTTTCCCGGCTTTGGACACGAGACCCACGGCGTAGAAGTGGACGGCGATGAGCTGTATCTGCGTTGTTTGGCGCAGTAACCACAGCTGCCGAAAATAAGCCACCCGGATTCCGGTCTCAAAACCGAAAAGGATGGTACGAAAGTAGGCTGTCGAGTGTTTCCAGATTGTTTCCAACCCAGCATCAACTACCGTGGTCCTGCGTAATCTACCGCGCCGCGATGGTGGCCTTTTTCGCGGAATTCACGCCGATGGATTCGCTATGGTCACCGTCGACGGGTTCTGAAAATCCGCGTGTCGGTGGTTCGATTCCGCCCCGGGCCACCATTCCCATCATGTAGCTTCCCATCATGCTGGTGACGCTCCAGCTCTCGTCTTTGCCAGGAGCCGCTCGTACGGGGTTTGCCCGTCGAGGGCGCCGTGGGGGCGGTGGTAATTGTAGTAGTCCTCCCATTCACGCAGCTTGGTGTTGAACAGGACAGCGGGCGTCAGTCGCTCGCTGTAACACCTTGAACCGCCAATTGGTCAGGCGGACTTGCTCTGACTTGGTCATAGGGACTCCACTCTGAGGTTGTTTAGAACCTAGATCGGAGAGCCGAATTTGTCACCCAGGTGTTGGGATGAGACCGGGCAAAAGACACATCAGAAGCGCTCCTGGACGTATCTTAGTGGATGCTCCGGCTCGCGATAGCCGCTGCGCTTCCGCCGCTTCGGCAGCTTGATCCTCTCCGGCTTCGTGTGTTCGTAGGGGATCTTGCCCAACAGGTGGTTGATGATGTTCAGACGCGCCCGTCTCTTGTCGTCCGATCGCGCCACATACCACGGCGCGTACTCGACATCGGTGGCCGCGAACATCTCATCGCGAGCTCGCGAATAGTCGTACCAGCGGCTGTAGGACTTCAGGTCCATTGGCGAAAGCTTCCAGGTCTTGCGTGGATCATCGATTCGCTCCTGCAGGCGCCGAGTCTGTTCCTCGGGGCTTACCTCGAGCCAGTACTTGATCAGCAGCACGCCTGACTCGACCACCGCCCGCTCGACGAGTGGCACGGCCATGAGGAACTCCTCCGCTTCCGCTTCCGTGCAGAAGCCCATCACCCGCTCCACTCCCGCGCGGTTGTACCAGCTCCGATCGAATATCACGACCTCGCCGGCTGCCGGCAGGTGCCGGATGTAGCGCTGCGCATACATCTGGCTCCGCTCACGCTCCGTGGGAGCGGGCAGCGCTACCACGCGGAATACGCGCGGGCTCACGCGCTCAGTGATTGCCTTGATCGCGCCGCCCTTGCCCGCGCCATCGCGACCTTCGAAAACCAAGCAGATCTTGGCGCCCGAGCGCTGCACCCAACCCTGAACCTGCACGAGCTTCGCGTGCAGGCGCTCGAGCTCTCTCTCGTATTCCTTGCGGCCGAGTTTGGCGGCGCTTACGTCGTCGGCGCGCGCGCTGCGTCGTGACTTGCGGGCTTCGTCCGACCCCTTGTTTTTGCTCCCGCCGCGTTTGTCGCTCATCGTTTCGCCTCCCGGGTGACGCTGCGGCCGGTGAGCCGGGCACCCAAGGCGTCCGGGATGTCGGGCAATTGCGGATCGAGCGCACTACGCTCGCAGCGTCTGGCCATGGCATCGAGTGCCAGGGGCCGTATTTTCGAGGCCATGCGCGTTGCGCCGAACGCTTCATAGCGGGCCTCACAGAGTTCTTTCATCGCATTCATGAGGAGCCAACTCTCCGTCTCTTGGTCTACAGACGCCCGCGCAGCTTTGCGAGTTCAGCGCGGCAGGCCTCTCCGAACGCCCTCAGTGGATCGGCACTCTCCGAACGCGCGAGGCGCCGCACCTCCTCCACGGTCAAGGGCTCGGAGAAGTACTGCTCCATGATGCGGGCCAGCAAGTGTTCCGCCTCGATGAGAACCGGCTCGGACGCGCTGAGCCGAATGTGGTTCATCAGCGCGTAGACCGGGAGCATGGGCTCGGGGGTCTCCAGGTGATTCGCGAACGCGTCTATGAGGCGCTTCGCGCATGCACCGATGAATTCGTTGTACAGCGTTTCGCGTTTGCGCGTCTCCTCGCGGATGAGTTCGCGCCTGCTGGCTGTCCTCTGTGTGATCCAGGCGGTCGCAAACGTTACTGAGCCGCCGACGAGCGAGCCGAGCACGCCGGATAAGGCACTCACCCACGTCATATCCATGCGCAGGAGCGTAGTGGTCCCCGCCCCGCAAGTCGTAAGCGAATCGTCAACGTTCGGTCTGAGGTCGAAGTTCGGCCGATCGCCTCGCGACGGCATTGCAGCCGTCACGAGAGCGACGTAGCTCTGCACGGATTCAGACGAAAAACCAAGGATTCGCTTACCACAAAGCGAACAGACTGCACTACGCTCCTCGACAGATTTCAGCACTCGTCGCCGAACGCCGATACCACCATCTCCGGAGCTGGCCATGACGAATGGGTCTACGAAGGATCTGGGCATCAGGCAGGTGTTGCTCGAACGCCTTAACTCTCAGATTCTGCCGCGTGCGCTTGGGCTTAGAGCCAAGGTCGACCGCGGCGAATGCTTGAGCAACCAGGAACTGCTGTTGCTCAAGGCCCTGCTCGAAGACGCTGCACAAAACACCAGGCTCGCGAAGGATCACCCCGAGTTGCACTCGCTCTGCGGCCGCATGTCGAGTCTCTACAGCGAAATAACGCGCAAAGCTCTGGAAAACCAGGAAAAGGAAAGAAAAGCCTGACGCGAATGACGAGGGAGACACCGGGGACGTCCCGCACTTGCTGCACGAGCCGCCCCGAGATCGGCACTGTCTTGCCGACGTAGAATTCGAGGCTATCGAAGGCGAGCACGAGTGCTCGCGTGCAGCGATCTCTGCCTCGCACTTCGCCGCGCTGTCGAGTTCTCACTGGCTGTCGTTCAGCGTCCGCCGTCTGCCGAGTCCGATGCAAACGGAACTGCGACGTTTCCCTTACCACTCGCGCAGCGGCTGCCGCTACGCTCCTTTTCAGGTTGCACGGCTGAGGTTGGCGATGAGTCGCGATCGCGAATCAAGGTATCGGAGTCAATGGACACTTTGACTAACACGCGAACGATGAGCGGTGACCGCGAGAGCACGGCCACGCAAACGACCGGAGCCGCGATCTACTACTGTCCGAGTCTGAGTATCAGAGAGGGTGGCATCCTGGAGCTGATCGGCCAGGGATACTCAAACAAAAGAGTGGCGCGCATACTCGGCATCTCGGCGGAGACGGTCAAGTCGCACGTCAAGCGGATTTTCATCAAACTCGATGTCAACACGCGTGCGCACGCGGTCGCGCGCGCCCAGAGCCTGGGGCTATTCGGGCTCAAGTTCGTCCGGCCACGGAGCGTGATTGCCGCACGCGAAATCCACGACTCGGTAAGCGCATGAGTGGTACGCGTACTTAGCACGCATCGCTCAGCCGTGCCAGGTAATGTTCTCGACGCGGCTGTTTATCAGTGTGCCTTTAAGACCGCTCACCATAGCCGGCACATCGGCGAGTGCGCCGATCGCGGCGGTGTGTCCCGTCGCCGTGGCGAAGCGACAGGCGGCATCAACCTTCGGGCCCATCGAGCCCGCGGGAAAGTTGTATCCGGCGAGCGCGGTCGGGCTCGCGTGGTGGATCGCCCTGGATTCTGGAGTTCCCCATCCGACGAATACCGCCTCCGCATCCGTTGCCAATACCAGAAAGTCGGCGTTGAGTTCCCGGGCTAAGAAGCTCCGAGCACAGGTCCTTGTCGATCACGGCCTCGACGCCAACCAGTTTGCGGTTCGCTCCGGCCTCGTACATGGTTGGAATGCCTCCACCGCCGGCGCAGATCACAATCGTGCCCTGATCGAGCAGCCACTTGATCGGCCTGATCTCGAAGATGCGTCGAGGTGCGGGCGACGGCACGACGCGGCGCCACTTCGCACCGTCCTGCTTGAATGCCCAGCCTTTGTCGACCGCGAGGCGGTCCGCGGTGGCCTTCTCATAAACGGGCCCCACGAACTTTGTCGGATTCTTGAAGCCGGGATCTGCGCCGTCGACTTCAACCATCGTCAGCAACGTGGCAAAGGGAACCTCGAAGGGCAGGAGGTTGCCGAGCTCCTGCTCGATCATGTAGCCGATCATGCCCTCGGTCTCGGCGCCCAGCACATCCAGCGGGTACGCCTCGTCGGGCTTGTATGCTGCACCCTGGAGCGCCAGCAGCCCCACTTGCGGCCCATTGCCGTGGCTGATGACGAGCTGATGTTCTTGTGCAATCGGCGCCAGCGCTTCCGCTGCGACCTTGACGTTCGCGCGCTGCGCCTGCGCGGTCATCGGCTCGCCTCGCTTGAGCAAGGCGTTTCCGCCGAGCGCGACTACGATACGCATGGCGTCAGTCTCCGAGAGTCGCGACGAGGATCGCCTTGATCGTATGCAGGCGATTCTCCGCTTGCTCGAAAGCGATATTGACCTCGGATTCGAATACCTCGTTGGTGACTTCGAGGCCGTCGGAGATGCCGTAGGTCTCCGAGATCTGCTTGCCCACGGTTGTCTCCGTATCGTGATAGGCAGGCAGGCAATGCATGAACTTCACCTGCGAATTGCCGCTCGCCCGCAGAAGCTCCTTGTTGACCTGGTAGGGCGTCAGCAGCGCGATGCGTTCCTTCCACACTTCCTTGGGCTCTCCCATGGAGACCCAGACGTCGGTGTGAATGAAGTCCGCGTCCGCAACTGCCAGCTTGGGGTCGTCCGTGAGCGTCAGCTTTGCGCCATATCGGGTCTCGAGATCGCGCGCAATCTTCAGATACTCATCCGTTGGCCAGAGCTTCTTCGGGCCGCAAATGCGGACATCCATTCCCATCAGGCAGCCCACGATCATCAACGAATTTCCCATATTGGATCGGGTATCGCCGATATACACATACTTGATCTCGGAGATCGGCTTATCGCTGTGCTCGCGCATGGTCATGACATCCGCGAGCATCTGCGTCGGGTGGTACTCGTCCGTGAGCCCGTTGTAGACCGGGACACCCGCGTACTGGGCGAGCTGCTCGATGCCGTGCTGCGAGGCGCCTCGATACTCGAGAGCGTCGAACATCCGCCCAAGTACGCGCGCCGTGTCCTTGAACGATTCCTTGTGACCGATTTGGGAACCTACCGGATCCAGGTAGGTGACGGTGGCGCCTTGATCGTGACAGGCAACCTCGAATGCGCACCGGGTGCGGGTCGAGGTCTTCTCGAAGATGAGGCAGATCTCTTTGCCCTCGAGGTGTTTCTGCTCTGTCCGGGCGTACTTCGCGCGCTTGAGATCGCGCGCAAGGTCCAGCAGGTAGCGAAACTCGCGTTGCGTATAGTCCTGGACCGTGAGCAGTGAGCGGTTGCGAAGATTGAAACTCATGTGTCGCTCCGTAGTGTCGTTTCCAAAAATTCAGCGCTTCAATACGCCGGGTCGCGCCAGACCGGGCACGTCATGCAGTGGCCGCCGCCGCGGCCTCGCCCGAGCTCGGCGCCGCGAATCGTGATCACTTCGATCCCTTGCTTTCGCAGAAGGGTGTTTGTGTGGACATTGCGGTCGTAGGCGACCACGACGCCTGGCTCGAGCGCCACCACGTTGTTGCCGTCATCCCATTGCTCACGCTCTGCCTCGTAGTAGTCGCCGCCGGTCTCTATGACGCGAAGTTCCTTCAACCCCAGCGCGTCGCGAACAATGTCGAGGAGCGGCTGAGTATCCTTGCGGACTTCGAACGCGCCGCTGTCGTCGATCGGGTAGGCGCTGTAGCAACTGATCTGATCGACGACTTCGCGGAAGATCGTTACCACGTTGCGGTCGCAGAACGTAAAGACCGTGTCGAGGTGCATGGCTCCGCGGCTCTTCGGTATCAGGCACGCCACGACGCGCGTGGCGGCTTTGGCTCGGAAGAGCGCCTGGCACACCTGGGTGACCGCCTGATGCGACGTGCGTTCGCCCATGCCGACGAGTACTACGCCCTTGCCAATCGGCATGACATCGCCGCCTTCCATCGACGCGCCAGTGAAATCCTCATCGGAATCGCCCCACCAGATCTTGAAGTCGCCGCCTTTGAAGGTTGGGTGAAACTTGTAGACGGCTCGCTGCAGGAGCGTTTCAGGCTTGCGGGCCGGCCAGTACATCGGGTCGCACACGACGCCCCCATAGATCCAGCAGGATGGATCGCGCTGAAACAGGATGTTCGGAATGGGCGGCACGACGAACTCCGTGCCGCCAAATGCATGCCGCAGTCCTGTTGAGACTTCTCCGCGGGGCAGTTCGGCGATTGCGATGCCGCCAATCAAGTGCTCTGCCAACGCCTTTGCGGGCATGTCGTCCAGCCACGGGCGAATGGCGGCGGCCGCGGGAGCGCCGACCGAATTGGGCGTAATGCGACGATCGAGAACGAAACTCGCGGGCTTCCTTGATTTCCAGTGTCTGCGCGAGCAGATCATGAAACTCGAATACCTCGATGTCCCGCTCCTGCATCTTCAGAACGAAGTCATAGTGATCCTTCTGCGCCTCATGCACCCAGATGACGTCGTCGAAGAGCAGCTCACGACAATTCCCGGGCGTCAGGCGCTCATGTGCGAGCCCCGGCCGGCACACCATCACCGTTCGCAGTTTTCCGACTTCTGAATGCACACCGAAATTGCGCATCATCTGCTTCCACCAAGTTCACGTTGAGTTGCGACTTTCATATGAGCCTCGCAACGGACGCCAAGGGAGGCGCGTGTGATGCGAAGGTTGACACATGAGACGTGCAAGGAAACTCCCCTCAACGGGGGATGTTGCAAGCTGGCGTACTCGAGGAAGATCGCAAAGGCAGTGCAGGTTCCGCGCGCGTCGCGTGTACACGAGGAACACTTCAATGAATCGGTGGGCCGAAGGACAAATGAACGTCGCAACGACCGTGCCGGCGCAGCCGGCGGCCGATTCGCCGCCGCTGGATGAGGCGCTGCGCGAATCGCTGGCTCGTGAGTTCCACGTGTCGGCGTGGCAGGTTGAGGCGATTTATCGCGACGAGCTGCGCAAGCTCGTTGCCGGTGCCCGCATCAACACGTTTCTCGGCGTACTTGCGACACGTCGCCTACGGGTAAGACTCGGACACTGAACGCTGAACCCCCGCCGGCAGCCGTCGCGAGCCTGGGCCGCGGTTCGTCGTCAGTACTTGGACGCGATGCCGCCACGCGCGCATTTCGCGGCTGCATCATGGCTGGTGCGGCGCTTCCGGCCCTTGTCCTGTCGCTTTTTCTTCAATCGGTTCATGTCCGCCGCTCCGTTCGTAGGATTCGACGGCCGCCTGCAGGTTCAGGAACATGCGCTCATGGCCGATCAGCGCGCCGATGCCCGACCTTTCGACGACTTCGAAGACCCCCCGTGTCATGCCAGCCCACCACAGTTGGCAACTGTTGCGCCGCAGTTTGTCGTCCAGCTGCTCGAGGACCTTGATCGCGGTGTATTCGACATCGATCACCGCCCGGCAGTCGATCACGAGCACCTGCGCCCGGGTGCTCTGCTGCCTGGACCAGATCAGGTCGGCGACCCGCTGGGCATTCGCAAAGAACAGTCGACCCTCGATTCGCAGCAGCAGCAGGCCGGGCCAGCTCTCGTCGTCGGGATGGTCCGGTCCGACAGGACGGAAGACAGCCGTGCCGCGCTTGCGTGCCACTGCATAGAGCGGTGGGTTGTAAGCCTGCTGCGCGAGCGACAGCAGCGAATCAATGACCGCGACGACGATTCCCTGCAGCGTACCAAGCAGGATGACACCCGCGAACGCGATGACGGACCAGCGAAACTCCGTCGTCCGTACCCGCCGGATTGCCAAGAACTGCTTCGGCTGGATGAGCTCGAAGGAATAGCGGATGACGACCGCGGCCAGGGCCGCCTGCGGCATCCACCGCGTGCTCGGGGCGAGCAGCAGCAGGGTGGCGAGAGTGCTGGCCGCGGTGACCAGCTCGGCGGCCTGGGACTTGGCGCCCGCCAGGCGGTTGATTGCGGTCTGTGACGTGCCGCCACCGGCGGGCATGGCCCCCAGCAGACCTCCGGCCGCATTAGCGACGCCGAGGGCGAGCAACTCCCGATTGGGCTCGGGCAGGGGTTCGTCGCGTTCGGCGAACGCGCGCGCGGCCGCGATCGACTCGGTGAAGCTCATCAGTGCGATGCCGATGGCCGGCGGCCACAAAGCCTGGACGAGCGCGAGATCGGGCCAGGTGACGGAGGGCAGCCCGGTCGGCACGGCACCCACGGTGGCCACTCCGAGCGCGGGCAAGTCGAGCAGCGCAGAGGCAGCGACCGCCGCTGCCACGGCAACGAGTGGCGCAGGTACGCGCGGAAGGAAGCGTTCCAGCCCGAAGATCAGCACGACGATCGCCGCCGAGACCGCGAGCGTGACGAGGGACGTCTGCGGCAGGTGCGCGAGGATCGCGAAAATGTCGCGCAAGAAGCCGGTCTTTTCGACGTGCAGGCCGAGCAGCTTCGGCAACTGGTCGACGACGATCACGAACCCGATGCCCGACTTGAACCCGACCAGCACGGGTTCCGAGATGAAATTCGCCACGAATCCCAATCGCAGCAGCCCGGCCGCGAGCAGAACCAGCCCGACCATCACCGCGAGCGTTGCGGCGGCGACCAGCAGGTCGACCGCGGCGCCCTGGGCCACGTTGCCCAACGCCGACCCCGTCAGGACGGCGATAGTCGTCGTCGTGCTGACGCTGAGCGGGCGCGAGGTGCCGAGCACCGCGTAAACGACCATTGGCACCAGGGCCGTGTACAGTCCGACCTGCACGGGAAGCCCCGCGATCGTCGCGAACGCCATGGCTTTCGGGATGACGACCGCCGCAGCCGTGAGTCCGGCAATCAAGTCCGGGCGCAACCATTCGCGCTGGTAGCCGTGGAGCGCGACCGGCCCGGTCATCGTCAGCCCCCCAGCCGGAGCGCGACCGCGACGAGAAACAGGCCGGAGAGCAGGAATACGAGGCCGGCGATCCACGGTTTGGTAAGCGTGTGCCTCGCGTGGCGGTAGCCCAAGTAGTAGAGCAGCGCGAGCAGGATCGTATTCGAGGCCCGCAGCGCGAACCGCGGCTCGTCGAACAGCAGGAAGGGCAGCACGGCCGGGAAGCTGCAGGAGAAGACAAGCAGGCCGCTCTCCAGTCCACCGAGCAGATCCTTTCGCGTCACGGGCTGTGTCGCGGTCGGCCCCGTCTTCACGCGCTGCACGATCGCTGCGTACAGCGAGTCGCGCTGTCGTGCATCGGTGAGGGGCACGAGCAACTCGTCCAGTTCGGCGGCCACGAGCTGACGGGCCCGGAGCGGACTCGGCGCGGCGCGCACCTCGTAACCGATGCGGTGCAGCCGTCCACGCTCGAAGGCACAATCGAGCACGTAAAGCACGCCGTCGATGAGGCCCCAGGCCAGGTTGCAGCCGAGGATACCGAGCATCATCAGCCGGGCGCCCTCGCGGCCCTGTTCCTGGATGACGAGGTCCGCGCCGAGCGTAAACGTCAGCGTCATGATCAGCCCGAACAGCGCCTCGCCCATGTGCGACCCGGGGTCAAGGTGCTGCGCAGGGAAAATATTCATGGCCGCGGAGCTCTCCGGAGATCCCGGGGCGGTTCAGAATCTCCTATCATTTTCAAAGATCCCGTTTCAGAGGTAGGCAGTCTCGCCACCGAGGCCCTGGTCCAGACCTATCTGCTCGGTCACCGCGCTCACCCTCACCGGGGTAATGCGATCGATGACCCACAGCATCCCGAGGGTGAAGGCAAAGGCCGAAATGGAAGCGACGAGGATGGCAGCGCACTGCACGAGGAAGAAGTGCATGTTTCCATGCAGAAGGCCGTCCGTCCCGGCCGGGTTGAACGCCGTCGTGGCGAGAATGCCCAACATTAAAGTCCCGAGTATGCCGCCTACACCGTGGACGCCCCAGACGTCGAGGGCGTCGTCCCAGCCCATCCTGTTTTTGAGCTCTACGGCATAAAAACAGACTAAGCCGGCGACGACGCCGATGAGACACGCGGAGGCGGGCGAGACGAAGCCGGCGGCGGGCGTGATCGTGGCCAAGCCCGCCACGCCGCCCGTGAGCAGGCCGATGAACTTGGGCTTCTTCGAGGTCATCCAATCTATGCAGAGCCAGGCGATGGCGGCGAACGAGGCGGCGAGGTGCGTGTTCAGGAACGCGACGGTCGTCACCGAGTCGACGCGGAACTCGGAGCCTGCGTTGAATCCGTACCACCCGAACCCGAGCAGCCCCGCGCCCAGCGCGACCATGGGGATGTTGTGGGCACCGCGGTCAAGAACCTTGCGCTTGCCCACGTAGAGGACCGAGGCGAGTGCCGCGATTCCTGCGGTGGTGTGCACCACGATTCCGCCGGCGAAATCGAGCACGCCCCACCGCGCCAGAAGCCCGCCGCCCCAAACCATGTGCACGAAGGGGAAATAGACGAGGACAAGCCAGGCCGTAAGGAAGAGCAGGTAGGCCTTGAACGTGACGCGATTGGCGAAGGCTCCCGTGATCAGGGCCGGGGTGATGATCGCGAACATCATCTGATAGGCGCAGAAGACAAACATCGGGACCGTGTCGTTGCCGGGCGAAGGGGTATCGAGCCCGATGCCCCGCAGGAATGCCCAATCAAGGTTGCCGATGATCCCCGCCACATCGGTCCCGCTTCGCAAGTCACCTGAGAAGCACAAGGAAAAGCCGAAAGCCCACCAGAGCACCGCGGTCCAGGCCAGGGAGACGAAGCTCTGGATCATGATCGTTATGACGTTCTTCGAGCCCACGAGGCCCCCGTAGAAGAAGGCCAGGCCCGGTGTCATGAGCATCACCAGGCTGCAACAGAGCAGCATGAAGCCCGTATTTCCCGTATCGATTTGCATGCGCGGTCTCCCTGCTACTGATACAGCTCGAGCCCCGTCATACCGGGCATTCGCATCTCGGCAACCAAGCTGGTCGCACTCGTGCGAATCGCCGAGCCGAGGAAACTCTCGGCGTCTTCAAACGTGGCGGTGCAGAACCCCGCCGACTTCACAGATCTTGTGTCGCGTTGCGGATTGACTTGTCGTCGTCTACGATCGCGACGAGTGGCCTTTCACGCATTTCGCCTCTCCTTATTGAGCGAAACCAGCCTAGTCCCCCGTGCGCCACCGGCCTATTGCACCCGAGCGTGCCGCCCTTACACCTTAATATGACGCCCTAGCGTTGCCCGGCACACCGAGCCGATCAGCCATACACACCAGCTCGGCAACTGATCTCGCCAGCATCTCCTCTCACGGAGAGTGAGTACCTTCGAACAACACTTTCATATGAGCCTCGCAACGGTCCGAGTGAGACGCGTGTGATGCGAAGGTTGGCGCACGAGACATGCGAAGTAACTCCCCTTGATGGGGGATGCTGCAGGCTGAACTTGCCACCGCCTGTTACCGCGGTGGCATCCGCGAGAGATTCTCGGAACGGCTGCTTACCGAGTTTCGGGCGTGGAAGCCCCTACGGCGAACCTGCTGGTGCCAGACACGGCTGCTGGGCTGCTGCGTCCAAGATCGAAACTGCGCCTGATTTTCATCAGCGCGATGGCTGCGGTCCAACCTCGACGCCGACATCTCGTTCTTTACTTGGCCGGCTTGCTGTGCTGGCCGGCGCTTATATGAATCAGCAATGCACTCGCTCGTCTATCTTGCCGAATAGAATTTCGAAGCGCTGCAACTCATGCGCGGGCGCACCTTCGCGCGCGCGATCCACTGACGCTGCCGTGGACTGCTCGGGTCGTCGGGCGCACGAGCAGCTAGCGGCCCGGGCGCGGCCGAGCCTTTGTGACCGAACAGCGACCGTTCCCTGACCACTCGGCAGACCGTGGCCACTACTCTGGCCGCAATTGCCGAAGTGGAAGCGAATGCAATGGTCCTAAGCTCCGAATCCAAGTATCCCAACCGCCGCGCCTACGTCGTCAAGGTGCGCAGCGACGCGACCCCCGACGCCCTGATCGGGCGCCTGGAGAACCTCGTCACCGGCAGGCGGGGCGAGTTCATGACTGCTCACGAGCTGCTCCGCATGATCATCGGCGATATCGTCGAGTCCACATCGCCCGACGGGCTGTAAGTCCGCGCCAAGGGGGTTGATTGCCGCCGCGGCCAGCGCCGAGCGCGTCATCACCCTCCAGCAGGTCTTTGCCCGTCATGGCTGCGCAGGCTGGGGGCAGCTCTCGCGGCGCGCCCGTGGCCAGGCTCACGAAATGGCGACCAGAGCGCGACCCTTCCCTGACCACTCGCCGTTCGCCGCTTCGTACGCTGTTTCCCGAGAAATGTCTCAGCAAGCGAGTACTTGAATGGCAACAGCACCCGTATCCGCGCGCGCCCTGGCGGCGATCCTGTCGGGAGTCCTCGTACTTGCGCTCGGGGCCTGTACAACGCCGGTCCTGCAGTCCGAAGTCGAAGTGCCGGACCGCTTCGCAGCCGCTGCCCCGGCGGCCGAGGCTGCCCCGGAAGTGGCCTGGTGGGAGCGCTACGGCGATCCCGTGCTCACGGACCTCATTCAGCGCGCGGCTCGCGAAAACCGCGATGTAAGAATCGCGGCCGAGCGCGTGCGTGCCGCGCGAGCCGGCGAAAAAATCAACCGTTCCTTCCTGCGGCCGAGCGTCGGCCTCGAGGCCTCCGGGCGCGACAACGATCCGAAGGGCTCGCCCGCCGAGGAGAGCGGGTCGGTCGGGGTCGGCGTGTCCTGGGAGATCGACGTCGCCGGCGGGCTCCGCGCCGCCGCGTCCGCCTCGACCTGGGACAGGATCGCGACCGAAGACGGCGCGCGGGCCGTCCGGCTGCTCGTTCTGACCGACGTTGCGACGAACTACTTCACGCTGGTCGGCGCGCTGCGCCAGCTCGAGACGGTTCGTGCGATCTCGGCGGCGCAAGACGAGACGCTGCGTCTCGTCACTGCGCGCCATCGGGTGGGCCTTGCGTCCAAGTTCGACGTCGAGCGCGCCCGGACAGACGCGTCGAGCGCGCGCGCAGTGATCCCACCGCTCGAGACGCTCGTCGCGGTATCGCGGCATCGGGTCGCGGTGCTGATCGGCGATCAGGCATCGAACGCAACGGCGGCCGTCGTCGCGTGGGGCGGCGCCGCGGTAGTTCCGGACGTGCAGCCCGGACAGCCTGCGACGATCCTCCAGCGCCGGCCGGACCTGCTCGCCTCCGGCGCGCAGCTCCAGGCGGCCAACCAGCGGCGCCGGGAAGCCGCGGCGGAGTGGTTCCCGCGCCTCTTCGTGGGTGCGCTTTTCGGCCGCCAGGACGTGGAGGCGAACGGAATCGACCTCGGAGCGGCGCGCTACACGAACGTGTCGGCCCTGCTGACCATGCCGATCTTCAACTGGGGACGGACCCGCGCCATCAACGAGGTGGCCGAGGCTGACCAGCGCGAGGCATTGCTGAGTTACGAGGACGCCATCGTGCGCGCGCTCGAAGACGTCGAGAATGCCCTGGTCGACCTGCGCGACGAACGCCAGCGCGCCGAAGCCCTGCAGATCGCCGCCGACTCCGCGGACGCGGCGCTGGCGCATGCACAGTCTCTCTATAATCGAGGTCAGATCGACCTTCTGCCGCTGCTCGATGCGCAGCGCAGGCGCCTCTCCGTCCGGATCGACGCCAACGACAGCAGCACGGAGCTGATGCTCGCCACCGTGCAGCTCTACACGGCGCTCGGGGGAGGCTGGGAAGCGTTTGAGCCCGGCGCACTTAAGGGAGAACCGTCTTGAAAGACCTGCTAGACCGCGACCGCTGTCGCCATATCCACTGCCTCGCTGCTTGCCGCGTGCGGATCGCGCGCACCGGAGGCGGAGGCGCTTCGGGCCGTTCGCACGGTCGAACTTCGCTACGACACGGCGCGCGACGCGAATCGTTACTTCGGCTCGGTGCAGTCGCGGCACGAAGTCGATCAGGCGTTTCGCGTCGGCGGCAAGGTCATGGAGCGTCGGATCGACGTCGGCGACACGGTACGCGAAGGCGACGTGCTCGCCGTGCTGGATGACGTCGACTTCAAGCTGACGGAGGAAGCAGCGCGCCAGCATCTCGAGGCTGCCATGACGCGGGTGCGCCAGACCGAGTCGGACTGGCGGCGTCTGCAGGATCTGAAGCTCGACGGCTCGGTAAGCGACTCCGACGAGGAGCACGCACACAGCGAGTCGCTCACCGCCCGGGCAGCGGCCGAGGCCGAGATGCGCAAACTGAATCTCGCTCGCAATCAGGTGAAGTACACGGTCCTGTTCGCATCGGGCAGCGGCGTCGTGACCGCCGTGCGGTTCGAGGTCGGGCAGGTCGTCGCGGCCGGGCAGCCGGTCATCGCGATTGCGAACGAGGGCGAGCCCGAGATCGTCATCGACGTGCCGGAAGACCATCTGACGATCTTCAAGACCGCTAGCTACCGGGCGTGGCTCGCGAGCGCGCCGGACGACAAGTTCGAGGTCGTCCTGCGGGAACTGTCCGCTCAGGCCGCGGCGCAGACGCGTACGTACCGTGCACGGCTACGCCCGGCGGCGCCGCGCAAGCTGCCTCTCGGCGCGTCGGCGACGCTGATGGCCGAGCACGGTTTGGCAGGCCCGAGGGTGGCAGTGATCCCGGCCGCCGCGATTACGCAAAGCCAGGGGCAGCCGGCGTTGTGGGCTGTGCGGCGCGCCGGCGCCGAGCCGATCGGAACGGTCGAACTGATCCGCGTCACGGTGCACGGATACCGCAAGGACGAGGTTCTCGTCTCCGGGCCGCCGGCGGGCGTGCTCATCGTCACCGCGGGCGTGCAGAAGATGGCTCCCGGATTGAAAGTCGCGCTGCTCTCGTCAGCGCGCTCTGAAGACCCCGGCAAGCCTCCCAATGAAATCCTTCAACGTCACCGAATGGGCGCTGAACCACCGCGCCATCGTGCTGTTCCTGATCCTCGTGATCGGCGTGGGCGGCGTGCTCGGCTTCACCAGGCTCGGTCAGCTCGAAGACCCGAACTTCTCCGTGCCGTCGATGACGGCGCTCGTGACCTGGCCCGGCGCCACGGCGCAACAGATCCAGGACCAGGTGCTCAACCGCATGGAGAAGAAGTTCGAGCAGCTCGAGCACTTCGAGAAGGTGAAAACGTATGCGCGCCAGGGTTATGGCGCCATGACGATCACCGTGATCGGCGGCACCTCCAAGGCGGACCAGCTCGAAGCGTGGTACCAGGTGCGCAAGAAGTTGAGCGACATCGAGCTCGAGCTTCCCGAGGGCGTCATCGGTCCGATCTTCAACGACGAATACGGGGACGTGACCGGGCTGCTGTATGCCGTGGAAGGCGATGGCATCAGTCACGCGGAGCTTTCGGACACAGCCGAAGACATCAAGCGTCGCCTGCTCAAAGTCGCGATGGTGAAGAAGGTTGACATCTACGGCAAACAGGCCAAGAAGATCTACGTCGAGTTCTCCCACGAGCGGCTGGCCGCGCTCGGCATCACGCCGCTGGCGATTGCCGAGAGCCTCAAGAACCAGAACAGCCTGCAGGCGTCCGGCTCGATCGACACAAGCAGCGACCGTGTGCTGGTACGGGTGAGAGGCCAGT